>CAZCQH010000018.1:0-96843 GCA_964500805.1 uncultured Hyphomicrobiaceae bacterium
GTCGACAAGATGACGGTGGAGATGGAGGAGCCATACATTCTGATCCACGAGAAGAAACTCCCGGGATTGCTGTCGATGCTGCCGCTGCTCGAGGCCGTCGCCCAGTCGGGCAAGCCGCTGCTTGTCATTGCCGAAGATGTCGATGGAGAGTCGCTGGCTACTCTCGTGGTCAACAAGCTTCGCGGCGGGCTGAAGGTGGCAGCGGTCAAGGCACCCGGCTTCGGCGATCGCCGCAAGTCCTTGCTCGAGGATGTCGCGACCCTGACCGGTGGTCAAGTGATCGCAGAGGATCTCGGAATCAAGCTCGACACCGTGACGCTGGCTATGCTGGGCAGGGCGAAGCGCATTGTCATCGCCAAGGAGCACACCACCATCATCGACGGCGCGGGTAAGAAGAAGGACATCGAGGCACGCGTCTCGCAGATCAAGGCACAGATCGAGGACACGACGTCCGACTACGACAAGGAAAAGCTGCAGGAGCGCCTCGCGAAACTGTCCGGCGGCGTTGCCGTGATCAAGGTCGGCGGCGCCACGGAGGTCGAGGTGAAGGAGCGCAAGGACCGCATGGATGATGCGCTGAACGCGACCCGTGCAGCGGTCGAGGAAGGCATCGTGCCCGGTGGCGGCGTCATGCTGCTGAAATCGACCAAGGCGATTACGATCAAGGGCGACAACGCCGATCAGGACGCCGGGATCAATATCATCCGCAGGGCACTGCAATCGCCCATCCGCCAGATCTCGGAGAATGCCGGCGTCGAAGGCTCCATCGTTGTCGGCCGGGTCATGGACGAGCGCTCGGGCGCGTTCGGCTACGACGCGCAAGCGAACCAATACTGCGACATGATCGAGCACGGTATCATCGACCCGGCCAAGGTCGTGCGCGTGGCGTTGCAGGATGCGGCCTCGATCGCCGGCCTGATGATCACGACCGAAGCCGGCGTGGCAGAGCTCCAGTCCGATCTGCATCCGGAAGGTGCTGTCCAGGCACATGCTGCCAGCATGAGGTCCTCATTGTGATCGGAGCACGCCGCATACATTAGGCGAGAATCGCGAGAGTGGGATTCCGCACGCGTGATCCCCATATATTGGGCATGCCCACTTCAGCACACAGCATTGAGCGTTCCTGCGCCTCCCATGTTATCGGCCTTGACAGGTGGGAGACGGACGGGGGCGCCATCGGTACACCAGCGAACGAGAGGTGCGAATCACAGGCTGCTCTCCTGACAGAGGACGATGCACTAGTCCTCCAGTGCCTCGGCGCGGCCGTGCTCTCGCAATGGAATGGATTACCGACACGCATTCAGCGCGAGCTGTTCGAGCATTCCTTCGACGTCACTGCACCCCTGGAAGTCGCACGGCTGAAAAGGCGGGTCGCGCGATTCCTTCACGAGCACAAGGATGACGCCGGAGACTCGGAATGACCGTCCACACATTCGCATCGGCGCCCAACTCAGACGCCCTGCGCGAGTTCAGCTCAAACCGCATTCCCGGAGCGCTCGACCGTGAGCTCGTGCTCGCGTCCACGTCAGGGACCTTGCGGCGACTGTTGGAGGCTTCCGGTCTGAAGGTGATCGTAGCTCCGACTGACCACGAGGAGATGAACACGCTCCGGGCGGTGCTTCGGTCGATGCCCGAGCCCGATCCCGCCGACATCGCCGAGCTGCATGTGCGCACGAAAATTGACGGCGCCGTGGCGCGGTTTCCCGACGCACTTGTGATTGGTGCCCAGCAGATCGTCTCGCTTGACGGCAAGGTGCGGGAAGCACCTAGAACTCTCGACGCCGCTCGCGATCTTCTGCTCGAGCTTCAAGGTAGGACACATCAGCTGCACTCGGCCATCGCACTCGCCGAGGAGGGGCAGATCACCTGGACCAATGTCGACACGGCGCACCTGACGATGCGTCCGCTGTCGGCCCAGTTCATCGGCCGATACCTTGCCGCGGCCGGCCCGCAAGCCGTCGGCTCCCCGAGCGCCTGCGAGCTCGACGGCATCGGCCTCCAACTCTTTGAGCACGTTGATGGCGCCTATCCCGCGATCCTGGGCGCGTCCCTCTTCTCGTTGTTCGCGCGCCTCCGCAAGATCGGGTTCATGGTTTCGTGATCGGCAGAGTTGAAGAATTGGAGGCTGCAATGGCGACAGAGCTCGAGCTCAAGATGCTCGCCCGACTCCGGGCGCACGAGGTTCTTATTGAGAACCTGCTTCGGCTTGCGTTCAACAACGATCCCGATGCGGTCCGGGATTTTTCCGCCAGGCAAAGCGCGTGCCTCGATACAGCCCGGCTTCCAGACCTCGACCCGGCCATGGCGGCACGACTCCCGTACGAGACGCAGGAGGCTCTTGCCTCGATTCTCGATGGAGTGGTCCGTCACGTGGAGAGCCGTCGCCCCAGAGAGCCGAGCGCTTGATGCACTCGCTGGACGACCAAGAGCCCGGCTGGTGTCACTTCGTGGTTCTGGTAGACGCCACATCCAGCTGGAGCGCCTTTTCTAACTCCTTCGGGTCGATGACCAGGGCTTGCAGCGCCCTGTGGATTCCGCGTGCAATCGGCACGTTCATGGTCGTCCGAATGCGGCGATAGGCCTGGAAAGAGAGCCCCGGTATCAACTCCTCTTCGGTCTCGACGACGTAAGACCCGGCTGGAAATGGCCCCTCGCCGGTGCCCAACATGAACGGGTGCTCGAATACGACGGTTGTGATTGTCGTTCGCTCCATCATCGTCTCGCCCTGCTGTAGACGTCGAATATTGCCGCTCCGGCATGCGCATCCGATGCAATGAGTACGAGCCTCGCACCGATTGATGCGCATATGCCCTCAACCCGAGATGCGGGCCTTGTTCACGCGGCGCGCCAGAGGAAAGTCGGTGCTCTCGTAGATTGCCCTGATGTCAGCAGCCTCAAGGCGCGTCTCGTCCGTCTCGATGACAGCTCCGGGTAGGGAAGCTGGCTCGACCGACTCGATGACGTGCCTGATGGCCTCCGCGCCGGTCTTGAACCTTCGGTACGCTATGGGCTCTCGCGCATTCTTGCGGCCAGCGCCGACGAACACATCGGCTGGCGCTTCAAGATCAAAATGTTCCATGTCATTCATATGGGCATGCGATCAACTGATAACCAGCCCCACCCTCACAACGTTGCTGGTCAAACGACTACCACATCAATCACTGAGGATGGGAGGAAGCCGGTCGAAAGCCGGGCTAGTGGAGGTCAAAAGGGTAGGTCATGCTGGCTCTCGTTTGGAGCACTTCGGACCCGTTCTCATCGATCACGATGAGTTCTGATCTGGTTGAATAGGCGAGGGCGCGCCCGAATGCCAATGCGTGCTCGCGAATGTTAAAAAGGCGCGCACCTTCCTTGCCACCAGTCACCTGCCATTTTCTCTCGGCGATCGGCGATACATAGACAGTGTATTCCAACATTCGCGCCTCGCTTGTTGTAGGCCTCTTTTGATGAACCTATGGCTCGTCTTTCCAGCTAGAATATTGCCCCCAGGATAACAAGCGTAAGGAAGCAGAAAGAAAAAGCCGTTGCGGCTATATGTATAAAACGAACTATGGCTGACGTCGTAAATGAGCCAAATATGTCGCTTGCCAGATTTAGCATTGTCATTTCCCATTATATCTATATTGATGTTGACGCAGGATCGACATTTAAAAGCAACGGCTGCCGATTTTGATTTAAAAGCAACGGCTGCCGATTTTGCGCATTTCAAGGTCTGTCGGGCGATCCAGTGGGACCCTTCTCGACCTTACAAATAGTGCTGTCACATATCGCCGACCGCCCTGATTTCTGCATCATGGCGATCGGCTGCTGTCGAGGTTACTCGCCTACAATATCCTTCTCGGGCGCCTGCAACGGCGCCGTGTCGCGAAGATCATCAAAGATTGATCTGGGGGCGCTCTCGTTCAACTGATCCCAAAACGTCTTTGCCTCAACGGGCGGGGCGGCTGATGCTCCAAGCATCACGGCGATGGCAAGAGCCAGTGAAAGATGGGCATGTGTCTTCACAGTATTTCTCCAATCTCAAGTTTACACATTCACGATGAGTGTATTGGTAACAAGGCCTTCACAGGGGTTCACCGGACCGGCCGTGCTCTGTGAGGTCGATATTCTATCCGTCGGACGCGTAGGACCGATGCGTCTTACCCACGGCAATGGTCAAAGTTCTCCGCGAGCGCTCGCGGACTACAGGCGTCCAGATGCAGGAGATCAGGAATAGACGGGCCGGGCCGGGCCTTGGCTGGGCTAAGGAGTGGCGTACCAACTTCCTGGGCGAGGCCTATCGATCACTAATTAAGCGATCAATCGCGAACCGTCTGCTCTTATTGGGGCGCTGTCAATGCCTATTTTCAGTGACTTTGGCCCCTCATCTGCAAAGTGCAGCGCATTTCGTCAAGATGCCAGAATCGATTGTAGATTCCGGCGACGCCGGCGAAGGTGCCGGACGCGTGGTTGGGGGGCACTCGATGACGTGCGGCCCGAGTTTGGCCATGCCGGTGGCGGCGGTGCGGCTGAGATCGTGCAGGCGGTAATTGCGCGCAGCGCAGTCGCTGCCGAAGCTCGGGCCGCACGTCATCAGGCGGCCTGTGTGTCCGACGGTGGCCGTTTGAAGAGTTATGGACTTGAGTACTGGTGGGTAGGTGTTAATCCAGAGCGTTCTGCAACTGCTCATTCGTTTCAGAGGCTTAGCTCTCCAAACCGGCGGCGCGGCGGCGGGGTCAAACTCAGTGCATCATGGCTCGCGTGCGGCGAGTGGCGCTGGTCCATTCTCGCACGGCTTCGAGTGCTCGCTGCAATCTCGTCGAATGCACGGGGACCGGGGCAGCCGCGTCAGCGCCCTTCGCTGTCCGCACTGGGGGCTTGTGGCCTTCATCTTCGGCGACCTGCACGCGTCGTCTCTTTCTGCTGCTCATGATCCGCCTTGCTGAACTCCGTCACTTTGAACCTGGCCGTCTTGTCCGGCAAGGCCACCGCTCGACTCGATCACCGCAGGCTGATTGCCGCGATCAACGCCGCCATGAAATCCCGCCGCTCATCGGCAAGCCTGGTCAGTGTCAGCGGCACCGAGATGGCATCCTCGCCCTTGCGCTTCGTGACGGGCAAGCCGGCGAGCGTGCGGTTCATCACCAGCAGGCACGTGTGCGGCTCGTGCGGCGGGAAGCAGGCGAACCAGACGCTCATCGAGAAGAAGGTCTCGAAGTTCAGAAGCGTGCGGTGCTCGTAGGCATCGATGATGATGCTGTCGTCGTAGATCGACTTGGCCTTCACGTCGACGGCGATAGTGCCGATCGCCGGAATGCCGACCAGGAAATCCGGACGCTTGATGTCACCCTTGAGGGCCTGGGGAAGCGTAAGCGGCGACTGCTCGACGTAGATGTGCGGCAGCGTGCAGCGATCGAGCCAGGCGCGGTAGCGTTCTTCGGCGGCCTGGCCTTGGGCTCGGCGCTGCTGCGGGGTGAGCTTCATTCGGGTGCGCGGTCCGGATCGCGGTGCTTTCTCGGACGTGACTTCGGCGTGCGCGGCTTGGTCTTCTTGCGAATGGCCTCGGCTTGCGCATCCGCCCACAGGAACAGATCTCCCTGCCGCTGGGCGAGGTCGCGTTTGCGCCAGTCCTTGGATTGCGTCTCGCGCGCAAGCCAGCCCTCGATGAAGCCGACCGGGCCGCCGGCCTCCTTGAGCTGGCGCCAGTCGATGAAGCTCGAGCTGTATCCGGTCTCGGTGATCGGCAGTGGCGCGCGCGTCGGCTTGATGCTCTCCACCTCGACGTGGTCGGTGCCTTCGACCAGGTAGTCGCGCGCGTGCGTGATCCTGAGCCGGATGACTGCGCCGGTCGATGGATGCTTCCAGTCGATCTCGTGACGGGTGGTGCGTGGGGCCTTGCCGCCGAGCGGCTCTTTCGTACGCGGTTGGCCGGGTTGGCGCGCAAGCTCGGCCGCCGCCTTGGTGCGTGCCTCGGCCGCCGACTTCGCCCGCACGGTCACTTCGTCGATGCCATCGGCCGTGGTGACGATGAAAGCGTCTGGTCCGGTACCCCAATAGGCGCCGCTGCTGTCGTAGCCCTTGGCGGTGACGCGGATGCGCTGCACATCGAGCTTGCTGCTTGCGCCCGTCTTGCGCGCGGCGCTCATGCCGGCCCCTCCGGCCTGTCGGTTGCGGCTGTCCGGAGCGAGCTCGCCTCTCCAGGCTGGCCCGGCCCGGGATCAGCCTCCTGTGCAGGCCGCGGCTGCAGCCCCATCAGATAATCGACGGTGCGGGTCGCGAGCGCGGCGGCGGAGAAGATCGCCTTCTGATCCCCTTTGAGAATCTCGAGCCAGTGGTTGCAATACTGAGCATGATCTGGCCGTGGCGTGTTTGTGACCTCGAGCTCGGCGCAGAGGAATGCCGCGCCGATTTCGGCCACGAGTTCAAAAAAAGCATATGTGTTGGAACCGAACCGCGATCCGGTGTCGAATCCCAGGCGGTGAGGCGCATGCCCCCAGTGGCCGATCTCGTGGAGTCTAGTGGATTCGTAGCTCTCGGTCGGCGTCGAGGTGGCGGTGCCGGTGAACAGCTCCCTGGGCGGCATCTGGATGAAGTCGCCGCTGCCGTCACTCGCCCGATGCCGGTAGAAGGCGCGCTGACCGCCCTCGCGGAACTCGGCACGCGTATTGACGATGAAGGCATCGACATGCGCCAGCCGCTCGGTCAGATCGCGGCGGGGTGCAGCTGCGGGCACCAGCGTGGCGCGGAGTTCTGCCGGCATGTCGACTTGGTCGATATTGAAGACCCAGGCGGCCTTTGCGAACATGCGCGCGGGATCTTCGCCGTCGGCATCGGAGGCCTGGGGTGCTTTCTCTTTGGCGTCTTTCGGTGTCCACTGGCCGTACTTGACGATCAGCGAGCCCTTCTCGCCCTTGCGCACCTGCGCGCCGGCCGCCTCGTACTGTTTGTAGGTGGCCCACACCTGATGCTCGAACTTCTTCTCGTCGGCATCGATCCAGAGCGATAGGATGTTGGAGCCGCGATAGTCGTTGCCGGTGATCGCATTCCTCGGGATGGTGAAGGCGACGCCGGGCCGGTGCCATGGCATCTGGAAATCGCCGGCGCCGACCTCGATGGCAGCGATGATCTTCGCGGTGATGGCTTCGTGCACATCCAAGCGAGGCTTGATCGGATCATATTTGCGTGAACTTTTGGTCATGGGAGCGCTCCTTTCGCGGCAGGGGTTTCGCCCCCAAGGGGCCCCGGCCGCGAAAGGAGACGTCCGGCTGATCGCACCGAACGTTCCCGTTCGCTCATGCGTCAGGCATCGGCTTTCGGTCGTGACGCCCGGCCCGTTGTGGCGCGGGCTTGCGCTCCGGCCCGCGCGCTGGCGCCATCGGGTGCTGCACGCGTGTCGATCACGGTCGTGCCGGTGATGTCGTGGGCCTCGGCGCGGAAATACTGCGGGCGATAGACGCCTTCGAGTTGCACGGCGGTCGTGAAGCGCTGCTGGCCCTCGGCGAGATCCTTGTCGGGATCGAACTTGGAGACGCTCTTGATGCGGCTCACGTCGACGAAGCCTTCATCGCCGACCTGGCGCAGTTGGCTCGCCTGGGCGCCGAGCTCGGCGCGGATGTCAGCGGCGGTCTTCGTCACCATCAGGCCGTTGGTCGAGCCGCCGTCGATGTGGACGATCGCCTGCTTGTCGGAGCCGTCGCGCGCGCCGAGTGGTCGGACGAGAACGACCTTCGCGGTCTTGTCGATGGCTGCGTTGCCGCCGTCGATGACCTTGAAGCGCTTGGCGGCATCGCCGAGGCGGGAGATGAGCTCGGCGACGGTGACGTCTGCGGTGTAGCGGGTCTGGATTCCCTTCTCGCCCTTCACCTCGAGGGCGACGGTCCAGCGGCGATCAGAGACGACGCCGTTGCCGCCGGGCATGGTGGCCATGCGCTCGTTGAAGCGCTGGCTCTCGTTGGCACTGACGGAACGAATGACGGCGACCGCATCGAGGTCGACGGTCTTGCCGTGGGGCAATAGAACAGGTGTCGGCATTGAAATACTCCTTGAATGATACGATTGAAAACAATGATGACGCCGCGGACCCGCGGCATCGAAGGCCGAAAAGCTAGCACCAGGTTTGGCGCAAGTATTTTTACGGCCTCGGAATTAATCCGGCATCGCATTGAATGGATTGCCGTTTCGGAATCGCAATTTTTGCTTGACGCGGTTTTTTAGTTTCATGGAATCGGCCTCTTTTGGGGTGGGGGCGGTTTTTCCGGAGCCGATCGTCGCTCGGGCCTTTACCCAACGGGCGCGCCAGCGAGGCCCGAGCGCCGAGCGGCCCCCGCCCCCACCCATGGGGGCCGGTTTTTCTGGTGAGATCAGAGCGAGGGCTTGACTGGCGGCGCAGCCGAGAACGTCCACGCGCCTTCCGATCGCGGCGGCATGGGATCGTGACCCGCATGGGCGGAGACACACTGGCACGTGTGTGGCTCCGCTCGCCCGCGTCGTCGATCACGCGGGTGAGTAGAGCCCGGTCCCGCGCTGTCGTCAGCGCGGGAGCCGTCCGGCTGCACTGGATCGAACTCTATGGAGAAGCCCGGCTCGGATGTGCTACAGAGATGCACGATCGAGTGGGTCTGCTTCCTGGGAGGTGCGGACAGAGGCGCGTGCGGGGCTGTCGTGGTTGACCCTTGCACTAAGTCGCTGCGCGACAGCCCGCTTTGGCGGGCGCTTTCATTTTGTGGGCCGGTAACCAGTTGAGACGACGGCGGTAACGGGGCGGGGAGCCCCACCCTGAGCATCGAGGTGTTCGACAACCTCACTCAGGACGGAACTCCCCATGACCGACACCACCACCATCAGCCCGCTGCGTCAGCGCATGATCGAGGACATGGTTTCTCGTCAGCTTGCGAAGGGCACGCAGATCGGCCACGTGCGCGCCTGCAAGCGGTTCGCAGCCTGGCTGAAGCGCTCTCCCGACACAGCGACCGTCGACGAAGTGCGGCTCTTCCAGTTGCACCTGATGGAGACCGGCACCTCGATCCAGACCCGCAACCGCACGATGACCGGCCTCAGGTTCCTGTTCCGCGTGACGATGCGGCGGCTCGATCTCGCCAACGAGATCCATCACATCAAGGAGCCGACGCGGATCCCGCAGATCCTGAGCGCCGAGGAGGCGGCGCGGCTCATCGCAATGGCGCCCAACCTTCAGGCGCGCTTGCTGCTCTCGATCGGCTACGGCGCCGGCTTGCGCGTCAGCGAGGCGGTCAAGCTCAAGGCGAAGCACATCGACCGGTCGCTCTGGATCATCCGTGTCGAGCAGGGCAAAGGCCGCAAGGACCGGCAGGTTATGCTGTCTCCGGAACTCTATGCGTTGATGCGCGAGTGGTGGCCGGAGCGCAGCACGCACAATGACGAGGGCGTGCCGCCGGCAGAACGCTGGCTGTTCCCGGGTCGCGGCGACCACACGCATCTGACGGCGCGACAGGTGACGCGTCTCTTCCAACAATCGCTCGACGCTGCCGGCATCAAGAAGCACGTGACGCTGCATGCGCTCCGGCACTCGTTTGCGACGCATCTGTTCGATCGCGGCACCGATATCAGAACGATCCAGGCGCTGCTCGGACACGAGAAGTTGGAAACGACGGCGCGCTACACGCGTGTCGCCATCGGTCTGATCACGGCGGTCGAGAGCCCGCTGGATCAGCTGCCGATGCCCGATAAGCCGAAGCGCAAGCGCGCCAAAGCCAGGCGGAGCGACGAGCCGGTCGCGTAGCCGACGGCCATGTCACGGCCTGCTCTGGAGGTTGCGGACATCTTCCGCGATCACGGTCGTGCTTGGCGTGACGCTAATCGCGGTCACGTGAGCCTTGCCCAGTTGAAGGTGATGTCGGCGATCGAGCGCTGCCGGACGGCGGCACTCGGTGGTCACGTCGCGCGCTGCGAGAACGAGACCTGCAGTCACACGGTCATCAGCTTCAACAGCTGTCGCAATCGCAGTTGCCCGAAGTGCCAGGGCTCCGCGGCGCGCCGATGGCTCGACGACCGCCGGGCCGAGTTGCTGCCGGTGCCGTACTTCCACGTCGTCTACACGTTGCCGGCTCCGATCGCCGACATCGCCTACACCAACAAGGCGGTGATCTACGACATCCTGTTCAAGGCCAGCGCCGAGGCGACGCTGACGATCGCCGCCGACAAGAAACGGCTCGGCGCCAGGGTCGGCATCACCTCGGTGTTGCACACCTGGGGCAGCGCCATGACGCATCATCCACACGTGCACATGATCGTGCCGGGCGGTGGCTTATCGGAGAACGGAGACAAGTGGATCGCCTGCCGGCCGGAGTTCTTCCTTCCCGTCCGCGTGCTCTCACGCCTGTTCCGACGCCTCGTGGTCGAGAAGCTCGGCGCGGCCCATGCCTCAGGCAAACTCGCATTCTTCGGCAGCAATGTCGGGCTCTCTGACATGCAGACGTTCGCGGCCTTCCTCGCACCATTGAAGCGCTGCGAATGGGTCGTCTACGCCAAGCAACCGTTCGCCGGGCCAAGCCAAGTGCTGGCCTATCTGTCCCGCTACACGCATCGGATCGCGATCTCGAACCGGCGGCTCGTTGCTGCCGACTCGAACACCGTCGCATTCAAATACAAGGACTACCGTCTCGACGGGCCTGACCGCTTCAAGACCATGACGCTCGCGACGAGCGAGTTCATCCGCCGGTTCTTGAGCCATGTGCCCCCGAAAGGCTTCCATCGCATCCGACACTACGGGCTCTTCGCCAACGGGCAACGCACGGACAACGTGGCGAAGGCAAGAGAGCTGCTCGCGGTGCCGGCGCCTGTCGAGCCCCCCAAGCCGGACAGCCCGGACGATCCGGCACAGCGCGAGCACCCGCGCGCCTGTCCGTGCTGCGGCTCGTCGATGGTCGTCATCGAGGTCTTCGCGCGGGGAGAGATGCCGCGCCATCGGCCGACGTCGATCGTGATCCGGATCGACACGTCATGAGCGCACGCCCCGCTTCCACCCGCGATCGTGATCAACACCGAAGCTGGATCACCGCCGGCCGTGCACCCGCTTGTGCCAATCGACCCGAGTACCGGTCGATAACGCCCGGACCAGCCATCACTACGACCGCTCCGCCCGCCTCAGCGCAGCGTTCCGACCCTTGCCCGGGCTCTAGGAATGCCTCGTTGCCAACGCCGACGACAACGGCCGGCTCCTGCGCGCGCGGCAAATCCCCATAGAGCTCGCCGCACCGCTCCCCACCACTCCCGCGACTTCGTGCCTGGGCGCTTCTCGAACGTCGGCCCGAGCCAGCCTCACCCGCATCCATGGCCGACGTTCAAGAAACCTGCACCGAAGCGGGCGTACACAACTGTCTTGGATCGCTGGACAAACGCGTCCGCTTTACCGCCGCTTTTGACGCTGATGCGATTTCGGGCGCGGGGCTCGAGTGAGCGCCGGGTCGCAATCACAATCGCCGACTTTGCGCCATCATCTTGGCGACGGCTGCAATGAGCTCGCGCGGTCGATACGGCTTCTGAATGTGGGGCGCGTTTCTTAGAAGCGCACACGGAAGGGCCTCGCGCGCATAAGCCGAGACCAGTGTGAATGGAATGCCCCGCTCCGAAAGCACAGCGGCAGCTTCGGTCACTTGATCACCGTGCAAGTTGACGTCGAGGAATGCGCAGTCGACGGGTTCCTCCCTAGCAGCACGCACGGCAGCGGCCAGCGAGGTGGCAGGACCCACCACCACCCAGCCTTCTGCTTCCAGGACGGACTTCTCGTCGAGAGCGACGAAGAAGTCATCCTCGACGACAAGAATTCGAAGTTGACGGTTGGTGGGGTCCATTGCCTACATCCGGGGAGTTGGCCGCTGCGCTCGCAGTGCCTCAGAAGAAAGGCCGCCAAGCGAGATTTAGTTCAAGCCTGCTCAGCTAGAATTGTCGCGCAAGACGCCAACGCTCCTTCAGGGTTGTGGACCGTCAGGCCCAGGCACATCCGATACGCGACGGCCAGTTCGGACGAGCCACTGCGGCGGCACGTCTATCGTCCATTCCGCGCCTTCGGCAGGAAACGTGTGCGTTACGGTCGCCTCGAGTTGCGTCGCCGGAAAATCCTCGATCACCCGTGAACCGAAGCCTTTGCGCGTCGGGCGCTGGACCGGTGGTCCGCCATTCTCCATCCACGTCAGTCGCAGGCCCGCCGGCTGCTCACCGTTGTCCAGCATTGTCCAACGTACGTGAATTTTACCGCTCTCATTCGACAGCGCCCCATATTTCACGGCATTCGTACCAAGCTCGTTCAAAGCCAGACTGATGGCTTCCGCCGCCTTGGGTTTGAGGCCTATCGCGGGGCCTTCGATGACCAATCTACCTTCCAGGCTGATCGGGGCGAGGGTCGTCTCAACGATGCTCGCCAAGTCGGCGCCCCCCCAATTCGCGGTGCTCAGCAATCGCTGCGCTCGGCTGAGGGCGTGAATGCGCTCCGTGCAGCGCGCAGCAAAGGCTGCGACCGTATCCTCGGTCTGCGCCCCCTGCGAGACGAGGGAGGCGGCCACGCTCAACAAGTTCATGCTGCGGTGATCGAGCTCGCGCACGAGAAACTGCACGTGCTGCTCGTGCTCCTTGCGCTCGGTGATGTCGAGATTGACGCCGATCAGCTCGATGGGCTGACCCGCCGCATCACAAACGGCGTGTCCTTTGCCGTGAAGCCAGCGCTCTCCTTCCCGCCTGACAACGCGATACTCCAGGTCCCAATCCCCGCCACTTTCACGGCATTGCGCAATTCGGGCATCGATGACTGGGAGATCTTCGGGATGCACACGAGCGCGGAAGCGATCATGGCTCGGCGGGCCGTCTTTCGCCTCGTACCCCATCAGCCTGGTGTTCTCTGGCGTGCAATGCATCACGTCGGTGGACAGGTCCCATCGCCATGATCCGATACCGGCAGCCTCCTGCGCCAACTGGAAAGAGGCCTCCACGGCGTGACGCGCTTTCTCCGCCTGCTTCATGGCGGTGACGTCGACGAAAGTGAGAACGACGCCGTCCAGCCGGTCATCGTGAGTCCGATAGGGACGGATGCGCATCAGGTAGGTCGCCCCGTTACCCTTTGGCTGCACCTCCAGCTCGACCAGCTGCAACGACCGTTGCACGTGCGCGACATCGCGCTCCAGGTGCTCGTATGCGAGACGACTGACAATCTCGGTGATCGGACGGCCCCGGTCCCCGTCGCGCAGATGGAAGATATCCGTCATTGCCGGCGTGAAGCTGCGTACCATCAGCTCCTTGTCGAGGAACAGCGTAGCGATGCGCGTGTTGTCGAGCAGGTTCTGAAGATCATCGTTCAATCGGCCGAGCTGCTCGTTCTTGCCGTGCAACTCGCTATTGACCGTCTGCAGCTCTTCATTGACCGACTGCATCTCCTCTTTAGCGGTCTCGAGCTCCTCGTTGGCCGATTGCAGCTCCTCGTTGACGGACTGCATCTCCTCGGTCGACGAGCGGAATTCCTCGATGTGAGTCTCGAGATCACTGAGGGCTGCCTTGAGCTGCGCACGGGTCGTCGCCAGCTCGCGCTCCAGCCCCGGCTCTTGCCCTGTGTCCTCAAGGGCCGGAGCAGCATCGGCAGCCGTCGCAGCGGGCGCCGTCTCGCGGAAGGCGAGGATCACCATCCCATCGTCGATCGGCTCGACAATGAGGGTGACCGGCTTGCGCCGCTCGCCGATATAGACGTCAGGCGCCACGATGGGTTGATAGCCGGCCAGCGCCTTCTGCAGGCTCTCGCGCACGAGCGGGCGCAGGGGCCTTCTCAACATCGCAAACAGGTTGAGGCTCGCCTCGCCCGACGACGGCTCCAGGTATTGCCCGATGTCGGCACCCGAGAAGCGGATGATGTCCTGGTGGCGATTGATCACCAGCATGGCCGGCGACAGGCGCTCCATTGCCGACCTGATACTGCGATCGATGGTCTCGGAGGCACCGCCCGGCGGCTTGATGTCGGTCGAGCGGCCGAAAGTCGACGTGTCGATCGGCCGGAAGCCGGGCAGCGTCGGCTGAGTATCGTCGCGGCGCTGCAAGATGCGGTATTTTCTGTCGACGTCACGAAACAGCGCTCGGTCCCGTGTCGCCCCCTCGGACGGCCCGAGGAACAGGTACGCGCCGGGCTTCAGCGCGTAATGGAAGGTTTCGATGACGCGACGCTGCAACTCGCTGTTGAGGTAGATCATCACGTTTCGGCACGAGATGATGTCGAGCTTGGAGAAGGGCGGATCCTTGACCAGGCTGTGCACCGAGAACACGCACACATCTCTGATGCGCTTCACCGGGCAGAAATGATCCCCGTCGCGCACGAACCAGCGCGCCAGGCGATCTGGTGACAGGCCCGGCATGGGATTGCGGTAACGCGCGGTCCGCGCAACGGCGATCGCGTTGGGGTCGAGATCGGTCCCGAAGACTTGAAGCTTGACCGGGGATTTCAGCTCGTCGATCGCCTCCTGCAGCAGGATGGCGATCGAGTAGACCTCCTCGCCAGATGCACAACCGGCGACCCAAACCCGGATCGGTGTCTCGGGATCTCGGTCGGCCAGCAGCGGCGGGACCACGGTTGCCGCTAGCGCCGCGAAGGCTTCGGGGTCGCGAAAGAATTGCGTCACGCCAATCAAGAGGTCGCGAAACAGGAGATCGGGCTCTTGTGGTCCTGCCTTGAGCGCGGCGATGTAATTGGCCACGTCGTCGATGCCGAGCGCGTGCATGCGTCGCTGGACGCGGCGGATCAGCGTGCTGTGCTTGTAGTCGGTGAAGTCGTGACCGATCGCGCTACGCAGGACTGCCGCGATCTCGTTCAGATACTTCGGCCAGTTCTCGGCACTGCCATGCGTCTTCCTCCAACCGGCCGTCGCTTCGAGTGTCTGCATGTGCTCGATCAGTTTGGCTGGCATCGCATCTGCGGTGATCACGTGATCGACGAGCCCGGTCGCGACTGCGCTCATCGGCATGCCGGCAAGAGCGGTCTCATCGTGCTCGGCCTGCGCCATCGTCAAGCCGCCTGCAGCCTTGATCGCGCGCAAGCCCTGGGTGCCGTCGCTACCGACCCCAGCCAAGACGATCGAGGCGGCGCAATCACCCTGGTCATCGGCGAGCGACCGGAAGAACGTGTCGATCGGGCGGCGGCTCTCGCGCGGTGGCGCCGGCTTCTCGACGTGGAGAATGCCCCCCTTGATTGTCAGCGTAGCGTTGGGCGGAATGACATAGACATTATCGGCGGCGGCAGTGATCCCGTCTTCCGCCGTGACGACCGGAATTCGGCTGTGTGCGGCCAGGAGCTCGACGAGGAGGCTCGGGTGGTCCGGGTCGAGATGCTGCACGAGAATGCAGGCGATGCCGCTGTCCGGCGGCATGGCATCGAGGAACGCCTTGAAGGCCGCAAGTCCACCAGCCGACGCGCCGATGCCGACGATGAGGCGGGGCGTAGCCGAAGGAGAAGAGATTGGTAGCCTCGATTCTGGTTCGATGCGGCAACCGATGGCGGAGCCTACAGTAATGGTGGGAAGAAAGCTTGCGAATTCGCAGGGGTCAGAGCCGTTGGCTTTCCCTGTGACGGCATCGGCTGTGACCGGGGTTCTTCTGCAATTTCTTCAACAGCGGACTGGTGTCGCAGCGCACGATGCGGATCGACCGACGGCAGCAAGTGGCCCATGATGTCGGGCACCCGTTGGCAGCTTTATGGGGAGACCGGAACACGCGCGACCATAGCCCAGGTGTCGGCACGCGGGAAGCTGCGTGGTGATCTTGCTTCGGCCGTCACCGGTCGAGACCGAGCACGTCGGCCGTCAAAGCCCGCGCGCCTTGCCGTTGATCCCCGCCGCGATCTTCGTGCCGCGCGCCGGCACGGCCGCGTAGCCCATCAGCGTGAGCTTCAGGCGCATGGCGCCGGTGTAGGCGGAGACGTAGTCGGCGAGTGCGGTCGGCAGGCCGTTGCCCTCGGCCTCGAGGAATCCAGTCCATAGCGTCTGCAGCAGCACGTCGACCTTCTCCGCCTCCTGTCGCCAGTAGCCGGGATCGGCACCGGGCTTCGCGGCGCCATTGGGCGCCGCGGTCGCTCGCGTGGCTGCACTCGCGGCTTCCCCCATCGCACGGAGCGAGGCGTAGGGCGGGGCGGTCTGGCGCGGCTCGGAGGTTGAACTGGTCATTCGACAGGGCAGGGAAAACCGACATTCTTTCACACCCGCAACGAGGTCGGTCAAGGAGAACCTTCCGCCAGCGGAACTCTGGCCCAATCGTCCAGAGACTCTGCCTGATTTGGTCAATCAGCACTGCTTGTCGAGGTGGTGCCGATGCAGCCGGAACGCCTGGCGGGCTGGCACCACAGCCGTGACGCCGCCCTTGTCGCCGCGAAGCACACGCCGTCGGGTCGCCAGCACGACACCGAGCACGGCCCGCTGGCGACGTTGCCGGATCGACAATCCCTGCCGCTCGGCGCGTTGCGTCGTCTTCAGCGCGGCGAGCACAGCCCTCCTGCCAGCCGCATTGGTGCGCGAGAGCGCGAGTGTCGCCTGCGCCGTCTCGATCGCCTCTTCCAGTTTCAGCCTCTCGCGTGCGGCCCAGGCGGAGCGCGCATCACCGCTGTCGAAGATGCGGGCGAGCTTGTCGGCGTACTTGGCGGCGATGGCTCGCATGACGCCGGAGCGCTCGGATGCCGCAGTCGTACGCGCCGCGTCGGTCACGTGCCGCCGCTCGGCGGCGTGGCGAGCGAGCATGATCTGCATCTCGGCACGGTGCGCGCCGACGAGCGCCACGCGGGCGGATCGCACCGCGTCCCGGTCATGGCTTCTTGCGTCGCTGGCCTTGCGTTTTTCGAGGGCTCCCTGGCTCGGCCGTTCCAGGGAACCGGTTACCGGTCCCGCTCCCAGTCTTTGTTGCGGTCCCGATCCTCCCAGTAGTCGCGCGAGCGCTTGTCCTCCTGCGCGCGCTCGGCGGCCCGGACCGCCGCCTCGACGTAGGGCGACCAGATATCGCTGTCCTCGCGGCGCGGCCGCTCGGCCTCGCGCTTGGCGTCCTCCTTGGCGCGCTGCTCGCGCACCTCGGGCGGCGTGGGCGCCAGCATCTCGGCCATCTGGTCTGCGAGATAGTTGGCGGCTGACCCAATGGCGCCAGCGGCGAGATCGGGAGCCTGCTTGGCCGGCTCCGGTGCCTCCGGCGTCGGGATGCTGAATGTGCCGCGCTCGGCAACGTGCTCGTCGACAACAGCCAGCGCAGGATCCGGACGCAGCAGATCGAGCAGGATCTCCGGCCTGGCCTCGGTGACCACGGGCGCTGGCGCATCACGCTGCACCTCCGCAGGTATTGCCGGTCCAGCCTCGTGCCCCCGTCCCAACTCGGCGGCGGCGATCGGCGTCCGGTTGTCGTTGGCCACCTTGCCTGCATCGCCAGCGTCTCGCTGCGGCTCGGCATGACGCATGTCCAGTACGAACTCCGCCGACTGGCCTTGGACGTGCGCAGCCCGCATGGCCGTGCGCTCCTCGCGCTGCCGGTCGAGCAACTCCGTGTATTGTCCGTCGCGCAACTCGCGCAGCTCTTTGATGGCCTCGTCCTGCCGCTCGCGGATGGCGGCGGTCTGCTCCGCCTTCAAGGTTGCAAGTCGCTCGGCCATCTCTCGCGCGGCATCGTCGCGGACGGCATTGCGGTCGCCGAAGGCGGCGAGCGCCTTGTCCCAGTCGCCCCCTTGCGCAAAATGGAAGGCGCGGTCCATGGCCGTGCCCGAGTGTGCCTCGGCTTCCTTAGTGGCCGCCGCCCGCTCGCGATAGAGATCGCGCCACTGCTCGCGGAATTCCTCGCGGACGGCGTCGTAGACTTCATGCCTTGTCTGCCGGAACAGGTCCTTGCCGTCCTTGAACCAGGCCTCGCGCTCGGCGCGCTGCTCGGCCTTCAGCGTGGCGCGCTCCGTTTCGAGCGTCACATCGAGGCGCGCCTTCTCGTGCGCCTCGTGCAGCGCCGCGTAGGGCTTCTGCAATTCGATCACGTTGTGCGGGATGTGCTGATTGGCCGGTTGCCGCTCCGGCTCCCGCTGCCGCACGGCCTTGTCGAGCTCCGGCTCGCGTTTCTCCCGCTCGGCGGCGTTCACCTCCCGCTCGACGCACCACAGCTTGCCCATCTCCTTCTCGTACTCGAGAGCCCATGCTTGCGACCGCGGCTGGTCGCGGTAATCGTCGAGCGTGCGGCCGTTCTCGGGGTTAACCCGGTTCAGGATTATGTGGACATGGCTGTGCTCGGTGTCGCGGTGACCGACATAGACCGCCTGATGACCATCCCAGCCCATATGCTTCAAGTAGGCATCGGCCGCGTCGACCATGTGATCAGGCGTTGGCCGGTCGTCCTTGTGCCAGCTGAGCGAGATGGTCTTGACCGGGTCCTCGCAAACGCGGCCCGAGGTGCGACCGCCGACCTGCTTCTTCAGCCACTGCTGCGCCTCGGCCGTGTGCCACATCTCGTCGAGCGCCTTCTCCGGATCGAAGTTGGCGCAGTTGCGCGTGTCGGTGAACCAGACGCGTTCGTCGGTCGTCGGCATCAGCTCCTTCGGCACGCCCTTGCCGCGCTCGGCGTCGGGTAGCTTGTCGTGCAGATAGTACTTGCCGGCGCCGCGGAAAGATCCGCCTGGTGCTTGGATGCGGATGATCATCGCCGCGTCAGCCTCTGCAGGAGGTCGAGGAGCGCGGCGACCGCCTCGTGATATCCAGCCGGCGGCGGCACTTGGTGCCGATTGCAATGATGCGCGAGATGGTTGAGGTTCACGCCGATCTTCCTCAGCTCGTGCCAGAGCGCCCGCGCCGTCTCCAGCAGCGGCTGCATGTCCTCCAGCCAGCCATCACTGTCTGAAGATTTCTTCCGGCGTGCGATACCGCGCAGGATGCGCGAGCGCGCATACTCGGTCGGGTCGACGCCGGAGCGGCGCGCCTTGTCGAGAACCTGGAACCGCTCGGCGGCGGAGACGCGCACGGTGATGAACTGATCGCGCACGGTCTCGGCCTTCGGCCGTCCGATCGAGCCGCGGATCTTGGTCGATGATGATGATGCAGGTCCAGCCATTGCACTCCTCCTTTTGCAGAGCGCAAGCGTCCGGGGGTTCGGGGCGCGGGCGGAGCCGTAGCCCCGACAAGAAAAAATGGCATTCGCCATTTTTGTTTTCGTGCAACGAAAACCTATCTTGCTACCGCCCTTCAATTCCGGTTCGCAAACGCTGGAGTTTAGATGGCGTAGATTAAAAACCGGCAAAAGCAATCAAGATGATAGCAACAATCAGTCGCAACTTCGGCTAAAGCCTTGATATAGCTGAGCGCACCAAAAAGATGGAAAACAGACGCGACGAAGAACGGGCAGAAAAAAATAGCTGCGCAGGCGCGTTTTTTGGGGTTGGGACGGGCTTCGGCGGACGGCAAGAGCCGCATTCGCAATTGCTATCAGCCCCGCCAAGAGCGTCTCGGCCATGGGCGCGTGACCGTAGGAAAACCCAGCTATGGCGGTGCAGATGAGGGCCAACACGGCAAAGATGGGATTGACCTGCCAGCGCGCGCGGCGGGCACCAAGAGGGCGTGGCAGGGACTTGCGAAACAATCTCATATCAGATTGCAAATTACGTGATAGCAGTTTGCAATAAAAAACCTTTCAATATGTCGGCATCCGGCAATCAATTCGTTATGTGCTTGCTATCAATATCCAGACTGTTCGAATCCAATTGTCGCCCAAGAAGATGTCTGGATGGCAGCAATAAGCGAGCAGCTCGTTATCTGTGTGCTATCAGCAGGATGGCAGCATTTCCATCACCTGCTCCAGCCTGCGCAAGCACCGGATTATCGCAGAGCTATCGCGAATCTGACAACGTGATAGCATCATGATGACTGGTGCTTGGTTGGCTTTGCAGGCAATCTCGGATTTAATGAACCAGACTATTGGCTCGACAGAGACACGGTGAGCAGGCTGCGCCAGAAATCGAGCCCAATGGCGAATGTCACGACGCGCTGGCCGTCACCCTCCGTTTCAGATCTTTTCGATGGACCTTATCACCATGCCGAGAGACATCCCTTTGGGGAGTGCGACGCTGGATTTAGCCAACGAAAGTGCATCGTCGAGCGTGGCACCGGAGCTGTAGAAGCGCAGCCCTCCGTCAAGCGTCACTCGCCAGTGAGTGAAATCCTTCCCTGGTCCAAATCGGAAGCCTGTCCTGAGCCTGATGGGCCGATCGCTGAGGCGTCGCATCGCTTCACGTTCGGCGAGCTCACGAGAGGCGGCAATCACGGTTATGAAGTTGTCCGGGTCGGTATCTGCGAAATGATACGCCTTCAGCTCGATGACGGGCGCCGGACAAGGCAACTTGCGCTTGGAAGGGGGAATGAAGAATCTCATTGTTGGCTCCGTTTGTCAGAGTGGGATGGGGCGATGCCAGCACAAGTGGCGGGATTGCGCCGTTGTGTGAACTCGGCGGCGAGGAGGCAACGGTCGTGTTCGAGTTCTGCGCTGTGGCGAATGCGGCCATGCACTCTCTGGAGCGGCTGATAGCGCCCGGGTGCTCGCGTATCGAGATGCGCGGTAGAGCGAAGGCTCGCGATGCTGGTGGTGATGCTCGTCATGGCTGTCCCCCTTACGCTTCGGTCTTGGCGGGGCGCGGCGTATCGCGGCGCATGACGAACTCGCCGCCGGGGGCGGGGAAGGCTGTCAGCTTGAAGGCGAAGCCGTTGCCGTCCTTGTGCGGGAAGGCGACGCCGATTTCGGTCCAGCTGGACTTGCCGTCCTTCATCTTGCAGACGCTGAAGAGCTTGTGCGTGGGGCGGTTGACGGGGTTGCTCATGATGATGGCTCCTATTTTCTGAGGCCGCGCCATTCGCAGCCTCGATGCCAGGCCTTGGGCACGGGCGGATGAGCGGCGGTTTCAAAGGCTGCCGGAGGCACCGCGATAGCGGCGCGGAGCTGCAGGCCGCAGCGCTTTCGAGCGCGCGGCCGAAGCGAGCGGCCTTGAGGCCGTCGCGCGCCCGTGCGGACTGGCGCAATCGAGGCTGTGATGTTGTCGCGCGGCTGATACGGAGCCGAAGCAGGCAGCCAACGTCAGCTGCCGCCCGTGCACCGGCTGTCGGCAATTGCGGCGGGGCCGGTCGGCCTCCCGCATGACCAGCACCAATCGTAACGGTATTCGGGGTGGTGGTGCGCCTCGCCGTCCCAAAGGTTGCGGCAGCGGATAAAGCCGAGCCGGTTCACGAAGCGGAACCCGGCCACGACAATCAGCTTGCCGTCGCAGTCCAGCAGCGTCCACCATTCGCGCGGGTCGCGCGGTTTCGGCAACGTGCCTGCCTCCCACAGCACGCAGCTGTCGCGATGAATGAGGGGCTTGAAACGGCGTTCGAACAGGCTCCAGCTGCCGCAGCGGGAGTAGGGTTTCCCGGGCGGGGCAATCAGGCGGGCAGTCATAGTCGTCATGAGGTCTCCTTCGTTGTGGCGGGGGATGGTGGCTCAGAGCAGAGTGCGACGTTCGTCCGAATCCCGTTCCATCGGTCGAGCAGGCGGGCAGCAGCAATCGCACCCGGATGGTTCTCGCGGGTTTCAGCAGAGCAGGGACCGTCCTCGCGGAGGAAGGTTTCGAGGCATGCAGCAAGCTCGAACGTCGTGACCGGCTTGGCCTTGCGTCGGGACGATGTCAGGCGATGCAGCAGCCGCGCCACGTGCCCCTTGATGTCCGTGATGGTCGTGGGGCCGCTCGGCGTTCGCACCACGGTATTCGGGATGATGGACAGGACCGCGTGGGCCTCGGTCAGGACATAGGCGATGTCAGCCATCAGCTGCGCGTGTCGGGCGCGCCGCGTGCGCGCGGCCTTACGGCTGCGCGAACGGGCATCCCATCTGTCGGCTGCGCGTTCGAAGAGGCTCATGATTGCACCTCCTCGGCCTTCTCGCGCCGCCACGTCAGCATCGCGTGGATGACTTCGTGCTCGAAGGCGATGCCGTTGCGGTCGGCCCAGTGGCCGAGGTCGGTGACGAGGTCGCGAAACGTTTCCGCGTCGATACCGCAGCCGTCCTTGGCAGCGTAGGCAGCAAGAGCGTCCTGCGCCCAGCGGGCGCGATGCTCGTTCGTTGGCAGGATCGGGGGAGCGGACGTATCATCCTCGATCGCGAACACCTCCTCGGTTTTGTGGTGGATGCAGTCGAACCGCTCTGCGCGTCCGGCGTGCCAGAGCTTCTTGGCGCGGCGCAGTGCGGCGGCATCGTTCCGCGCGACGATGTCGATGGCGTGGATTTGTCCGGTGCGAACGCGGACGCGGAAGGTCTTTGCCTTGCTCATGCTTGCACCTCTTCGGTCGTGAGGGAAAGATCGCGAGAGCGGTGCAGCAGGCGGACGGTGCGGTAGAGCGCATCGATCTCCGGGAGCAGTTGCTCCAGGTCGACCAGGATGCCGATGGCAAGATTGCGCCGCTCGGCACGCATGGCAGCGAGGGCATCGGCGGCGCGGAAGCGCGCCTGCGTGAGCCGCAGGTGCAGGACATCGATATTGGCCAGCATGGCCCCGTCGATGGTCACGGAAATAGTGGTGAGCGTGTTCATGGAAACGTCCTTTCGAGAATGAATGAAGCAAAGAGGCAATCATCTGCGCGCGGCTCAGTTCATGGGCGCCTCCTTCGGTCGGTCGGCGAGACGCGTGTCGACGGGATAGCCGCGCGACATCCACACCGCCGGCTTGATCTGAGATAGCCAGTCGGCGACGGAGGGGATGCGACCGCCGCAATCCTCTTTGATGTGCTGCTCGGCGATGTAGCGCACCGGCACGGTGCGCCCGTCGCTGTTCACGATAGTCGCGCCGAAGACGCGCTCGGCCTCGAAGATGCCTTGCGAATGATGCCGCAGCGCCCGATGGCGGAAATCAGAGAAGCATTCCTTCGTAGCATCGAGCCAGTCGTGGATGGGCTGGTAGTCCTCTGGCCTGCCGCCCCAGAGGCGGACCGAGCTTTGCGCGTGGAAGAGCGGATGCGTCATGAGAAGCTCCGTTCGTGCGAAATGGTCTCGATGACGCGCTCGTTGTGCTCGAACGTGCCCTTGCGCGTGGCGACGTCGATGGTGATGGTGCCGTAGGCGCCATCGTCGTTGCCCCAGCTCGGAAAGTGCTCCTCGAGCACGTCGTAGCACCAGTCGGTGATTGCCTCGCGGAGGGGGACAGTGGCTGGCGTGAACGTGTCCTTCCAGACCTTCCGCGTCTCGTCCCACTTGGCCTCGCGGCGCAGGATGGTGACGGTCTCGTCGGGCAAGGGGTGGACAAGTGCGCCGTCGGCATCGAATGCTGCGACATCTTCGATGCAGCCGCTGTCGCCGCTGCCGTCGTAGATGACCTCGATCTGGCTGATGCCGAGCCGTTTCAGTGCCGCGTAGATCGGCGCAGAGCCGCTGGTCTCCGGCTCGGGTTGCTTCGGTGTGGTCTTTGGTCTCTTGCTCATGATGTTGTCCTTTCATTGTTGGAGCGAGACTGGGGCGCGCGAAACTCCGCGGCCGACAGCCACCAGAAGGCCGAGGGGCCGTTGTGGTCGGGGGTCCAGACGGCCCAGCAGTAGCGGTGTCTGGTGAAGTAGGACGGCGCCGGCCCGTAGAGGTGCTCGGGCCAGCAGACGATATCGTCGATGGCGTAGAGCCGTGCCGGGGGATGCCGCCGCCACCAGGCCGTGCGTGTGCGATGCGCCAGCGAGGCAAGGTTGATCAGCATCGCCACGGTGCCGTGCGTCTCCTGCGCGAAGAACAGCGCCTTGGTGATGAAGGCATCGGCCAGCCCCGAGCCGTAAGGCGGGTTGGTCACGATGTGCCGTGCGAGCGGGCGCTCCTGTGTGAGGAAGTCGATGCCTGAGACGCCGTAGCCGTGGTCGACGATGTCGGTCGAGACCGTGCGGTAACCGGCGGCGACGAGTTCCTTGGCGATGGCGCCGTGACCGCAGGCCGGCTCCCAGATGTCGCCATCGAAGCGCTCGACGGAGAGCAGGGCCTGGGTTGCTTCCGGCGGTGTCGGATAGAACTCATGCGGGATGCGACGAGGAACCGGGCGGTTCTCGGGGGCGATACCCGCCGTCAACTGCGAATACGCGTTCGGCGGACGGCGGGAGCCGAGGACGATCCCGAAGCCGGTCATGGTGCACCTCCGGCGGCAGCGTCGCGGCCTGCCTGGTAGGCAAGCTGCAACGCTGTCTTGATCTGCCAGACGCTCAGCGTATGGAAGTCGAGCGCGTCGGAATTGCGCGCCTCAAGGGTGGCGATGTCGAGCGTCTGGCGGGCAATGGCGGCCAGTTTCTGATCGATAGGGGTAGGGGTCATGGCAGCACCTCCTCGGCTTCGACGATGTCCCAGTCGTTGAAGTGACGCTCCCAACCCGCGGGCGGCTCTTTCGGATAGAAGCCGGGCTCGTTCTGAAACATCGCCTCTGCCTTCTCGATTGCGGCATCGAGGTCGGCGGCTTCGACGATGATGGTGTGGACCGGCGGCTGCTCGATGCCGATGCGGAACCGGCGCGTCGGCTTCGGCGGTGAGGCGGGCCTGCTGTCCAGAACGACAGCGGATTCGACGCTCCCGCCCTTGACGGTCAACGTCTCGGAAGCTTCGCTGCCGAGTTCTTCGGCGGCTTCGATGGCTGCCTCCTCGCTCGCGGCGGCGATCCACGCGTGAAGCGTGGACCGCACGTCGAGCGCGACGAGATACTCGCGTTGCTCGGTCATGCCGCACCTCCCTGATCGAAGGTGTCGGCGAACCGCTCGGTGCGAGAGCCGAAGCTCTCGCAGGCGATCGTGAGGATCTGCGTCACGTCCTCGTCGGTGTCGTCGACGAGGAGGAAGCGGTCGCAGTCAGCGAAGGTCGGATCGAGGCGGCTCATGCGGCACCGCCTTCCTGAGCTTCGGATTTCTCTTCCGGAACCCGCACGACGATGTCGGCGCCGTTCACCGGCAGGTATTCGAGCTTCAGGGAGAAGCCCTTGCCGTCGTTGTGCGCCCAGGCTGCGCCGATCTCTTGCCAGTAGCCCTTATCTTCGGGCGACTTGCGGTAGACGCCGTAGACGCGGTGCGTCGGACGTTTGGATGATTTCTGTGTCTCGATGCTCATGATTGACCTCTCTTGGATCGTGATGCCGCGCCAATCGCGGCCTCTGTTGCCACCCGCCCGTCACGAGGGCTTTCGCGGACAGGGCAACCGCAAAAATTGCGGAGGGTCCACGAATTTGTGCTTGCGCGGGGCCGCCGGCCGAAGGCCGGTGAGCGTCAGCGGCCCCGCGGGTCCAGCAGGCCCGAGCGCGAGCGAGGGCGCGGGCAAGCACAAATTGTTGGAAGCCGCCATTTTTCGGTTGGGCGCGCGGCGGCGTCATCGCCGCCGCTTACATGAGCGCCTTACCCGCACGCGCCCTTGTGACAGGGTCGGCAACGTGAAGAGGCCCGATGCGCGGACGTCCCCAAGGGAGGGTACTTCGTGGGCGGCGAGACACCGAGTACGTAGGCAAATGCCGTAAGCCAACAGGGTTCGTGGGTCCCGTGCTGCAGGACAGTTTCAGGATGCCGGCGATGTGACTGTCATGGCGAAGGCGTGCACTCAGTCATGATAGGTCAAGCTATTTTCCTTGCTGGACAGCTTGCGCCCGAGATCGGTGCGGACATGGGACGGCATGTCGGCGATGCGCTTGAACTCGTACTTGACGGCCTCTCCGGGCTTCAGACGCTCAGCATGGAAGCGGGTGACGTAGAACTTGTAATGGTTGGTGTCGGCAATCCAGCCGGAGAATCCTGAACTGTTCTTGGCCCCTTCCGAGCGAAGGCCGTGGACATACTTGACCTGGATCGTCTGATCGACGGTGTCGATAGCGAGCATCAGGAAAACGTCATGCGTGATGGGAAAAAGGGCCCCCTGCATGTCCCATCGTTCTTTCTCGGACTTGATGTAGATCTCACGCGTGAGAAACGCGTTAGAGTCGCTGCAATACTTGATGTCCATGCTGCCAACATAGCCATAGTCGAACTGCCGCATTGAGGGACGGAATATCCGGAACCGGTCCTCGAGGTGCTTGCGTGCCGATTGCGTGGCCGTGTTCCGATCATAGCAATTTAGATGCATGGCAACCGCGTGATAGAGCGGGCTGCGCAACATATCCATCACCGTCATGGACAAGTGCTCGGTGACAAAGGTGAGGTTCGCCGCCCTCAGATGAGTAATGAGCTTGTGGAAGTTGTCTCGACCGAGGAACTCGATGTTCACCTCCGGATCGTTGAGCCAGTTCGAAAAGTGAGACCGGTAGCTTGAAGGGGCATTGACACCCGGAAATACGACCCCGGCCTTTTGTGCGAACCCGACGTAGTCCTCGATAAGCTTGGCGTATCTGAGTGCCGCGAGCCGAGCAGCGAGAGCAGCGGACGAGGCGTGATTAAAGGCCGGCAAGTCCGCGTTGGGATCACCTCCTGGGCTCGGCGTGCGCACGTGCGACGATGTTCGCCCTCGTCCAGTTCCTGGCAGGCTCTTCGGCTTTCGCGACATTCTCCTACCCCCCAATTCAAGCGTGGCTTCTCGGAGCAGTCGCAGTGAACAAAACTTGCTCGATGTGAGCAAGTCTTGTTCGAGGCGGCCGCACGCGGGGGTCGAGTCAGCAAGACTTCGCCGGAGCACGTGAGGCTTGCTCGGGATGAGCAAGGCCGATTTTTCAGTGAATTTCGCCTCGGGCAGACTGGTGTCGCATTTGGCTCTCCGTGACGTGCCGGGGGAGGACGCGATGCTCGATCTGGGACGGGCTTTGAAGCAGAGCGCAGAGCCCCGCTCATTCGCTTGCCGCTTGACGAGTGGCCTGGCGCGAGAGGCCACACCGGTTGCGCACGTCGGCCGCACTCCTTTCAAGTTCATCGATCTTTGGGCAACCGGCGGGCGAGCCAATGTGACGACCGGCCGGTCGATGGCTACGCGCACCAGCGCGCCCGGCAGATCACTTCGAGGAGGCACCGCGCGTGGTCCACCCGCATTCGCGGGCGCGGCCCGATCCGCCTGTCACTCAACACCCAAGAACTCGAGGAAACGCACATGCCTGACACCACTCGCCCCGATGCGGGCTCGCAAGCATCCATCGCCAATCAGCGGTCCCTGAGATCAACCAGCCGGAGAGGCCTGGTCGTGGGCTGCGGGGCGAACGTCACTATCCCGCCGCCGAAGATCGACCGGCCGCTGCGCCAACGCCGGCCCGAGCGCTGCCGGCAATGCGGCTGCCTGCGGTGCCCGACGGCGAAACGGCGTTGAGGGAGGGCAACGATCATGAGTGAATTCGAACGGGAACTCGAGGCTGACATTGCCCGCGGCAAGTCGGACGGGCAAGGCCGTCTCACCGAAGCAAGGTGGGGAGATCCGGCTACGCTCATCGGCGGCGAGCCATGGACCTATCGCGACAGCCTGAACCGGGTCGCTGGCATCCTGCTCGGGTATGCGGGTGGACGGGTCATCGGCCACGCCGACGACCGGCACATTCTGACTGTTGCCGGCAGCCGGGCCGGCAAGAGCGTCGCGCTGCTCGTGCCGGCGCTTCTTACGTACGAGGGATCGGTCATTGTGATCGACCCCAAAGGCGACCTGGCGCGGATCACGGCGCGGGCCCGCAAGGACATGGGCCAGCGGATCATCATCCTCGATCCGTTCGGCGTCACAGCGGTGAGGACATCCTCGTTCAATCCCCTCGCTGAGCTTGATCCCGACAGCCCTACCGTTGTCGAGGATGCGGGGCTGGTCGCGGATTCATTGATCATCCAGAGCCAGCACGATGCACATTTCACGGAGACCGCCAGAGGGAAGGTGAAGACAGTAATCCTGTTCGTGCTGACGCTGCCGCCGGAGGAGCGGCACCTGACGACTGTGTGGAGGCTCATCTCCATGACGCACAGGAGTGTCAAGGAGATCCAGCAGCGGGCGGAATGCGGCCCGCGTACGGCGCTCCTAAAGCTGCTCGCTGCGCAAACCGACGCCTTCGACGGCGCGATCGCCGCGGGCGCGAACCGCTTCCTAGAGATGTCGGACAGGGAACTGGCCGGCGTGTTCTCCACGGCGATCACGCAGCTCGAGTTCCTCGATGGCCGCGTGATGGGACCGGTTCTGGAAAGCAACGATATCCGGCTGTCGGAGCTGAAGACCGGCAAGGCGACCATCTATCTCTGCCTGCCGGCGACGCGCATGGGCACTCATTCGCGCTGGCTGCGCGTCATAATCAACCTGGCGCTGGTGGCGCTGGAGCGCGAGCGAACCAAGCCCGATATCCCCGTACTGATGGTACTCGACGAGTTCGCGGTGCTCGGCAACATGGCCTCGGTCGAGAAGGCGGCCGGTCTGGTCGCTGGCTTCGGGGTCAAGCTGTGGACGGTGCTCCAGGACATCACGCAGTTGGAGCGCGACTACAAGAAGAGCTGGCAGACCTTCGTCGGCAACGCCGGGACCATCACGATCTGGGCCAACACGGACAAGGCGACGCTCGAGTACTTCTCGGAAATGCTCGGCCAGACGAGCGTGCGTATCGAGCAGCCGACGGGCTCGACGGCGGCACAGAGACTGGCCGGCGCCAGCGGAACACGCGAGGAGCTGCGTGTACAGCGGCTCGTGGCTCCAAACGAGCTCGAGATGCTGCTCGCACGTCAGAAGGGCCGCCTGCTGGTCAAGGCGCCGGGCTTCGATCCGATCATCGTGAAACGCATCACCTACTACGCAGACAAGCCCTTCGCTGGGCTGTTCGATGATTGAGGCCGTGCAATCAGCAACGTCAAACAGGGAGGTAGGAATGCAGCGCTCATTGAAAAAGGAATTCGAGGCCTCGCAGCGTTGGCCATGGCTGACCATGGTGATCGGCGCCGCGATCGTGCTGGCCGCCACAACAGTTTGGTCGTGGCGGCCGGTTCCCACGCTCCGCAACGCGTTAGCGAATGTGGACGTGACCAAACTGGAGCAGCCATTCCGCAATCGCCGGCTGCAAGGGCTCCCGTTCGGGAGCTGGAACTGGGTGGACGCTTCTCGTCGGGCTGAGCTTGTCGCATCTATGCCGAAAGCCGAAGAGCCGGTCGACGAGATGCTGAAACTGGCGGCCGGCAAGCCGTTCCTCTTCTATCCGTCGCTGACCCAAGGCTTCGTTCCGACCGCGAATGGGCCAGTGTTCGTCTCCAAGCTCGGCTGGGACAAGATGAACGGCATCGCCCGCGATGAACGGGGCGGACCGGTATTGGACCTCGCCCCGTTCAAGCCGAGACCAACCGTTGTGGCGGTCTCAGTCGAAAGACTTCTCGACTATGTGAGGCAGGACACCGACGGCACCTGGCGGTTCTATCTGGCTTATGAGGGACAGCGACCGGAGGATCAGCGAAGCGCGTGGCCCGTGCATGATCCCATCGCTGCCCTGACGTTCTTGAAAAGGGCTGCGCCATGAGGATCGAGTCCCTTCGGGAAACAGGAGGGTGGCCGAAGGTCGCCTGGATTCAGACTACAGCCGAGAGCGGAGCGACGGTCGGATCGCGCAAATCGCTCTGGGCTATGGTCGTCGGCATGGTCATTGGACTTTCGCTCGGCATCAGTGCGGATGATCCGACGTTGCTGTTCGCTGGGCCGGCATTCGGTGCCATCGGCGCGCTCGCATTGCGCGGTCATGACCAGAAAGAACGCGGGGGACCTTCCCCGACGGATGCCGCGCCAATCCTTGCCGATCAGTACTGCGAGGCCAGGATCTTCCGCCAGAGCGATGCGCTGTTCTTCGGCTGGTCGCTCAAAGGCAAGCGGATGACAGACGAGTTCACGATCCCGCTCGCCGAGGTCACAGAGCTCGTGCTCGGCGGCATGAACGACTGGTTCGCGGACAAGAGCGGGCTGAGCAGGTTCCACGAATCCCACGTCATCGTGATGCCACTCGTCGACGGGCGGGTACTGCGCCTCGCCGATCACGCGGGCCACCAGGCCGAGCTCGCCCAGTTGCACACCGTTCTATCGCAAGAGCTGATCGCGCCGCGCAAGAAGCTGCTGCGCAATCTTGAAACTGAGCTGCGCCAGCGCCGGCTCGGCGCCGGCTCGACCGACATTCCGGAGTCCTTCTGAAGGAGGCGACGATGCTTGCTCGATTGCAGGAAGGATTGCGGCCAACTCTGTCGAAGGCCGTGTGGGGCACGATTGTGCTGTGTGTTGTCGGCTGGATGTGGACCGAGGAGGCAAACCGCCAGACGAAAGTTGATGGGAAGGTCCGTGTCGCGCTCGATAACCACAACATGGACGTAGCCATGGGGCACTGGCGCGGGAGTATTCCCGAGCTGCTCAAGCGATCGGGCGTGTGCCAGCTGCGCGGACACTACTGCCTCAGCGATGGACCGGAGGGCACGTGGTACTGGCGGCGCGAGGGCGTGCGCGGTCCCGACGTCCTGGACGTCGTCATTCCCCGCATCGGAAGCGACGGGTCGGCAAAGGTGATCCTGTCGCTGTTCATGCGCGACAAGACCGGCGATGTCGCGGCAGCGACGCCGCAAGTCGGGCAGGTCCTCGATCAGCTGCTGGCGCATTTCAAGGTGTCACCGGCGGCGATTGCACAGTGCAAGGCGATGGCCGAGCCCAAGCCGTTCACCGACGGCAGACTGCGCTTGAGCTGCCAGAAACGAGTGCGCGCCGTCTACCTGGCGCGCGACAGCTCGGAAGTCGAAGGCAGTGCGTGGAGCATGACCATCGAGAATCTCGAATGACCAGCGCGCTCTCTCAGACAACGATCGGAACCGATCACGGGGCTCACAGCCAAGTAGGTGATAGCAGGTTGATGGCTGGTGGACTGTCGGCGAGGTTCCTAGCACGGGTGCCGAGAAGCACCTGCTGGGGAGACCGCCATGCTGCACTGGACGATGATCCTGGGATGGATGGTTGCAATCGCGTTCGTCGGGATCTCAGCCGTGATCAACGCGCTATTCCTGTCGTCTCTCGGGCGTACCTCAATGGAAGCATCGGTGTTCGCCACGTTGAGCGTGGTGGCGGATACGGCGAAGGCGATCCTGCCGCTGCTGATGCTGGCGGCGTGGCGCAACGGGCATCGAAAGACGGCGTGGCTCGGCGGCGCGGTGCTCATTGCGCTCATTGGTCTCTCCGTCATGTCGGGCATGGGCTTCGCGGCCATGACGCGAACCGCCGTCGCCACTGCGCAAGGCATGACGGCATTGGAGGTCGACATGACGGCTAGCGCCATTCGTCGGAGCGAGACGAGCTTGGCTGCACTCGGCGCTGCCCGGCCAACGAACGTGGTCGAAGCCGAGCTGGCAAGCGCCATGTCCGATCGGATGTGGAGCCTCTCGCAGGCATGTGCCGGTCCGTCGAGCCGTTCCCTGCGGGAGTACTGCAACACTGTTTCTCGCCTTCGCAATGAGCTTGGTTCCGCTCAGGCGGCCAGTCGGATTGAGGAGGCACTGCGGGAGCTGCGCGGGCGTCTCGTCGTCTTGCGCGAGCGGGGCGCATCCAGTGCCAGCGACCCTCAGGTGGCGGCCGCGGCAGTGCTGCTCGGCATTTCGCCGCGAGCGGCGCGATTGGGGGTGACCCTCGGTTTGGCAGTCGTCATCGAGCTTGGGGCGGTGGTGTTCGTGCTCATCGTGGCAGCCGCAGCAGTCGGCAGCGGAGTAAGCCCGCAAGCGATTGAGCCGGCGCCAGCTCAGAGGGTGCGGGAGCCGGAGAGCATAGGGCCAGCGCTCCTTCCCCTGCCGCCGAAGTCGCGGCAGTGGCTGAAGCGCCAGCAGGCCTTGCGGGAGAAGGGGAATGGCAAGGACGGCATCCATGCAGCAACCTGAAGAGGAAGACGAAGACTGGATCGACGATGATCTGATCGAACTCGATCTGATCGATCCGCTCTATGATGACGGCAAGATCATTCCGAACATCACCGGGCGGCGCGACCAGCGAACTCTGAAGCGCAAAGGGCGCGTCGTGCAGCGGATCGTTCGCGTGCATCCGCGGGTGGCGGCCATGCTCGACTTCATCATGCTTCGTGACACCCACGAGCATCTCACGGATCTGTTCGTGATCATGCTGCAGGCCTACTGCAAAACCTACGGACGGGTCCGCAAGAGCGAGCTGCCTTCCGACGAAGAGCTGATCAGGGAGTACCTCAAGCAGGTATCGAAGAAAGATGAAAAAGCACTCGACAAGCAGGACGGACAAGGATCTGGCGCTCGCCATGGCGTCCAAGCTGGCCAACAGCCAAGGCTCCCTGGCGGTCATCCGTGAGGCGCGCAAGCAGGGCAAAAGGGATGTCCTCGATGATCCGGCGTATGTTGCCAGGCATCGACAGCGCCTGAGGCGCCTCTATCAGAGTGATGCCGAGGCGCCGGTGTCGCTCCCCGTTCCGATCGCCAAGGTGATCGAGGCGATCATGTCGCGCGATCTGCTGTCGTCGCCGGAAGAGCTTATCGAGAAGGCGCTCGGCGCTTATCTCGACCAGCATCCGAGAGGCCGCGAGGGCGTGGCCATCGACTGGGCGACCACGCCGGCAGCAGTGCGCGCCGAGATCGAGGCAGGAACGGCTGAACGCTTCGACGCCGGCTTCGCCGGCAGGCTTGCCGAGGCCGAACGCAAGGAGGAGCGGCAGCGCGGCGCCGAGAAGGACCGTGCCAACGAGCGCAACGACCGAGAGATCTGATATGGACCCGCTGCCATTCGTACCGACGACATTGAAGGAGATCGTGGAAGCCGACCTGCGTCGTGGTGCGCGGCTCATCATCAAGGTGCAAGATGAAATCGACCCGCAATTCCGCATCGCGACGCCCGAGGGCGATTTCTGGATCGCCGCGACCTTGCCGGTTGATGACTATGGCCGGCGCACGGTGCTGCGGGTGCTGTCGACGTTCATGGTGTGGAAGCGGGCAACGGGCTTCACGCTCGCGAGCGAGCTCCACGAGCCCGATTGCATCTACTGTGTTGGCGTGTCGCCAGCAGAGCGCCACGCCTGCCTTGCACGTGTGAAGCGTCAGCCACGTCCTTGGATGGCGGCAAACTTCGGGCAGGTGGAATGGCTCCCCGTATCGTCGATCGATCCCGTGATTGCAGGATTGCTGCCGGCTGGTCCGCGCCCGCTGACGCCAAAGGACGTCGCGGCTTGCAACTCTTGGTTCGGCACGGACGGCAAGTTCCCGGCCGTGCACCTGCCAAGCGGGGAAATCAGGGGAGTGTGACGTGCTGTCGGACGAGAGGCGTGGACCGAGCCTACGGCGTGCGCTGCGCAGCGTGGACTACTGGGCGCTCGTCGCCGTTAGCCTTGCAGGTCTTGCTCATGCACCGCCGATGCTATCGGTAGTGGGAAGCGCACTCGTGCTGTCGCTGGTGAGCTGGCCGCGGACGAGATGGCGCAACCTGATGGACAAGGCGCGGCAGGTGGACGCCGAATGGCTCGACCTCGCTCGGCTGGCGTGGGCCGCCGGACTTCATTCCCATGGACTGCTCTACTGGCTCCGCGGTCGGTTCGCGGTTCTGGTGATGGCGGCGCACATGGCCAACAACCTGTTGCATTGCGGCCTCGCCTACGTTGCCGGAATGGTGTCGGGCTGGCTGTGGGGGTTGCCGTGAAGGACGAGTCTCCAGCGAGCTATGAGGCGTTGGTGGAGCGTGTCGCGCATGAGCTGCGGGCCGTCGTGCGGCTGCTGCGCACTGCACTGGTGCTGCTCGGTGTGGTTTTTGGAATGGAGATCTTGGAACTGGCAGTGCGCGCGTTCGGTTTGCGGTGAGGGTGGCAGCAGCAATGGAGACGCCATGATGAGCAACAGCATTCTACGTCTCAAGTTGGCATCTGTGGTGCAACGGTTGTTGCCAGGGAGCCGGCGCGCACAGCCGGCCGGCGCCGACGAAGCCGCCAAGGACGCGGCGCGCGAGAGCCTGCTCATGCTCAAACACTACACGGGGCTCGAGTACGAGACGGCGCTCGTCAGGGACGCGCCGGTCGAGCCGTTGCTTCCAAAGCATCCGTATCCTTTGCTGATCGAGTCCGAACAGGACGGCTGGCCGGTCAGGCATAGGGTTCGTATTCCATGCCTCGCCGCCGATATCGGGACGATCTGCTGGCAAACCGTCGAGATCGAGTTCTCAGGCGACCCGCGTCGCGACCTCGTCGTCTGCTTCAAGAGCGTCGCGGCTCCCGTAGCCGGTGTCAGAGGGAAGAGCGACTGGCAGACCCGCTGTGCTCTCGATTGGATTGAAAATTTCGTCATCGTGGCTCAGGGCAGCGATGACCCGAAGCTCGCAAAGTTGGAAAGCATCTTCAAATTCGGCTTCGAGGGTTTCGAATGGGCACCGGACGAACTTGTGCTGCTGGCGCAGACGGAGCGCGGCTACGCGTTCGTCTTGCGTGGCGGCCTGGCATCGCTGGAGGACCTGCACAATGTCCGTGACGTGCTGCTTGCGAACATGGTTCGCATCTACGGCAATCCGGAGACGCGTGTTCCGGGCTTAACGCGGCCGCTCGCTGATGCTCAGCCGAATGGCTGCCCACTCCGAGCCAGCAGTCGCCTCAACCAACGGCCCACGCCCGAAACCGCTTGCGGCCTGTCATCTCGCGTGGGACCGAGCCAAGCTGTGGCAGCAGCCGCTCGATGGCCTGATGAGAGATGCCGAGATGCGCGGCCGCCATTGGAACGGTGACGAGTGGTCGTGACAGGAAGAGATCGGCGAGCTGCGGCAGATGGGAATTGCGCCGCGACCGGCCGAGCCTGAGGCGCAATTGCTCCTCGGCGAGCACGAGCCGATCCAATACCTTCATCCCCTGCCCAGCGGCCATCTCAGTCCAGCTCAGGAAACCGATCACACGTGCCGTGAAGCTGTGCGCGTGATGACGGCGGTATTCGGCATGGCGGCGGCCGGCGTCGATCGGCAACAGCAGGCTCGTCGTCATGCCGCGCGCCTTCATTGTCAGCGCGGCCAGCAGTGGCGCGCGCCACGCACCATGTCGCTCGGGCTCGAGCATCATCCACGCATCCCAGGCGATGGCGGCGGCCAGAAGAGGGGGATGCTTGCCGGATGCACGCAGGACGCGGCGCCAACTGGCGAGACGCTGAGCGCGTCCCGCGATGTCACCATCGACAGCATTTGTCTTGCCTGCGTGATCAACCAGCTCCGATGTCGCCTGCCCTATTCCGGGAGTTGGCGCACGAAGAAGCGAGACAGCGTCGCTGCGATGGGCCGCACGCCACGTCTGCAGGACGTGCAGCGTGCTGGAGAGCGGGATGGAACCCGGGCCTTTGTAGGTGTGGCTGTCGAGAAGGACCAGATCCTCCAGGTGCACGAGGTCACCTTCGGTCAGTTGGCAGGCGCAGGCCTCAGCGAAGAGCATGCGCTCATTCCACCCGTTGCCGAGGGGCGAACGCCGCACGCGCTCATCGAGCCGGACGACGACCTCCTGAGCCTTCAGCAGGGCATCGATGAGCAGTGGATTCCAGAGCTTTTCTGGTATTTCGTAGTCTATTGAATTCATTCTCTTTATGGTCTTAATGCCAACAAAACTGGCAGATTAGTTGTCTAACCGCAAGCTATTCGACGGTGCGCCAATTGATTTGCCCAAACGAAAGGTTTTGCTGCCAATGATAAAGATAGTTATCATCGGTATTCCATGAATTCTCTCGTTCCCATTGCCCCCTTCCCTTCCTGGCCTGTCGCCGTCGCAAATGCGTCACCCAGAGCGCACTACGCCATCCTGCAGTTCTTCGCGGCCGAGATCGACAACCCGCGTACCCGCCGCGCCTATCTGAAGGGCGCCGAGGACTTCTTCGCGTTCGTGGCCCCCTCCCCCGGCGGCAATCGGCTCGAAACCCTCACGTCGCTGCACGTGGCCGCGTGGATGGCGGACATGAAGCGCCGGGGTCTGTCGGTTCCGACGCAGAAGCAGCGGCTTTCAGGCCTGCGCATGCTGCTCCAATCACTCGTGCGCGAGCAGGTGCTGGCTGCCAATCCGGCCGCAGTCGTGAAGGGGCCGAAGCACAGCGCCGGCCGCGGCAAGACGCCTGTGCTGGCCGGCGACGAGATGGTGCAGCTTCTCAATGCCATCGACACGGATACGCTCATTGGGCTGCGCGACCGTGCGCTGATCGGGGCCATGGCCTACAGCTTCGCGCGCGTTGGCGCGGTGATCACACTGAAAGTCGAGGACGTGTTCCACCAGAAGCGGCGGCTCTGGCTGCGCCTCTCCGAGAAAGGTGGCAAGCGCCTCGAAATCCCCTGTCACCATCAGTTCGAGAACTACCTCGTCGACTGGCTGGAGCGCGCCGGGCTGAACGAGCAACCAGCCGCTCCCCTCTTCCAGACCTTCTCGCGGACGATCAGGGGCGCTGAGCGTGTGCTGTCCGGCCGCCCGCTCACACAGGCCATGGTCTGGGAGATGGTGCAGCGCAGAGCGAAGGCGGCAGGCCTGAAGACGGCCGTGTGCAATCACACCTTTCGGGCGACCGGCATCACGGCCTACCTGACGAACGGCGGCACGATCGAGCGCGCGGCCATCATGGCCGGCCATGCCTCGACGCGCACCACGCAGCTCTACGACCGCCGTTCCGACGAAGTCACCCTGGAAGAGGTCGAGAAGATCCGCTTTGGGTGAGGCCTCGGTCCATCCAGACGCTCGGTTACGCCTGCAATCAAGCTGATAGCGCGCATCTTCGTGCCGGTCGTGCTCATCTACGCAACTCTTGCAAATATGGTGATATCACTATAATATGGATCTTGCAGATGCCTGATGCTGTCCGCCTCAAGCCGATCTTCTGGGTTGGCCCTACGCTGAAGGAGCTTCGCTCGTTCCCGGAAGAGGTGAGAGGCGCCATCGGCTACGCGCTGGAGCTGGCACAACGCGGCGAGAAGGCGGAGAAGGCGAAGCCGTTGAAGGGCTTCCGCGGCGCGAGCGTGATGGAGATCATGGCTGACCATGACGGCGATACGTGGCGGGCCGTCTATACGGTCGAAATCGCGGATGCGGTCTATGTCCTCCACTGCTTTCAGAAGAAGTCGAAGAAGGGCATCGCCACCCCGAAGGCCGAGATCGATTTGATCAAGAGCCGCCTCAAGACGGCGCGTGAAGCCGCCAAAGGAGAGAAGTCATGAGCAAGGATCGTGTGACCAAGAGTTCCGGTAACGTCTACGCCGACCTCGGGCTCAAGAACCCAGAGGAGCACGCGCTGAAGGCGGACCTCGTCCGCCAGATTGCTGCCATTCTGAAGGATGAGGGTATGACCCAGGGCGACGCTGCTGGCCGCCTCGGCATCGCCCAGCCGGATGTCTCCCGCATGCTCAACGGCCATTTCCGGCAGTTTTCCGTTGAACGGCTGATGCGGTTCCTCCTGGCGCTCGGCCAGAACGTGGAGATCGTCGTCAGCCCCGCCACAGCCGCGCGGGCGCGCAACGGGCAGTTGACCGTGACGACGCGCGAATAGGCGGCCCTCTCCCGTCTGGCATTTTGTGTGCGGCCCGCCGTGCTTCGATTGCCGACCTCTGTTATTCTGCAATTCCGCAATAACAGAAAACTGCACTACGCAAAAACTACAGCGAATCAATGTGATTTTCGTTGCCTCTTCTGCCGGCGATGGCATTCTGTTTCTCTGTTCGTCGTCATTCCTGCTTTTCTGTTGTTCCGTTTTTCTGTTTCATGGAGCGTTCTGAATGCCCTCATTGCCCGGTCAGCCCAGCATCATCGCGTTCGTCAGCCAGACCGGCAATGTCATGAAGACCACGCTCGCTGCGGCCCTCGGGGTCGCGCTCGGCGAGGCAGGTATTCCGACGCTGGCGATCGACCTCGACAAGGAGCATCGCGCCCTTGGCGCATCGCTGGATACCTGGGCTGCAGATCGGGCCTCAAACCATCCCGATCGCGTCCAGCTCGACGTGCAGCCAGCGGATACTGCTGAGGAAGCACTGCAGCTGGCGCGCACGTCCGGCCGGCAGATCGTCATCATCGACTGCCCGTCTCGGGCCACGGCGGCGACAGCTCATATCGCAGCGGCGGCAGATTTCGTGGTGCTGCCCCTGGTGCCGGGCGTGAAAGATGCGGCACTGACGCTGATCACCATCGGCCGCATCATCATGGCGGGGGTGAGCGCTGAACGCTTGGCCGTCGTCCTGACACGGATCAGCACCGAGGCCGAGGCACGCGACCACCAAACCTGGATCAAGGCCACGCCTGTCTGCGGCCACGCGGTACGGGTCATCGAGGCGACGGTGCCGGAGCGGACGGCGTACCGGAACGCCATCGGCAAGGGGCTCACCATTCTGGAGGCCCAACCGGTTTCGGTTCGGCGCGATGCACGCGCGGCCGTCAACAGCCTGATCGAGGCCTACATGGAGATATCAGCCGGCGAGGCGCCGGAGCAGCAGAAGGGAGCAGCATGATGGGGACGAAGGGGATATCAGCGGGCGCGGGCAACGCCGCCGAGAAATTGAGGCTGACGCGGGCAATGCCCAACCTGTCGCTCGCCGCTCCGTTGCCTGCCGAAGGCGCGCCGGCCGTGGCCGTGAAGCCCGCCGCGCGGTCCGTCGGGCCGGCGCGGACGTATCGGATCTCGACCTACCTGTCGAAGGAGGCCGGTGCCCGCCTCGACCGCCTGGTTGCACACCTGAAAGCCACCGAGGGGCGGCGACGTTCTGCTCCGGATGTGCTGGAGCGGGCGCTCCTCGCCTATGAGCGCGAACTCGGCCTGTAGAGCCGGAGTAACAGACTTCTGCAATAACAGACTAACGGCCCTTGGTTCGCGTGACCTGCCCGCTTACTTCCCTGCTGGCTTTCGGTTGTGCCACAGGCTGTCGTTGGGCACTTGGGGGCACCGGCAAAGCCGGTTCTTTATCCTCCTTCATTTCTTAAAAAAAGATCGAGCCACACAGGCCGTCATTGCCCGTGCTGCGGGTTAAATAAGTTAAATAGAGTTAGAGATGTTACGGGACCAAACACGGCCGTCATGCCGCTGAAACTACTGGAAAAGCTGCAAGGCATGGTCGGCAAAGGTGCGAAAAGTGGTCGCCAGAGGTGCGAAGCTGGGTCGCCGGAGGTGCGAAGTCCGGTCGCCAGAGGTGCGAACCGGTCTGTTGGTAATTCAATGGCTTGGAATCGGAGTCGTCTCGTTGGCTGGCGATGTGGTCGGCGACTGTGCGAATCGACTTGGAGCGACGCGGGGCGTGATGCCAGCTTTGCAGGGTGACGACGCCTTTCCTGCCTGAACGCCATCCGATGCGCGATTTCTTCGTTCTCGACACCGTTGACGTGGTGCCGCGCACGGACATGGCTTCGATGGAGCACCCGATCTTCTCGCTGACGCCCAAGGCCGATACCTCGCGCATCGCCTATGAGAACGCCGGGGCGCTGGTAGAGATCATCCCGTCGTCAATCGGCCTGCCGACGGTGTTCGACAAGGACATCCTGATCTACTGCATCTCCAAGCTGGTGCACATGAAGAACGAGGGACGGGCCATCGGCCCGTGCGTGCGCTTGACCACGCATGACATGCTGGTCGAGACCAACCGGCCAACCAACAACCTCGGCTACGAGCGGTTGTTGCCGGCGTTGAATCGGCTTCGCGGCGTGGTCATCAACACCACCATCACCACGGGCAAGCAGATGACGACGCGGGGGTTCGGGTTGATCGACGAGTTCGAGTACAACCGCAAGGGCTCGATGTTCGCCGAGCGGCTGCGCTATCTGGAAATCAAGCTGTCGGACTGGCTGTTCCGCGCCGTCGATGCGGCGGAGGTGCTGCCCATCAGCCGCAACTATTTCCGCCTCCGGCGACCCATTGACCGGCGGCTCTATGAGGTGGCCCGCAAGCACTGCGGCAAGCAGGCAAGCTGGAAGATCGGCACCGACCTCCTGCAGAAGAAGTGCGGCTCGCGTCAGCACGCAAAGCATTTTTCGGCGCATCTGCGCGAGGTGGTGAAATCGAACCACCTGCCGGACTACGATCTCACACTGGAAGGCGGCCTCGCCCATTTTCGCCGTCGGAGGGAAGCGGCAGTGACGAACCAGCCGGTCACGCTGCCATCCAGTCGGGAACCTGCTCCGCCGCGCATCTTGATCAGCACCGCGGCGATGGAACAACTGAAGGGTATCGCCCCGGGGTGGGATCGGCACATGCTGGAGGCCACTTACAAGGAGTGGGTTCAGGACAAGGACGCCGCTCGCAACGAGGATGCGCGCTTTCTGGGATGGGCAAAGAGCTTCACGAAGGGGCGGGCGCCGTAACGCACGACACTGCTGGCGAAGATCCTCCTGAACTCGAGTTCGTGTGACTGCAAAGCGACACGGCATGCCCGTGCTCTGGCGTGGTCACGGGGGCGCCAAGATTGGATCGCCAGATTGTCCCGATCTTCGTAGAGTTGAGGGGACTGGATATGACCCGCGATCGGAAACGAGATATGCTGGCACCTGGCGGTATCGAGTTAATCGGGATGCTGGACTTGCTCTATGCGCGCGAAGGTGAAAGCCAGCGGGCTTTTCGAGTCCGCCGGGCGAAATCAGTCGGAGCGCTTCGAGCCGCACGGGAGGGCGCACAGCCAATCCCTGAGCTGGGAGCCTCGGCGGCCACACGCGAGTTTCTGGAAGTTTATATGCGGTTGGACAGAGAGGAACGGGCGGCAAAGAAGCCGAAGCATTCGCGCCGACGGAAGTCTGGTACCTAGAGTCACAGCGACACGGATTGTGCGAGGTTTGATCTACAAAGCTCACCAGCTGAGTGCTTGGTTGCAACATATTGAGAGCGGCTACCCCCGACCGGCGGCCAGTATTCGCTATCGCGTTGATTGCATCATGCTTTCTTTCGTCTCCAGCCGGAGATCATCACAGTCGCAGCCATGACCATGGGAGCAAGCGGTCATGGCGATCAACGAAGACACTATTGCCGGTCGGGCGAGGCCGATAGTAAAGCCGGTCCGAGGCCGATCGGACAAGGCGACTATCGCCGGGCGGCTGCCGGTGCGTCGTGGCTTGTCAGAGGTCGAGGCGGCGATCTATCTGTCTCTGTCGCCGTCGTTTTTTCGCCGGCTTGTCGATCAAAAAGTGATGCCTCGCCCGCGTGTGGCCGGTGGCCGGCGCATCTGGGATGTCGAGGAGCTGGACCTCGCTTTCAAAGCGCTTCCGCGCGAGGGTGGCGACGAGGCCATTTTCGGAGGCGAGGGCGGCAACAGCTGGGCGGACTATCAGTGACGCTGATCAAGCTGAAATACATCGACCGGTTCGTCGATCGCCACGGACGCGAGCGCTACTACTTCCGGCGCGACCGTGGCCCACGCATCGCGCTGCCTGGACGCCCAGGCACGCCAGAGTTCATGGCGGCCTATGAGCGTGCAGCCATCGGCGAGGTTGTTGAGCGCGGTCCGAAGCAGCGCGGTGCCCCTGGCACCTTTGATCGGCTGGTGCAAGACTACTTCTCCTCGCCCGAGTTTCTGCGTTTGGCACCTTCGTCGCAGAAGTCTTACCGGTCGGTGATCGAACGGCTGATCGTCGATGAGGGCATCGGCCATCGCCTCGTGCGCGAGATGAGCCGAGAGCATGTGCGGCGCATCCTGGCTAAGCGCTCAGAAACGCCCGGCGCCGCCAATAGCGTTCTGCAGAAGTTGAAGGTGCTGATCCACTTCGCGATCGACAACAACTGGCGCAAGGATGATCCGACGCTGCGCATCAAGAAGTACGCCAAGGGCGAGTTCCACACCTGGACCGAGGAAGAGCTGGCACAGTACGAGCGCAAGTGGCCGATCGGCACGACCGAGCGGTTGGCCTATGCGCTGCTACTGTACACGGGACAGCGCCGCTCGGACGTGGTGACGATGTCTTGGGCGGACGTGAAGGACGGCATGATCTGCGTGACACCGCTCAAGACGAAGCGCACCAGCGGTGTGAAGCTTTGGATTCCGATCCATCCCGAGCTGCAAGCCGTGCTCGACGCCGCCGATCATGACGGCGATGCGATCCTCCAGACGGCTTTCGGTCAGCCCTTCACATCGAACGGCTTCGGCAGCGGGTTCATGGCCGTGAAGATCGAGAAGGCCGGTCTGCCGGCGCGATGCGTGACGCATGGTCTGCGCAAGGCTGCCGCGCGCCGTCTTGCCGAGGCTGGCTGCTCTGCGAACGAGATTGCTGCCATCACCGGCCACGCGACGCTGCAGGAGGTATCGCGCTACACGAAAGCCGCCGAGCAGAAGAAGCTGGCCCAGTCCGCGATGCGGCGTTTGTCGCCTCCGAAGCCGCGATCAGATTCCCAAACCACTCCGAGAGGTTTGGGAGTTCCGCCGAAAAAGCCCAATGATTTCAGCGTCAGCGGCGAGGGTTGGTGGAGCCGAGGGGAATCGAACCCCTGACCTCTGCAGTGCGATTGCAGCGCTCTCCCATCTGAGCTACGGCCCCAGGTCGGGCGCGTTCTATCGGTAAGGGGTGGCAATTGTCAAATTTCCACGACCCGTGGCACGTGATTCGGCGCCTGGCGCAAGGCTGCCGCTCGGGCCTCGAAAGTTGCCACTTACTGCGAATTGAAACATGGTTCGGTTCCGCTTGGCCTACAATTCCCAGGGGCTCGGCTTTGCCGCGTTTTGGCCGCGATGTGGTGGTCGAGGGAAGCGGCTCGTGCGCGTCGCTCGAAGGGATAGACGGATGAACACACTGTCGAAATCGATTGCTGCAGTCGCGATGATGGCGGGGCTGGGTTCGGCACCGTCGCATGCGGGCCCGGCGCAAGGTGCCCTAAAGTCACCGCCAGCGGAGGCCGCATCGCTGGTGACGAAGGCTCAGGTCGGGGTCTACTTCGATGTTGGGCGCCCGCGCTATTACAACCCTTACTACCGGCCTTACCGGCCGTACTATGGCTACGGCTACCGGTATTACGATGCCCCGCCACCGGTGACCTACTATGAGACGCGCCCCTATGTGGTCGAGCGAGACCCGCCACCACCGCCACCGCGGGCCTACAGCGGTGATCCCGATGGGCTTGCGAAGTGTGCCTCGCGTTTCCGCTCGTTCAACGCGAATACCGGTACGTATGTGACCTACGATGGCGAGGTGCGGCGCTGCCCGTACCTCTGATCGACTGACGGGGCAGGCAAGACCTTGGCGATCGCAGACGGACCGGACCGGCAGGGCCGGTCTCGACGGCTTGTGTCGACCTGTGCCAGCATCGGCGACCCCATGCGCCGGCCTCGCGGCCGCACAGTCAAGGCCGAGCTGCACCCGAATGAGCCCATTCCCGTCCGCGACCCAAGGCGCCGCCAGCATCGGCATCGATATCGGCGGCACATTCACCGATGTCGTGGTGCGGTCGGCGGCGGGGACCGAGATCCTCAAGGTGCCGACCTCGCGCGATGATCCTGGCCGCGCAGTGATCGCGGCTTTGGAGGACATGAGCTGGCGGTTGGGCGTGCCGGCATCCGCGATCACGGGCTTTGCACACGGCACCACGATCGCGACCAACGCTGTGCTGGAGCGCAAGGGCGCTCGGGTCGGCCTCATCACCACCGAAGGCTTCCGCGACATCCTGGAGATCGGCCGCCAGATCCGGCGGCAGATGTACGATCTGAACCTCAAGCCCGAGACGCCGGGTTGGCTGGCGCCTGGCGCGAGGCGCGTCGACGTGCGCGAGCGGATTGATGCCGCAGGACGCGTTCTGGTGCCGCTGGACGAGGCGTCGCTCGCTGCTGCCATTGCGAAGCTGAAGGCCGAGCGCGTCGAGGCTGTGGCAGTTGCGCTGCTGTTCTCGTTCCTCAATCCGGCGCACGAGCAGCGCGTGCGCGCGGCGGTGGAGGCAGCAATGCCGGGCGTTCCCGTGTCGCTCTCGTCCGAGGTCGATCCCGTATTCCGCGAATACGAGCGCACGGTGGTGACCGCGTTCGATGCCTACGTGAAGCCGGTCGTTGCGCGCTATCTCGCCAACATGGAGCGTGACTTGGCGCGTGCGGGCGTCTCGGCGCCCCTGCAGGTGATGCAGTCGCGAGGTGGCCTTGCGGGTGGTGCGATTGCACGGCAGCGGCCGGTGCGGCTGTTCCTGTCCGGGCCAGCGGCAGGCGCCATTGGCGGCCTCGCAGCGGGTCGCGAGGCGGGGTTCGACAACCTGATCACCATCGATGTCGGCGGCACCTCGAGCGACATTGCGCTGATCGACCGGGGCCGGGTGCTGGTGAAACCTGAGACCGACATTGCCGGCTATCAGGTGCGGGTGCCGATGCTCGATGTCACGACGCTCGGCGCGGGCGGCGGCTCGCTGGCGTGGATCGACGGAGGCGGCGGCTTGCGGGTTGGCCCGCGGTCTGCCGGCGCCGATCCTGGGCCCGCGTGCTACGGGCGCGGCGGGACCGAGCCGGCAGTGACCGATGCCTCCATCGTGATGGGCCTGCTCGATCCAAATTTCTTCGTCGGCGGCAGCATGCGGCTCGATCCGGCACTATCGCGCCGCGCCATCGAGGATCGTGTCGCGCGGCCGCTGGGCCTCAGTCTCGATGAGGCCGCCCAGGGCATGCATCGCATCGCCAACGCGCACATGGCCGACGGCATCCGCCTCGTTTCGATCAACCGCGGGTACGACCCGCGCGAGTTCGCGCTGGTGCCGTTGGGTGGCGCGGGCGGCCTGCACGCGGTGCCACTGGCGCTGGAGCTTGGCATCGAACGCATCATCGTGCCGCTCTATCCGGGCGTTCTGGCGGCGGCTGGGTTGCTCGCGGCACCGATCGAGCACGAAGTTTCGAGCGCGTTCCTGACGCCGATCGCGACGGCGGAGCGCGGCGCCTTGCGCGAAGCCATCGCCGCGCTCGACTGTCGCGCGGACGCGTTGATGCAGGTCGAGCGCGTCGAGGGTCTCGCACGCGAGCGCATCACGCTGGCCGATGTCGGCTACATGGGCCAGAGCCACTACATCGAGGTGCCGATCGATCCCGATGCGCCGGACTCTCTGACGCGGCTCTATCACGCCTTCGAAGCGGCACACGAGCGGCTCAACGGTCACAAGACCGGCGCTCCCGCGAAGATCGTCAACCTCCGCGTCGTGCATCGTGCCTTGCAGCCGGATGTCGAGATGAAAGCGGCACTGCCGAGCCGCGCCGGGCAATCGCTCAAGGCGCGCCGCCAGGTGCTGTTCCCCGGGGAAGGCAAGTGGCTCGACACGGCCATTCACGATCGCCACAAGCTGGCGCTGGGCGAGCGGCTCTCTGGGCCTGCTATCATCGAGCAAACGGATTCGACAACGCTGCTGCCGCCGGGTTGGTCCGCCGAAGTGTTGTCCGGCGGGGCGCTGCAACTCGCCAAAGTCCTCACGAAAGGCGCATCATGACGTCTTCACGGCAGACCACCGAGAGCCCAGCAATCCGCGAGCGTTTCGATCCGATCACACTCGAGGTGATCCGGCATCGCCTCGATAAGATCGCCGAGGAGATGCAGGCGACACTGCTGAAAAGCTCGTGCTCGCCCATCGTGAAGGAAGGGCTTGACGCCTCGGCGAGCCTGTTCACGCTCGACGGCACGACCCTCGCGCAGGCCTGCGCCATCGCCATTCACCTCGGCACGCTCATTCCGGCTGTCGCCGAGATCATCAGGACGTTTCCCGTTGATCAGATGCGCGAGGGCGACATTTACATCCTGAACGATCCTTACAGCGGCGGCACGCACCTGCCCGATTTCGCTGTCGTGATGCCGGTGTTCGCCAACGGCCGGCCCATCGCGCTCGCCGCCACCATGACGCATCACCAGGATGTCGGCGGCAAGACGGCAGGCTCGGTGCCGACGGACTCGACCGAGATCTACCAGGAAGGCATCCGCATTCCAGCCGTTGCCTGGGCGCGCGCCGGCGTGTTCGACGAGACGCTGACAGCCGTGCTCCGCCGCAACGTGCGCATCCCCGACATCTTCATGGGCGATCTTCATGCGCAGGTGGCCGCGTGCAAGATCGCGGCGGTCCGCTTGAAGGAGGCGGCGGGTAAGTTCGGTGACAACACGCTCATCACCGTGTTCTCGATCCTGCTCGATCGCGCCGAGGCGATGACGCGGGCAGCATTGAAGCGGCTGAAAACCGGCACCTATCGCGCAGTGGATTTCCTCGACAACGACGGCATCGACATCGACCAGCGCATTCGCATCGAGGTTGCTGCAACCATAGGCGACGGCACCATCCATTTCGATCTGACGGGCTCGAGCCCGCAGGTGAAGGGGCCGATCAACTGCGTGCCCTCGGGAAGCCTCGCCGCCGCGTGCTTCGCTGTGCGCGCGGTGACCGATCCTGCGATCCCGAACAACGGCGGCTGCTTCCGGCCGATCACGCTCACCCTGCCCGAGGGCTCGATTGTCAATCCGAAAGAGCCGGCGCCCGTCAACGCCCGCACGGCGACGATCAAGCGCATCACCAACACCATGCTGATGGCACTGGCGGGTGTGGCGCCCGAGCGCATTCCCGCGCCCAACTCGGGCGAGCTTCTGGTGATGGCCTGGGGCGGCCAGCGCCGCGATGGCCGCCCATTCGTCACCGGCGAGCTGCTGGCGGGTGGCGCAGGCGCGGGGAACGGCTTCGACGGCGTCGACGCCATCGAGACCGACGCCACCAATTGCATGAACCTGCCCGTCGAGGCCATGGAGCTCGATGCACCCATTCGCATTACGCGCTGGGAGCTGGTGCGCGACTCCGGCGGCGCGGGGCAGTTCCGAGGGGGCCTTGGCCAGCTGAAGGAGTACGAGGTGCTCGACGATGTGGCCGGCACGATGTCGTTCTCGCATCGCGGCGAGCGGCACTTCACCGCTGCGGCTGGTCTGCAAGGTGGCGCCGCCGGCGGCATGGCGCATTCGTCCATCACGCGCAGCAATGGCCAGGTTGAAGTCATTCCGTCAAAAACTGTGACGCGCCTCGCGCCTGGCGATCGCGTGGTGATCACCACGGCCGGTGGCGGCGGCTTCGGCGCGCCTCAAGCGCGCGACCCCGCTGCAGCTGCGCGCGACGTCGCCGACGGAAAGATCAGCACGGCCGCTGCCACCGACGCTGCCAAAGCGCAGTGAGAAGCCGAGCGGGCGCACTTGATCGCACCTTGAGCGGGTTCCAGCCTTCGCGGGGATGACGCGCGGCGCCTATTCTGAATACAATCTGCTGGCATTTCTTCGCCGCGAACTCAGGATGTTGGCAGACGGCACGGGACCATTCAGGGAGAAGCGAGCATGCCCTTCATCGAAGTCAACGGCGCTGCGTTGCGCTACGATCTCTCCGGCGCTGGCGACAAGGCGCTCGTTCTCGTGCACGAGATGGGCGGCACGCTCGAGAGTTGGGACGATGTGCTGCCCGCGCTCAATAAGGGCCGCCGCGTGCTGCGCTATGACACACGCGGCGCCGGCCTGTCTGAGAAGATCCGTGGCGCCGGCGACATCGACGTGATGGCGGACGACATCATCGCATTACTCGACCACTGCGGCATCAAGGGTCGCGTCGCGATCGCCGGAATTGCCGTCGGCGGCGCCATTGCGATCCACTTCGCGGCTCGGCATGCGGACCGCACCGCCGCGCTGATCCCCATGGGCCCCGCGACCGGTATTCCACCCGAGCGGCGCGACGCCACCCTTGCAGCTGCCGCACGCATGGAGCAGGTCGGCATCCGCCCCGGCATAGATGCGGTGCTGGCGACGACCTATCCGGATGTGTTGCGCGGCGATACCGCACGGTTCAAGCGCGTGCGTGCGCAGCGCATGGGCAACGACCCGGCGAGCCAGGCCGCCATCTATCGCATGCTGGTCGCCATGGATCTGACCGCCGACTATCCGAAAATCACCTGCCCGACGCTGTTCCTCGCCGGCAAGCATGACGGCTTGCGTCCTCCAGCAACGGTAGAGCCCCTCGCCAAGCTGATCAAAGGCTCCCGCTTCGAGGCGCTCGAGACCGCCCACTTCATGTCGCAGCAAACGCCTGAGCTGGTGGCGAACCGCATGATGCGGTTCTTGGCGGAGGCGGGGAGTTGAGGGGGGCGCCTCTCACTCCACGCCTGGCGGTGGGCCCATAAAGGCCATCATGGCGTCGAGCTGGTGGTAGATCATGGGCTGGCCGTTCATGGTCGGGCATCCGAGCGCACGGGCGCGCTTGATCAGCGCGGTGTCGCCGGAGGGAACGATGTCGATCACTGCCGTCGGGGGTGTGAGCCACGGAGTCGGCATGTTTTGCAGGTGGCCCGAGTCAGGGCCCGGGATGCAGCTTACAACCAGATCGACGTCGGTCTCGGCGCCGTCGGATGTCCTCACATCTCCGTTCGGAAACGCGACGCGCAGGTCCGCGACCAGGCGCTCGGCGCGCGCGGCATTGCGATTGTAGATCGAGATCGCGGCGATCCCGTCCTGCATGGCCGCGAAGGCGATGGCGCGCGCCGCGCCGCCCGCCCCGAGCAGCAGCATGCGCTTGCCTGCATGGTCGATGCCATTAGCACGCGCAGCCGCCAGCAGGCCGAGACCGTCGAACATCTCCCCGGCGAGCCGGCCGCCGTCCTCGATGCGCACGCAGTTCACCGATCCGACGAGGCGTGCGTTCGGCTCGAGCCTGTCGCAGAGCGCCATGATTGGCTCCTTGAACGGCATGCTGATCAGGAAGCCCCTGACGTTTCCGAGCCGTGCCAGGCTCGGCACGATCGTCTCGAAATCTGCCCGGCGCACATGGATCGGCACGAAGAAGGCATCGAGCCTCTTCTCCACGACGTAAGGATTGGCGACGAAGGCGACGCCGCGGACGTCGTGCGGGTCTTTCAGGTGCATGTAGAGATGCGTGCGGCCGCCGAGATGGAGCATGCGAGTGTGTCTTCCATGATTGAGGGCGTGAGGCGAGATCGGAAGCCAGTGACATTATTCGCATTCTTTACGGAATAGGATGACGCGTCTGGGTAATTCATTGGCCGTGTGCAAGCCGGCCGAGTGCTCTTTCCACTCAGGCGGGAGCTAGGGGCGCGAGGGACGGCAGTGCCTCGCACGCGCCAGCGTCACGGCGGGCGCCTCCGGGTTGAGCTTGGCTGGGAAAGCGCTAAAGTTCGCTTCAACAACGTACAGACCCTGATACCGAGACCCTAATGATCAACAAAATCGTAAAATCGCTCGCCGACGCGATGGCCGGCATCAAGGACGGCTCGACCGTGCTGCTCGGCGGCTTCGGCGCGGTTGGACAGCCGAACCACCTGCTCGACGCGCTGACGGAGCAGGGCGCCAAGGATCTGACGGTCGTCGCCAACAACGCCGGCACCGGGCGCACGGGCCTCGCAGGTCTCATGGCGGCAGGCCGGGTGCGCAAGATCATCTGCTCGTTCCCGCGCTCGGCGGGCTCGGTAGTGTTCGAGGAGCTCCACTCAGCCGGCAAGCTCGAGCTGGAGCTCGTCGCCCAGGGCACGATGGCCGAGCGCATTCGCGCGGGTGGCGCCGGTATTCCGGCCTTCTACACCGCGACGGCCTACGGCACCGCGATCGGCGAAGGCAAAGAGGTGCGCGAGTTCAAGGGCCGCAAGTACATCATGGAGGAAGGAATCAAGGCCGATGTGGCGTTGATCGAGGCCTGGCAGGCGGATCGCTGGGGCAACGTGCGGTACCGAACCAGCGCGCGCAACTTCAACCCTGTCATGGCGACGGCGGCCGATCTCACGATCTGCCAGACGCAGCACGTGGTGGAATTGGGCGCGCTCGGCCCCGACGACATCCACACGCCGGGCATCTACGTCGATCGCGTGATCCACATCCCCTACGGCGATCCGCCGCTGGCGCAGCCGATGCCTTAGGAGCACATGTTGAAAGTGAACACGACAACCGCATCAAAACCGAAGCCCCAGCCACCCCATCGCATCTATAAAATTTCGTTTGCGAGCGTTTATCCGCTCTATATCGCCAAGGCCGAGAAGAAGGGTCGCACCAAGGCCGAGGTCGACAAGATCGTTCTCTGGTTGACGGGGTACGCTCAAAAGCAACTCGACGCGCAGATCAAGGAAAAGACTGATTTCGAGAGTTTTTTCGCCGAAGCTCCGCGTCCCAATCCAGCGCGATTCCTGATCAAGGGCGTCGTCTGCGGCGTGCGCGTGGAAGACATCAAAGAGCCGACGATGCGCGAAATCCGCTATCTCGATAAGCTGATCGACGAGCTGGCCAAGGGTCGGGCCATGGAGAAGATTTTGCGGACATAGGTCCGCGAGCCACATAGACACGGACATTGATGCCGACGGAATCTGCAGGAGGAGCCACCCATGACCGCCACCACCGCCGCCGCGACGAAGCCGCAGGCCGACAACATCAAGGGCTGGAGCCGCAAGCAGATGGCGGCACGGCTTGCGCAGGACATTCCCGAGGGCTGGTACGTGAACCTCGGTATCGGCATTCCGCTGATGGTCGGCGACGAGATCCCGGCCGACCGCGAAGTGATTTTGCAGTCCGAGAACGGAATCCTCGGTATGGGGCCCTTACAGACGCGCGCCAACCTCGACACCTGGATCGTCAATGCCGGCAAGCAGAACGTGACGTTGAAGACAGGCGCGTCGATCGTCTCGCATTCCGACAGCTTCGCCATGATCCGCGGCGGGCATCTGGATCTCTGTGTGCTCGGTTCCTTCGAGGTGGCGGCGAACGGTGATTTCGCCAACTGGACGACGTCGCTGAAATCGGTTCCGGCTGTCGGCGGTGCCATGGACCTGGCGGTCGGCGCCAAGCGCATCTGGCTGATCATGGAGCACACGTCGAAGGATGGAAAACCGCGCCTCCTGGAAAAGTGCACCATGCCGCTGACGGCGCCGGGGGTCGTCAAGCGCGTCTACACGAACCTGGCGGTGGTCGACGTGACGGCGCGCGGCTTCGAGCTCGTCGAGATGTGCCCAGAGATCACTTTCGAGGCCTTGCAGGCACGCACGGGCGCGAAGCTGCACCGGAAGGGCTGATCGCAGTGGCTTGCGCGCGCCAATGACGAACGAGCGGGGCGAGACGCGTCTGGTCTTGGTCTTCGGCGCTATTGTCTGCGTCGTCGGGCTGGTGATGCTCACGTTGATGGCGTGGGCAAAGAACCGGCCGCCGCCTCCGCCGGAGCGGTGGTTTCGCGTTGCCGGCAAGATCGAGACCGTGCGGCCCCGTATTTCTCGCAGTGGATTGACGGACGTAGAATTCCGGGTTCGATTGTCTGACGGCAGCAGCTGGACCGGGCTGGTTCGGACAGACGATGGCGTGTGCCACCCGAAAGCTATCAACGAGGCGGAAATCGATCGACTGATTGGGCGAATCGTGCAGCTTGGTGCGCACAACCGGGTCGTGCTCGAGTGGCGTCTCAACGACGAAATGCGCGCGCCCGCCATATGCCGAAAGCGGCGATGACCTGACCGCGCCGCGCCCTACGGCCTGTACGCCGTCTTGCCCGTGCCCCGGTAGAGCACCTTCACCTGCTCCTCAGTGACCATCTTGTGGAAGGCGACGGTGTCGGGGTCGAGGTCGACCTTCGGCGCCGGCTCGGGCTCGAAATAGCCGTAGGTGTCCGTGCCGCGCACCAGCGTTGCCCAGTCGCGCGAGCCGACAGCCTGCTTCACATAAGTCGGGATGTACCGAATGGCGAGGCCGATGCGGCGATCGTCGGAGCGGTTCGGCGCCGAGCCGTGGAAGAGCAGCACGTGGTGGAGCGACGCCTGACCCGTCTCGAGCTCCGCGTAGACCGCCTCGTCCTCGTTCACCTCGACTGCGATCTCTTGCCCGCGCGAAAGCAGGTTGTCGGAAGCGAACGTGTCTTCGTGTTTCACTTGGGTCTTGTGCGTGCCGGCGATGAACTTCATGCAGCCCGAGACCTTGTTCGCCGGCGAGAGCGCGACCCACACCGTCATCACGTCGGGCGACGAGAGCCCCCAATAGGTCGCGTCCTGGTGCCAGGAGACGAAGCCCGGATCGCGCGCTTCCTTGATGAAGAACGACGTATTCCAGCAGTAGAGGTTGGGCCCGAGCACGTCCTCCACGGCATCGAGGATCTTCGGGTGACGGATCAGCTTGTTGATCCAGGGAAAGAGCACGTGGCTGCGATGGCGCATGCCGCCCTGGATCGGCCCACCACTCGACTTTTCGTATGCCTCGAGCTGACGCCGGCAGTCGGCGACCTCGGCAGAAGAGAGCACGTCGATCGGAAAGTGATAGCCCTTCTCGCGGTAGGCGGCGATTTCTGCGGCAGTCAAGACCTTGGGCATCTGTGGATCTCCTCGTGTGGCATCGCGGGCGCGGCCGAGAATTGGGGTGAGCTTACCCGAAAGAGCAGGCCCGGGAAACATAGCGCCGTGGCGGACACATAGCGCCGTGGCGGGGTCGGATCAGTGGGGAGAGCAGGTTCCCCTGCCACTCCCCACGTAGCGCGAAGTGCCTGCCCAGTGTCACGACGCAGCAGTGATCGCCGCGTCGATGTCGCGAATGAGATCGTCCGTGCCCTCGAGGCCGACGGACAGCCGCACCAGCCCATCCGTGATCCCGAGCTCCGACCGCGCTTCGGGTTTCAAGCGCTGATGCGTCGTCGTTGCCGGATGGGTGATCAGGCTCTTGGCATCGCCCAGGTTGTTCGAGATCCGGATGATCGAGAGAGCATTGAGAAAGCTGAACGCGGCCGCCTTGCCGCCAGCGAATTCGAATGAGACGAGTGTCGAGCCCGCGGACATCTGCCGCTTGGCCAGCGCCGCCTGCGGATGGTCGCTGCGGCCGGGATAGATCACGCGTGTCACGCCGCGGTTTTTTTGTGCTGCGAGGAAATCGGCGATCTTCACAGAACTCTCGCATTGCGCGCGGACACGCAGCCCCAGAGTTTCGAGGCCCTTCAGCATCACCCACGCGTTGAACGGGCTCATGGCGCCGCCCGTGTGCTTGTAGAAAGGGTGTAGGTGATCGGCAACGTACTTCTCTGATCCCAGCACAATGCCGCCGAGCACGCGCCCCTGCCCGTCGATGTGCTTGGTCGCGGAATAGACGACGACGTCGGCGCCGTGCTGCAGCGGCTTCTGCAGCATCGGCGTCGCGAACACGTTATCAATGACGACGCGCGCACCACAGTCCTTCGCCAGTTCCGACACAGCCTTGATGTCGACGAGATCCAGGCAGGGATTCGACGGCGTCTCGAAGAAGAACGCCTTGGTATTCGGCCGCCGCGCCTTCTTCCAGGCTTCCAGGTCGCGGCCGTCGACCAGCGTCGTTTCGATGCCGAAACGCGGCAACAGATCCTGCACCACGTAGAGACACGAGCCGAACAGCGCCTTGGCTGCCACCACGTGATCGCCCGCGCGCAGGAAGCACATCAGCGACGCCGACACCGCCGCCATGCCGGAGGCCGTCGCCCGTGCCGCCTCGGCGCCTTCGAGGAGCTTCATGCGATCCTCGAACATGGCGACGGTTGGGTTCGCATAGCGCGAGTAGATGAAGCCGCCGGACTCCGTCTTGAAACGCTCCTCGGCCTGCTCGGGGCTGTCGTAGACGTAGCCCTGGGTCAGGAACAGCGCCTCGGAATTCTCGGCGAACTGCGAGCGCAGGATGCCGCCGTGCACGAGCGCCGTCTCCGCCGACCACTCCGATGGATGGATCTTCTTGCCGCTCGCCATGACACGCTCCCTCGTTTCCGCTGATGCGCTGCTTCCGAGCGCACCAGACATGAAAAATCCCGGCCGGGACCCGCTCGCCGCGTCAATCGCATGGGCCGAGCGCTCCCCGTTTCCGGGATCGAACGTGCGGCCCTTTAGCGAGTTGTTTTAAGTGGCTGCAAGCCGGCCGGCCAAATCACCACTCGTATTTTGCTAGCCGATCCCAGGCGCTGCCGTCAATGGCCGGTTTCGATGTCTGGCTTTGGGCCTGACACCATCGACACTCAATCCAGAAACCCGTCGAGCCAACGCAGCACATCCTGTGGCGCCTCCTCGGCGAGGTAATGTCCGCTCGGAACAGACCCGCCCGACACGGGACCGGCCGCATATTGCCGCCAGACCGCGAGCGCATCGTACCACTGCGGGATCTTGCCTTTGGCGCCCCAAAGCGCGAGCAGCGGGCATTGTACTTTGACCCCCGCAGCTCGGCTCGCGCGATCGTGCTCGAGATCAATCGTCGCCGCCGCACGATAGTCCTCGCACATGCCGCGGATCATGTCGGGCTGGCGTACGTGGGCCAGATAGTCGGCGAGCGCGCTGGTGTCGAAGAAGCCATCGTCCTTCGGCTCGCGGGAGGTGTGGGCGCGAAACCAGGTCTCAGGCGATGCCGAGATGATGTTTTCCGGGAAGGGATGCGGCTGCGCGAACCAGAACCAGTGATAATAGCCGAGCCCAAAGGCCATATCGGCCCGTTCGAAGTGCTCGAGCGTCGGGATGATGTCGAGCACGGCGAGCTTTTGCACCCGTTCCGGATGGTCAAGCGCCAGACGATGCGCGACGCGGGCGCCGCGGTCGTGCGCGACCACTTGAAAGCGTCTGTGACCCAGCGATTCCATCAGCTCGACCATGTCGCGGGCCATGCGGGTTTTCGCGTATGGCGCATGATCGGCCGTCGCCGGCGGCTTCATGGAGCCGCCGTAGCCTCTGAGATCCGGCGCGATGACAGTGTATCGCTTGGCCAGCACCGGCGCCATCTTGTGCCACATCGCATGTGTCTGCGGATTGCCGTGGAGCAGCAGCAGCGGCGATCCCGTGCCTCCCTTTCGCAGCCGTAACGCGCCCTCGCTGACCCTGATGTTGGTCAGCGTGAATCCGGGGAAGAACTGGATGCTCATGTCACACTCGCTGCCGTGTAGCTGTGTCGATCCAATCTCGACTTAAGAGACATGCCGCCTCAATCGATGCCGGACATCGCCTCGGCGAGGAGACCGGTGACGTAGGGAGCGAAGGAGCGCTGCACCTCGATGTGGAACGCGTGAGGGGCTGTACGCAAGAGCACGATCTCAGCTTTGCCGAAGATGGTGCGCGCCACCATGCCGAGGGGAAACGCCGTCAGATGCAGATCGAGGGGACAGGCCGATGCCAGCAACCGATCCGCCGCGTTTCCCGAAACCACGAGGCCGGCGTTGCGGTGGCTGATATCGACGAGGCTCGCCGCTTGGCCAGTAAGGGCCTGGCGAAGCGCGGTGCCGAGAGCGCCGGCGCCGACGTTCGATGACGTTTCCGGCGCCAAAAGCAGCCACTCGTCGGGGCCGAGCCACAGCGCTGCGCAGTCACCGGAGATCGTTGCACGACATGGTTCAGTCGGCAGCGCGACACCGAACGTTGCGCCGATCAGCCCAGCATCACCGCGATAAATGAATCGCGCGCGCGGCGCCACGGCGGTGACCGCCACATCCGCGCGCTGCGGTAACACGATCTGATCGGTGAGCCAGGTGCGGCGAGACGCGGGCGCGCGGCTTGAAGGCGGTGGGAGGCGATCATCCATTGAGGCGCTCCCCCGTGGGATCGACAAATACCGGTGATACAACTTCAACCGCGATGCTGCCGGACGGCATAGGTACGAAGAGCCGCTCCCCAATACGGCCGCGTCCACCCGCCACAAGCGCCAGGGCGATGCCGCTCTCGAGCGCCGGGCTCCAGTAGGCTGACGTGACATGACCGAGCGCGGGAGTTCCGGCTGGCGGCGAGGCGAGCGCTGTGATCTGAGCGCCTTCTTCCAGGACCTGTCTTGGATCAGCCGTTCTGAGACCAACGAGCTGCTTGCGATCGGCCCGCACCATGTCGGTTCGTGACAGGGAGCGCTTGCCGACGAAGTCGCGCTTCGATTTGCCAATGGCCCAGCTGAGCCCCAGGTCATCGGGCGTCACGGTACCGTCCGTCTCTTGGCCGACGATGATGAAACCTTTCTCGGCTCGCAAAACGTGCATGGATTCTGTTCCATAGGCACAGCCGCCGTGCTTCACGACCTCCGTCCAAATCGCATCCCAGACGCCACGGGCGTAGTCCGCCGGCACATTGACCTCGAAGCCAGCCTCGCCCGTGAAGCTCACCCGGAAGAGCCGCATCTCGACGCCGCAAATGCGGCCCTCGGAGAGGCCCATGTGCGCCAACTGCTCTGCGCGAATGTCCACGCCTTCGACGAGCGGCGCCAGTACGTCGCGGGCCTTCGGGCCCTGTACGGCGATGACCGCCCACTGCTCGGTCGTGGATGTGAGCCAGCATTTGAGCTCGGGAAACTCGGTCTGGAGGTAGTCCTCCATCTGGTGCAGAACGCGAGCCGCGCCACCCGTGGTCGTGGTGACGTGGAAGGCGTCCGGCGCCAGGCGCCCGATAACGCCGTCATCGATCACGAAGCCTGCCTCGTTGAGCAGAATGCCGTATTTGGCGCGGCCCGGGACAAGCGTACTCCACGTGTTGACATACATGCGCTCGAGGAACTCTGCCGCGTCCGGGCCCACCACCTCGATCTTGCCGAGGGTCGAGGCGTCGAACACGCCGACCGACGTGCGCACCGTCTTGCACTCGCGCGCGACAGCCGCATGCATGTCCTCGCCACGGCGCGGGAAATAGCGTGCACGCTTCCAAAGCCCCACGTCCTCGAACAGGGCGCCTTGCGCCTCGGCCCAGTCATGGATCGGGGTCCGGCGGATGGGATCGAAGAGATCACCGCGGTTGTGACCCGCGAGGGCTCCGAACGTGACGGGCGTATAGGGCTGGCGAAACGTCGTAAGGCCCACCTCAGGTATCGTTTTGTCAAGCTGCTTCGCGACGACAGCCAGTGCGGTGACGTTCGACGTCTTGCCCTGGTCCGTCGCCATGCCGGTGGTGGTGTAGCGCTTCACATGCTCGATGGAGCGGAAGCCTTCCTGCGTCGCCAGCAGGAGATCCTTCACCGTGACGTCATTCTGGAAGTCGACGAAGGCCTTGCCGCCCTTGCCGTCAGCGTCAGTGCCCGGTGCTGCGCCGAGGTGCCCGTTGACATCTCCCGTACGCTCAGCTGCGACCGACACGGCCTTCGCGTGCGCTGTAAGGCCAGTCGCCGCCGATGCTGCTGCAGCGCCTGCCGCAAAGCCGTCATTGATCGCCGCCGCCAAACCGAACAGCCCGCGACACGCACCCGCCGAGCGTTGCCGTTGGGCCGGCTCGCCGGGTAGATAGGCGCGCCGCGCCTCGTCCCAGGCGAGCTTGCCACGGGATTGTGAGAAAAGGTGCACCGACGGCGTCCACCCGCCAGACATGAGAATGAGATCGCAGTCGGTCCACTCGCCGGGCGTCACCTCGCCCGATGGAGCGATGCGACCGAGCTTTCCTGCAGATACCCGAAGCCGGCCGCGTGTGCCGACGATCGTCATGCCAGGCACGATCCGAAGCCCTGCATCGCGCGCGGCAGCGACGGCTTCGCGCCCTGGTTGCAGGCGGATATCGGCGATCAATGCGATTTCAACGCCGGCATGCTTGAGATCGATCGCAGCCTCGTAGGCTGTGTCGCAGGCAGCCAGCACGATGGCGCGATGGCCCGGCTTCACCGCATAGCGGTTGGCGTAAGTGCGCGCCGCGTCTGCCAGCATGATGCCCGGACGATCATTGCCGGGAAAGGCCAGCGGTCGCTCGATGGCGCCGGTTGCCAGCACGACCTCCTTTGCACGCACCTGCCAAAGGCGCTCGCGAGGGTGCTCGGGATCAGGCGCGGCGAGATGATCGCTGCAGCGCTCCGCGAGACCCACGAAGTTCTGTGCAAAACACCCGAACGCCTGCGTGCGCGGCAGCAACGTCACGTTCGCCAGATGAGACAGCTCGGCGACTGCCTTGTCGCGCCATTCCATTGCCGGCTTGCCATCGATGCTTATCGCGCGTTCCGACAGCAGCGAGCCGCCGAGCTCGGCCTGCTCATCGCAGACGATGACGCGACTGCCGCTCTCAGCGGCTGCCAGCGCGGCCGCGAGACCTGCCGGCCCGCCGCCGACGACGAGCACCTCGCAATGGGCAAAGCGCGTCGCGTAGTGGTCGGGATCGGGCTCGGTCGAGGCCTTGCCCAAGCCAGCGGCGCGTCGGATCAGCGGCTCGTAGAGCTTGGCCCACGCCCACGTGGAGCCGAGCAGCCGCGGGCCCATGAACGTCTTGTAGTAGAAGCCGGCAGAAATCATGGGCGACAGCAAATCGCTCGCGGCGCCTGCGTCCAGCGAGAGCGAGGGCCAGCGGTTCTGGCTGCTCGCGACGAGGCCGTCGTAGAGCTCCACCTGCGTAGCGCGAAGGTTGGGCGTCTCGCGACCGCCGCCGCGATTGATAGTGACGAGGGCATTGGGCTCCTCGGCCCCGGCCGAGAGAATGCCCCGTGGGCGGTGATACTTGAACGAGCGCGCCACGAGGTGCTCGCCGTTCGCAAGCAGGGCCGACGCAAGCGTGTCGCCGGCGAGGCCGGTGAAGCGTTTGCCATCGAACGTGAAGGTGATTGGCCGGCTGGAATCGACGCGGCCTTTGGCATTGGTGCGGAACCGGCCCGTCATTCACGGGTCTCCGGCTGCGTCGCATAGGCGCTCAGATCGGGACGCGGCTCACCGGCTTTGTAGGTCTTCAGAAAGCGATCGCTGACCGTGTCGCGCACGGCATTGAAGAACCGTCCGCAGCCGTGGATGTGCCGCCATCGCTCCACGTGCACGCCCTTCGGATTGCTGCGCATGTAGAGATACTGCGCCCACTCCGCCTCGCTCGTCGCCCCGGGGTCTGGCGGCCGTGCGATGTGCGCCTCGCCGCCGTACCGGAACTCGAGCTCCGGCCGTTCCATCTGGCAGTAGGGGCAGGGGATGAGGAGCATCTGGCGGGAGTTGTGGGTGGCGATAGGCGCAACAGCTAGCGGGTTCTGCCTCTGCGTCAAGCGCGACCTCGCGACAGTCAGACCGGTGCCGGGCTTTGATTTGGCACCGGGCCGCGATTGCTTATCGCCAGTCGTCCTGCTTTCCGTTGCGCAGGACGTCGGCGCTCCATGGACCGCCACCGGCAGCGGCCAGAAAGAGGAGAACGAACGAGTAGAGCACGGCGAGCTCCCCAGAATTCAGAAGCGGGAAGAAGCCGCGCGGGGCATGCGCCCAGAAATAGGCAACCGCAGTCATTCCGGACAGGATGAATGCGACGGGCCGGGTGAAGAGGCCGATGACGAGCAGAACGCCGCCGATCAGCTCGAGCAGTCCCGCCACGCCGCTCATGGTCAGCGGATCGGCGTTGTTCATGGGGCCGACAGGGAAATTCAGATACTTTGTGGTCCCGTGCTGCAAGAGAAGCAAGCCTGTCATGATGCGCAGGATGCTCAGAAATTGCGGAATATGGGGTCTGAGGAAGTCCATGAACGGCGACCTCCCGGTTCGCTCGAGCCGTACAGCCTAACGCAAACGGCAGCGACGCGTTCCCAGGCCCGGCATCGTCGAAGGAGAGCCGGTGCCCGTTTCGGCGCCGTGGAAGGCTTGCCGTCTCAATCCGCGGGCTTAAGCGGATAGGGCGTGCCGTCCTTGTGAAAGTAGGCCTTCTTACCGTCGGGGCCGAACTGCCACGCGAGATCGATATCGGGATAGGAGACGGTATCGTCGGGCGCGCGATCGCCGATGACGACGAACACCGCGTCCTGCTGCGTTTCGTTGAGGAACTGGTGGGCATCGCCCGTACCGCCGGGAAAGCCGATGCAGGTACCGGGGCCGACAAGCTCGCGGCCGGCATCTGTCACCAGTACCAGCTCGCCCTGCATGACGATCACGAATTCGTCCTGCTTCGAGTGCGCATGCCGCGCTGACGACTGCCCGCCGGGCGTCACGCGCACCATGTTGACGCCATAGGTCTTGAGCCCTGCGAAGTCCCCCAGCCGGCGATAGAAGCGCTGCCGTTGCGAGGCGCGCAATGGATCCGGATAGGTCGATATGTTGGTCTCCGGCACGTCCTCGGGCCTGAACACTTTTGATCCACGGGGCATGCTCGCCTCTCTGCCTGCAGACTCACCTGCGATACCGCTCCACCGTCGCTCCCATTCCGCACTTGCCGTCACGCTTCTCAGCAACGACACGCGCGCCAAACCCGGGAAATCCCTGCTCCAGTCATTCTTCAAGCTGATCGAGAAAAGTATTCGAAAGGCGAATGCGTCTCATGACGCGTTCGGATACTTGACGCGAAGCGCTTCGAGGAACGCGTTCGAGCGTGCCTTCGCTTCTTCGAGTGAGTAGGTCTGGCCTTCGCGGAAATCCGCCTTGGACTGCTCAATGAGCTCGCGCTCGCGATCGGTGAAGCGGCGGGGGAGTTTGCCAGCCTTGCCGATCTCCTGCACCAGATCGACCACAGCTTGTACGGCCTCGTCGTCGAAATCCTGAAGCTTGGCATTGATGCGGGCGATGGTCTCTGCTCCTGTCATGCGCGATCGATAGCACAATTCAGGCGCGGAATGAACCGGAAGGGCACGCCCTGGTCTGTTGTGCTGCATACATTTGCCGCCATGGAGAGTCGAGAGACCGCCCGCGCTAACTCGATCCATGCATCACGATGCTCAATGCGCGACGGCTGCGGCGGCGGCTTCGTCGATCAGGCGGCCGGTGGTGAATCGCTCGAGCGAGAACGGCGCTGCAATTGGGTGCGGGTCGTCGCGCGCGATGGTGGCGGCAAACACATAGCCCGAGCCGGGCGTCGCCTTGAAGCCGCCGGTGCCCCAGCCGCAGTTGACGTAGAGGCCCGGCACCGGCGTCTTGCCGATGATGGGCGAGCGGTCGGGTGTTACGTCGACGATGCCGCCCCAGTTCCTGAGCATGCGCAGGCGGCGGAACATCGGAAAGAGATCCGAGATCGCATCCACCGTGTGCGTGGTGATGTGGAGGCCGCCGGTTTGGCTGTAAGACGTGTAGGCGTCGGTGCCCGCACCGATCACCAACTCGCCCTTGTCCGACTGCGAGATGTAGGCGTGCACTGTGTTGGACATCACAACGCACGGGAAGACCGGCTTCACAGGCTCCGACACGAGCGCCTGCAGCGGGTAGCTTTCGAGCGGCATGCGCACCCCGGCCATCGACATGAGCACGGACGTGTGTCCCGCCGCGACCACGCCGAACTTTCTGGTCTTGATCAGCCCGCGCGTTGTCTCGAGCGCCTCGACGCGGCCGGACGCATCGCGCCGGATGCCCGTCACTTCGCAATTCTGGATAATGTCGACGCCGCGAGCACTCGCGCCCCGTGCGTAGCCCCACGCGACCGCATCATGGCGCGCGGTGCCGCCACGTCGCTGCAGCGCGGCACCGAGCACGGGGTATCTCAGTTTTGGCGAGATGTTGAGCGGCGGGCAGAAAGCTTTGGCTTCTTCCGGTGTCAGCCATTCATTATCGATGCCGGCGAGGCGATTGGCATGCACGTGCCGCCTGAAGACTTGGATGTCGTGCACCGTGTGCGCCAGCATCATCACCCCGCGCGGCGAGTACATGACGTTGTAGTTCAAGTCCTGCGAGAGGCCTTCCCAGAGCTTCACGGAGAGCTCGTAGATCGCCTCCGACTCCTCCCAGAGATAGTTGGAGCGAATGATCGTCGTGTTGCGCCCGGTGTTGCCGCCGCCGAGCCAGCCCTTTTCGACGACGGCGATGTTGGTCAGGCCGTGCTCCTTGGCGAGATAGTAGGCGGTGGCAAGGCCGTGACCGCCGGCGCCGACGATCACCGCGTCGTACTCAGGCTTCGGATCCGGCGAGCGCCATTGCTCGGGCCAAGCTGTGTGGCCCTTCCACGCATTCCGGGCGAGCGACCAGGCCGAATAGCGCAATGGGGTCTCCATGGATATGGTGCCTGCGCCAGAGGTGCGCAGTCCGAGCCCGTTGCCTAGCACGTGCGTCCTGTCCGAGCACCGCGAAAGGACGAGCCTATCGATCCTATGCGTTGTCCGCAGATCATTCCCGCGCCATCGGCCCAGCCATAATTCCACCTCTGGCGAGCATTAGAACTCGGCGCAACAAGCCGAGCGCCTATATATCCCCTGATTTGCCTCGACGGACATTGCTCCGGTCGGCCACAGCATGATACCGGCAAGGGCTTGAAGGGGAGTGCACTTTGGCGGCAACGACAGCATTCAACGAGGTGGCGCGCGCACGCGACGAGGCCAGTGGCGGTATAGATTCCAGCTACGCGTGGCTCCGGCTCTGCTTCGCCCTGGCTCTCGGCACCATGGGCGGCATCGGCATGTGGTCGGTCGTCGTTGTGCTGCCGGCCGTCCAGGCCGACTTCGGCATCAGCCGCGCTGATGCGTCCTTCGCCTATACCTTGACCATGATGGGCTTTGGCGCAGGCGGCATCCTAATGGGCCGGCTCGTCGACCGTTTCGGCGTCTTCCAGCCGCTCGTTGGCAGCATTCTCGTTCTTTGCATCGGGTATCTGGCGAGCGCGGCCTCGACCAATATCCTGCAGTTCGCGATCAGCCATGGACTGCTGATTGCCATGCTGGGCAGCGCCATCAGCTTCGGGCCGCTGATGGCCGACACCTCGCTCTGGTTCCAGAAGCGGCGCGGCATCGCGGTCGCCATCGCGGCGAGCGGCAATTATCTCGCCGGCACGATTTGGCCGCCCATCGTGCAGTATTTCGTCGCGAGTTACGGTTGGCGGCTGACGCACATCGGCATCGGGCTCTTCTGCGTGATCGCCATGGTGCCGCTGGCGCTCTTGTTGCGACGGCCTTCGCCGATGATCCAGGCGCCAACCGCCGCGCAGTCGGCGATTGCGGCCCGGCGCAAGATCAATGTCTCTCCGATGACGCTGCAGGTGACGCTCGCCATCGCCGGCGTCGCTTGCTGCGTCGCCATGTCGATGCCGCAGGTGCATATCGTCGCCTACTGCGGGGACCTCGGCTACGGCGCAGCGCGCGGCGCCGAGATGCTGTCGCTGATGCTGGGCTTCGGCATCGTCTCGCGGCTCGCCTCAGGTTTCATCGTCGACAAGATCGGCGGCCTCAAGACGATGCTGCTCTCCTCGTTCCTGCAGATGGTTGCCTTGATCCTGTATGTGCCCTTCGACGGGTTGATGTCGCTCTACGTGATCTCGGCGCTGTTCGGCCTGTTCCAGGGCGGAATCATTCCGAGCTACGCGATCATCGTGCGCGAGAACTATCCACCGCAGGAGGCAGGCACCCGCGTTGGCATCGTTCTGACCTCGACGATGATCGGAATGGCCTTTGGAGGCTGGATCTCCGGCGCCATCTTCGACTGGACCGGCAGCTATCGTGCCGCATTCATCAACGGCGTCGTTTGGAACCTGCTGAACCTCGCCATTGGCGCCTACCTCGTCTGGCGCATGGGCCGGCCGCGCCCTGTCACGGCGTAGGCAGGTCATAGCGCTGATGATGTTCGGTCGATCTCCAGCGCGCCGGCCTTGATGCGCGGGATCAACTCGCGGCCGAATTCGGTCGTGTCGCCAACCGGATCGAAGCCGCGGATGAGGAACGACGAGATGCCGAGGCGGTAATAAGCAAGGATGGCATTGGCCACCTGTTCGGCAGTGCCGACGAGGCATGACGTGTTGCCGAGCGCGCCGGTCGCCTTGGTGATGCCCATCCAGAGCCGTTCGTCGTGGACGTCCTTCTCGAGTGCGAAGGCAAACTGGCGCTTGCCGGCGTTGTCGACCGGCGCGCGGACGCCTTCTTGCCGTGCCCAGCCGAGTTTGCTGCTGCCGGCCATGCCGGCGAGAATGCGCTCGGCCTTCTCCCAGGCCGCCGCTTCGGTGTTCGCGATGATCGGGCGCACGGACATGTTGAAGCCAATGCGCCGGCCATGCTTGGCGGCTCGCGCATGGAATTCGGCGATGCGCTCCTGGGTGGTCGCCAGTGGTTCTGCGTAGATGGCAAACACATCGCACTCGGCGGCTCCCATCTCGAGCGCGCCTTCTGAGGCGCCGCCGAACATGATCAGCGGGCGCGGTTGCTGCAAGGGGCGCACGTCGGAGTGAGCGCCGCGTACTTTGTAAAAGCGGCCCTCGAAATCGAAAGGCTTTTCCTCGCGCCAGGTGCGCTTCATCAGGTGCAGGTATTCCTGTGCGCGCTGGTAGCGTTCGGCTTTGGGCGAGAAATCGCCGTCGCCCTGCTGCTCGGCATCGGTCTTGCCGGTAATGATGTGGAGCGCGACGCGTCCGCCGGTCAGATGATCGAAGGTCGCGACTTTTCGCGCAAAGAGTGTCGGCGATACGAAGCCGGGGCGATGGGCAATGAGGAACGACAGCGTCTTGGTGTGGGCGGCGGCATGCTGCGCAATCAGGAACCCTTCTGCCGATGACGAAGAATAGCCGACCAGTGCCATGTCGAATCCGGCCGCCTCATGCCTCTGCGCAAACTCGGCGACGAACGGCGGCGACAGAGCGCCTTCGATCACGAGGAGCGTCGCCGAGGACGCCGGCGGCGTAACGCCGATCATGCCGATGATGCGTGCGGGCATCGGTGCCGTTCCTTTGGTTTCGGGAAGCGCCGTTGATTTGCGTTGTCCAAGAATAATGTTCGGCGACATTGGCTCACGGGACAGCGGGTCGACGAAAGCGCCTTCGGAATTCGAGGGCAAGCTTCGCTTGTACCATTGACCCTGAGCCAACCTATCATAACGTCTCATTATGATCGAAGCGCTGAAAATGGCGATCGAGCGGTTGAAAGAGCTGCCTGAAGAGCGGCAGCGCTAGGTTGCCCGGTTGATCGAGGAAATGGTCGACGACGCTAGTCCGGTCTATTTTCTGGACGACGAGGAGCGCTGGGCAGACAGGGCGTTGCGGGGATCTACCGCGTCACAGCAGATCAAAGCGCTGTAGAATTCGCGCGGATCGTCTACAGTGCGCGCGTAACAGCATCGGATGCTTTGCCGGACGATTTTTGATCACAGTTCCCATGCCTCTGCTCGACCCCCGCCATATCCGTTTTCTCCTGGACGATGTGTTGCGTGTGGGCGACGTGCTGGCGTTGCCTGCATTTGCTGTACACGACCGGGCGGCGGCGGAGCAGGTGCTTGAGACGGCGGAGCGGCTGGCGCTCGCCGAATTCCTGCCGAGCTTTGGCCATCTCGACGCCAACGAGCCGAGGATGGAGAACGGCCGCGTCGTGCTGCCGAAGGAGATCGAAACGGCGCTTACGGCGTTTCGTGATGCGGGTTTCTACGGCATGACCGCGGATGCCGAGCACGGCGGTCTTGGTTTGCCGCGGACGGTCGCCAACGCGGCGTTCCTTTGGTTCCAGGCCGCGAACGTGTCGATTGCCAACTATGCGCTGCTGACGATGAGTGCGGCCGAGCTCCTAGGTCAGCATGCGACGCCTGATCAAAAGCGTCGCTACATGGCGCCGATGCTGGAAGGCCGTTTCCTCGGCACCATGGCGCTCTCCGAGCCGCATGCGGGCTCCTCGCTCGGCGACATCACTACGCGCGCGACATTACTGCCAGATGGGCGCTACGCGCTCAAGGGCACCAAGATGTGGATCTCGGGCGGCGAGCACGACATGGCCGGGAACATCGTGCATCTGATGCTGGCGCGGATCGAAGGCGCCGCACCTGGCGTGAAAGGCATTTCGCTCTTCATCGTACCGCGCAAGCGTTTGGATGAGGACGGCAAGCCGACGATCTGGAACAACGTCGCACTCGCGGGCCTCAACCACAAGATGGGCCAGCGGGGTACGGTCAACACGGTGCTCAATGTCGGTGAGGGCGGTGAGACGATCGGCGAGATCGTCGGGGCACCGGGGCAGGGGCTTGCCGCTATGTTCACGATGATGAACGAAGCGCGGATCGGCGTGTCGATGGGCGCGGTGGCGCATGCGTCGGCGGGCTATATTCACTCGCTCGCCTATGCACGAGAGCGCGTGCAGGGGCGGCATGCCGACAGCAAGGACCCCGCCTCGAAACAGGTGCCGCTGATCGAGCACGCGGATGTCCGTCGCATGCTGCTACAGCAGAAGGCAGCCGCGGAAGGCGGTGCAGCGCTCGGACTGTATCTGGCGAAACTTGCCGATGTGAAGAAAGCAGCCGCGTCCGAGCAGGAGCGCACCGACGCGGGCTTGCTGCTCGACTTCCTGACGCCAGTGTTCAAGGCGTGGATCTCAGAGGAATCACTCAACGCAAATTTCAACGCGATGCAGGTGTTGGGTGGCGCCGGCTACACCCGCGATCATCCCGTCGAGCAGCACTACCGCGACAATCGCCTCAATCCCATCCATGAAGGGACCAATGGCATCCAGGCGCTCGATTTGCTCGGTCGCAAGGCTGTTATGGCCGAGGGGCGCGCGCTGGAGCTTTACCTCAACGGTGTCCGCGCGACGGCGCGACAGGCAGGGCTGCGCGGCGGGTCACGCCATCTGCCTGGCTACGCCAAAGATTTGGAGCTCGCCGCGGACCGCGTCGCCGACGCGATATCGCACTACAAGCGGGAAATTGGCTCGAAAGGCGTGCGGGCGGCTCAGGCCCCCGCTCGGCACGTTCTCGACTTGGTTGGAATCACAACCTTCGCCTGGATATGGGTCGAGCAGGCGATTGCTGCCTGGGACCTACTGCAACGGCCGGGCATCGAGGCGGCCGAGCGAGCATTTCTGGACGGGATCATGCAGACCTGCCTGTTCGTGCTTCTCAATCGCATGCCCGAAATGCGCATGCTGGCGGATATCCTCGCAACTCGCGACGACGGGGTTTTCGACATGCGCGACGATTGGTTCGGCTGATAAACGGGCGCCGCTCACGTTTTTGCCCCATTCACTGCGGATAGCCGCGTGGTATCGCTTGGCGAGCGGAGCTTGTCCGCGCTCCATTGGGGTCCCCACACTTCATCCTATCTGAAGTAAAGAGGGGTGGGTTTGACAGGGTGTCCCTCGCAAATGGGCGCGGGCGACAGCCGCTTGCGAAGCAGGTTTCATGGACCACGCTGTGACCGAGTCGCGCGAACCGACACAACTGATGCTCGTCGTCGAGGCCGTCTCGGGCGCGGCAGAGAGGCTTGCAGCCGCATTTGGCGCGGCGCCGATTGCATCCGTGGTGATCGCGGCAGCGGATGGCAAACCGCTGGAGGCACCGGCCGTCTCGGAGCTCGTTGCGCAGATCCAGAAAGCCGGGGCTGCGGCACTCGTCGTGGGCGATGCCAAGCTGGCGCGCACGGTGAGGGCCGACGGCGTGCATGTCCCGTACTCGGAGACCGTCGAAGCTGTCTATGCGGAGGCGCGCGAGATCCTGGGCCGGCGGTTTGTGGTCGGCTGCGACGTGGGCCGCTCGCGCCACGACGCGATGATGGTCGGCGAGGCTGAGGCGGATTACATCGCGTTCGGTATTCCTGTGTTCGTGAAGGACCGCGAGACGGCGACCCAGCGCAGGCTCGAGCTGATTGCCTGGTGGGCGGATATCTTCGAAGTCCCGTGTGTCGCATGCGATGTCGCGACGCCGGAGGAGGCACGGGCACTGGCTGCCGCGGGGGCCGATTTCGTTGCAATCACGCTGACGACTGGAGAGATCCCGGCAGACATCGCCGCTCAGGTGAAGCGCTTTGCGGCGGCGATCGGGCCAAGTGACGAAACAGCCTGACGGAGGACAAATGGAATTCCGCGGGATTGGCATTGCAGCTTTCCGGCATTTGGTATGCGTGCTCGCGATGGGCGCAGGCGTTGCCGCGCCGGGCGGGGTCGACCGCGCGGTCGCCCAAACCAGCTCCTGGCAGCAACGGATCGAGCCCGCCGACATGCCGCCCAAAGGCACAACCAAAGGTGTGAAGAGCCAGCAGGTTGCGCCATCGGCGGGCCCGTCGATCAGTTTGCCCGGCTTGCCGGTGCCGCAGCCGAAGGCCGGCTCGCCAAAGTCACTCGGGCCTTCCACGGCACCCACGGAAAGCACATACGTCACGTCCGCCGGCGGTGACCCCGCCTACGAAGCTTATGACCAGGGCAAGTATCTGACTGCTCTCGAGCTGGCGAAACAGGCCGCGGCCGCCGGGGAGCCGCAAGCGCACACTCTCATTGCGCGGATTCATGCCGAAGGCTTGGGCGTGCCGCGCTCCTACGAAACTGCGGCACAGCATTACGCCAAGGGGGCGGAGCTCGGTGATGTCGAAGCTGCGTTCGGGCTCGGCGCGCTCCATGTGCAGGGGAATGGCGTGGCGAAGAGCTACGATGAGGCCGCCAAGTTCTTCGAGCGCGCGGCCATGAAGGGCCATCCGCTTGCGAACTACAACCTGGGTCTTCTGTTCCTGAAGGGCCAGGGTAAGACAGAGAACCCGCAGCGCGCCTTCAAGCACATCGAATATGCGGCGGAGAAGGGCGTCGTGTCTGCCCAGTATGATCTCGGAACCTTGATGACCACTGGCACGGGGACCGAGGCCAACGCCTTCGAAGGCGCCAAGTGGATCGCGAGGGCGGCGCGCGCCGGACACTCGGAAGCCGAGATCGAATACGCGACCATTCTGTTCCGCTCCGACGAGCAGGATGCCGCCAAGCGGGTCGAGCTCGAGAAAGAGGGCGCGCGTCTCTTCCGGTCGGCGGCCGACAAGGGGTTCCCCGTCGCGCAAAACCGGCTTGCACGCTGCTATGCCCATGGCAAGGGCGTCGCCAAGGACATGATCGAGGCGGCGAAGTGGCATCTGATCGCCAAGGGTGGCGGCGTTGAGGATCCGGTGACAGAAGCGCTGGTTGCGAAGCTCTCACGCGCCGACAAGCTCAAGGCCGAGAAGGCCGCCGAGGAATGGCGCGACAAGAGCCAGGTGCAGTGATTGGGGGTCCCACGACGCGCGATAGCGGCGTTCGTTGCCTTAACCAGAATAGATAAAATTGTAAGAATGTTTCACGTGAAACAAAGGCGGGCAGACGGAGCAATTGGCCGCTTTCTGTTCATGAGCGCTCTCTGCCACTCTGAAGTGCGCGCCTGCACTGCTGAAGGAGCCGGCAATCCGCCCATAGATTGAGCATGGGCGCTGCTCGCGGAGCGATCAGCATGGCGCTACACTGATGCAGTGTTTCACGTGAAACGTGGACCGGCGCGGGTTTGGCAATGGGCGACCGCTACGAACGCAGCAGACTGGACCGGACCCCGCGGCCGCAGTGGACGAAGCTGCGCCCGGCCGAGATCCGCGCCTGGGGGCTGCCGGCCCCAATCGGCCACAACAACGGCCCGCCGCTGGAGGACGAGGTCGCCGACGCCTTCGTGCGCTACCGCTGGAAGAAAGCGCATGCGGCGGCCTGGAAGAACCCGTCGATGTCGATCCTGAAGTTCCGGGTCGCGCGGGCCGAGGCCGCCGGCGTCACCTATCGCGAGTACATGCTCGAGCTGCTGGACAGCGGCCGGCACCTGCAGGCAGGGGATAAGGGCAAGCGAAAAAAACCCTGAGGCAGCTCCGCGGTCCGTCTTCGCATCTTGGTCCGTCGCCGCAGCTCGCTAGGCGGTCTCACGTCCTGACGGTCGGAACTCGTCGCCGTGGCGATAGAAGATGCGCCATCCGTCCTCTTCCAGTCGCCAGCCAAGCGTCACGCGCAGAATGCGCGGCTGCTCGCGCCCGTCGACGATGCGCACCATATGCTGCAGGTCCGCAGTCAATCCCATCGTGCCCTCGACGACCGTCGAAAGGTTCTCGATGCGCACCAGCCGCGCCTCGACCTTGGTGGCGGCCCATCGTAGCCGCTCGAACACTTCCGGATAGCCGCGCTCGTAACCGCCGAGGCCACCGAAGATCATGATGTCGGGGCGGCGCGACCAGAACGCCAGGTAGGGTTCAGAGTTTCCCCTGAGCTGATCGGCTTCGGCGGCCTCGGCGCGGGCCCGTGTGGATCGGAAAGCGTCGAGATGTGGGCTTTCGCCGGAGCCGGTCATGTTTGCCTCGTGCCAACGCTGTCGCGCTGTGCACGACCATGCGGTGAAATCGTATAATGTTTTCCGGGCGCCGTCTGACGTTGTTCGGCGCTCGCAGTGAGCTGCCAAAAGCAAACCCCGGTGGACTTGCCTCCGGGGTTGGTCCTATCGAAACGTGAGACAGGCCGCACGCAACCGGCGGCGCCCGGCCCTTGCAGCTCACTTTGGTGCCAGGATCATGATCACCTGGTTGCGGCCTTCGAAGCGGGGCTCGAACTCGACCTTGGCGAAGGTTTCGCTGTCGCTCTTGACCCGGTTCATCACTTCCATGCCGAGGTGCGTGTGGGCCATCTCGCGACCGCGGAAGCGGAGCGTGACCTTCACTTTATCGCCCTCCTCGAAGAAGCGCTTCATCGCCTTCATCTTGGTGTCGTAGTCGTGATCATCGATGCCGGGGCGCATCTTGATCTCCTTGACCTCGACCACTTTCTGCTTCTTGCGGGCCTCGGCAGCCTTTTTCTGCTCTTGATATTTGTATTTGCCGAAGTCCATGATTTTGCAGACGGGCGGCTGCGCGTCTGGCGAAATCTCGACGAGATCAAGTCCCGCTTCGAGCGCGCGGGTTGCGGCTTCCAGCTTCGGCACAACGCCTACGTTCTGGCCGTTCTCGTCGATGAGGCGGACTTCCCTGACCCGGATCTGCTCGTTGATCCTTGGGCCGGTTTGCTCCCGCTCCGGCGGGGCGCGCATTGGACGGCGGATGTTCGTTCTCCATTGTTGCTTCGACGGGTTGCCGGAGCTTCTGCCAGCAATTGGCGAAAGCCCCAAGCTTATCTTAGTCGGCTGCACAATCGCGGCAACTCGACGCAGATGTTGCAAAGAAATGGCACGAGTCGCGGCCAAGTCAAGCTTCCGGATGCTTCGGCAACTCCGATTTGCGATGGTGTGTTGCGATCGGCGAGGGGCTCGGCGCGGCAATGCCGCGGGTACGACGGCATCATTTGCGCTCGACGAAGGCACGCTCGAGCGACGTTCCCAACAGCCGATCATAGACGGCGAGCGTCGCCTGTTTCATTGCATCGAGGGTAAACTGAGCATTGACGTGGTCGATCGCTCGCTGGCCCATTGCGTGCCGTTGCGCCGGCTGGAGGGCCAGCGCGTCTGCCAACCGTGCGGCCAGCACCTGTGGATCACCAGCCGGGACGAGCCAGCCGGTCCCCGAGCCGCCGGGTGCTGCGGGGGACGCCAGGATCGTCTCCGGTGGCGCGCCGATGTCTGTCGCAATGACGGGACAGCCCATCGCTTGCGCCTCCGTGGCGGCCCGCCCGAAGGCCTCCGGCTCGATCGATGCAACGACCGTCACATGGGCGGCGAGGTAGGCAGCCGGCATATCGTCGACGTGCCCGGCAAAGCGGACACGCTCGGCAAGCCCCAGGCGCCTGGCTCGGTCGCTGAGGGTTTGCGCATAGGCATCGCGGCCCTGCGCGTCGCCGGCGAGGACGACGAGCGCGTTCCCGAGCGTGCCGTTGCGGAGGAGCTCGGCGGCGGCGTCGATGAGCACCGTTTGGCCCTTCCAGCTCGTGAGGCGGGCCGCATGCAGGATGATGGGCTGGTTGCCGCCGGCGCCCCACTTGGCGCGAAGGCCCGTCACGCGCTCCGGTGCGATTGCGTTCGGACGGAACGTCGCGAGATCGACGCCACGGTGGATGACGGTGATGCGGCTCGGCGGTGTCCGATAGCGCTGGCGGATCAGCTCGGCGGTGTAGCGCGAGTTGGCGATGACGACGTCCGCGCGCGCCATCACGCTGTTGTAGAGCCGCTTCAACGCGCCGTTCTCGCCGTAGGCGCCGTGATACGTGGTGACGAACGGCACGCGCGCACGCCGCGCGGCGATCAGCGCACTCCAGGCAGGTGCGCGGCTACGCGCATGGATGAGCGAGACGCGACGCTCTTCGATCAGCTTCGCCAGGACAAGGCCGTTCGCAACGATTCTGGCCGGGTTTTTGGTGGCAGCCGGAAATGGAACCAGCTCGCCACCAGCGTCGGTGATCCGCGATGACAGCCGCCCGCCTTGAGTGGCGACCAGCATACGGCCGCCCGCGCGCACGACGGCTTCGGCGATCTCGATCGTGGAAAGCTCCGCGCCTCCGGTATCGAGCTCGGGAATGATCTGCAGTATGGTCAGTCGCTCCGCCACGCGCGTGCCCCTCGCTTGAGCCCGCGCGACAGCGGCTGCACGCAGACCGAGCTCTGAGGGATTGCCCTACGATGACGCCTGACACCCCGCAATTCCTGACCGTCGGCAGCGGCGCGGCTCAGCGCCGCATTGCGGTGATCTTGCAGCGGGCAACAGCGACGCCGCCTGCGACATGGACATCCGAAAATGTCGCGCCGGATGCGAAGTGGATATCCGAAGGCGCCACGCCGAATGCGAAGTCGGCATCTGAAGGCGCCGCGCCGGATGCGAAGTCGGCATCTGAAGGCGCAGAGAGAACAAGCCTCGTTTGGCTCCCCGGCTTCAAATCCGAGATGACCAGCACCAAGGCGACATTCCTCGCCGGGTTCGCCCGCGAGCGTGGCCTTGGCTTGACGCGGCTCGATTACTCGGGCCACGGGCAGTCGCCCGGCGCAATCGAGGACGGCACGCTCAGCCGCTGGCTGGAGGAGGTGCGCACCGTCTTCACATTGCACACGAGCGGCCCTCAGGTGGTGATCGGCTCGAGCATGGGCGGCAATCTCGCGCTGTTGCTGCTGCGCGATCTGATGCGCACCGCGCCTGAGCATGCCGCGCGCATCAAGGCACTCGTCCTCATTGCGCCGGCCTGGGACATGACACGCCTGATGTGGGAACGCATGAGTGAAAGTGCACGCCGCGAGGTCACGGAGAAGGGCGTTTGGATGCGCCCCTCGCGCTACGGCGACGGGCCCTACCCGATCACGCGCGCGTTGATCGAGGATGGCCGCCAGCATTTGATCTCAGCCGAGCCGCTCGACCCCGGCTGTCCCGTGCACATCCTGCATGGTCTGCAAGACCCGGACGTGCCGTGGGAGCACACGCTCGATCTCGTCGCGCATCTCACCGGCGACTGGACCCGTGTCGAAGCCGTCCCCGAAGGCGACCACCGCCTCTCCACGCCGCAGGACCTCGACCTCCTCGCGCGCGTGGTGGAGGCGTACGTGTGAGTCATCAGCCGTAGGCCGGAGTGAGCTGCCATGCGCGCCGGGCTCGCGCATCGTCTGTGACGAAACGGCGGAACGCCAATGCTGCGACAAGAACCGCAGATCTGGAATCGCAAGGACCTGGCAAATCGAATCAACTTTGACACTGAGTTCAGCTTCTGGGTCTGGTGTAGCCGACAGACCTATGGGTCTGACCCGACGCACGCGGCGCTCACTCCCGCGGAGTCCGGCATGGCGCGACAGGTGTCACCATGACCGACGAAGGTGTTGGACGTGTTTTTTGAATTATTGGATCGTCGTTATACTTGGGGAGTACCTGTCCAAGCTCCTCAGCAAAGGCTCCCACCCCATGACCGATTACGCTCTCGTCACCGGCGCCTCGCGCAACATCGGCAAGGCGATCTCGACGCGGCTCAAGGCCGACGGCTATCGCGTGCTCATGCTCGACATCGTCGAACCCGAGGATGCGAGCCTCGGCGAGTTCATGAAGGTCGATCTCTCGAGCGAGACGTCCACCGCGCAGGCACTCGCCTGGGCAACCGAGAAGCGCGAGATCACCCGGCTCGTTAATTGCGCCGGCGTCGTCTCGATCGAGCCGCTGGATCAGGTGACCTTCAAGGAGTTCGATCGCGTCATGGCGATCAACGTGCGCGCCTCGATCCAGGTCGCGCAGGCCGTGCTGCCCGCGATGCGCAAGCAGAAATTCGGGCGCATCGTCAACATCTCGAGCCGCTCGATCCTCGGCTACGAGCGGCTGACGAGCTATGTGGCCTCGAAGGCGGCGGTCGTGGGCATGACGCGCACCTGGGCGCTGGAGGAGGGCAAGAACGGCATCACCGTCAACGCCATCGCGCCGGGACCGATCAACACCTCGATGCTCGCCGAGACGCAGCCACCGGGCTCGCCGGGCCGCCTCGCCGTCGAGGCGTCCGTCCCGGTTGGCCGCGTCGGCGAGCCGGACGACATCGCCAACGGCGTGAGCTTCTTCCTCGACAAGCGCTCCGGCTTCGTCACCGGGCAGCTCCTTTATGTTTGCGGAGGGCTGTCCTTGGGATAACCGGTCGGTGCCGGTCGGGGTCAAACCCATGGGTCTGACCCCTGATGCTCAAGGATGCGGGCCCCAGGGCGCCGCCGTCATCAGCTTCACTTCCTGCGACATCACCAGCGGCCGGAACTTCGAGGCAAAGCCCTCGACGAAGTCCTTGTTGGCGAACACGGACGCCCAGTGCGCGCGCCGGTCGGCGTCGTCCTTGAACTTCCAGATGTGGACGAGCTGGTTGATCATGCCCGTGTCGCCGACGAAATAGCCGACCAGGTTCTTGTCGTGGCCGCCCTTTTTGAGCGCCGGGAAGCCGAGCTCAGAGTAAAGCTTCTGCGCCTCTCCCATCTTGCCCACGTAGAGCGTATAGGTGCGCATTTCATAGAGCGCCATGGCGAGTTCCTCTCAGTTTGGTGGGTCCGACCACCCTCGGGTGGGACGGCAACACTGTGCCAGCGCAGGAATATTGTCGACTGCCGCTGGATGGCAGCAATGAAGCGTCTGCAATGCCGTTATGCGCTGATTTCTTCGCAATCGCGGGGCGCGCGAGCATGCTCTTTTTGCGGTGGCAAGGCGGTGCCAGGTTCGCCTAGGCTGGCTGCGAGCTTCATGCGATCACCCGGTCCGTCGACCTGAGAGGAGCACTTCCGCCCATGCAAGACCGTCCGTCCGCCAAGCAGCCCTTGCTCTTTTCGCCGCTCACCGTTCGCGGCCTCACCATCCCGAACCGTACAGTGCTGGCGCCCATGGTGCATTACCGCGCAGTCGACGGCGTCTGCGGCACGTTCCATACGGTGCACCTTGGCAAGTACATGCTGGGCGGCTTCGGGCTCGTGTTCACGGAAGCGGCGGCTGTCGAGAAGCGGGGCATGGTCTCGGACATGGATCTTGGGATGTTCAACGAGGCACAGGCCGAGGCCTACCGGCCACTTGTGCAGCTCGCGAAGGACCAGGGCGTTATCTTCGGCATCCAGCTCGCGCACGCCGGACGGAAAGCCGGCATGCAGTCGGCCATGGAAGGCAACGGCGCGCTGACCGACGCCGATGTGCGCCGCGGCCGTCAGCGCTGGGAGGTCGTGGGACCGACCACCGCCAAGATCGGGCCCGAGTGGCCGACGCCACATCAGCTGTCGCCCTCCGAGATCACGGATCTCGTCGGCGCATGGGCCGCCGCCGCAAAGCGCGCGGTCCGGGTCGGCTTCGATGTGATCGAGATCCACGGCGCGCACGGCTATCTGCTGGCCTCGTTCCTGTCGCCCGTCACCAACACGCGTAACGACCAGTACGGCGGCGACATCAAGGGCCGCATGCGCTTCCCGCTGGAGGTCGCCGAAGCGGTGCGCGGCGTGATGCCGGATTCCATGCCGCTGTTCTTCCGCGTGTCGTCGGTCGACGGCACCGCTGAGGGCTGGCAGATGGACGACACGGTGGTGCTCGCACGCGAGCTGAAGGCGCGCGGCGTCGATGTGCTCGACTGCTCGTCGGGCGGCCTGATGGGCTCGGCGACTGCCGCGCCCGTGACCCGCTCGCCGGGCTTCCAGGTTCCGTTTGCCGCCCGCGCCAAGGCCGAGAGCGGCATTTCCACCATGGCCGTCGGGCTCATTCTCGCAGCCGAGCAAGCTGAGCAGGTGCTGCAGGAGGGCAAGGCCGATCTCATCGCCATAGGCCGGCAGGCGCAATTCAATCCCAACCTGCCGCTGCACTGGTCGCACGATCTGGGCCTCAACAAGAAGTTCGAGACCTGGCCCGAAGAGTACGGCTGGTGGCTCGACAAGCGCACCCGCTCCATGCAGGGCTTTGCCACGCAGACCGGGCAGCTGATCAAGGGTTGAGAGCGCCAGCGGTCAGACCCGTTGGGTCTACCCTGACCGGAGCATGGGAAACACAAGCACTAATCACTCTCATCGAGGAAAGCACAGATGGCCGTTGTCGAAACCGATCGTCAGGGACAGATCCTGATCGTGCGCATGAACCGGCCGGAGCGGCTCAACGCGCTGTCGTCCGAGATGCGCATTGCGCTCGCCGAGGCGTGGACCATGTTCCGCGAGTCGAAGGAGCTGGAGGTCGCGATTTTCACCGGTACCGGCCGCGGCTTCTGCGCTGGCGAGGACATGAAGGAGACCCTGGCCGCCAAGCAGCCGGGCGGGCGGCGCGACATTCCCGATCCGCTGCGCGACGGCTCGCTGGAGAAGCCGGTGATTGCGGCGGTGAATGGCTTCGCCATGGGCGGCGGGTTCATGCTGGTCGAGTCGACGGACCTCCGCGTCGCAGTTCCGGAAGCCGTGTTCGAGGTGTCGGAGGCCAAGCGCTGGCTGCTTGGCGGCTACAACCACGGTCACATTGCCAATTTGCCCTATCCGATCGCGATGGAGATGGCGCTGGGCTTCCGATTCACGGCCGAGCGGCTCCATCAGGTGGGCTTCATCAATCGCCTTGCACCTGCCGATCAGCTTATTCCCACGGCGGTATTGATGGCCGAGCATCTGCTCACGCTGCCGCCGGCCTCGCGCGTCAACACCGTGCACATGATGCGCCAGATGCGGCCCGAGCCCTCGCCCGCCCACAAGGCGCTGGCCGAAAAGCTGCACGAGCACGGCGACAAATCCGACCTGATCGAGAGCCGCGCAGCGTTCGCGGAGAAGCGCAAGCCCAACTGGAAGGGCTGGCTCAACCCCGGCGACCGCTACAAGCTCCCAAAGCTCGGCGGTTGACGTTCCCGGTTTCCCGGATGCTACGCGAAGCCGCGGTCATCCGGGATCTTTCGCTTTGCGACTGAATTGCGGATGCGCATCTCAACGAATTTGATTCCCGTCTCGCGGCCGCTTGTTCGGAGACGGGTCCAGGCCGGAAAACCTGCCAAGAGTTCTTGCGACAAGTTCATTGCACGCTCAATTCTGTGGATCATTGGAGGCCACCATGACAGCTTCGGCATCGCCTTCAGGGCGCGACGTGCGCAAGGTCAAAGGCTTCTGCGGCCTCTGCATCGCCCGTTGCGGCACCATCGCGACGGTCGAGAACGGCGTCTTTACGCGGCTCGATCCTGACCCGTCGCATCCAACGGGAAGCGCCATTTGCGCCAAAGGACGTGCGGCGCCGGAGCTCGTCTACAGCAAAGAGCGCCTCACCAAGCCGTTGCGCCGTACCAATCCCAAGGGCGCCAAGAACCCTGGCTGGAAGGAGATCGGCTGGGACGACGCGTTTCGTGAGATCGCCGCCAACATGCAGCGCATCAAGGCAGCGCACGGGCCCGAGGCTGTAGCGGTCAGCCAGTCATCCGCATCGACGACCGCGATCGGCGATAGTGCGCCCTACATCAAGCGCCTGATGAACGCATTTGGCACGCCGAACCTGGTCTCCGCGCTAGACGTCTGCGGTTGGTCGCGCGCGTTCGCCACACGCTACATGTACGGCGTTGGCGTCGTCGCGACCGGCGGCGGGGGTGGCGCCATGGCCGACATCGGCAAGGCCGGATGCCTGATCCTTTGGGGCTACAATCCGTCGATTTCGCGTCTCACCCACGCAACGGCCACCGTCGACGCCTTGAAGCGCGGCCTGAAGCTGATCGTGATCGATCCGCGCAACGCGGGTCTCACCAACAAGGCCGATGTCTGGATGCGCATTCGCCCCGGCACCGACGGCACGCTCGCGCTGGGGCTCGCCAACCTTATGATCGAGCGCGGCTGGTACGACGACGCCTTCATCCGGGAATGGACCAACGCACCGATGCTGGTACGCGCCGACACGGGCCGGCTGCTCAAGGCAGAAGACGTGCAAGGGCAGGGTGGCGTCACCGGAACATTCGTGGCCTGGGACGCGAAGCAGCATCGCATTGTCGGCTATGATACCAAAACCGGCCGTTACGGCGCGCCGCACGAAGATCTTGCGCTGCGTGGCACATTCGAGATCGCAACCGTGCAGGGTGTGATCGCGTGCCGTCCGGTGTTCGAGCACTACACCGCGCTCTGCCGCCGCTTCACGCCCGACGTGATCGAAGCGACGTGCTGGATCCCGGCTGCGCAGGTCGAAGAGACCGCACGGCTCCTTTGGAATCACCGTCCCGTTGCCTACTACGCCTGGAGTGGCCACGAGCAGCACGCCAACACAACCGACACCGCGCGTGCCATGGCACTGCTCTATACGCTGACCGGCAGCTTCGATGCACCAGGCGGCAACGTGCTGCTGCCCGCGGTACCGCAGGGCGCCATCACGGGCGATGAGCTGCCGGCCGCGAAGAACATGGCGCCGTTGGTCGGCCTGGCGGAGCGCCCGCTCGGCCCGGCGCGGTTCGGCAACGTCTCAGCGCCCGATTTCTATCGCGCCGTTCTCGAGAGCAAGCCTTATAAGATGCGCGGGCTGATCGGCTTCGGCACCAATCTGCTGATGGCACATGCTGATCCGGTCAAGGGCCGCAAGGCGCTCGCAGAACTCGAGTTCTTCGCACACGCGGATGTGTTCATGAATCCGACGGCCGAGATGGCCGACATCGTACTGCCCGTTGCATCCTGCTTCGAGCGAGAGGCGCTGAAGATCGGCTTCGAGATCACGAATGAGGCGCAGTCGCTCGTGCAACTCAGGCCAGCGATCGTACCTGCGGCCGGCGAAGCTAAGTCCGATACCGAGATCGTATTCGGCATTGCCAAGAGCCTTGGCCTCAAGAGCGACTTCTGGGACGGCAGCATCGAGGCGTCTTATCGCCAGCAGCTGAAACCGAGCGGAGTGACACTGGAAGATTTGCATGCCAGGCCCGAAGGCGTTCGTGTACTGCTCACCTTGAAGCCACGTAAATACGCCGCTGCCGATTCGGATGGCATTGCAGCGGGCTTCGCGACGCCCTCGCGCAAGATCGAGCTTTGGTCGGAAACATTCCTCGACAACGGTTACAGCGCACTTCCGGAAGCTCGCGAGCCGCCGCTCGACCCCGCCATGACGCAGACGCGCCGGGAGAGCTTTCCGCTGGTGCTCACGTGTGCGAAGCCGACGCTGTTTTGCCAGACACAGCACCGTGCCCTCCCAAGCCTCAGGAAGCGCGCACTTGAGCCCGAGATCGAGCTGCATCCCGAAGCTGCCGCCGCGCGCGGGATCGCCGATGGCAGCTGGGTCTCGGTCGAAACGCCCGCAGGTGGCATGCGGGCCCGCGCGCGCCTCAACGACAAGCTCGATCCCCGCGTCGTCTTTGGAGAGCACGGCTGGTGGCAGGGGTGCGCGGAGCTCGGTCAGAGCGGCTACGATCCGTTCAGCTCGTCAGGGGCTAACTACAACCTGACAGTCGATGCCTCGCTGCGCGATCCCGTCAGCGGCACGACGGCGTTGCGCGCCAGTATCTGCGAGTTGCACCCGGCACCGGAGCCTGCAGTGTCTAGCTGAGCGCAGTGCGCACCATCGCTCCCGCCCGTTCTTTGCGCATCGGCAGCCATCGAACGTCAGCAGCAGCTCCACGGTGAAGCGGATCGAAATGTCCGCTTGCGCGTTGTCATGCATGCTCGAGGGCTGCGCTAGCGGACGGTGGTGTGCATGTTGAAACTTTGGACGATCGGTATTGTAAGCGCCGCGGTGATGGCCGGTACTGTCCCGTTGCCGTCGCAGGCCTTTCCGCCATCAACGTCGAAACTCGAATCTTCTGCCGAACTGCCCCTGCAGAATGTGCATGGATGCCACCGCGGCGCACAAGATGGATTGGGTGGCTGGCACCGTCACGTTGGGTGGGACTGCGCACGAGTCCGCGCGTCGCGGTCGAACCGTGATCCATGGGCCCGATGCCGCACGCAGTGCCGATACGTAGGGCCAATAAAGCGGTGTCAACGCTACTGCGGATACTGACGGAAAGGTGCTGGCTATCAGCCTAGCACCTTCGATCTGGCGCGCCCTGTTGCTTACAACGTCGGGGTACCGCAGAACGCTCGCATTCTGACGCCGCTGGCGCGACGGGTTCGAATGCCCGGCACCGGCTTCAAGGAGTTTGCCAGGTTGCGCTCAGATCACCTTCTTCTCTTTCAAAGCCGCAATGTCGGCGCGACCGTAGCCGAGGCGGCCCAGCACCTCGTCGTTGTGCTCGCCCAGTTTAGGCGCCCGGCCGATCTTTGCGGGCGTCTCCGAGAACTTCCACGGCGTGCCGTGCACCTTGAGGCGCTTGCCGTGCTCCGGATAGTCCATTTCCGCAACGTATCTATTGGCCACGACGTCCGGATCGACCGCGGCCTCGAGCATGGTGTTGATCGGCGCCGAGACGATGTCTCCGTCGCGCAGCTGGGCCACGAACTGATCGCGTGAGCCCGTGGCAAAGAGGCGGCTCAGCAATGCCAGCAGCTCCTCGCGCTTCTCTGCCGACTCCATGGCCACACCCAGATGCCCGAACCCCGCCTTCTCGATCGTGTCGTAGAAGCCGAGCGCAGTCATTGCCTCCTTCCACTGGTCGCGGGCGAGCTGGAAGACGAACGGGCGGCCGTCACGGTCATTGAAGCTCGCCGACATGGCGGGCCGCTCTTTGGTGCCGGCAACCCGCGCCTGGCCAGTGACCGGATCGGTGCCGCGCCAGAGCGTCGTCTGGAACGTCCAGCCCAACAGCCGCACGATCCCGCCCAAGAGCGACAGCTCCACCTTTTGCCCGATGCCCGTCGTGCGCGCATGTGTAAGCGCGGCCAGCGCGCCGCCGAAGGCCAGGATCGCGCAGGTTTCGTCAGCGACCGACGCAATGCCCGTTTTCATCGGTTGGCCCGGCGTCGCATAAGCCTGTGCGATGCCGCCAAGTGCCTGCGCCATGGAGTCGGTGCCCGGCAGATGCTTGTTCGGGCCATCGGGGCCGTAGCCGGAGATCGAGACATAGACGAGCTTCGGGTTGATTTTCTTCAGATCCTCGTACCCGAAACCGTTCTTTTCAGCGGCGCCGGGCCGGTAGTTCTGGCCGAAGATATCGGCCTCCTTGACCAGTCGCTTCAGGATCTCGCGGCCCTCGGCGGTTTTCAGGTTGAGCGTCACGCTCTTCACGCCGCGGTTGTTGGTCTCGAAGAACGAGCTCGGCATGCCCGGCAGGATCGACATCGTCCGCGAGTTGTCGCCTTCGAGGCTCTCGATCTTGATCACCTCGGCGCCGAGGTCGGCCATCAGCATATAGGGCACCGTACCCGCCTGCGCCGTCGAGCAGGCAACGACCTTCACCCCTTGCAGCGGACCATGCGGTGTCGTCATGTGCGTTGTCTCCCTGGTTCGGTTGGGGCACCCTGCGACGAAGAGATCGCGCTGGCAAGGGCACCCATTGGCAGCCTGGCCTCAGGGCTGACACTCTCGCTCACCTCTCCACTTGCACGGCGCTTGAGTGTGCCTAGGCTGTCAGATCAGGAGTGAGACAACCAACGAGGCAGGAGACGCTCATGGGCACGCTCAGCGGAGTGAAAGTCGTGGAATTCGCGGGTATCGGGCCCGGGCCGTTCGCGTGCATGATGCTGTCGGACATGGGTGCGGAGGTGATCCGGATCGACCGGGCGGCGGCAGTTGGCAAGGAACCGCGCGCACCCAATGTGCAGACAACTCTGCGCGGCCGGCGGAACATCGCGCTGGATCTCAAAAAGCCGGACGCCGTCGAAACCGCGCTCGCCTTGTGCGCCAAGGCCGATATCCTGATCGAGGGCTTCCGGCCGGGCGTCATGGAGCGGCTGGGCCTCGGCCCCGACGTCGCGATGAAGCGCAATCCGAAGCTGATCTACGGCCGCATGACCGGCTGGGGCCAGGACGGACCGATCGCCAAGACGCCCGGCCATGACATCAACTACATCGCGCTGACCGGCGCGCTGCATGCGATCGGCACCAAGGCCAGCGGGCCGGTGCCGCCGCTGAACCTGATCGGCGATTTCGGCGGCGGCGCGCTCTACATGGTGGTCGGTGTGTTGGCCGCCTACATCGAGGCGCAGCGCTCCGGTAACGGCCAGATCGTCGACACGTCCATGGTGGAGGGGGCCGCATCGTTGATGACGCCTGCCTTTGGCGCGCTCGCTGCCGGAGTCCACATCGAGGAGCGCGAGTCGAACCGGCTCGACGGCGGTTGCCATCACTACAACGTCTATGAAACGAAAGACGGTAAGCATATCTGTATCGGCTCCAATGAGCCGCAGTTCTATCAGGTGATGCTGGAGACGGTTGGGCTCGCGGGAGAACCGCTCCCGGCGCAAACCGATCGCGCGCACTGGCCCGCCATGCGCGAGCGGCTCGCCAGAATCTTCAGGACCAAGACGCGCGCGGAGTGGACCGAGATCATGGAGATGAAGGAGATCTGCTTCGCGCCGGTGCTGTCGATGAGCGAGTCCATGACGCATAAGCAGAACGTCGCGCGTGGGTCTTTCGTCACCATTGACGGCGTCAAGCAGCCGGGCCCTGCGCCGAAGTTCTCGCGCACGCCGAACAAGATCGAGCGCGGGCCTGCCTGGGCCGGCGAGCACAGCCGCGACGTCCTCGGTGACTGGGGTTTCGATCAGGGCAAGATCGACGCACTGGTGAAGAGCGGCGCCGTGAAGCAGCGGTAGCGGAGCCGTAGCCGTAGGTCGGAGTGAGCGGGCCACCGGCTCGTCGTGTTGGGCACGGCGTCATTTCCCGCGAAGTCCGACAATTGGCGTGACGTGGCGAAGTCGTCGGACTTCGCCGGCAGAAACGTTCTCAGCCAAATCGAACCGTTGGGGCCGGCTCACTCCGACCTACGCCGCGCCCCTTAATTCGCCGTCATGCCCCCATCGATGACGAGCTCGCTGCCGGTCACCCACGACGACTCGTCCGACGCGAGATAGAGGCAGCCCGCCGCTATATCGGCTGGCGTGCCGAAGCGGCCGAGCGGGGTCACCTCGAGGCGCTTCTTGGCGACGTCCGGATTGGAATGCCCCGGCTTGGTCATTGGCGTGTCGACAAAACCTGGATGGATCGAGTTCACGCGGATCTTGTCCGGCGCGTACTGAATGGCCGCTGCCTTCGAGAAAATGCGCACAGCGCCTTTCGATGCGTGATAGGCAGCGTTGGCGTGGCTGCCGACGATACCGCAGATCGACGAAATGTTGATGATGGAGCCGCTGCCCGCACGCTGCATGGCCGGGATCGCGGCCTTGGTTCCGAGGAACACGCCCGTGGCGTTGACCTCCATCACCTGGTTCCACTGCGCAAGCGTCTGCTCGACGAGGCGCGGACCAGCGGTCTGGTTCGTCTGGATGTTGAGCTTCGGATCACGGCCTGAGATGCCGGCGATGTTGCACAGGATGTGGACGGCGCCGTAGCGCTTCTCGGCTTCGGCGACGATTGCAGCCCATTGTGCTTCGTCGACAACGTTCTGCGTCATGAACGACGCAGCACCGCCGGCCGCCGTGATCTCCTTCGCCACAGCCTCGCCGAGCGCGGCATTGGTGTCGGTCACCAGCACCCGGGCGCCGTGGAGACCGAAAATGCGCGCCGTCTCCGCGCCGATGCCGGAGGCGCCGCCGGTGACAATGGCCACCTTGCCTGGAAGCCGTTTGCCGGGTTGCATACTGGATCTCCTCGAGTGATGGCGCGCGAAAGAAGCAGCGTCAATGCTTGGCGAGCGCTTTGACGAAGGCGTCCTGCGGTACGGCCTGGCCGGGCGTCAGCCAGCGCTGCCGATAGAACGGCACGTACGGCACGAACTCGTCGTAGACGCGGCGGAGCTCGGTGATCGCATCCGGGTGCGAGTCGACCCGCAGGTCGATCAGCGCGTGCTCGTCCTGCTCGTGCACAAGGAGGCTTGCCGACCGCTCAGGGAGTGGTCCGTCGAGCCCATGCTGACCGCCCGCACCGCGACCGGCTTCCAGCGCGCGTACCAACCGATCTGCCAGCGTCTCGCCGGTCGAGCGCTCCATCGCATCGCGCATCGCCGCAATGACGCCCTCGCCCTTGAGCACGTTACCGAACACGGCGAAGCCGTCACCTGTCAGATGGCCGGCCCACGGGCGTGTCTTGTCGCCCGTGTGACACGCAACGCCGCCCGAGCGATCGATGACGACCACCTGCCGGAACGCGAATTCGTGATCGGCGCCCCTGCAGATGTCGAGAACTTGGTGTGCCGGCGAGCCGAGCCCGAGATGGCGCAATCCCAGTGCCTTGAAGGTCGGATTGACGAACGCCTGCGTGGCGATGGCGCCCTGACCGGTGGCAATCGCGGGCACCTTGCTGCCGACGGCCAGCGAGTATGTGGCGATGCCGATCCCGAAGGCGCCCGATCGCGGGCAGCGCGCCATGACGGTGAAGGTCATCAGGAATCCTCCCGGTTACCCACGGGCCTTGGGCCGGAAGAAGATGCCCCACGGGTCCGGGAACTCGCCAACCGGCACCTCGATCAGCGAGGGACCGTTGTGCTTGATCGCGGCGCTGATTTCCTTGCCAAGCCCCGCGGGATCGGTAGCGCGCACCGAGCGCACGCCGAAGCTCTCGCCGAGCTTGACAAAATCGGGGTTCTTCAGGTCGGAGGCGATGACGCGGCCATCATAGTTCAGCTGCTGCATGCGCCGCACGTTGCCATAGGCGTTGTCGGTGAACACGATGGAGACAACGCCGATATTGTACTTTGCAGCCGTCGCCAGCTCCTGCACGCCGAACATGAACCCGCCGTCGCCGGAGATGGAGATCACCGGTGTGTCGGATTTCGCGGTTTTCACGCCAAGCGCAACATTGAGACCCCAGCCGAGCGTGCCCTGATAGCCTGACGCTATGTAGGTGCGCGGCTTATAGACGGGATACATGTCACGGCTGCAGTAGGAAATCTGCGTCAGCTCCTCGACCACGATGCCATCCTCCGGCACGGCCTTGCGGATCTCGTTGATCCAGGCGCGCTGAGGGGCCAGCGACTCGGTGTCCTTCAGGCCCTTGGCGCGATAATCAGCGATCTCCTCCGTGCGCTTGTCGCGCTTGCCAAGGTGCTTGGGCAGCCGCTTCAGCAGCGCCTGCAAGCCTTCCTTGGCGTCGGCAATGATCGCGACATCGGGTTTTCGCGCGCGGCCTGGCTTCGTCGGGTCGATGTCGAGGTGGATGATCTTCATATTGGCATCCGTGCCCCAGTCGACCTGCTGGTGGATGCGGGTGCCGATGCCGAAGACGCAGTCCGTCGTCTTCCAGGCGTGATAGCCGCCGGAGACGCGCAACGCCAACTCGTGGCGATGATCGAAGACGCCTGAGCCGGTGCGGAACGACATCACGGGCGCCTGCAGCATCTCTGCAAGTTGCTTGACCTCGACAGAAGCCTCCTGCGCGCCGCCGCCGACCGTGATCATCGGGCGCTTCGACGCCGCGAGCAGCTTTGCCGCGGCCTCGATCGCATCCTCGTCGATCGCGGGCGTCACACGCTGCACCGGCTCGAGATCGAGCGCGACCTCGGACGCTTGCTTCCACATGTCCCAGCCACACTCTATGCCGACGGGACCGGGAGCTCCCGACAGCAATTGTCGGAAAGCTTCACGCGCCTTGCCGGGTGCGTCCTGCGGACCGTCGATGTGTGCAGCCCACTTGGTCAGCGTCTTCATGATACCGAGCTGGTTCGGGATCTCGTGCAGGAAGCCAAGACCCTTGCCGATGCGCTGCTCGAAGATCTGGCCAGAGATGGCGAGCACGGGCTGGCAGAGCGATTGCGCGGTCGCAAGCGCGGTCGTGGTGTTGAGGAAGCCCGGTCCAGGCACGACGCAGTAGGCTTGCGGTTTGCCCGTCGCCATCGCAGCGCCGAGCGCCATGTAGGCGGTAGCCTGCTCGTGGCGCGCGTTGACCGGCTTGATCGCACCGCCGACGCGATGAAGCGCGTCGAAGAAGTCGTCGTTCTGCACGCCCGGCAAGCAGTAGAGCGTATCGATGCCGTTGGCGATCAGCGTCTTGATCGTCGCTTCCGCGCAGTTGAGCTTCTCGAGGTTTGATTGGGCCATGCGTCGGCGTCCTGCGTTTCGGGTGAGTTTGAAGGGCAGGTTACACGTTTTCAGCGGGGCGGGAAGGGCGGGACGCGGCGTGGCTGCCGCACGTCGGAGCGGGCAGGCTCGCGATGCGCAGATTATCGTGACTTCCCTGATGGCTTCCGCGCTGAATTTATGCGCGACGGAAAGGGCTCACATCCATCAGCGGACGTGCCGTCAATACGCGAGCCGCCCATAGAGCTCGGCGAATGGGATCATGACATGGGTTTGATAGGCGGGACGCGACGCCAGTGTTTCGTACCAGCGCAACACGTTCGGCACGTCGGGCCGATCGATCTCGATGTTGAGATAGCGGTAGAGGTTGGTTCCGACGGCAATGTCGGCGAGTGAGAGTGTGCGGCCCGCCATGTATGACTGGCTTGCGAGGTGGCGGTCGAGGAGCTGCATGTGTCGCGCGACGCGGCTGATGGCGCCGGTGACGGCGGGCATGTTCCGTTGCGGCTCGGGTGTGCGATAGAAGCCCCAGAAAATGCCCATCAGGAAATCCGGTTGCAGCGTCGTCGCGGACCAGTCCACCCAGCGGTCGACGGTGCTGCGCACCTCGGGGTCGTTGCTCCACCATTGTGCATTGCCTTAGCAGGCCGCGAGATAGCGCAGGATCGCGTGCGATTCCCACACGATGGTGCCGTCGTCATCGATGACGGGCACGCGGCCGTGCGGGTTCATGGCCAGGAACTCTGCCGTGTCGAGGCCGCCGAACGAGCCCCCAAGTTCGATGTGCTTGTGCTCGAGCCCGAGCTCGACGACGAGCCACATCACTTTCTGAACATTGAACGAGTTCTTCCGACCGTAGATGGTGAGCATGCGGCGACGCTTTCAATTCAGCTCATGCAGTGCCTCGCTTACAGCCTGGCACCGCTCAGCGCTGTTCCATGGTGCCAGGCTCAGTCAGAGACCGGCTGCCACCGATCAACTGCTCAAATCTTCTGATTGTATTCGCCAACTTCGGGGCACTGCTGCAAGCGGCCGTCGATGTCGGCGAAAATGGCGCGCATGTTGCTTTCTGCAGTCGGGCTTTCGACGACGATGACCAGCTCCGGCTTGTTGGATGAGGCACGCACGAGGCCCCAGGTGCCATCCTCGAGCACGACGCGCACGCCATTGACCGTGATGAGATCGCGAATCTTCTGACCGGCAATTGTCTTCCCGTCGCTGGCGGCGGCCTGGTATTGCTTCACGATGCGCTCGACGACGCCGTACTTGGTCTCGTCGTCGCAATGGGGCGACATGGTGGGCGACTGCCACGTCTTCGGCAGGTCATTCTTCAGGTCCGCAAGCGTTTTTTCGGGATTGCGGTCGAGCATGTCGCACACTGCCAGCGCGGCAACGAGACCGTCGTCGTAACCGCGGCCCAGCGGCGGCTGGAAGAAGAAGTGACCCGACTTCTCGAAGCCGACGAGCGCCTTCTGCTCGAAGGTGTAGCGCTTCATGTAGGAGTGGCCGGTCTTCCAGTAGAGCGTCTTGGCGCCGTTCGCTTTCAAGACTGGGTCGGTGATGAAGAGCCCTGTCGATTTGACGTCGGCAACGAACACAGCACCCTTGTTCAGGCCGGAGATGTCACGCGCCAGCATGACACCAACCTTGTCCGCGAAGATCTCGTGGCCCTCGTTGTCGACGACACCGCAGCGATCGCCGTCGCCATCGAAGCCGAGCCCGACGTCCGCCTTGTTGGCGAGCACCGCCTCGCTTATGGCGTGCAGCATCTTCATGTCTTCGGGATTGGGATTGTAGCGCGGGAAGGAATGGTCGAGGTCGCAATCGAGCGGGATTACTTCGCAACCGATCCGCCGCAACACCTCTGGCGCGAAGGCGCCGGCAGTGCCGTTGCCGCACGCGGCGACAACTTTCAGCGGACGCTTCAGCTTCGGCCGATCAGCGAGTGCATCGATGTAGGTCTTGGCGAAGTTATCGACAAAGATGTAGCGTCCGCCGGGCTTGGTCTGAACGGCGCCGGAGAGGACCAATTCCTTGAGTTCGGTCATGTCATCGGGGCCAAACGTGAGGGGGCGATTGATGCCCATCTTGATGCCGGTCCAGCCGTTGTCATTATGGCTGGCGGTGACCATTGCCACGCATTCGACGTCGAGGGCGAACTGCGCGAAGTAGGCCATCGGTGAGAGCGCCAGGCCGATGTCGTGCACCTCGGCGCCGCCGGCAAGGAGGCCCGAGATCAGCGCCTGCTTCACGCTCGCCGAGTAGGAGCGGTAGTCGTGACCGACGACAAACCGTTTTGGCTTCCCGCGCCGGTCAACCAGCGTAGCGAGGCCAAGACCGATCAAATTGAGCCCCATCAGGTTGATTTCCTGTGGGAAAAGCCAGCGCGCATCGTACTCGCGAAAGCCGGTTGGCTTGACTAAAGGCAGTTGCTCGAACTCGAGAGTGTTGGGCTTCAGGTTCGCGCGCGGCTTCGGGAGCATGCTCTGCCTCTTGGCTAAATCGGCGCTGGAACCTAACGGATCAGAAGGTCAGACGCCATTGGGGACGATGGCTTGGATATGGGGATGACGGGGTACTTGCGGAACCAAAAGCGAGCGATGACGTTTGTAGCTTGCTGCAGGTCCCGCGGCGAAATCGGAGTCAAGTTCAGAGACGCAATTGCGGTTCAGTCCTGAAGCGTCAGAACTCCACGGCTGATTTCGGTTTTTTGCAGTTGGCCGAGGAAGCTCATGCCGAGCAGCGACTGGCCGAGGCGGCCGGGCTCGGCGACGACGGCACGCACATCGCGCACGATGATGTCGCCGATCGAAACCTCATCGAGATGAACTGGCGCGACCCGGCCCTGGCCGTTGGCGGTATTCACGCGATGCGTGAAATCGCTCCTGTTCGGATGAATGCCTGCCGCCGCCGCGTCCTCGAATGTCAGTGCGACCATGGTGGCACCGGTATCGACCAGCACATGCACGGAGCGCCCGTTGATCTTGGCCCTGGTCTCATAATGGCCGGATGGGTTGGCGGCTATGGTGACGATTCTGTCGCCGGTGCTTTCATTTTTTGATGTCGTCGCGGCGGCGCCATGAACGCCGAAATCCTCGGGCTCAAGTTTCAAGCCGAGCGTGGTCCGAACGGCGTCGAAATTGGTGATGCAGAGCACGACGGCTACGGCAGAGGTGCCCCAAATGGCGGCGAGATGAAGGAGTCCGCGATGACCGGACGAGAAGGAGGACGCCATTGAACACCACCGCCGGCACGTCCGGCGCGGTGCAGCCGCTAGTTCCGGAACGTCAGATACTGCCCTGAGAATTCATATGACCTGAGACGGCTTAAGAAAGTCATACCGAGTAGGCTCTCCTTGAGCACACCGGGTTGGGCGACGAGGGCGTCGATTCCGTTGATCGTGATGCTGCCGATGGACGCCTGGCGCAAGCGAACATGCGCGGCATAGGCAACTCCGTTTGCGGTCTGGACCGGCACCGTGTAGCGCAGGTTGGCGGTATCGACTCCGAATTTACGCGCATCGGTCTGGCGCAGAACCACGGTTGAGGCGCCGGTGTCGACCAGCATCGGGACGCTTGCGCCGTTGACCGAGACACTGACCGTGAAATGGCCATCCCGCCGCCGCTTGATGCGGTGGGAGCGTTCGCCATCCGGCTGAATCTCGGATAGTGGTGTGGCGTGCCCGGGTCCGTACTCGCCGGCGATACGATAGGCCATGTTGCCGAGCTCATCCCGGTAGCTGTAGGCGAAGGTCCCGAAGAGGCCGATCATCGTCCAAACCAGGACATCGCGGAGCGGACTGCGGCGGCGGCTCCGAAATCCGCCGAATACCGCGGGCGCGATCAGGAGCAAGGCGGCGAGGCCAGTCGCAATGACGGCAACGTCTTGCGGATTCTGGCCGAGAAGGAGGTCGGTTCCGTCGGGCCCGAGGCGCAACATCTCGAGCTCCGCGCGGGCGAAGAACGCCAAGCCGCCAATCGCCAGGAGCATCAGGGCGAGCCAGAAACTCATTTCCGCACTCCACATCGCTTGGCGCGGCGGTCGTCAAGCTCCCGCATGATCCGGCGCCGCTCCTTCGACTCGAGGCCGATCCAGGCGGCAATCTCGCCGCGCGTCCGGCCGCAGCCCTCGCACAGGCCACTAGCCTCGTCGATGACGCAGACGTTGATGCAGGGTGAGTCCATCCCGCCGTTTGGTGCCTCGCGAGCCCCAGCACCTCGTGCCTTGGGGCCCAGTCTTCTAGTTTACGGGAGGTAAATGTGGCCGACAATTGACATTCGAAAGCGCGGGATGTGGATCGCAGATTTAGGTTATCGCTCTGAGGCGCACGGGCCTCACCATGGGCGTATCGGCGCGAGCAGGCTCTCTCTCTTCAGCACCGAATCCGCTGCCCCGCCGGGTCGTACATAGGTCTGAGGCTGGCAGTGGCCGGAACGCGAACGCCTGCGACCTCGATCTCGTAGCTGGCGGCGAGGACGTCGCCGGACGCCTCGCCTGGGGCGCAGCTCACGTAGCCGAGGCCGATGGCGGCGCCCAAGGTGTGGCCGTAGCTGCCCGAGGTGAGATATCCAGCCACCTGCCCGTTCCGGATGATCGGCTCGGTGTGATAAAGCAGCGGCTCCGGGTCTCTGAGCTTGAATTGCACGAGCCTGCGCGAGATCCCGGCCTCGCGCTTTTTCAGCACCGCATCGCGGCCGATGAAATCGCCGAACGTGCTCTTCGGCTTGCCGGTCTTCACCGCAAACCCCAGGCCAGCCTCCAGCACGTGGTCCTCGTCGCCGATATCGTGGCCGAAATGGCGGTAGGCCTTCTCGAGGCGGAGCGAGTCCATGGCGTGCAGCCCGGCAAGACGCATTCCATGCTTGGCCCCTTCCGCCATCAGTGCGTCGAAGACGCCGCGGGCAAATTCGGTCGGAATGTAGAGCTCGAAGCCGAGCTCGCCGACGTAGGTGATGCGGTGCGCGCGCACCAGCGCCATGCCGAGCTCGATTTCGCGCGCTGCCCCAAACGGGAACGCAGCGTTCGAGAGATCCGCCGACGTCAGGCCTTGCAGAACGTCTCGCGCGCGCGGACCCATCACAGCGAGGCAGGCTTCGCCGCTCGTCACATCGAATGCGACGCAGCGCGCGCCCTCCGGCATGTGCCGGATGAGCCAAGTGAAATCACGCCGCGTCGTTGCCGCTGACGTCACGACGAGGAACGACGTTTCCCCAAGCCGCGTCAGGGTCAGATCGGCCTCGATGCCGCCTTTGGCGTTGAGCCACTGCGTGTAGACGCACCGGCCCGGCGCAACCGCCACATCGTTCGCGCAAATCTTCTGCAACACGGCCTCGGCATCAGGCCCTTCGACACGGAATTTGCCGAAGGCACTCATGTCGAACACTCCCACGGACTCGCGAACGGCGCGATGCTCCTCGGCCGAATAGGCGAACCAGCTCTGCCGCTTCCAGGAATAGCGATACTCGGGTCTTTCGCCGCGCGCCGCGGCCTCGCGCGGCAGAAACCAGTGCGCGCGCTCCCAGCCTGCAGTCTCGCCGAAACAGGCGCCGTTCGCCTTCAACTGCTCGTAGAACGGCGTGTGGCGCACGCCGCGTGCAGTTGCATACTGCCGATGGGGAAAGTGATCGGCGTAGAGCAGCCCCAGCGTCTCGCTGACGCGCCGGGTGATGTACGTTTTCGTCGCCTGATAGGGAAACACGCGGCGCACATCGACGTCCCAGAGATCGAATGGCGCCTCGCCGCCAACAATCCACTCGGCCAATGCCTTGCCTGCGCCACCGGACGACTGAATGCCAACCGAATTGAAGCCGCACGCGACGTAGAAGTTCTTCAGTTCCGGCGTCTCTCCCAACAGATACCGATTGTCGTGCGTGAAGCTTTCCGGACCGTTGAAGAACGTGTGAATCCCAAGCTTGCCGAGGATGGGCAGGCGCTGCGTCGCCATTTCGAGGATCGGCGCGAAGTGCTCCACGTCCTCGGGCAGTTGGTCGAAGCAGAAATTCTCGGGTATCCCGTCCACGCCCCACGGCTTGGCCACCGGCTCGAATGCGCCGAGCATGATCTTGCCCGCATCCTCCTTGTAGTAGGCGCACTCGTCGGTGACGCGCAGCACCGGCAGATTGCGCGGGATCTCGTTGGACGCTTCGGTCACCACATAGAAATGCTCGCAGGCTTGGAGCGGCAAGGCCACGCCTGCCATCTGCCCCACGTGACGACCCCACATGCCGGCTGAATTGACGACGATCTCGGCGGCAATCGAGCCCTGCTCGGTGACGACGCCGGTCACGCGTCCCTTGGTGTGCGTGATGCCCGTAACTTTTACGCCTTCGAAGATCTTGACGCCGTGATTGCGCGCGCCCCGCGCCATCGCCAGCGCGATGTTCCCCGGATCGGCTTGCCCGTCCTTGGCCAGGTAAACCGCGCCAACGGCACCTTCGACATTGAGGAGCGGATGCATGCGCTGCGCCTCGGCGAGCGAGATCGTCTCCACCTCCACGCCATAGGACCGCGCCATCGAGGCACCGCGCTTGAGCTCCTCATAGCGTTCGTCGGTGAGCGCAAGCGAAATGGAGCCGACGCGCCTGAAGCCGGTCGCAACCCCGGTCTCGGCCTCCAGCGAGCCGTAAAGCTCGGCGCTATATCGCGCGAGCTTGGTCATGTTGGCTGTTGCGCGCAGCTGACCGATCAGGCCTGCTGCATGCCACGTCGTCCCGGACGTCAGCTGCTTTCTCTCGAGCAGGACGACATCGGTCCAACCGAGCTTCGCCAGGTGATAGGCGACCGAGCAACCGGCGATGCCTCCACCGATGATGACGACACGGGTCTTGTCGGGGAGGGACATGGGCGGCTTCCGTTGGTTCGCATCGCGGGCGGCTAAGCCGCGCTATCGCGGGTTGGCTTCGGAGCGCGATGATCGAAGGCCGATCAAGCGCGTGTCAATCTCCGGCATCGACGGCGGCCGGGGGCATGGCGCCCGAGATCACGCCAGTAAGCGAGGCGCGCTGCTGATCAGGATTCCGGCACCGATGGCAATCACGGTCACGGCGAAGACGCGCGATAGGACGCCTCTATGCTGGGCCAGAACGGTCGTTGCTTTCACACCGATAATACTGCCAAGGGCACCACCCGCGATGAACTGCGCGGCGAGCATCCAATCGACAAGGCCGGAGCGAGCGTAGCTGGCGGCGGTGGTCAGGCCGAAGGCGGTAATTGCTACCAGCGAAGTGGCGATGGCATTGCGGATGGGCATGCCCGTGGCGAGCAGGAGCCCCGGCACGATCAGAAACCCGCCGCCAATCCCGAAAAAGCCGGCCAGCAAACCGACGCCGAAGCCGATACCGATGAGGCGCGGCAACATTTGTGGAGCCGAGGCCCACGTGAGGCGGATTTCTTCCGTGGTTGTCTCCTCAGGTCGGCGAAACATGGCAGCGCCAACGACCAGCATGATGAGGCCGAACAGCGCCAGCAGCCGCTGACCGTCCACGGCCTTGCCGAATTCAGCGCCCAGCGCCGATCCAGCGATGCCGGTCGCGGCGAAGACGGCAGCGCAACGCCACTTCACGGTTCCCTGGCGCGCGTGCGCGCTCAAGCTGAAGGCGGCGTTGAGCGCCACGGCCATGGCTGCGGTGCCGATCGCAACGTGGGTCGACGAGACGCCGACGACGTAGACGATGAGCGGCACGGCCAGGATGGAGCCGCCGCCGCCAATCAGACCCAGCACCAGTCCGACGAGACCGCCGGAGCCGATGGCAAGAACCACTGGAAGCAGAGGCTGGAACATTGCGCATCATTCCTTGTGTCGCTGAGGTTCATGCCGTCGTTGCGGCGCGTCTGTTCCAAGGCATCAGCGCGAAGAGCTTGGCCATACCACACCAGCCGGTGACGCCGGCAAACGTCAGACCGGCACCAACGAACGCCGACAAGTAAATGAAGCGCGGATCAACGACAGTGCTCAGGATAATGCCGGCCAGCACGAGGCCGCCCGCGGCGATCTGCACCTGCCGCATGATCTCGATCGGTTTTCGCCTGTCCGAAATGACCGGCAAACCGGCCCTCTTCCAGGCTTCGATACCACCATCGACGATATAGGCATCGTACTCCGTCGCGGCACGCAACTTGCCAACATTGACCATCGTGCGATTGCCGCTCTTGCAGTGAAAGATGACGGGTTGCGAGGCATTGTCGATGCCGTCGAGGTGGTCGACCGGACGATTGATAGCTCCTGGGATGCGCTCGCGGGCGTGCTCGTCGGTGCCGCGGATGTCGACGAGGAGCGCGCCCTCATCGAGCAGGCGTTTGGCTTCGGTTGGCGAGATGGTTGGAAGGCTCATGTTCGTTCTCTTGCGGTTCCTGGCAGGAATTACGATCTACGGGTTGATTTGCGTGCCGATCCGTCCGGCGGGCAGTAGAGTTGCTGCAGATGTCCAAGCAGCGCCTCGGTTCGCGCGTCGGCGATTCGATACCAGATCGTCTGGGCCTCGCGCCGGGTCGTGACGATTGCTTCATCGCGCATTTTGGCCAGATGCTGTGACAGTGCCGATTGCGAAAGCCCCACTGCCTCGGCGAGCGCGCCGACGCTTGCCTCGCCCCATTCGACGAGCTTGCACAGGATCATCAGGCGACGCTCGTTGGCGAGTGCACGCAGGATGTCGGCGACCTCCCTGGCGTTGGCCTCGAACGTTGCGAGATCGGAAGTAGCGGTCGGCATGTGCCGTGGTTCCTTTCGATAAGGTATTGCTAAATTAGGTATCACTAATATATGTGTCAAGCATGAGCCATACATTGGCGCGCAAAAAGGAGTGGAAAATGCCAGCGGAGTTGAAGGTCAGAGCGTTCTTCGACGAACCAACCAATACGGTGAGCTACCTCGTCCACGATCCTGACACCCGCCGGGCAGCGGTCATCGATCCGGTGCTCGATTACGACCACCGCACCGGCAGCGCCGCGACGAAGTCTGCCGATGCGATCCTCGCGGCGGCGACAGAGCAGGGGGTGGCAATCGACTGGGTGCTCGAGACGCACGCTCACGCCGATCATCTGTCGGGGGCGCCCTACATCAAGCTGAAGACCGGAGCCAAGGTCGGGATCGGCGAGCACATCCGTTCGGTTCAGAAGATTTTCCGGCCGGTCTTCAATGCAATCGACATCACGGGCGACGGCAGCGAGTTCGACCATCTCTTCAAGGACGGCGAACGCTTCAACATCGGCAGCATAGAAGGGGAGGTCCTTCACGTGCCAGGACACACGCCTGCCGATATTGCCTACAGGTTCGGCGCTATCGTTTTTGTCGGGGATACGCTGTTCAGCCCGGATTACGGGACGGCGCGCGCGGACTTTCCCGGTGGCAGCGCGCGCGATCTCTACCGCTCAATGCGGCGAATATTGGCCTTGCCGCCGGACACGCGCCTTTTCATGTGTCACGACTACAAGGCGCCCGGGCGCGATCACTATGCGTGGGAGACAACCGTCGCGGAGGAGCGTGCGGGGAATGTTCATGTCCACGATGGCGTGAGCGAGGACGAGTTCGTCGCCATGCGGGAAGCGCGAGATGCCAAGCTCGCCGCGCCGCTACTTCTGATGCCGTCGATCCAGGTCAACATCCGGGCCGGTAAGTTGCCGCCAGCCGAGCACGACGGCATCCATTATCTGAAGATTCCAGTGCGCATCGAGGCGTAAGGGTTGGGCAGCACTGATGGGATATGGACTGATCTGTCGGAATCGACCGTCCTTGGCGGGCGGGGCAGACCAGCGGCCGTTTTTAAGCTTCAGTCCAACCTCTCCTTCGGACCACCGTCGACCAGCCGATGGCGTCTGTGAAGTCGGTGATGATCGGCACCTGGACACTGGCGGCTCCTCTGGCACGGTACGCGCGGTGCGCATAAAGTGGCAAGGTCCAGGCCGCCCGTGTTCCCCGAGTTGGCGGCTTGGATGAAGCCATTGTCATTCAGTCGCGACAGGACCTCGCCATGCCCCAGCTGCCGCCCGCCACGCCAGGAATGGCGCTCGCCGATGTCGATACGCCGGCGCTGCTGATCGATCTCGACGCCTTCGAGCGCAACCTGCAGAAGATGGCCGCTGCCGTTGCCAAGGCAGGCGTGAAGCTCAGGCCCCACGCGAAGACGCACAAGTCACCGATCATCGGGTTGAAGCAGATGGCGCTGGGTGCAGTCGGTCTGTGCTGCCAGAAGGTGTCGGAGGCCGAGGTGATGGTCACCGGCGGTATTCCGGATGTCTATGTCTCGAACGAGGTGGTGGGGGCGCGCAAGCTCGACCGGCTCGCGGCAATGGCGCACCAGGCTCGTGTCATGGTGGCCGTCGACAACGAGGCCGCGATCGAAGGGCTGGGAGCTGCGGCGCGAAAGGCTGGCGTTACGCTCAGAACGCTGGTGGAGATCAATGTCGGCGCCAACCGGTGCGGCGTGGAGCCCGGCGAGCCGGCGGTGGCACTCGCGAAACGCGTTGCCAAGGAGCAGGGACTGCAGTTCGCGGGCTTGCAATCCTACCAGGGCCGCGCGCAGCACCTACGCACGCAGGAGGAGCGCACCGCAGCCATCAACGCCGCAATCGAGATGACGGCACGCACCATCGACGGCCTGAAGAAGGCAGGGCTCGGCTGTGAGGTGGTCGGCGGCGCCGGCACGGGCACGTTCGAGCTCGAGGCGGCCTCGGGTGTCTACACCGAGCTGCAAGCGGGCTCCTACTGCTTCATGGACGCCGACTACGCCCGCAATAAAAAGGCAGACGGTAGCCGTTTCGATACTTTCGAGCACGCGCTGTTCGTCTACGCGACGGTGATGAGCACGCCGATCGCTGAGAGGGCGGTGATCGATGCCGGGCTGAAGTCATTCTCGTTCGACTGTGGCCCACCGGAGGTCGAAGGTGTCGCTGGCGCCATCTACGAGCGGCCTTCGGATGAGCACGGCAACCTGAATGTGGCCGCCTGCAACGTCCGTCCGAAGCTCGGCGACAGGATCAAGCTGATCCCGGGCCACTGCGACCCCACCATCAATCTCCACGACTGGTATGTGGGCATTCGCGGCATTGGCGGACCGTCACCGCGGGTGGAGAGCGTATGGCCAGTGGCGGCGCGCGGCGCTTTGTTCTGAGCGCTACATACAATCAAATCTACCGGCTTGGCTGGCATGCCTGTCCCCCTAGTTCCGGCGCAATCGTGTCGTATGTGAGGCTCATCCAG
>CAZCQH010000019.1:0-38550 GCA_964500805.1 uncultured Hyphomicrobiaceae bacterium
CAGAACGATATCAACCACTTGTGGCGAACCTCGGATGCAGCTGGGTAATCAGGAAATGTTTTGCCGCTCAACAAGCCCGGCGTCACCCCCAAGCACTGGATGCGGTCGCGCACAAAGCTTGGTTTCCATTTTGGCTCCATTCTTCCCAGGTGAGCCCGCGATTCGACCATCCGCACCACGCACGCAATAAGAACCGCTCATTGCCAGTCGATTCTCGATCGTACGAATTCCTCATCCGTTACTCTTTTTGGATCGACGCTCACCACCTGAGATTTCGATAATCTCGTGAAACGAATGTTCATGACACAAAGCTTCGCCTTCGACGGGGCTTCCGAGCGGCGCAAGAATTTTGACGAACTCACTTTTGCCTCGACAGGATCACCAGTTTGGCGCCTGCCAGCTGACCTCCTCATCAAGCGGATATGAAGGGCGGGGGATATGGTTCCACTGATGGCGATCCAATACTGGCGAAGTCAGCCCTGCAGTATCGACCTCATAGACGCGATCGGGTGAAAACCACGGGATGAAACCTGCCCTGAAATGACCACGGGATTTCACCGCGACGGTGTGCGCCTTGCCGATGTCGAGGCCGAAGATTTCGAAGAACCCTGGATCGGCTGTCTGCGAGCGGTCGGAGATGACGATTGCCGTGACACCACCGATGCGCAGCGCCGCGGAAGGGCCGAGCTTGAGGGTGCGCCCCTGGGCATAACCGAGGCGACCGACAAAGGTGCCGTGATGCAGTCCGATGACCTCGGCTTCAGCCTCGAAAGGCGCATCGCACGGCAAACCGGGGAGCGTGTTGAACTGCGCTTTGATTCTGGCGCCGATGCCGGCCTTGTGGGCGGCGCCGGCGAGCGGAGGATCGAAAAAACTCCCGATCAGCACGTTTTCCACTCCCGACCAGATCAGGGCTGAGAGCAGCTCTGTTGTGCGCCCGGTGCCGCCCCCACCGGGGTTGTCGCCCGAGTCGGAGAAGATCACCGGCAGGCGGTTACGATTCCGGGCAATTTCTACAGCCTCCGACAGCGGTGTCAGCTTCTTCTTCCATCGTGGGCGATCAGCCCAGCCGCGTTCGGCAATCTCTCTCGCCAGCATACGGGCGCGGTTCACGTCGTGGCGCGCCGTCACGACGATGGCAACGCCGTTCTTGTCGCTGTCCGAAAACACGAAGCCGCCGAAGATCGACACATTGAGGATATCGCCCGCCAGTTCAGCTCGTCGGCGGTTGCCGAAGTCGATCATGTCGCCGTAGGGCCCGCTTGCCGTGAGCAAACTTACCGAGGCGGGCGTAAGCGGCAATCGAATGAATGCCGACTTGGGATCGGCAAGGCCAGCCAGCATGAGGCGCAAGCCAAGCGCTGCCTCTTCGCCGCGCTCGATGTAATCGACGTGCGGGTTGGTGCGGTATCCGACGATCAGATCGCATTGCTCGACCATGCGCTCGGAGATGTTGCCGTGCAGATCAAGCGTCACCACGATGCGTGCGGTGGGTCCCGCCAACTCGCGGGCGAGCGCGATCACCTCACCGTCGGGATCGTCGCGGTCGGTAGCGATCATCGCACCGTGATTAGCAACGTAGACGGCATCCAGGTGACCCGCAGCTTTCAGGCCGTCGCGAATTTTGGCGAGGTAGGTGTCCATCAACCGACCGTCGATGGGTCCATGCGGATGGCAGGCGGCGATGAGGATTGGCACCGGCTCCCAAGGTCCGGTCGCATCCATGGTCTTCACGAATGCTGCAGCCTCGCCGATGATGAACGGATTCTTCGCCCGCGCGGCTTCGAGGATCTCAGCGCCTTCGAGCTGGTAGAAACTCTTGAAATCGGCCTCCTTTGCGACCGGCGCTTGGCGATTGCTTTCAAGCCAGACACCGATGATGGCAACGCGAGGGGATGTCATGAGTGCTTCTCCTGGGCTCTGTTGGAAGGCTCCAGTGCCCCGGCTCGGTGAAGAGCAAGCTTGCACTGTCAGTCCGTCTGGCGTGAGGCGTACCCGAAAGCCGAACCGGCGCTGATCAGCAAGCGTCACGGGTGCGACCCGGACCAGACGGCTCCATGCCGATCGCAGTCCGGCAGCGCTGGCGCGCGATAGCTGAGCATCACCGCCGCGCAAGGCCAGTGGGCCGGCGACTGTTGCCAACCGCTCGATCTCCCGCTCGCGAATGCCGAGCCTCTGAAGCAACCGCACGGTATTGAACAAATAATCGAGATTGTTGCCGGAAACTCCACGCGCGCCGCGAATCATCAAAGCCTGCTCATGCAGCGTGAGATCGCCCGCATAATTGGGATGGAGGCGCTCGACCGTGTATGCCAGCGCTACGACCTCCCGCCGCGGCGGCTCCGCGAGGGCGGCTTTCACGCTTGATTCGCGATATACTCCGTAGATGAGTTCGCGCTCTCTTAGATACTGAACCGTGGCACCTGCAGTCTCGGCCGGAATGCGATAGGCCATGCCCATGCAGGACAGGCCGCGGTCGAGGCCAAGCACCAGCCCAGGTCGCTGCCGCGAACCGCGATGGTAAGTCGACCGGATGCAGAAACAGCGGTGATAACCATCGATACGCGCCGGCACGCGTTCGGAATAAGTAAAATCTGGCCGCCACATCAGCGAGCCGTAGCCGAACACCCATATGTCCCGCTCGTTTTGCCGCATTCGCAGTGATCTAACTGGGTTTGCCGGCGGGCGAAGTTGCCGAACTGCTGCCGTGCGGCCTGCCAAAATCCGGTGCTGCCGTGTCCTGCCCGGCCTGGATGATGCCCCTCCGAACTTGCCGCGCTTCTGTAAACAGCTGGAACAGGGTGTCGCCATCGCCGAATCTGATGCATCTCTGCAAATGCACGAGGTCTTCGGTGAACCGTCCCAGCATCTCGAGAACCGCCTCGCGATTGTTCAGGAACACATCGCGCCACATCGTCGGATCAGACGCGGCGATTCGCGTGAAATCGCGGAAGCCGCCAGCCGAGAATTTGATGACCTCGCTGTCGGTCACCCGCTCGAGGTGCTTCGCTGTATTGACGATATTGAAGGCGATGAGATGCGGGACATGGCTGGTGATGCCGAGCACCAGATCGTGATGCTCCGCATCCATTACCTCAACGAAGGAACCGAGCTTCTGCCAGAACAGCTTAAGCCGATCGACCTGCTCATGAGCCACGCCGCGGATCGGCGTCAAGATGCACCAGCGATTGTCGAAAAGCTCAGCAAAACCCGCTTCGGGTCCGGAATGCTCGGTGCCGGCAATTGGATGGCCGGGAATGAAATGCACGCTGTTGGGAACATGCGGCCCGACGTCACGAACGATCGCCCCCTTCACCGATCCGACATCGGTCAGAATGGCACCGGGCTTCAGATGCGGACCAATCTCGGCGGCAATCGCGCCGCACACGCCGACGGGAACGCAGAGAATAACGAGATCGGCGCCTTTCACGGCCTCGACCGGGGAGGCATGGACGCTATCGACCAGTCTGAGCCGCTGCGTCGTCGCCCGCGTCGATTCACTCTTTGCATGCCCCGCAATCGATTTGACAACGCCTGCTCGACGCGCCGCATGGCTGATCGACGAGCCGATCAGTCCGATGCCGATCAGCGCCATTCGCTCGAACAATGGCGTCGTCATGCCTGCGCGCCCTTCATGAACTCCGCCAATGCGGCAACAACGGCCCGGTTCTCATCCGCCGTGCCAATTGTCATGCGCAGCGCATTGGGAAGCCCATAGCCGGCAACACGCCGCATGATGATCGCCCGGGACTTCAGAAACGCGTCGGCTGCCCCCACCGACGTGGGCCCGGCGGCTGGAAAGTGGATCAGGATGAAATTGCCGACGCTCGGAGTCACCTTCAGCCCGAGCTTCTCGATCTCCGCCGTTGTCCACGGCAGCCATTGCTCATTATGCGCGATCGAGGCTTCGACATGTACGCCATCCTCGATTGCCGCCACCCCTGCCGCGATGGCGGGCGCCGTGACATTGAACGGTCCGCGTATCCTATTGAGCACATCCGCCACATGCTGGGGGGAATAGGCCCAGCCGAGCCGCAGAGCCGCCAAACCGTAAATCTTCGAGAACGTCCGTGTCATCACGGTGTTCTCGGAAGTCGCCACCAGCTCGAGACCCGCCTCATAGTCGTTGCGGCGTACGTACTCCGCGTAAGCGGAGTCGAGCACCAGCAGCGTGTCGGGCCGCAAGGCACGATGCAACCGGCGCACCTCCGCGAACGGCACGTAGGTGCCCGTCGGATTGTTTGGGTTGTCGAGGAACACGATCTTGGTTCTCGGCGTCAGCGCTGCGATGATCGCGTCGATGTCGCTGCGATGATCCTTGCACTTCACGACTACGGGTTTCGCCCCGTTCCCAAGCGTCACGATCTTGTAGACAAGGAACCCGTGCTCCGTGAAGATTGCCTCGTCTCCGGGGCCGAGATAGGCGTGCGCCAGAAGGTTGAGCAGCTCGTCCGAACCGCACCCGCATACGATTCGACCCGGATCGAGGCCGTACTTCGCCGCAATGGCGCGACGTAGCTCCGTCGAGGCGCCATCCGGATACCGTTCGAGCGCCTCCGCCTCGCCTTTGTACGCCGCAATCGCCTTCGGCGAAGCTCCGAGCGGGTTTTCGTTTGAGGAGAGCTTGATCGGCTTCATGCCGCCCGGCACCGTACTCTCGCCAGGCACATAAGCCTGGATATCGAGAATGCCGGGTTTCGGGCGCGGAATAGATCGGAGTTCTGGCATCGGTCGGGCCTGGGTTCGGGCGATTGCGGAGCCGCTGATTGATAGTCGAGCCTGAGCCGAAATCAAACAGCAATCCCTCGGCATCGTTGAAGGAATTGCGTCGTGATGTAGCAAGGGAAGGCATCCGACTCTGCTGTCTAAGCTCTTCCCGCGAGCGCGGAAGCTGGTCTATAATTTCCTACGGGAGTTCCACCAGATTGAGTTGCGACGCCTTCGGGCGCGCAAGGTTTGAGGGCGGGTGAATGCTTCAGTCGCGTACCGAGATACGGGTCCGCAAGGGGACGCAGTCCGATGCGGCACGCCTCGCAATGCTGTTCCGTGAATCCTGGGAATACGCCTATCGCGGCATAATCCCCCACCTGCATCTCGAGAGCATCATTCGCCGACGCGACAAGCGTTGGTGGCAGAACGCGGCCCGCGGATCTGACGGGCTGCTGGTGCTTGAGGTGTGCGGCAAGCTCGCCGGCTACACCACATTTGGCCGCGCCCGTGGCCGCACCAAGGTGCAAGGCGAGATCTACGAGCTTTATCTCGCACCTGACTACCAGGGCCTCGGCTTCGGCGAGCACCTCTTTGAAGCCGCACGGTACGCGCTTGACGAACGCCGATTGAACGGACTGATCGTATGGGCGCTGACCGACAACACCATGGCCGCTTCCTTCTACTGGCGCCGCGGCGGACGTCCCACCGGCCGCACCATGGACAACGTCGGTGGTGTCAAACTTCAGAAGACGTCATATCTCTGGTCCTGATGTCACGCCGCCAGGCGCTCAAACGCCCCATGAGCCCGAGCATTGGCAGCTGAGCCGACCATGACGGCCATCCTTGTGATCGGCGGCTACGGAGTATTCGGTGGCCGCGCCGTCGAGCGCCTGGTCCGCTCCCCGAACCTCAGAGTTGTCGTCGCTGGCCGCAATGTTGAGGCTGCGGCAGCCTTCGCCCGGACTGTCGGGCCTGGCACCGCCGATATTGCATCTGCAAAATTGGACGCTACCTCCATCACTCCCGGCGACATTCGCCGGCTCGGCGCATCAGTCGTGCTCCACGCCGCTGGCCCCTATCAGGCGTCGGACTATCGAGTCGCCCGGGCCGCCATCGAGGCTGGCGCTCACTATATCGACTTGGCCGACGCGCGTGCCTTCGTCACCGGCATCACCGCGCTCAACGAACCGGCTCGAGCTGCGGGTGTCCTCGTCACCAGCGGCGCCAGCTCCGTCCCAGCCCTGGCTGCCGCGGTCATCGATCATGCCCTGCCAAGCTTCTACCATCTCGCTGCGATCACTTACGGCATCTCACCCGGTGACAGCTTCAGTCCCGGCGAAGCCACCGTCGCCTCCATCATCGATGGCGCTGGCCGGCCATTCGAAACACTCGATGATGGTCGAAAAACCGTCGTCCACGGTTGGCAGCCGCTCTATCGTCATCGTTTCAGCGATCCTGGCATCGGCACCCGCTGGTTCGGCCACTGCAATGTACCCGATCTCGACCTCTTCCCGGAGCGTTACCCTTCGCTCCGCACCCAACGTTTCATCGCCGGAATCGAACTCAAACCCTACCATTTCGGCCTCTGGCTGCTGTCATGGCTCGTCCGCGCCGGTTTGATCCGGCACCCGGAACGCATGGCACCCAAGCTGTTACGCATCAAAAAATTCCTGCCGCTCAGAGGCAGCGACCGCGGCGCCATGTTCGTCATGCTCGAAGGCACTGGCCGCGATGGTAACCCTCTCACACTGGCTTGGGAGCTGATCGCCGATCGCGGTCATGGTCCCTACATACCAGTGACCCCCGCCGTCATCATTGCCAAGCGCCTCGTTGCCGGTGAGCTCCTGACGCGCGGTGCATTGCCCTGCGTCGGGCTGATCACATTGGAGCAGTTCGATCGGGAGGTGGCGGATCTCGCAATCCACCATGTCAGGCTGTGACGCAACCCTCTGCACCGCTTTACCAGTCCGTTCTTGGCTCTGCCTTTGAGCAGCTTCCACCGAAGGTCCGCGAGCTTCATGACCTTCGCGACCGTTCCGTCTGGACCGGCGAAGCCGACGTCATCCGCGGCACATCGCGTATCGCCCGCCTTGGCGGCTGGCTCGCCGGGTTGCCCCCGACCGGCCATGCAGTCCCTGTCGCTGTCACCTTCACCGCCGAACACGGTGGTGAGACGTGGCACCGCAATTTCGGCGGCGTGACGTTTGTTTCTCATCAGCGCGGCGGCCGCGGTTGCATCATAGAGCGCGCCAGCGTTGTGACCCTCACTTTGCGCCCATCTGTCGTTGACAGCGGGTTGGAGTTGACGCTGCTCGCTATGCGCGTCCTGGGCGTACCCGTACCGGCCTTTTTGCTGCCCGTGATCAAAACGCGCGAAGCCGAGCACCAGCAACGCTACACTTTCGATGTCGAGGCAAGTCTGCCGCGATTTGGCTTGATCATCCGATATAGCGGCTGGCTCGTGCCGAGCGTCGCTACGACCACCTTTCGATGCAAGTGAGCAGCTCACTTCGCCTGCCACTCGCTCTTCACCTCATCACATTTCGGACCGATGAAATCGTTGATGTCCTCGACCAGAGTCGACTGCAGCACATTGAAGGTGTTGTCGGTCGCAGTCGCTGTCCACATCGCGCCTTTCACGAGTGTAGGAGCGTCGATTTTGCCCCAGTTGAGCGAAGCCTTCGTTGCCTTGCCTTTCTCGAACGTCACCTTCGGCGCGAAATCGAACTTGATCTCCGACTTGCCATCCTTGTCGCGCTCCACTTCGCAAGCTACTTCATGCGTGTCCAGCTGAGCTTCGAACCTCTCTTCCGCCATCGCCTTGATCAAGTCCGCGCGCTTCAGCTTTATGTTTGCGACGCACTTCACGTTGCCCCAGGGCCAGGCGACCTTGGCTTTTTCGATCATTTTGGAGAGCTGCTCTTTGCGCCACGTTTTCAGGACGGAGCACGCTATGTCCCCGCCTTCTGGCTTGCGGGAATGAAACGCCGCGCATATGCGCACCTTGCAGTCTTTGCGATCCTCCCGTTCCTTTTTCTCTTCCACCGTCAACGCTTCGACCTTGGCCTCCTCCGCCTTCTTGTCCTGAGCAAGCACAAGGCTCGCGCCGTTAAAGAGGCAGCAGACAGCGATCAAAAGTGAAAATACGGGGTGCATGGCACTCAATCGGCCCATCGTCGTCCATTCCTCGGCATTGAAACACCGGCGCGCCGGCAGATGCCCATTTCTATGCCGCCACTCGGGTGCAGCATTATGGCGTGCCGGGACGGGCCTAGGTGCCGCCCCATTTGACGCTTGCCCTCGGTCTCGAATGCCAGGACAGAACGTCGGCTCGGAGCACTTTCGAACGATCTCGTGGCGCGATGGCGCCGGTGTCGCTGCAGATTTGGAGGCCTGAGCCGGCAAGCTCGGCCATCAGCCGTGCTTGGCTCAGCAGCGTGAGGTGGCGGCGGATCAGTCGGCTCATTTCAACGAGGGTGGCCGCGAACTGACGCTGCCTTCCATCACACCCGCCGTTCGACCATGAGCTTTTTCAGCTCCGCGATCGCCTTCGCCGGATTCAACCCCTTTGGGCAAGCTTTGGCGCAGTTCAAAATAGTGTGGCAGCGGTAGAGGCGGAATGGATCCTCAAGACTGTCGAGGCGCTCCCCCGTCGCCTCGTCCCGGCTGTCGATTACCCAGCGGTAGGCCTGAAGCAATGCGGCAGGGCCAAGATAGCGATCCGAATTCCACCAGTAGCTCGGACAGGACGTCGAGCAGCACGCGCAGAGAATGCACTCGTATAGACCGTCCAGCTTCTCGCGATCCTCCTTCGCCTGGCGCCACTCCTTTGGCGGCTCAGGTGTCGCGGTCTTCAACCACGGTTCAATGGACTTGTGCTGGGCGTAGAAATTGGTGAGGTCGGGAACCAGATCTTTCACCACTTCCAGATGTGGGAGCGGGTAGATCTTCACAGTCCCCTTCACGTCGTCGACTGCCTTCAGGCAGGCCAGCGTATTGGTGCCGTCGATGTTCATGGAGCACGAACCGCAAATGCCCTCGCGGCAGGACCTGCGGAAAGTAAGTGTCGGGTCGATCTCGTTTTTGATCTTGATGATGGCATCAAGAACCATCGGCCCGCACTGCTTCATGTCGACCCAATAGGTGTCAATGCGCGGGTTCTGTCCGTCGTCAGGGTTCCAGCGGTAGATCTTGAACTCTTTCCAGGTGCCCTGGCCTTCCGGGCGGTTCCACGTCTTGCCGGAGGTGACGCGCGAGTTGCGAGGAAGAGTGAGCTCGGCCATTGCCAGGTGCTTTCCGAAGCAGGTTTCAGCAGCTTCTGCCCGATCTGGAGCAGTTTCGGCTGTTCAGCCGCGCGTTTTTGCGGGGGTCCCGCCCGCCTGTCAACAGCCGGAGCCCGGCTTTCCTGTTTTGTCGCAAGCGTCAATTGAAACCGCGGCTTGCGCTGAACGCATGGGCCTGAGCTCCCGCTGTCGGCAGGAGTGGCGGATCTGCGACGACAGTACCGTTCTTGTGCAGCTCCAGAATGGCCAATCGGCGTTCTACTTGGCCCGACGCGGTAAACCGGAACATCCCATCTGCACCGGTGAACCCCTGCGCTCTAGTCAAGTCGGTGGCCGAGAACCGCGATGCCCTGGGCGCCGCCGCAAGAGCCGTAGCCATCAGCACGGCATCGTAGGTGAGAGTCGCGAGCCGCGGCGGCATGGCGTTGTGCGCTTTGCCAAACCGCTCCGCGAAGTCATGCCAGCCTTTGGGCTCGGGTGCGGCGAACCACGCGCCCTCGAGGCGGACCTGGCGCGCAGCGCGCGGCATCTCCCAACCGCTGGTGCCGACGACTCTCACATCGCTGTCGGTGAGGCCGGATTGGTGCAGCATCGACGCCAGCTGCGGCAACGTATCCTGGCCAGCCGGCAGGAACAGTGTATCGAACCCCTGTCTTTTCAAGGCCTCGCGCCGCGCTCTTGGCAGATCGATCAGGCCGTTGCTTTCAAGCCTGTACCTATCGATCGCAACCACCGTCCCACCTGCTTTACTGGCTGCGGCCTTGAATAGCGGCTCGAGAATTCGCCCTTCGCCATCGTCGGGAAGCAGCGCTGCAAACCGCCGCCGGCCTTGGGCCGCCGCGTAGCCGATGGCGCGTGTCACTTCCGATTCCTGCGAGGCACCAAGCATGTAGATGCCGGGCCCGGCCACGCCCGGATCATTCGACAGCGAGATCAGTGGCACCTTTGCTGCCAGTGCCACAGGAGCCGCTGCCTTCACGGAACGTGAGAACAGCGGACCTATAATGATCCCGGCCCCCGCCTTGATCGCTTCCTCGGCCGCCGCCTTTGCACCCGCCTCGGTTCCCTTGTCGTCGCGCACAACGAGGTCGGCTCCAGCGGCTTTGCTTTCGGTAACCGCCATTTCAGCAGCCTGCCTAAGTGCAATCGCAACCGCGGCAACCTGCGGCCCGCCGCTCAAAGGCAGCAGCAGCGCGATTTTCGCTCGGTCCCCTCTCGGCGCCGACGGCTGCCCGCTCGGGGAGTCCGAGGTGATCGAGCCGGTCGTGGAGACACCCGTGTGCTCACCGGCTGCGCATCCGGAGAGGAGCCCCGCGGCGATCGCCGTCGAGCCCACCAGCAGAGCCCGCAACGTCTGTCGGCGATTCGGCGTGCGAGACACCAGCAGGCCCCTCTGATAGATACAGCGAACGGCGCCGATAGCGCCGTGTGCCGATTCTCGACAGTGCCCACGGGCAACAGGATTGCGTTATGCACATTCATACGCCCTCAATCCGCTCTAATGTTATCAATCGGGCGATCATTTCAGTCAGCACGAGCACAGTCTGGTGACGAAACGTGATGTTAGCCACGAGTTGCGCGAGCACTCCCCCGGTGATTCGCCGCCGCTACTCGACCGCGCTGGCGACGAAATTCGCCGCCAGCTCGCCGCGCCGCTAACACCGGGCCTCTATCTCGTCGCAACGCCGATCGGCAATCTGGGCGACATGACGCTGCGCGCGCTCGCGACCCTTTCGCGCGTCGATCTTATCTGCTGCGAGGACACGCGCCACAGCCGCACGCTGCTTGCGCACTTCGCCATCGATCGACCGCTTCGGCCCTATCACGAGCACAATGCGGAAGCCGAGCGGCCGCGCCTTCTGAAACTGCTCGCTGATAGCAAAGCAATTGCGCTGATCTCGGATGCGGGCACGCCTCTGATTTCTGATCCTGGCTACAAGCTTGTGCGGGCGGTTCTGGCGGCTGGCCACTTCGTCACCGCTCTGCCCGGAGCGTCGGCGATTCTCGCTGGGTTGAGCCTCGCTGGTCTGCCGACTGATGCTTTCCATTTCGCCGGATTTCTACCGCCCAAGGATGCTGCCCGCCGGACGCGGCTGCAGGAACTCGCTTCAATTTCCGCAACACTCGTATTCTACGAGGCGCCGAACCGCGTTGCGGCGACGCTTGCCTCCATCGCCGAGGTTCTGGGCGACCGCGAGGTCGCGATCGCACGCGAGCTCACCAAGCGCTTCGAGGAGGTGCGCCGCGGACGTGCTCGCGCGCTGGTCGACTCCTTGCAATCCCTGGAAATGAAAGGCGAGGTCGTCCTGGTTATCGGGCCGCCGATCGCTGCTTCCTCCGGTGTCACAGATGAGGTAATTGCGTCCGCGTTGCGCGAAGCGTTTCCACATATGAGTGTCAAAGACGCCGTTCAGGCCGTTGCGGAAACTCTCGCCGTACCGCGCAATCGCGTCTACAGCCTGGGGCTCAAGCTGAAGACGGGCGGCGATGCACCGTGACAAGGATAGCAACTCCAGCGCCGGACATCGCGATCGGCTCGCTCGGCTCCGCCGCGGAAACGCTGGCGAGCTCCTCGCCGCTATTCTGCTGCTGGCCAAAGGCTACCGCATCCTCGCACGCCGACATCGCACCCCTTATGGGGAGATCGACATCATAGCGGTACGCCGCCGCCGCGTCGCTTTCGTAGAGGTGAAACGACGGCCAACGCTCGAAGAGGCGCATGATGCATTGCGCGACGAGCAAGCCAGTCGCATCACCGCCGCCGCCGAGTACTGGATCACCCGACACCCGCGCTACGAGGAGCACGACATGGGCTTCGACGCAATTCTCGTCGTCCCAGGCCGCTGGCCCGAGCACCTGCCGGATGCACTCTCGGACTGGTAAAGGGAAAGGCCAAGGTGCACGGTCCTGCACTGGCACTATGTTTTGCGATCTTGACGTTCGTTCGCTATGTCTTTGCTAATGTGATGCACTCGCAAAGCCTTGATCCGGAAAGCCCGCGCATGCCCCTGAAAATCGCCTGCCAGATGGACCCCATCGACAAGATCGACATTCTTGGCGACTCATCGTTCGCCATGTTGCTCGAAGCGCAGAAGCGGGGTCACGAGCTCTTCTACTACACGCCGCCGCATTTGGCGCTCGATGGCCGACACCTGATCGCCCGCGGCCACACGCTCACCATCCAGGACACGGTCGGCGATCACTACAAGCTGTCGAACCCCCGCAAAATCGACCTTGGCGACTGGGATGTCGTTCTGCTCCGCCAGGACCCGCCGTTCGATATGGCCTACATCACTACAACGCACTTACTAGAGCGGGTTCACCCAAAGACGCTCGTGGTCAATGATCCCGCGAGCGTGCGCAATGCCCCGGAGAAAGTCTGGGTGCTCGAGTTCCAGGACTTGATGCCGCCGACCATGGTGACCCGTAATCCAGAGGACGTGCGCGAGTTCCAGGCGCGACACAAGGACATCATTATCAAGCCGCTCTACGGCAACGGAGGCGCCAGCGTATTCCGCATCAAGCCGGAGGACACGAATATAAACTCGCTGATCGAGCTGTTTCAGACCGTCTTCCGCGAGCCGTTCATGGTGCAACAGTACCGGCCCGAAGTGCGCGCCGGCGACAAGCGCATCATCCTCGTCGATGGCGAGTTCGCCGGCGCCATCAACCGCGTGCCGGCAGAGGGTGAGACGCGATCGAATATGCATGTCGGCGGCACACCGAAACCGACCGAACTCACGCCCCGCGACAAGGAAATCTGCGATCGCCTCGGTCCGCATCTGAAGCAGCGCGGGCTGATCTTCACCGGCATTGACGTGATCGGGCCCTATCTCACCGAGATCAACGTCACCTCGCCAACGGGCATCCGCCAAGTCAAAGCCTTCGGCGGTAACGACATAGCCGCCATGATCTGGGATGCCATCGAGGCCAAGGTGAAAGGGCGGGGGTAGCGATCGCAAACCGCCCGGGTCCATTTCGGACCCCAACCGGCTTCGCCGTAGTAGTGGCACTCAATAGTCGAGGCAGCCGTCATTTGCCAGCACTCACCCAATCTCGCCTTCCCCAAACCGGTACTTCGTCGAGCAGAACTCGCAGGTCACCGTGACTCCGCCGTCCGGCTCGCGCATCTCGGCGATGTCGCTTGCGGAAAAGCCCTTCAGGAAGCGGTGGATGCGTTCTCGCGAGCAGCGGCAGCGCGCGGCGATGGCGATCTCGGGTGATACTCGCACGCCTTCCTCGTGAAACAGCCGAAGCAGCAGGCGCTCCGGCGATAGCGTTGGATCGATCAGCTCGTGTGCTTCGACCGTCGAGGCGAGCGTCGAGACGCGCACCCAGTTCTCGTCGTCCTCGCCATGGAGGCGCGCGTCGCGCTCCTCCGGCGTCTCGCCCGGGCGCGGCTCGCCGCCCGCTGCCGGCACGTGCTGCACGATGAGGCCGCCGGCTCGCCAATGCCATCCTGATCCACCCGCAGCGCCAGAGCCCAGATACTGCCGCGCCACGGCCAGCCGAATGAACGTCGGCAGCTGCTCGGACTGCCGGAAGTAAGCGTGTGCCGCTTCCGTGAGCGAACCCTGCTCCAGTGAGACGATGCCCTGGTAGCTCGTCTGCTTGCCACCAGGATCGATGGTCATGGCCATGCGCCCCTTGCCGAGGAGGGCCGAGGATGAGATTTTCCCCGCCTTTTCCAGCTCGGCGACCCGCTCGCGGTCGAACCCCGCATACCCGCGCATCGCGCCGGGAGCGTCGTAATGGGCCACCAGCATTCGCGCCGGACCGTCCGACGTCGTTTGCAGGATGAGGCGGCCATCGGCCTTGAGCGGCGCGCCGAGCAGCGCGGTCAGCGCCAGCGCCTCGCCCAGCAGCTCGCTGATCGAATCCGGATAGTCGTGGCCCGCGAGAATGCTGTCGACGGCAGGTCCCAGTCGCACGATCCGCCCCGCCATGCGCGATCGGACCGTGCCGAACGGGATCACGATGTCATCGCTGCTCTCGCGGCGTGCTGCCCGCGTCGCTTCGTGGGTTTCAGCCATGGTTCGCGCTCGTCTGATCGGGGCGCCGACGGGCGCTCGCACGCGACCCACGGGCTCTCTCGGAACATGGCCAACCTTTAAGCAGATTTGCCCTCGAGAGCCAACGCGTTGACGTCCGGGAGCGACGGAGTCCGACACCAGCGCTGCTTTAAGTGAGGTGCGGTCAATGCTTACCGCATACCGCGCCGTTTGGGCTCGCGATGCAATCACACGCATCGGCGCTGGGAGACCTGCCGCTCAGACCCCGAGGCACCAGGCCAAGATGGCCTTCTGCGCGTGGAGGCGGTTCTCTGCCTCATCCCATACCACCGACTGCGGTCCGTCGATGACGCTGGCGGACACTTCGTGCCCGCGATAGGCGGGGAGGCAGTGCATGAACACGGCGTCTTTTGCGGCCCGCTTCATCAACGCCTCGTCCACGGCATACGGTCCGAGCAGCTGCTTGCGGCGGCTCGCGTCGGTCTGACCCATCGAAACCCAAGTGTCGGTCACGACGCAATCTGCACCTTTCACTGCCGCATCCGCGTCGTCGGTGAGCGTGACGCTGCCACCTTTCTCCCGCACCCAGTCCAGCACCCGCTTTTCCGGGTTAAGCTGCGGCGGGCACGCCAGCTGCAGCTCGAAATCGAACAGCACGGCAGCATGCATCCACGACACGGCAACGTTATTGCCATCCCCGAGCCAAGCGACCTTTTTGCCTCTGATGGCGCCTCTCGACTCCTCGAAGGTCATGATGTCCGCCAGGATCTGACACGGGTGCGACAGATCCGAGAGGCCATTGATGATCGGCACCTTGGCGTGAGCGGCATACTCCTCAAGCGTCTCATGCTTGTTGACGCGCAGCATGATGGCATCCGCATAGCGCGAGAGCACCTTGGCGGTGTCTGCCGGCGGCTCGCCACGGCCCGTTTGCAGGTCGGCGTGGTTGAGCGCAATCGTCTGTCCGCCGAGCTGGCGCATGGCGACGTCGAACGAGACCCGCGTCCTGGTCGAGGGCTTCTCGAAGATCATCACCAGCACAGCATCCTCGATGCCCTTCGGGCGCAGCTCCTTAGGGACGCGCTTTCCAGCCTTCTTCATGGCGTGGGCCATGTCGACGATGCGGCGCAGCGTCACCGCATCAATGCGATCGAGATCGAGGAAATGGCGAGTGGCGGTTTGCCGCCCGCGCGCAGCTTTGGCAGGAGTACGAGTGAGCACGGCTATCAACCAATGGTCTTCTTTACGGTCTTGAGAGCGTTCGAGAGGCGGACGATGCCGTCCTTCATCTCGGCCTCGGTGACGGTCAGCGGCGGCAGCAGACGGATCACGTTGTCGCCGGCTGATACCGTGAGCAGCTTCTCGGCAGTCGCCGCCTTCATCACGTCGCCGGCCGGATACTTGTCCTTGAGCTTGACGCCGGCGAGAAGGCCGTGGCCGCGCACCTCTTCCACCATGTCGGACATCTCGTCCTTGAGCGCCGCCATCAGCTGCTTCAGTCGCAGACCTTTCTGCTCGACACCCTTGAGGAAGCCCTTTTCGAGCATCACGTCGAGCACCGCGTTGCCGACCGCGGTCGCGAGCGGATTGCCACCGAACGTCGAGCCGTGCGTGCCCGCCACCATGCCCTTCGCGGCTTCCTTGGTCGCGAGGAACGCGCCGAGCGGGAAACCGCCTCCGATTGCTTTCGCTATCGCCATGACGTCCGGCTTGATGCCCGACCACTCGTAATGGAAGAGCTTGCCCGAGCGACCCATGCCCGACTGGACCTCGTCGAGAACGAGCAGCAGCCCGTGCTTGTCGCAGAGCTTGCGCAGGCCCTTCATGAAGTCATTGGGAACGACGCGCACGCCGCCTTCCATCTGCACGGGCTCGATCATGATCGCTGCAGTCTCCGGCGTGATCGCCTTTTCAACGGCGGCGAGATCGAAGCCTGTCAGCTGGTCGAACCCCTCGGGTTTCGGGCCGAAGCCTTCCAGGTACTTTTTGTTGCCGCCAGCGGCGAGGGTGGTCATCGTCCGTCCGTGAAAGGCACCCTCGAAGGTGATGACGCGGATCTTCTCCGGGTGCCCATTGGCGTAGTGATACTTTCGCACGAGCTTGATCGCACCCTCGCAGGCTTCCGCGCCCGAGTTGCAGAAGAACATGTTGTCGGCGAACGTGAGCTCCGCGAGACGCTCGGCGAGGCGCTCCTGGTTCTTCACGCGATAAAGATTCGAAGTGTGCCAGAGCGTGTCCGCTTGCTCCTTCAGCGCCTTGACCAGGTGCGGATGGCAGTGGCCAAGGCCATTCACGGCGATGCCGCTGGTGAAGTCGAGATAGCGTTCGCCGTCCGTCGAAATGAGCCACGAGCCTTCACCGCGCTCGAACACCACATCCTGGCGGCCGTAGGTGCCCATCACTGCAGGCGAAGGGCCTTTGGACACGGCCTTGCCGTTGCTCTTTCCCGCCTTTGCGGCGGGCTTGCCAGCGGTTTTGACGGCGGCTTTCTTGGGCGTCTTGGCGGTGGTGGCGGTCATGCGGCGGATCCCCGTGCCGAACGAAAAAAGGCCGCCATCGGCGGCGACCTGGACAGGAGAATTGATAAGGCGGGCTGCGGCGTTCTGTCAATGAATTGGACCCGATCCGACGCGGATTTTTCGGCCGGCCCATTTTGCTTTCAGATTGCGCGCCCGCGAGCTGGTCTTAGGGTAGCATGGATTGAGCGCAATGGAGGAGCTGGACATGAAGATCACCAAGGTTACCGCCATTCCCATGTCGGCTCCGGTGCCACATGAAAAGCGCCACCGCACTGACCTTGGCACCAAGGTGAAAAGCGATGCCACGCTGATCCGCGTTGAAACCGACAAGGGTCTCGTCGGCCTCGGTGCCGCGCTCGGCACGCCGCCAGTGGTCAAGGCCATCGTCGAGCATGAGCTGGCGCCCGAAGTCGTCGGCGAAGACCCGATGTTCTCCGAGCTGATCTTCGAGAAGATGTATAACGGCTCCCGGGCCAAGCCGGCGCTCGAGCGCGGCGTGACCCAGGCCGATGAAAGTCGGCGTCGTGGCATGGCCATGGAAGCCGCAGCCGGCGTCGACATAGCAATCTGGGACGTCAAGGCGCAGGCGCTCGGCATCCCGCTTTATCAAGCCATGGGCGCCGTGCGCTCCTCGGTGCGAGGCTATGCATCAGGCGGCTGGGCGCCCGGCAACGAGGCGGAAGCCGAGCTTGGCGGCTACGCGTCCAAAGGTTTCAGCGCGTGCAAAATGCGCGTGGTCGGCCGCGACGGATTCTCCGTCGACAAGTGCCTGAAGCGCGTCGAGGCAGCCCGTCGCGGCATTGGCCCGAACGTAGAGCTGATGGTGGATGCCCACGGCTCGCTGGAGGTGGCTGTTGCCATCAAGCTCGCCAAGGCGTTGGAGCCCTACAACATCGCCTGGTTCGAGGAGCCGGTAACACCGGACGACCACGCTGGCCAGGCCGAGGTGCGTCGCGCGACCACGATCCCCATTGCTTCCGGAGAGCGCGAGTTCACCCGCTTCGATTTCCAGGACTTGCTCGAGAAGCGCGCGCTCGATATCGCGCAGCCCGATGTCGCGCGTGCTGGTGGAATGACCGAGATCCGACGCATTGCGGCGCTCACATCGACCTATGGTGTGAGACTGGCACCGCACGCCTGGGGCAGTGCGGTGCTGTTCGCCGCTTCGATCCATGTCGCGATGTCGGCGCCGAACTGCCACATCCTGGAGGTGACGCAAGGCTACATGCCAATGATGTGGGAGCTGTTCAACGAACCATTCGACATCAGGCCCGACGGAACTGTGCACGCGCCGGATCGTCCTGGCCTCGGCTTCACGCTGCGCAGCGATGCACTTGAGAAGTTCCGCTATGTCGATGGACCTGAGTTTGTGTTTTGAGGAATTGGCGTTCACCGCGAAGTCGATCGCTGCGGCTGGCCCGCGCAACTTCCGGATCGGAGCTACGCATGATTGAGCGCCGCCGTAACAATCGCATCAACATGGACGGCGGCGCTGTCGATGATCGGGTAACCCAGATCGAGGTCCTCATTGAAGATTAGGTTCAGGTCCGTCCCACCGAGAAGGATGGCCCGAGCGCCCTTCTCCCGGACGAGCCAGTCGCTCGCATTCAACAATCGCTGACGTTGATCCGAGGTTGCCTGACCCGCAATCGCCATGGCGACGTAGTCGTCGTTCACCTGAGCTAACAGATCACCGGCTGGCACGACGGGATGAAGATCGTGGAGCGAGCCGTAAAGAGCCGTCTGCATGACAACACGTGTGCCTAACACTCCAATGCGATCCAGTCCCTCGGTCTTCAGTCTTTCGGCAACGGCAGTGGGACCGTCGATGAGCGGCAGGGGTGACATCGCCGCAAACGCGCGAGCGCAGAAGTGACCGCCCATCGAGGTGATCGCGACGACGTCTGCACCTGCCGCTGCGAGCTGTCGGGTTACTCGGAGGTACTCGGCAGCTTGCTCGTCGGCTCGGCCAGCAGCTACATTTGCCGAAAGCATTCGAGCGCTGGTGTGCGCAATAGTGAGCTGAAGTGGCTGTTGAGCGGTATCGAACGCTCCCACAATTCGCTCATAGTAGAAGACGGTAGCCGCTGGCCCGATACCACCGATCAATCCAATGTGCATGATCGCTGTCTTTCTGGTCGATCAAAGCCGGCTGTGCCAACGGTTCACCGAAGCGCCAATCGACCGGCTCGTCGTCATTCGAGTTTGAAGTTCAGCTTCTGAACCCAGGCGCGGTAGTCGTCGACATCTTTGACCAGCTGTCGGCCGAACTCCTCTGCCGTGGCATCGAAAGTGACGAAGCCGATCTTGAGCATCCGCTCCTTGAAATCAGCGCTGGTGTTGAGCTCCGACATCGCCTTGGAGAGCGCGTCGATGACAGGTTTTGGAGTGCCGACCGGGCCGAGCAAGCCACCCCGAACCGGCAGCGCAATCGGGAAGCCCTGCTCGGCGAAGGTCGCCACATCCGGGAATTCGGGATGCCGCCTGTCGCTCATGACACCCAGCATCTTCACGGTGCCCTGCCGCACTTGTGGAAAGAAAAGGTTGTCGAACATCACGTCAACCCGGCCCGCCAGAAAGTCAGGCAGCACCTCGGCTCCCGTGCGATAGGGAATGTGCGCGATGTCGACCCCTGCGAGAGACTTGAAAGCCTCGCCACGCAGATGCGTCGCTGAGCCAACACCCGGTGACGAGTAGGAGAGCTTGCCCGGATTGGCCTTCGCCGCGGCAGTCAGCTCCTTGAGATTGTTGTAGGGAGCATCCTTCAGAACCGCGAAGGCATAGACCAGCTCGCCGTAAGGCGCGATGGGAACGAGATCGGTCGATTTGTAGTTGGTCGGCCTCAGGAACGGCAGCATCATGTAGGGCGCGTTGGGGCCGCAGTAGATCGTGTAACCATCGGGCGCCGCGCGCACGACGAACTCGGTGCCGATCTGGCCCGCGGCGCCCGCGCGGTTCTCGACGATGAACGGCTGCCCAAACTTCTTCTGCAGCAGCTCCGCAACGGTGCGCGCCGGAATGTCCGCCGCGCCACCCGCCGGATAAGGAACGACGAGCTTGACCGGCTTGTCAGGCCATTGCTGCGCATGGGCTGGAACGAGTGCGACACCAAACTGCAGCAGCACGTGCAACGCGCCAACAGTCATCAACCACAACAGCCGCATTTGAGCCGACCTCCATGAAAAAATGCCATGTCTGGCCGCCAGCCTGACACGGCATCAGGTAATCGGGCAACATGCCGGTGTCAGACCCTCCTGGTCTGACACCGGCCAAATTCAAGCCACCGCGAAGCACGGCAACTTGCCGCCGCCTTCACTGTCTTTGAACACGACCTTCACCTTGGCGCCGACTTTCACCTTGCCGTGATCGGTGTCGACGATGTTGGTCATCATCGATACGCCCTCGTCGAGCGTGACGTAGGCGATCACGTACGACGGCTTCGCCGCGTTCATGATCGAGTAGGTGTAGATCTCGCCTGTCCCCTTGGCCTCTTTCCACTCGAGATTCGTGGACATGCAGTGTGGGCATATGCCGCGCGGATAGTGGTGCGGCTTCTTGCAGTCCTTGCAGAACTTCACCATCAGCTTGCCGGCTTTGGCGCCTTCCCAATAGGGCTCGGTGCCGGGCGTCGGCGGGACGACTGGATAAACTTTATCGCTCATGGGTTTCCTTACTCCCGCTCGAGAATGACGGTTGAGCCGACGTGTCGCGTACCAAGCGAGCCGCCCGTGCCGTGCGCGAGAACGATCGACGGATCCTTGACCTGCACTTTCGGGTGCGCCTCACCGCGTGCCTGCCGCACGGCCTCGATGACTTTCGTCATGCCGCCACGGTTGCCCGGATGGTTGGAGCACAAGCCGCCACCGTCAGTGTTGAAGGGAAGCTTGCCGACACCGGAGATCAGGTTGCCGTCGGAGACGAACTTGCCGCCCTCGCCCTTCTTGCAGAAGCCAAGGTCTTCGAGCTGCATGACGACGGTGATGGTAAAGCTGTCGTAGATAGATGCGTACTTGACGTCGGACGGTTTCACGCCCGCCATCTCGAACGCGCGCTTGCCGGACTCGGCACCCGCGGAATAGGTCAGATCGAGTCCGACGCCGCCCCACTGGATTTTGTTGGCTTCGCCCGTGCCGATGATCTTCACCTTCGGCCGCTTCAGGCTCTTCGCGATTTCAGGTTTAGCGATGACGAGTGCGCCGCCGCCGTCCGAGATCACGCAGCAGTCGAGACGATGCAGCGGGTCCGCTACCATCGGCGAGTTCACCACGTCCTCGACCGTCACCACCTTCGGCAGCATCGCATGCGGGTTGTACTGCGCATGATGCGAGGCGGCGACCTTGACCCAGGCGAGCTGCTGTGAGGTCGTCCCGAACTGATGCATGTGACGGCGCGCCGCCATGGCGTACATGTTCGCCGTCGCGGGGCCGTAGGGGAACTCGAACTGCAGATCGGCCTGCTGCGGGTTGCCCATGCGCGGCGCGGTGCCGGTCTGCACGCCTTCCGAGCGCGGGCGCCCGGCAAGCGTGATCAGCGCGACATTGCATTTGCCGAGCGCGATCGCTTCGAGCGCATGGCCCACGTGAACGTTATAGGACGAGCCGCCGGTGTCGGTGCAGTCATAGTGCTTGAGCTTCAGGCCCAAGTACTCGACCAGCGACAGGCCGCCGAGGCCGGGCGTGTCGCCCGCTGCGCAGAAGAATCCGTCGATGTCGTTCTTGCTGAGGCCCGCATCCTCGATCGCGCCCTTCGCGCATTCCGCGTGAAGCTGCATTAGCGAGATATCCGGCGCTTTCCGGGTCGGGTGCTCCCAGGCACCCACAACATATGCTTTGCCCTTGAGACTCATTCGATGCGTGCCTCCTCCATCTTATCGCATTGGGTGGTGAAGGCAGGTTCGCGCGGCCATGCTCCGCCGTCAATCGTGTCCGGACATGGGAGGGCTGCAGCCAGCAAGGCATGCCGGCAAGGCCGTAACGCCAAGTCTGATCCTAGAGCATCAGGCCTAGCTCTGACACCAGCTCACTCGTTCGACTCCGCGGGCCGCGACAGCTCCTTCAGCTTGGCGAAGACGCGCGAAGTTTCGTCCTCCGCATTCTCTTCGGCGGCCGGTTCCGGCGCATGGCCAATATCAGGCTGCGGGCCGAGTCCCGGCACCGTCTCCGACGCCGGCAGCAGCGTGCCAGCCTTCTCCGCGGTTGCGACTGGAGTCATCTCGGGCGCCTGCGGCACGCGCTTCGAGGCCTTGCGAACTTCGTTGTCGAGGTCGATCTGCGAGCAGAGGCCCAGCGTCACCGGGTCCTGCGGCGTCAAATTGGACGCGTTCCAGTGGGTTCGGTCGCGAATCGATGCGATTGTCGGCTTCGTCGTGCCGACGAGGCGGATGATCTGGCTGTCCTTCAGCTCAGGATGATTGCGCAGCAGCCACATGACCGCGTTGGGCCGATCCTGTCGGCGTGAAACGGGCGTGTAGCGGGGGCCCTTCTTGGTCTTCACCACCGGGATGTCGACCTTGGAGTCGACCACCTTCAGCCGGAAGGAGGGGTCAGCTTCAGCCTGGGCGATTTGCTCGCGGGTGAGCTGACCCGACGAGATCGGGTCCAACCCCTTGATGCCCTGCGCCACATCGCCGTCCGCGATCCCCTTGACCTCGAGATAATGCAGGCCGCAAAACTCCGCGACCTGCTCGAACGAAAGCGAGGTGTTCTCCACCAGCCAGACGGCGGTTGCCTTAGGCATCAACGGTTTACGATTGCTCATAGGCTTCTTCTCCTGCCTAACTGGGTCCACCAGCAGGCCAAACGTCTGAAGTTGAGGGATTTGTCTCCCTATAGCGCGAAGGGCGCCGGGTAATCAACAGTGATCAGGGCCAATGCGGCTTGGTTCAGAAGCGCCCGGCGGTGCAACTCTTCGTCACCGATCCGGGCGCTAGGCCCGGCTTCAAGGCCGAATTCGAGGCAGAATGACTGTCCCTATGCCGCCCCTTGGTAGAAATGCTCAGGTGTGGACCCTACGATCTTGTAGTCAGGTGTGCCGACGACAGCTGCGTTCTTGCCTTCATAATTGATCCGATCGAGCACAAGTCGGATCGACTCAAGACGTGCGCGCCGTTGGTCGTTGGAGCGGATGACAGTCCAAGGCGTGATCGCCGTATGTGTGAAGCGCAGCATCTCCTCCTTGGCCTGGGTGTACTCGTCCCACTTCTTCATCGCCGCGAGATCGATCTCCGTGATTTTCCACCTCTTCAGCGGATCGTGCCAGCGCTCATGGAAGCGCAGCAGCTGCATTTCACGCCCAAGCTCCAGATAAAACTTGAATAGCCTGACTCCGTCTCGAACCAGCAGACCTTCGTACTGCGGAGCCTCGCGCAGGAAATCAGCAACTCGTGTGGGGTCGGCAAAGCCCATGACCCGCTCAACGCCGGCCCGGTTGTACCAGGAGCGATCGAACAGCACCATTTCGCCGGCTGTCGGCAAATGTGCGACATAGCGCTGAAAATACCACTGCCCACGTTCGACTTCGCTCGGCTTGGTCAGCGCCACGACGCGAACATTGCGACCGTTCAGATGCTCGCGGAAATACTTGATGCAGGTACCTTTGCCTGCCGCGTCCCGGCCCTCGAAAAGAACGACGATACGCTCGCGGTGCTTGATCACGTGCGACTGGAGTTTGACCAACTCGATTTGCAGCTGCTCGAGCTCGCTCTCGAAATCCTCACGCTTGAGCTTTTTGTCGTATGGATAGCCGCCGCTCGTCAGCGCTGCATCCGCGATCGCCGCAGGGAGTTTCGGGTTCTTGATATCGAACGCCTCGACGGCCTTTGCGGCCTTGTTACGGGACGAACTCGATTTGTCGCGCTTGCTGTTCTTCGCCATGTGGATCACCGGACTCATGCTCGGCCTGAATTGTGCGCACTTAGGTAACGCGCAGGCAATCCAGGACGACAGGCAAGGTTGATGACAGCTTGGCGACTGAGCAGCGCAAAGAAAATGCCGGAAGCCCCCAGCTTCCGGCATCCCCTGCCCCCCTTAACTCCGGTAGTCCGACTGTGCCTCAGGCATCCGCGGGTTCGGTCGGCTTTGGCATCGGCGGTTCGCTTGCAGTATCGGCGGTCTGCGGTTCTTGATCGATGTGCTTTGCCGGGGCCTGAGCCGCGCCCGGCGCGTGCACATCGCGACGGACGGTCATGCCGCCGCTGCGCCGCATCTGGGGCGGCTGGAACGCGCGCCGCGCATGGAATTCGCAATAGGGCAGGCCTGCGACCTTGTTCTTGCCGCAGAAGTGGAAGTCTCCTTCCTGCGGATCGCCGATCGGCCAGCGGCAGTTGTTTTCGAGCAGCGTCTGGATCGATTTGCGCTCGGCCAGCGGGATCACGAGTTCCTCGGCCGGCGGAACATAAGGCTCGACGTCCCCTTGGTAGATTTTGTGCAGCGCCGAATTGCCCGGCTTGACGAAGCTCGGCTTGGCGAGCCGCTTCACGGCAGTTGGCCGCGGCCGCGGCCGGTGGCTCTTCATCCGCGAGGTTGTCGCGCGCCCTGAGAGGCCGAGACGGTGCACCTTGCCAATCACCGCATTGCGAGTCACGGCACCGAGGCGGGTTGCAATCTGGCTGGCCGAGAGCCCTTCGCTCCAGAGCTTCTTCAAAAGCTCGACCCGTTCATCATTCCAAGACATGACCGCTCCCATGAAAACAGAGCGCGACAGAGCCCAAGCAGACTCCGACCCACGACCGGCCGAGACCAATGAGCGGCCGAGCGCAAAAGTGCGCATCGAGGCCACACACCCGGTGCTGCCGGTGACGAAAACGCGACTGACTGGAACGCAGTGACTATTCGGGCGTCGACGGAGACAAATTCCTGCCCGGATACGGTGGCCGGATACTCGCGACCTTCAACTCGCGACACAAAAACAACGCCACCACAAGGCACTAGGCGACGACAGCGCCACATCTCGTGCCTGACATCGAGGACCATACTATGGGCTGAATTGCCCCCACAAGCTGAACTGCAACGCAATGTGGCCATTGACATTGGGCCGTGGCTTCAAAAGCACAATTAGATTCGTGTTCTCTGTAAGTTTTCGCACAACTGGATTTTTGCGCTTTCCAGCCACGAGGGATAGCAATCAGTGAATTCCTCGATGTTCAATATTCAAATGGTCAGTACCATCTTCCCCGTCACTTTGCGGCTGGTCATCTCGTTGAGCGCAGTGGCCACCTGCTCGATCGAGTACGTCTTCCAGACGCGCGGCTTCAAGGCGCCATCGCCATAATGCGCGAGAAGACGTGTCAATCGTTCCCGCGAGCTGTCCGGATAGCGCCAGCTCTGCTCGCCGAATACGACGCCGACCACCGAGAAGTTCTTCACCAGGATCAGGTTGGTCGCGACCTTCGGGATGTCGCCGGAGGCAAAGCCGATGACGAGGATCCGTCCCTCCCAGCCGATCGATCGTACGCACGCGTCGAAATAGGCGCCGCCAACGGGATCGAACACGACGTCGGCACCCTTGCCGTCCGTCAGCTCTCGGATGCGATCGCGGAGATTCTCAGTGCCATAGTCGATCACCTCGTCGGCGCCGTGCTCGCGCGCAATGGCGAGCTTATCGGCACCCCGCGCGGCCGCAATCACTCGCGCGCCCATCAGCTTACCGACTTCGATGGCGGCGACTCCCACGCCACCTGCGGCACCCAGCACCACCAGCGTTTCACCACGCTGCAGCCGGCCGCGATGCTCGAGAGCGAAATGCGCCGTGCCGTAGGCTACCGGAAACGCGGCGCCGATCACGAAGCTCATGCTGTCCGGCATGGGGGTCACAATTCCGCCAGCCACCACCAGCTCGGAGGCAAACGCACCACCCTTGCGCGCGAAGGCCATCACCCGATCGCCGGGTTTGACGTGGGTCACGTCTGCTGCGCATTCCATCACCACACCTGAGGCTTCGAGCCCCGGAACGAACGGTAGCTCAGGTTTGACCTGATACTTGCCCTCGGTCATCAGGATGTCGGGGAAATTGACTCCGGCAGCCTTCACGTTGATGCGCACCTGCCCAGCACCGAGCGCCGGCGGCGGCACCTCTTCGACCTTGAGGTTATCGACGCTGCCCAGAGTCCGGCAGAGCACAGCGCGCATTTTGTTCTCCGTCATGTCCTACCGGTTCTGCCGCAAGTCCCAGCGCTCGCAGAGATCGGGCAGCTTACAAATCAGCGAGCAGCCTGCCTTGCTATTGGCCGCCGAGCTTTTCCGCCATCGCCTTCAGTTCGCGCCGCATCAGCTTCCCGGTTGGTGTCAGCGGCAGCGCAGTGCACACTTCCAGCCGGTCCGGCACCTTGTAGCGCGAAAGCTTCTCGCGGCAGTGCGCGATGAGACGCTCCGCTGTCAGCTCCGCTCCGGTCCGCGGCACCACGAACGCCACGATGATCTCACCCTTCGAAACTTCGGCGGCGCCTGTCACGCCGGCAAGCCCCACGTCTGGGTGCTGCTGGAGCACCTCCTCGACCTCGGCCGGCGATACATTGATGCCTGAGCGCTTGATCATCTCTGAGCTGCGCCCAGCATAGACGAAGTGACCCTGCTCGTTCAGCGCGCCCATGTCGCCTGTCCTGAAGTACCCGTCGGCCGTGAACACATCGGCGTTATGGCGTGCGCTGTCGCCCTGATAACCGCGGGTGAGGTAACCTTTGACCTCCACTTGTCCAACCTCATCCGGACCACACGGCCCGCCCGTCTCGGCATTGCGGATGCGCACCGTCACACCGGGAAGCGGCGGCCCCTGGCATGCAGCGCGTTGCTCGAGCGGCCAGCTATGCTGTGTCACGCAGCAATTGCCGTAGGTTTCCGTGCTGCCGTAGATGTTGCAGATCTCCCGTGCGCCGAGCTCGTTGGCAGCCTTCATCACATCCTGCGGACTGCCTATGGTGACGCCGGTGCGAAGCGTGCGTGCCCGTTCCCTGCGAAACGATTTGTGGGCAACGAGCGCGTTGGTCATTGCAGGCAGCGTGTAGATCGCCGTCACTGCGTGCTGCTCGATGAGCGCCAGGGCGCCGCCAGCCTCGAACCGCTCCTGCAGCACTAGGGTGGCGCCGTGGGTAAGCGTCGCCGGCAGAGCATTTGCGACGCCGTAGGACCAGAACAACGGGATCGAGACCAGCACCCGGTCGCCCGGCAAAAGCCCCTGACGCTCGCCGATGTTGAAGCCATTCTCGATCACGCCGTCATGATCCAGTGGCACCGCCTTCGGCCGGCTGCTGGAGCCCGACGTGTAGAGGATGACCAGCGGATCGCGCGAGCTGGCGTCTTTTCCTGGGACGAGATCGCCCACAGTGTTCGCCTTGGTATACGCGGCAAAGCTTTCGAAGCCCTGCGGGCTGCATTGTAAATCACCATCGAGCAATACCAGCCGTTCCGGCACCACGCCTGGCACCCGCGCCTTGAGCGCCACGAAGTCAGCCGCAAAGTCGCGCTCGGCCAGCCGCGATTGCAGGAACAGCATCGAAACGCGGGAGTCCGCCAGCAGAAACTCCAGCTCGCTGGCGGTCGACCAGGTGCTGAACGGAACCAATGTTGCGCCGAGCGCGGCGGCGCCGAACAGCACCTCGAGCCACTCAATGCGATTGGCCGCCAGCAGACCGACGCGGCTGCCGCGCGTCACACCGGCGCGGCGCATTTCCGCCGCTATCCGGCGAGCTCGGATTGCGAGCTCGCCGTAGGAGACAAACTCACGCGCAGTCAGTGCCACCGGCCGGTCTGGTACCCGTGCGGCGTGCTCCTCGAGCAGCTCGAACATGGTGCGGCTGAAGGGCGCTTTCATACAGGCCTTGCAGATCTGGAGTGGCGCTAAGCATTACCGATGCAAGGCTGATCCCGGCATCGTTATGCTGGCCCATAATGCGGATCGCGCAATTTTCTGCAATTGTTGTATCCGACGGGCTGGCTGGCGTTGTATGCCGCGACCCGCAGTCAAAGCGAGGTTCCTTACGCATCATGCCGTTGCGCATCGAAAGCCCCGAGCATCACATCACGCTCATCACGTTGAACAATCCCGCCAAGCGCAACGCCATGACACGCGCCGATCTGGCGGAATTAGCCGGCCTCTGGGACAGGCTGGACAAGGATACCGCCTGCCGTGCTGTGATCGTCACAGGTACTGGCGATAAAGGCTTCTGCGCTGGAGCTGACATCGGCGGTGATCTGTCGGCGAGTGCGGAGCTGGCCAAGACCATCAATCGCTCGCTGCTCAAGACGTCGTCATTCTCCAAGCCGGTCATCGCGGCCGTCAACGGTGATTGCGCCGGTGGTGGCGTCGAGCTGCTGATCGCGACCGATATTCGCGCTGCGGTTCCCCATGCCCGCTTCGGCCTTCCGGAGGTGCGCTATGCGATTTACCCCTTCGGGGGCGCGGCGGTGAAGCTCGTGCATCAGATCGGTCATGTGCATGCGATGGACCTGCTCTTGACCGGTCGCCTCGTCGCTGCCGAGCATGCGCTGCGCATCGGCCTGATCAACGAGATCGTCGCAGCGGACAAGCTGATGGATTGGGCCATGGAGCGCGCCCGAATGATCGCGGCGAATAGCCCGCATGCCGTTCAGGCCGTGAAGATGCAAATTTCCAGCATGGCTGCCGAACATGCGATTTCGCGCGAGGCACTCGATCAGCAGCTCGGCGACAAGGTACGCGCAAGCCCGGATTTCAAGGAAGGCATCGCCGCCTTCCTCGAGAAGCGGCGGGCTAACTATGAGTGAGTGCCAGACGCTCGAACTTTGGCCGGCCAAGTCGTCGCGCTCCTCCGGCAGCGACTGTCCGTGCTCTGCTCCAGGAGAGCAGGCATGAGCGCCTCGGGCTTCGACCTCGTAGGCCTTATTCAGGCAGGCGACTGCATGGGCTGGACCGGCGCCGCCGGTGAGCCTGTGACGCTGCTCACCGAGCTCAATGCCGGCTTGGAGCGCCTGCCGCCCGGCGTCAGCGGACTGATCAATGTCGGTGTGGGCACCGTGCTTGAGCCCGAGCGCGTTCGGGGTCGGTTACGGCTCAAGGCACTCGGGGGCACCGGCACCAACCGGCGGTTCCAGTCTGTCGGCGCCCTCGATGTCCTGCCGCAGAACTACAGTGCACTCCCCGAGCTGGTTGCGGACGGAACACTGCGTGTCGATGTGATTCTTGCTCTGCTGGCGGCGGATGGACCGAGCCTTTTTCTGACGCCCATGATCTGCCACCTCGCCGACGGCCTTGCCAAGGCACGCGTGGTGGTGGCTGAGATCAACGATCAGGCACCCGTCCTTTACGGCGACACCGCGGTCGACAGGGCCGATATCGACCACGTCATTCACAGCTCGCGGCCGCTGCTCTCGCTTCGCGAACAACGCCCCGGGGCAACGGAAGCGGCGATTGCGGCACATGTTGCCCGCCTGGTGCCGGACGGCGCCACAATCCAAACCGGCATCGGCGCGCTTCCCGATGCCATTCTCGAGGCGCTGGCCGGCAAGAAGGATCTGGGCATACACAGCGGCACGATTGGCGACCGCGTGGCCGAACTGATCGAGGCTGGCGTCATCACCAACCGCCGAAAACCTATCGACACGGGCCTGACCGTAACTGCCGGCCTGCTCGGCACTGACCGCATCTATCGCTTTTGCCATAAGCGTCGCGACATCAGTGTTCGATCGCCGCGCTACACGCACGACAACACGGTGCACGCGCAGGTTCCCAATTTGATCGGCATCAACTCAGCGCTGGAGGTGGACCTCACCGGTCAGGTCAACGGCGAAGTCGCTGCGGGACGCCATGTCGGACTGGTCGGCGGTCAGGCCGATTTCATGCGCGGCTGCATGCGCTCGAAGGGGGGCCGCGGCATCGTCGCCTTCGAGTCGACGGCGCGTGGAGGCGCCGTCTCGCGCATCGTGCCGAAGCTGGCCGAGGGCATCGTCACGACTGCCCGAGCCGATGCCGACGTCATCGTCACCGAGTACGGCATTGCCGAGCTGCGCGGACGCACTGTATCCGAGCGGGCCAAGGCGCTCATCGCCATCGCCCACCCGAGCTTCCGGCGCTCGCTGGCGGAAGCTGCGGAGCATCTGGTGTGACGGGTCTGCCGGCTGGCTTACGTCGGCCGGCCGGGCGCCTCACCTGACGAAGCCGACGATGTCCTTTACTTCGGCCATGATCGGAGCGGCGATCTCGCGGGCGCGCCGGCTGCCGTCGGCCAGCATGCGGTCGATCTCGGCCGGGTCCTTGCTAAGCCGGTTCATCTCGGAGGTGATTGGACTGAGCTTTGCAACCGCCAGATCCGACAATGCGGTCTTGAAAGCCGAGAACTGGCCGCCGCCGAACTGGCTGAGAACCTTTTCCTGTGTCGTCTCCGCCAGGGCGGCGTAGATGCCAGTGAGGTTGTCGGCTTCGGGCCGGCCCTCGAGGCCTTTCATCTCGGACGGCAACGGGTGCGGATCGGTTTTCGCGCGCTTGATCTTGTTGGCGATCATGTCGGCATCATCCGTCAGATTGATGCGGCTCATGTCGGAGGGGTCAGATTTCGACATTTTTTTGGTGCCGTCACGCAGGCTCATGACGCGCGTTGCCGGGCCCTGGATCATGGGCTCGCAGAGCGGAAAGAAGACGCCGTCGTTGTAGCCCTTGGCGGCGATCGCGTCCTTGTAGTCGTTGTTGAACTTCTGCGCGATATCGCGGGCGAGCTCCAAATGCTGCTTCTGGTCCTCGCCCACGGGGACGTGCGTCCCGCGGTAGACCAGGATGTCGGCTGCCATCAGGTTCGGATAGGCGTAAAGGCCGACGGACGCGCGTTCCTTGTCCTTGCCGGCCTTCTCCTTGAACTGGGTCATGCGATCGAGCCAGCCGAGGCGTGCGACGCAGTTGAAGATCCAAGCGAGTTCGGAATGCTCGGCGACTTGGCTCTGGTTGAAGACGATGCTCTTCTTCGTATCGATGCCGCAGGCCACGTAGGCGGCGGCCGCGCGGCGAATGGCTTCCTTCAGCTCCTTGGGATCCTGCCAAACGGTGATCGCGTGTAGATCGACGATGCAATAGATGCAGTCGTGCGTCTTCTGCATCGCAACCCAGTTGATCATCGCGCCGAGGTAGTTGCCGAGGGTTAGGCTGCCCGTGGGCTGCATGCCCGAAAAGACGCGCGGTTTCAGAGGAATCATGGTCATCGGTCCTGGAGGCATGCCGCGTCCGCGGCGCCTCAGTGATAGAAAGATTAAGCGATTGGCGCGGGTTTATGGCGTGGGCTCGGCCCAGGCGCAAGGCCGCCTCGCACCGCAACGACGCATCAAGTGCGTCGCCATCGTGGCGCATGAAGAAACGCAATCCGACGTCGCGCCGTCATCAGCGCCCTCCGTCCGACAGCTTCTCGATCTTCTTCTGCATGGCAGCAAGCTGGGCCTTCAGCTCGGCGAGCTCACTCGACGGTGGCGCAGACGCAGGCGGATTTGAAGGCGCATGCGGCGGTCGCTGCTCAGGGGTTGCCGGCTTCGCTGCGCTGCCGGCCGTGCCCGCTTGCTTGGCACCATTCTCGTCCTCGGGCCGCTTGGCGCCGCCTTTGACTGCGAATGGTGTGAACATGCTCATCGCCTGCTCGAACATGGCGAGGTTCTTGCGCGCCTGCTCCTGGTAGGCCTCGAAGGCGCCTTGCGGGGTGAACGCAGATGCGAACTGCTTGCGGAAACGTTCCTGCTCTTTGGTCAGAGTGTCGAGGCTCACTTGCAGGTAGCTCGGCACCATGCGCTCCATGGTGTCGCCGTAGAACCGGATCAGCTGGCGCAGAAAGGGCACGGGCAGCAGGTTCTGTGTGCCGGCACGGCTCTCCTGCTCGACAATGATCTGGGTCAGCACGGAGTGGGTCAGGTCGTCACCTGACTTGGCGTCATAAACGACGAAGTCGCGCTCGGAGCGAACCATGGTCGCCAAGTCTTCGAGCGTCACATACGTGCTCGTCTCAGTATTGTAGAGCCGCCGGTTGGCGTACTTCTTGATGACGACAGGCTCTTTCTTTTCCACGGGTCTACTCCGCCTCGCTCTACGCTGAAAGCCGCCGCCGGTTTGCTGCGCCAGCGAAGTTTAACATAGGGCGTTCAGCCGGGAAACAATGCATTTTCACGTGCAAGTGGCTGATAAAACGCGAACCCACGCCGGGGTTGCTTGTCCGCTTCGACAAGTACAACGACAGGCCAATTGCGCCCTAAATCTTGCAGCTGCTATTGTGCACGGCAGCAACGCAAACCCGGCGGGGTCAGCAGTCCGACGGACTGACGGTTGCCACGCCGAACCTGGAGGTCCCTATGAGCAGCGATGCAACCACGATCGTTATTGCGAGCGCCGCCCGCACGCCGGTCGGCTCGTTCAACGGCTCGCTGGCGAGCTTGCCAGCGCACGAGCTGGGTAAAGTGGCCATTCAAGCCGCGCTGGAGCGTGCGGGCGTCAAGGCTGCGGACGTCAATGAAGTCATCATGGGCCAGATTCTCGCGGCGGGCGCCGGACAGAACCCAGCACGGCAGGCTTCTATCAATGCCGGCATCCCAGTCGAGGCACCGGCCTGGGGCATGAACCAGCTTTGCGGCTCAGGTCTGCGCGCCGTGGCGCTCGGCGCCCAGCAAGTGCTTGACGGGGCCAAGGTCGTCGTCGCCGGTGGCCAGGAAAGCATGAGCCAGGCCCCGCACGTGATGCATCTTCGCGACGGCACCAAGATGGGCGACGTGAAGATGATCGACACCATGATCAAAGACGGGCTGTGGGACGCCTTCAACGGCTACCACATGGGCACCACTGCCGAGAATGTCGCGCGGCAATACCAGATCACGCGTGACGAGCAGGACAAGTTCGCGGTCGCATCCCAGAACAAGGCCGAGGCCGCCAAGAAAGCCGGCAAGTTCAAGGACGAGATCGCGCCTGTCACCATCAAGTCGCGCAAGGGTGACATTGTCGTTGCGGAGGACGAGTACATCAAGAGCGGCGTGACGCTGGATTCAGTGGCCAAGCTGAAGCCCGCATTCGAACCGAAGGACGGATCGGTGACCGCCGCGAATGCGTCGGGCATCAATGACGGCGCGGCTGCCGTCGTGCTCATGACGGCGGAGGAGGCCAAGAAGCGCGGCATCAAGCCGTTGGCGAAGATCGTTTCATGGGCCAACGCCGGCGTCGATCCCGCTGTCATGGGCACGGGGCCGATCCCCGCGTCGAAGATGGCACTGGAGAAGGCCGGCTGGACCGTCAAGGACCTCGACCTCATCGAGGCCAACGAGGCGTTCGCGGCGCAGGCCTGTGCCGTCAACAAGGACCTCGGATGGGATACCTCGAAGGTGAATGTGAACGGCGGCGCAATCGCGATCGGCCATCCGATCGGCGCCTCCGGTGCCCGCGTGCTGACGACGCTCCTGTATGAAATGCAGCGGCGCGACGCCAAGAAGGGCCTCGCCACGCTCTGCATCGGCGGCGGCATGGGCATCGCCATGTGCGTCGAACGGGAGTGATCCCCGCCGATGCGTGACGTGCAAAGCGACCCTGGTCGTGTGAAAACGTGATCGCTGCTATGATTCTTCTGCTGAATCGGCGGGAGCTATCATGGCGGGCTTCGTTGAAGGGGCGGATCGGGCGCAATCGACATTGTTGCCGGAATGCCTCGATGACTGGGTCGACGAGAGCAATCCTGTTCGCTTCATCGATGCCTTCGTCGATGGGCTGATCTCAAAGAATTGGGTTTCACCGGCGTCGATCCGGCCGCGACCGGGAGGCCTGCCTATCATGCGTCGGTGCACCTGAAGCTCTACATCTACGGTTACCTCAATCGGGTGCATTCGAGCCGGCGCCTCGAGCGCGAGGCCGGCCGCAATCTCGAGGTGATGTGGTTGCTTGGACGGCTGGCGCCCGACTTCAAGACCATCGCCGACTTCCGGAAGGATAACGGCCCCGCGATCAAGAAAGTGTGCGCGCGGTTCATCGAGATCTGTCGCAAGCTCGGCTTGCTGCAGAAGGCCAGCGTCGCCATCGATGGCAGCAAGTTCAAGGCGGTCAACAACCACGACAAGAACTTCACTAAAGCGAAAGTGGAGCGACGTCGCAAGCAACTGGAGGAGAGCGTATCGCGGTATCTGTCGCAGCTCGACACGGCCGATCTCCAGGAGAGCAGCACGGCCATCACGCTGAAACGGATACGGCTTAAGGACAAACTCGAGAAGCTGCACTCGGAGATGGAAAAGCTCGACGCGATCGAGAAGCAAATGCTGGCCTCCCCAGACGAGCAGATCTCACTAACCGATCCCGCAGCCGTTCGATGGCAACGAGCGGACGCGGCTCCGGTGTCGTCGGCTACAACGTGCAGACCGCAGTCGAGACCGAGCATCACTTGATCATCGCGCACGAGGTAACGAATGTGGGCAACGACACGGCGCATCTCGCTAACATCGCACAGCGGGCCAAGGAGGTACTTGGCGTCGACAAGCTCGAAGCCGTTGCCGACCGTGGCTATTTCGATGGTGAGCAGATTCTCGGTTGCGACCGCGCTGGAATCGAAGTGACGCTGCCGAAACCGCAGAGATCGCGCTCGAAAGCCGAAGGCCGCTTCGGCAAACAGGATTTCGCCTACCTGGCCGACGAGAATGTTTATCGCTGCCCAGCCGGCGAGAAACTCAGCTATCACCACTCGGTCCACGACAACGGTCAGAGGTTCGGGCGCTACTGGACGACGGCCTGCGGAGAATGTGCGCTGAAGCCGCGATGCACGACGGCCAAGCAGCGCGTCATCTCTCGTTGGGAAAACGAGCACGTTCTTGAAGCGGCACAGAAGCGGCTCGATCTCAACCCTGATGCCATGCGCACGCGGCGCGAGGTGGTCGAGCATCCATTCGGCACCATCAAGATGCGTATGGGCGCGACGCACTTCTTGTGCAAGACGCTGCCCAAGGTCGCGAGCGAGATGGCGCTTTGCATCCTTGGCTACAACCTCACGCGCGTGATCAACATCGTCGGCGTCGAAAAAATGATGGAAGCGGTGCGGGCGTAGGAGCGGGAGGAGCGCGCCCGACATGACCGGCTCCGCCCATAAGATCGCCACGAGAGGCCCGCCGGCGACCCAGGACCGCTCCGAGAAACGAATTTCTCAAAATCCCAGGGTTCGGCTACATTCAGGGTGCTCCGCAGCATTCCAGGCCGCGAACTGGTGTTGTCACACGACCAAGACCCCGAGTGGGCCGCTTTTTTCTTGCTGGGCTCCTGCGTGAAGGCAAGATGATGGCCGGATTGGCGCGAGCAAGCCGGCGCCGGGCACCGGACCGATCGAGGGGAACGACCATGGCGGGGCTAGAGCCGCAGACGTACGACTACATCGTGGTGGGCGCCGGATCGGCGGGCGCGGCCGTTGCACACCGGCTCTCCGCAGATCCGCGTAATCGTGTTCTGCTGCTCGAAGCCGGCCCCGAGACGCATCGCTGGGCCAATATTCCGATCGGCTATGCCAAACTGCTCACCAATCCTGAAGCCAACTGGCTGTACAGCTCCGAACCCGAGCCTAACACCAACGGCCGCCGCCTGCCCGTCCCGCGCGGAAAGCTTCTTGGCGGATCGAGCTCCATCAATGGCCTTGCGTTCGTGCGTGGCCAGGCGCAGGACTTCGATACCTGGGCGCAGCAGGGCCTCAAGGGCTGGGCCCACCGCGACGTGCTCCCCTTTTTCAAGCGCATGGAGAGCTACGCCGGTGGCGGCGACGACGAGTTGCGCGGCCGCACAGGGCCGCTGCGCATCACCAATCCCGAGCCTGATGCGCCGCTGTTCCGCGCCCTGATCGAGGCTGCGGGCCAGGTCGGCATCCGTCACAATCCGGATTACAACGGTGCAAGCCAAGACGGCATCGCCATGAGCCAGGCGTCGATCTCGCGCGGGCGGCGGATGAGCACCGCAGCCTGCTATCTCGAGCCGATTCGGTTCCGCAAGAACCTCCACATCGAGGCCGACGCATTGACGGAGCGCTTGCTTCTCGACGGCCCGCGCTGCGTCGGAGTGCGCTACTCTGCCGGCGGTCGCGCCTATGAGGCGAAGTGCGCGCGCGAGGTCGTGATCAGCGCCGGCGCCATCAACTCGCCGCAGCTTCTGGAGCTCTCCGGCATCGGACAGCCCGGACGGCTGAAGGACCTGGGTATCGAGGTCAAGCTGGCGTTGCCCGGCGTCGGCGAGAACCTGCGTGATCACTTCGCACCGCGGACACGCTGGGAGATTGGCAAAAAGGGCATCACTTATAACGATCGCGGTCGTGGCCTCGGACTCGTCAATCAGGCGATGCGCTACATGCTGGGCCAGAGCAGCATGCTTGCCAGCGTTGCCGCACCCATGCGCGCCTTCGTCTTCTCACGCGAAGGCCTTGAGGCGCCCGACCTGTTGCTCGGCTGGGTTCCGATGCTGACCGAGCTGACGCCGAAAGGGCCGAAGATCTCGAAGCAGTCGGGCATGACCTGCTATGCGCATCCCATGCGGCCGGAGAGCAAGGGGACGATTCACATCACATCGGCCGATCCGAAAAAGCCGCCGGCAATCAACTTCAACTTCCTTTCCGCACCTGTCGATGCGGACTTGACGGTGAAAGCGATCCGCATCGCGCGATCTATCATGTACGCACCCGCCATGGCGCCGATGCAGCTCACCGAGATTGCGCCGGGAACCGCGCGCCAGACCGACGCCGAGATCATCGAGTGGGTAAAGCAGGCGGCAGAGACCACCTATCATCCCGTCGGCACGTGCAAGATGGGCACCGATGCCGATCCCATGGCTGTGCTGGATGAGCGACTGCGGGTGCGCGGCATCCACGGCCTCCGGGTGGCGGATGCATCGGTGATGCCGACGCTCACGTCCGGCAACACCAATGCGCCGTCGATCATGATCGGTGAGAAAGCCGCGCAAATGGTGCTCGACGATTGGCGGCGGTGAGGTGGTGGGGGAGAACCGCGATTGATCATGGCACGCCCGCTTCCATCGGAGCGGACCATTGCTCAGAACACAAGCTCCGCCAACGTCCTGCTCCGCTTCGGGTCATGATCTACGATGGCCACCCGATGTTCGGCGCCGGTGGCCGCCCCTCACCTCGTGGTCCATCTCGACGCTTGCGTGCCGCCGATTAAGGTTGACTTTGGGGAATTGTTCCTGGGGCTTGAGGCTTGTGGCAAAGTGCTCTCGTTCCGGTCCATGGAGGGGGCGCTTCTAGAGGCGATCCTGAAAGCGGCCGGGATGCAGGTCTGGGAAGCGGTCTCGCACGCCGCGCGCCCGGAGGCTCCGCCCCGTCGCCTGGCCCCTCGTAGCCAGGTGCCCGCAGTTTAAAGACGGGGACTATGCCCATAATCCTGCGCGGGGCGGCGATCAGCTGCCGCGCCTGATCAGCCGGTGGCATAAGCGCCCCGCAGCCCCTCCAAAGAGGGGCGATGTGAAATCCAAGGATGAATCCCGGCCAGCGCCGCCACGATTGATGCATGTACACGACATGCCGAACAATGCCCTATGAATAGGCAATCTGCCTGTAATACAGGCATTCCGGTCAGGACAGACTGCCGTGAGTTTAGGCGCCGACTTCGGAGGCTGTTGAATTTGCTGGAATTAAGAGCTGCTTCATGAACTGGCACGCCGCATGCTTACCGGTTAACGCGCGCTGGCGAAGGCCATGCGGGTCAAGCGAGCTATTGCCGAGGACCCAATGAAGAAAATCGAAGCCATCATCAAGCCGTTCAAGCTTGACGAGGTGAAAGAGGCCCTGCAGGAGATCGGCCTGCAAGGCATCACCGTCATCGAGGCAAAGGGATTCGGCCGCCAGAAGGGCCACACGGAGCTCTATCGCGGCGCCGAGTACGTCGTCGACTTTCTGCCCAAGGTGAAGATCGAGGTGGTGCTCGGCGACGAGATGCTCGACAAGGCCGTCGAGGCGATACAACGGGCGGCCAAGACGGGCCGCATCGGCGACGGCAAGATCTTCATCTCGACGATCGAGGAAGCCATTCGCATCAGAACCGGCGAGACCGGCTCGGACGCGATCTGAGAACACCAATAGCACTCCAAGCAATCCAGGACAGTGAGGGAGCCACGATGGCCGACAAGACTCAGACTGCAGCCGACGTCATGAAGCTGATCAAGGACAAGGACGTGAAGTTCTTGGACCTGCGGTTCACCGACACCAAGGGCAAGGTCCAGCACGTGACGGCTGACGCATCCTGCGTCGATGAAGCCATGTTCGCGGAAGGCTATGCTTTCGACGGCTCCTCAATCGCCGGCTGGAAAGGCATCGAGGCCTCGGACATGACGCTGATGCTCGATCCGACATCGGCCCACATGGACCCGTTTTTCGCGCAGACAACGATGGCCATCTTCTGCGACGTCATCGAGCCGTCGACCGGCGAGCTCTACGAGCGAGACCCGCGCGGCATCGCCAAGAAGGCCGAGGCCTACATGAAGTCGACCGGCGTCGGCGATGCCGTCTACTTCGGACCCGAGGCGGAGTTCTTCATTTTCGACGACGTCAAATTCATGTCGGATCCCTACAACACCGGCTTCAAGCTCGACAGCTCCGAGCTGCCTTCCAACAACGACCGGGACTACGAGATGGGCAATCTCGGCCACCGTCCGCGCGTCAAAGGCGGCTATTTCCCCGTACCGCCTGTCGACAGCTGCCAGGACATCCGCTCCGAGATGCTCTCGGTGATGGCGGAGATGGGCGTCGTTGTCGAGAAGCACCACCACGAGGTGGCTGCCGCTCAGCACGAGCTCGGCATCAAGTTCGGCCCCATGGTGCAGATGGCCGACCACATGCAGATCTACAAGTACGTGATTCACAACGTCGCCCAGGCCTACGGAAAGTCGGCGTGCTTCATGCCGAAGCCAATCTTCGGCGACAATGGCTCGGGCATGCACTGCCACCAGTCGATCTGGAAGGGCGGCAAGCCGACGTTCGCCGGCAACAAGTACGCCGATCTGTCGGATACCTGCCTGCATTACATCGGCGGCATCCTGAAGCACGCGAAGGCGATCAACGCTTTCACCAACCCAACCACCAACTCG
>CAZCQH010000019.1:38560-94527 GCA_964500805.1 uncultured Hyphomicrobiaceae bacterium
GCGCCGGTGCTGCTCGCCTACTCGGCGCGCAACCGCTCGGCTTCGTGCCGCATTCCACACGTGACGAGCCCGAAGGCGAAGCGCATCGAGGTCCGCTTCCCGGATCCGGCGGCGAACCCATACCTCGGGTTCTCGGCGATGCTGATGGCAGGTCTCGACGGCATCCAGAACAAGATCAATCCCGGCGAGCCGATGGACAAGAATCTCTACGACCTGCCGCCGGCAGAGCTGGCCAAGATCCCAACCGTCTGCGGGTCCTTGCGCGAGGCGCTCAACACGCTCGACAAGGACCGCGCGTTCCTGAAGATGGGCGGCGTGTTCTCGGATGACATGATCGATGCCTACATCGAGCTGAAAATGGCGGAGGTCGAGCGCTTCGAGATGACGCCGCACCCGGTCGAGTTCGACATGTACTACTCGGTCTGATCCGAGTTCCATCACGGCAAGCAAGTGCGAGGGCGGTCTCATCGGGATCGCCCTTTCATTTGTGCGCAATATCAATATCGGTCGGGAGAGCCTCTACCCGCGATAACCCGTGTGATAGTCTTGTTCGAGCGGATGCAGCCGCAGGGCGGGGACTGAGAGCGAATGGAAAAGCGTGCGATCTTCGGAGGGCTTGGCCTGCCGCTGCTGCTGCTGGGTCCCCAGCTGCTGGTTACGCTGGTGTTCTTCTACTGGCCGGCGAGCCAGGCGGTCTGGCAGTCATTCCTGCTGCAGGATGCATTCGGACTGCGCACCGACTTCGTGTGGTTCGAGAACTACAAGGAGCTGTTCAAGAACCCCGATTACTACCGCGCCATGGGGAATACGGTGATTTTCGCCGTCGCGGTGACGACGCTGTCGCTGTCGATAGCGTTGTTCCTGGCGACCCAGGCGGACAAATCCATCCGCGGGGCACCGATCTACAAGACACTATTGATCTGGCCTTATGCGGTGGCGCCCGCAGTGGCAGGTGTGCTCTGGCTCTTCATGTTCCAGCCATCACTCGGCGTGCTGGCGCGGGGATTGCGGTCGATGGGCATCGACTGGAATCCGCTGCTCAACGGCACACACGCGATGATCCTGGTGGTCATGGCATCGGTGTGGAAGCAGATCAGCTACAATTTCCTGTTCTTTCTGGCGGGCCTGCAGTCGATTCCAAAATCGGTCTACGAAGCTGCCGCGATCGACGGTGCGCGTCCGCTGCGGCGTTTCTGGACGGTTACGTTCCCGCTGCTCTCACCGACGGCGTTCTTTCTGCTCGTCGTCAATATCGTCTATGTGTTCTTCGATACGTTTGGCATCATCGATGCGGTAACCGGCGGCGGACCGTCCAAAGCGACCGAAACACTGGTCTACAAGGTCTATCATGATGGCAAGCTCGGTGCCGATCTCGGCGGCTCGGCCGCACAATCGGTGATCCTGATGATCATGGTCGTCGCGCTGACCGCGATCCAGTTCCGCTACATCGATCGGAAGGTGAATTATTGATGACCGACAAAGCATCTGTGATGTGGAAAGAGCTCACGGCAGGCGAGCTTCGTGAGCTGGCGGCGAACGGTGCAACGGTAATCCTGCCGGTCGCGTCGATGGAGCAGCACGGTCCACATCTGCCGGTCGGCGTCGATACGATCCTCTGCGAGGGTGTCTGTAAACTTGCGGCCGAGGCTGTGCGAGCCGAGATGCCAGCGGTCGTTGCCCCGACACTCTGGTGCGGCATGGCCGAACATCACATGGCCTTCGGCGGCACGTTCACGTTCGACATCCCAACCTACCGCGCGGTGTTGCTGTCGTTTTTGAACAGCATCGCGCGGCACGGCTTCAAGAAGGTCTTCGTCGTCAACGGGCATGGTGGCAACATCGCAGCGCTGTCGGCCTTCCTGCCCGACCTCGCGCTCGCGACCGGTTTGACGCTGCGCGTGACGACCTATTTCGAGCTGGCGCAGCCGGCGATGCCCGCGATACTCGAGGATCAGGAGCGCGTGCGTCACGCCTGCGAGGGCGAGACCAGCCTGATGATGGCGATAGCGCCTGATCTGGTGCGCGAGGACAAGCTGCCGCTGGCGGTCGGCCCGAAGCGATCGACACCACAACCTCTCGGCGTCGAACGGCACCGCTCCTTCAAGGATTTCAGCGATACGGGTGTGGTCGGCGACGCGCGGCGCTCGAGCAAAGCGAAGGGCGAGAAACTCGCCGCCGCCTGCCGCGACGCCCTCGTGGCTGTACTGCGCGATGAGACGGTGTGGAAGTGATCATTGATCGCGACGAGCAGTGAAAGGCGTCGGCAAATGGACGTGATGGTGGTCGTCGACATGCAAGCCGGATTGCTTGACGGCACGCCGAAGCACGACCTCAACGCGGTTGTCGACAGAATAAACTTCCTGGCGGCTGCTATTCGCAGTCGCGCAGGAAAGGTTGTGTGGATTCGGCACTGCGGAGAAAACGGAGACATCTTCGAGCCTGGTACATCAGGATGGCAGTTTCTTTCCGAGCTGCAGCGGGATGAACCAGATCACGAGATCGAGAAGACTTTGAACGATCCGTTTGCCGGGACCAACATGCAGGAGACTCTGGAAAGGCTGACGCCTGATCGTGTACTCGTCTCCGGTTGGGCAACGGACTTCTGCGTCGACGCGACCGTCAGATCCCTGGTATCTCGGAACTTCGATGTGGTCATCGCGAGTGACGCTCATACCGTCAGCGACCGGCCTCACCTCTCTGCGCTGAAAGTCATCCAGCATCACAACTGGGTCTGGAGCGGACTGCTGACAAATCGGTCGATTCGAGTTGCCGAAACCGCCGAATTGCTGAGCGAACTCCGTTTTGCCAGACAGCAACCACGCTAGGCTCAGGACGCCCAATGGTCGAGCACCGCCCCTTCCGCAACTTCCTCGCGCATCTGGCGCTGTGTGTTGGCGTGCTGATCGTGGCGTTCCCGGTGTATCTGACCTTCGTCGGCTCGACGCATCCGCAGGCGGTCATCTCGAACGGCCAGATGCCGCTTACTCCAGGGCCGCTTTTTCTTGAGACCTATTGGAAGACGATCTTTGTCGGCACCAGCGGCACCACGCGCGAGCCAGTGGGGCGCATGCTGTTCAACTCGTTCGTGATGGCGTCGGTGATTGCGCTTGGCAAGATCGCAATCTCGATCATCTCGGCCTTCGCGGTCGTCTACTTCAAGTTTCCTTTTCGGATGGCCGCATTCTGGCTGATCTTCATGACGCTGATGCTGCCCGTGGAGGTGCGCATCTACCCGACCTACAAGATCGCGGCAGATCTGAACCTCCTCGACAGCTACATGGGCCTCACCGTGCCGCTGATTGCGTCGGCCACCGCGACCCTGTTCTTCCGGCAATTCTTTCTCACCATCCCTGACGAGCTGGTCGAGGCCTCGAAGCTTGATGGTGCCGGCCCGCTGAAATTCTTCTGGGATACGGTGCTGCCGCTCTCACGCACCAACATCGCAGCGCTGTTCGTGATCCTCTTCATCTATGGCTGGAACCAGTATCTTTGGCCGCTGCTGATCACCACGCGCGACGACATGCAGACGATCGTGATCGGCATCAAGAAGATGATCGTGACCTCCGATGCGCTCACCGAGTGGAACGTGGTCATGGCAACCGCCATGCTCGCCATGCTGCCGCCGGTCCTGGTCGTCATCCTCATGCAGCGCTGGTTCGTGAAGGGGCTGGTGGAAACGGAGAAGTAATGATGTGCATCGCGCGGGCTAACGCCCGGATCCGTGCAGCCGATCAGCTGGTAATGTCTTGGTCGTGCTTCATGGTGGGAAGCACTCTGCGGTCGCTGTTGCCCCGAGCGAAATCGCTCGACTGCGTCGTGAATGAACCTGTCGTGGGTCCCGGCCTTCGCCGGGATGACGGACGGGATAGGTGAAAGTGATATGGCCTCGGTGACGCTCGACAACGTGCGGAAGGTGTACGCAGGCGGCGTTGAAGCCGTTAAGGGCGTATCGCTCGCCATTCCGAATGGATCGTTCGCCGTGCTGCTCGGGCCGTCGGGCTGCGGGAAATCGACGCTTCTGCGCATGATCGCGGGGCTCGAGACGATCTCCGAGGGCGAGATCAAGATCGGCGACAAGCGCGTGAACGAGGTGGAGCCGGCAGACCGCGACATCGCCATGGTGTTCCAGAACTACGCGCTTTATCCGCACATGTCGGTCTACGACAACATGGCCTACGGGCTGCGCAATCGCGGCACGCCGAAGGACGAGATCGAGCGGCGGGTGAAGGAAGCAGCCAAGCTGCTTGCCATCGAGGACTTCCTGGCCCGCAAGCCGCGGGCGCTTTCGGGCGGCCAGCGACAGCGTGTCGCCATGGGTCGCGCCATCGTGCGAGAGCCGCAGGCATTTCTGTTCGATGAGCCGCTATCGAACCTTGATGCCAAGCTGCGGGTGCAGATGCGAATCGAGATCCGCCGCCTGCACAACCGCCTCAAGGCGACATCCATCTTCGTCACCCACGACCAGGTTGAGGCGATGACGCTCGCGGATCAGGTCGTGGTGATGAACAAGGGCACCATCGAGCAGGTCGGCCGACCGATAGACGTCTATCAGCGACCCGCAACCACGTTCGTTGCGACCTTCATCGGCTCGCCGGCCATGAATCTGATGCGCGGACGCATCGGCAGCTCCGGCGTCGCGGAGCTGCCGGGCACGGGCGGGTTCGCCTTCGATCCCAGGATGTTCGATGTCGAGGCAGGACGTGAGGTCGAGATCGGCGTTCGCCCGGAAGATCTCGTGGCCGCGCGCAATGGTGAGGACGGAGTCGCCTTTGTTCCAGAGCTTGTCGAGGAGCTTGGTCCCAACCAGCTCATCCACGGCACTGCCGGCGGCGTCGCGGTGGTTCAATCCACTGCGGCATCTGACGACAACGTCTCGAGAGCACCGAAGCGGCTGACGGCTGCGCCAAGGCACATCCATCTCTTTGACGTGACCACAGGGCAAAGCCTCAGACGCACATAGCTGCGCGCACATTCTGAGGTGCGCAGAACCTTCGGAAGATCACCCTAACGCCCCTTGAACTGCGGCTTGCGCTTTTCGGCCCACGCTTTGAGGCCCTCCTTGTGATCCTCGGAATGCGCGCAAGCGCGGCGTGCTTGCGCCAGCTCATCAGTATCGAGCGTGCCGGCAGCCACCTGATTGAGCGCGCGTTTGGTTGCAGCGACGGCCATCGGCGCGTTGGCGGCGATGGTAGCTGCAAGCGCTTCGGCCCGCGTCATCAGCTGCTCAGGCGCGACGATCTCGTCGAGATAGCCGATGCGCAGCAACTCGGCGGAGTCGATGGGCTCGGCAGTCAGGAACATCCGCTTCGCGGCACCAAGCCCTAGGCGGTTCACGTAACGCGTGAGCCCGCTGGGGTAATAGACGATGCCAAGGCGCGCTGCGGGCATGAACATGCGCGTCGCCGCGACACCGAGCCTGAAGTCGCAGGCAAGCGCCAGATCGGTCGAGCCGCCATAGACACCACCGTTCAACGCCGCGATGGTCGGAACGCGCAAGGTCTCCAGACGATTGACGGTTTTTTCGAAGGCGTCGGGATCGTAATCGCGCTGCTTACCGTCCTTGCGCTCACTCAGCGCGCCGATGTGAAAGCCGGACGAAAAGCTCTTTCCCGTACCGGTGATGATCAACACGCGAACACTGTCGTCGCGATCGACGCGATCGAAGATCTCACGCAGTGCTTCGAGGTCGGCCGGCTCGAGGCGGTTGTGCTCGCGCGGCCGATTGAGGCGAACCAGCGCACGGCCGTCGCTGACGGTCAGAACAGGAGTTGTCGAGGGCGTTTCGGTAGCGTGCTCCGCGATAGCCATGGCGTAAGTCGTCCTTCGGGGAAGTTCGTGATGCGAGGATGGCGATGTGCTGGTCTCAGGCCGGCAGGCCAAGCCGATAGAAACGGTTGGCCGTGCCGGCGAAGAGATCCTTCTTCTCGGCGGCGCTGGCGCCTTTCGCCAACAGCTTGCAGGCATTCCAGAAGACGCCATAGCTGTAGGAGCCCTTGTCGACCGGAAAGTTCGACTCGAACATGCAGCGGCCGGCACCGAAGGCCTCGATGCACGTCTCCATGTAGGGCTTCCAAGCCTTCGCCAGCATCTCTGACGACGGCGGGTCGGCAGCGTCCTCGAACTGAAAACCGTTGATGCGCATGCCAAGGCCGCCAAGTTTGACGTAGACTTTCGGCCGCTTGGCGAGCTCCTTGATCGACTTCGCCCAGGCCGCAAAAACCTCGGCCCGCTTGCCTTCGTAGGACGCTATCGCCAGCGGTCCGCCGACGTGATCGAGCACGATCCTCGTATCGGGCACCGCCGCAGCCATTGCCGCGAGCTCGTCGATCTGCGGATGATAGAGCCACGCGTCGAACGTCAGCCCCATCCGGCCGAGCGTCGCAACGCCCTCGCGGAACGTCTTGTCGCCAAGCACGCCTTTTGGTGGTTGATAGGCGGGGTTCATCACCACCGGATCCGGGTCCCATGCGGTGATGTGGCGAATGCCGCGGAACCGTCCGCCACCGGCTGTGACGTGCGCCTCGAGCACCCGGGCCACCCGCGTTCCGAGCAGCATATCGGCATGTCCGACGATGCCAGCGCACACGTTCGTCTTGCCGTAGCCGCCGCTGGCGCTCATGGCCGCGATGCCGTTGACGAACTCAGTCTCGCCAACGGGACGCATTTCGACGGGACCCTCGGCTCGGTGCATGGCGCGGCATTGCACGAATACGGTGGCGACGATGTTGTGGCCCTGGTTCGTGTCGTCGAGCAGCTCGGGGAGGAGATAGCGCCAGCCGGGTCGATCCCACAAATGATGATGCGGATCGACAATTGCGAGATCCGGTTCGAGTGCAGCCTCCTGGCGCCGTGCGAGCCACTCAGGGCGATTGGCGATGTAGTGCACTTGCGCTGTCGATGGTGTGGACATTCACTCGCTCCAGTTCGATTTGCCTGAGGCCCGATGCGCCATGCGATTGCCTTGAGCCCAACTACTCGGCCGCGCCGGCCCAGACCTTATCGAAACCGGCTCCCGGGCGTAGCACGCCACGAAGCCAGGAGCTTGGACCGTTTGGATGCGCGACCGCCATTGACCACTTCAAATCAGGGCTGCAGGACGCTGCTCAGTCGTCATGCAGCACGCCCTCACGACCGAGGCACAGGCTAGCACGGCGGAGCTGATTGTCACCGGAACCCGCGATCGAGCAGCGCTCGGCAGGCGCGACTGGGTTGCAGGACTGGCTGGGGCGGGAGGGTTCGAACCTCCGCATGGCGGAATCAAAATCCGCTGCCTTACCACTTGGCTACGCCCCAAAGCGCGCGGACCATAGCGGCAAGGATCGACAACCGCAACGAGCCCAACAAGTCCTTCACGTGGCTGTCCAGCCGCTCCTCCATCGCGGTTTGGAACCAAACGGCTCACCAGAGGGTTAAAGAGCCAAGAATCCGCCAACGGTTGCTATGCACAAACTTGCCGCAATGCAGCGACGACTTGGAGTTAACCCATCTCTTTTTGCGCCCGGCCGACAAAACAATGGCCAGAACACGGATTTTTCTTGACTATGCGCATTTATGTCGCATCAATAAGTTTGTTGATAAATTGTCCGGGCAATTGTGGCGGCTTTTGCTCGGTCAGTTGCAAAGTTGCGAGGGCGTTATGAGCATCGAAGAGCTTCATAGGGCTGCAGAGGCTGCCGGGTACGCGATGGCGACCCAGGACGAGCCGACGACCGAGCCGGTCAGGGCCGTCTCCGACGTGCCGGCCGCTGCGCTGCCGGTGGTGTGGTCGAAACCGGCACCCATCGTGACGGCAAAAGCGTGGGACATGGTCACGACCGCTGGCGGTTGGGTTCGTGGTCATCTTCCTGGGTTTGGCGGCCGGGCTCCTGCCTGACAGGTCCGTCAAACAGGTTGGGTGGAGCGGCGCGGCAAGGACCGCGCCTTTCTGTTTCTGAGATCCATTGCAGGACCTCGTCGTAGTGCTCTGCGACCCACAAGTGGCCAGCACCTGGCAACTCGCGTAGCACGCACCGTGGCAGACGCGCGGCGAGCCGTCGCGCCGCCGACAGCGGCACGTTGCGGTCCGCTGTGCCGAGCCAAAGCCGAGCCGGCATATCGGCGTTGGCGAGCGGCACTTCCCAAGGCCGACCGAACAGCATCATGTCTATACTCGGGCCGCGCGCGCTAAATCGCAGCCCTTCGGTGAACGCCCCGGCGAGGCGGGCTCGCGTCTGGCCTCGCCCAAGCACCGCCTTGTCGGAGGAAGGCACACGGGCCATCGCGACGGACATTGCGAGGCGTGGCGCCGTCAAGAGCAATCGGCGGAATCCTATGAAGACCGCCGAGCGCATGACAGGCGAGCGCGCCAATGGCCCGAAGCAGAAGCGATGAAAGGCGGCAATCTCCCGATCCGGCTCCTGTGCAATCGGACCAACCGGAGCGATCAGCGCCAGCGCCGAAACCCGTGCCGGAAGCATCGACGCGACCGCCACCGCATAAGGCCCACCACCCGAGATGCCCATCACTGCAAAACTGCCCAGTCCGAGCGCGTCTGCGAAGTCGCGGGTGTCCTCGGCGAATTGATGGAGCGAGGGTGCGGGAGGTGCATCGGTGCCCCCATAGCCCCAGCGATCGATGGCAATTACACGTAGCCCGAGCGCTCGACCGACTGGCTCGACCACCGAGAACTTCAACCGCGATCCAGGTGTGCCGTGGAGCGCGAGGATGGGAGTACCGTCCCGCGCCCCGAACTCGACGTACGACAGCCGGCGACCGTCAGCGAGTTCGATAGATCTGTCCATCACTGCACGCCTCAGCGCCGCCCGCTGATCAGCAGCGCAATCGAGAGAAAAAACTCATGACTTGGGCCCGCGGCCGATGAAGCCGGTAAGTAGCACACTGGCGGGGGGTGCGCAGTGTCTCTGAAATGAGGCGGGTGAAACCGCGCAATGGCCAGTCCCGCAGCTTCTACCCGCCGATTACCCCTGCAATCGTCCGGTTTGCCCAGCGGTCCGCCTGCGCTACATCACGCCGGATGACCACATCACTTGCATCGAAGCACGCCAAAACCTTTGTCTTCATCACCGTACTGCTGGATATGGTGGGGTTCGGGCTGATCATTCCCGTTCTCCCGCAACTGATCGGCGAGGTCGGCCACACGGACTTGGCAACCGCTTCCATCATAGGCGGTTGGATGTTCTTTGCGTTTTCGGCAACGCAGTTCCTGTTTGGTCCGACATTGGGCAACCTATCGGATGCCTTTGGTCGCAGGCCCCTGCTCTTGCTCTCCGTGGCGGGCCTGGGACTCGATTACCTTCTGCACGCGCTTGCGCCGAATCTCACCTGGCTGTTCATCGGCCGCGCCATCGCGGGGCTGTGCGGCGCCTCCTACGTCATCGCCAACGCCTATATTGCAGACATCACGGCACCTGAGGAGCGCGCCAAAGCCTTCGGTTTGATGGGTGCTGCGTTCGGCATCGGTTTCGTGATTGGCCCGGCGATCGGTGGGTTGCTCGGAGCCTACGGAACACGTGTGCCCTTCTACGTTGCGGCGGGCATTTCTGCGCTTAATCTGATCTACGGTTATCTGGTACTGCCGGAAACGCTGCCACCAGAGAAACGCCGGGCGTTCGCGTGGTCGCGCAGCAATCCGATTGGCACGTTCAACGTCTTCCGCCAGTACCGGAGCGTGATGCCGTTGTGCATCGTGCTCTTCATTTATTTCGCGGCGTCCGCCGTTTATCCGGCGATCTGGGCCTACTGGGGCATCGCCAAGTTCAATTGGAGCACGGCGACGATCGGACTGACACTGGCTGCGTTCGGGATCATCGCGGCCTTCACGCAGGCGGTGCTGACAGGTCCCGTCGTCGCCCGGTGGGGCGAGATCCGCGTGGCGCTGGTGGGACTGATCATGGCCGTGGTGGCGTCAGTCGGCTACGGCCTCGCTCCGAATCTGCTCGCAGTCATTGTCTTGTTGATCATTCATGCACCCGAAGGCTTCGTACATCCAATGCTCACGGCGATCATGTCCAAGGAGGTGCCCGAAGACGCACAAGGCGAGCTGCAAGGCGGCATCGGCTCCGTCATGGCCGTCGCCATGCTGGTCGGAACCGTGTTCTTCACGCACATATTCGGATACTTCATGCGCCCCGACTCACCGTTGGTGTCGCCGGATATCGCCTATTTCATCGCAGCCGCATTCCTTGCCGTATCGCTTATGCTGTTCTGGCAAATCGCACGCGGGAGCCCTGCTCGGAGCAGGTCTCCGGCCTCGGCCAAATGAGGAGGCGGCTGTCGCGTTCGCGCCCTTGCACAGCACGTTGATCAGGTCCCAACGTGCAAACAGGAGAGCATCACTGCTCTCCTGTCCCAAGATGCGGTGATCACGATCGTTTACTTCTTCGGAATTCGATACTCGTCGTGGCAGCCTTTGCACACGGCAACCGCCTTGAACTTTTCGGCGAACTCCTCCTTGGTCGACGCGCTGGCGGCTGCCGTCGCAGCTTTTGCCATCGCCTCGCCCTTGTCATTGAAGTCCTTCGTGTTGCTCCAGATCTTCGGTGATGCCGTTGTCTCACCACCGGTTTCCGTGCCAGGCGGGAACGACTTTGCAAAATCGCCCCAACCCGAAGAAATCTTCGTCATTGCGTCTTTTGCTGCCGCTGCATCGAAGGGCTTCTCACCCTTGATCATCTCGTTGGAGAGCTTGGTCGCGCCGCCGACCGCCTTCATGAATTCCTTGCGCTTGGCAATGGCATCCTGGGCGACGGTGACACCAGAGGCAACCATCGCCAGACCGGCTGCGAGAGACAAGCCAGCCAGCAGTTTCGACTTTGACATTGAAAACCCCTCGATGGACTTCTTGATTTGAAGATGGCCCGACGCCATCCAATCGGAAGCATAGCGTAGAATTATGGCAGCTAGTGACCTAAACTTTTTGTGATCAGACTGCGAAACGCGCGTTGACGCCGCTTGGCGGGCGTGCTCACCGGTCCGGATATCCGCCGAGCCGAGCTGCGTAACGCATTGCCAACTCCAGCCCGAATGGCGTGGGTCGCAGCGCTGGGCTGCGGTCGTTGATCTCGATTCCGGCGCGCGCGCCAAAGATGCGCTTGCCGTAGCAGATCAGGCTCTCCAGCGATTGCATGATGAAAACGATGCTTGGCAGCACTTCAGCGTAAGCCCGCTCTGCATCATCGATTTTTTGCTCTTCCAGGAGCCGCCATACGGTCGCGTTGCGGTCAATGGTGTCTGGCGCCAGGATCATCCCCGCGCAGCCGGCGCGCCAGTTGTCGATGAGCTCGAGGCCGCCACGGCCGTTCAGCACGGGCAACCGGCCTTCCGTCGCCTCGATCACACCCTTGATGTCGATGGCGGCGCCTTCACCCTTCAGCAGTTTCACGTTTGGATGCTGGGTCACAAGATCGCGAATCTCACCAGAGGTTAGACCTCGCCCCATGTATGCCGGGGCGTTCTGAATGGCCACGGGAAGCGTGGTCTTGTCAGCAACACGGCCGAAAAACCGGATGTACTCGGCGCCAGCGAACGTGCCCACAGCCGGCGGCTGCAGGATTACATAGGCGGCCTTGACCGCCTCGGCATGGCGCACCTGGGCAATCTGCTCGGCGACGGAGTTGCCGTAGATCGTGAAGTAGGTCGGCCGCCGGCCGGCCACGTCCTCGCTGACCCAGTCCATGATCTGCCGCCGCTCGGCTTCGGAGAGCTTGGCGACCTCGGTCGCGAGGCCAAGCGCACCAATCGCGGTGACGCCACAGCCAAGGCAGATCTCGACCTGACGCCGCATCGCCGAGCGGTCCAGCGCCTCCCTCGCATCGAACAGCGCATAGAGGATCGCCTGGATGCCCTGGTGCATAGCTCTCGATCTCCGGTCCTGTTTGGGCAACATCTTGTGCAAACGTCGAAAACTACATCATCATAGCGCACGCAGCGTATCAGGGCATGCAAAGCGGCCGCGGCTTGTACTCAGCGGGTAATACGGAGCACCGTAGTGGATTTTGCATTGAACCCCCGACACAAGGAGCTGCAAGCCAAGTGCCTCGCGCTGGCGGCTGACTTTGCACTGCGGTCCAACGAGCACGATCGGCAGGCATCTCATCCGATTGAAAACTACGACATTCTTCGGAGCAATGGCTTCCTCGAGCTGACCGTACCGAAAAAGTACGGCGGTGCAGGCGAGGACTTCCTCGGCCATTCGCTGGCTTACGAGGCGCTCGGCAAGGGATGCCCATCCACCGCCCTGTCGTTCAATATGCACGCGTCCGTCGTGATGCCGCTGCTGGCGAGCCCGGAAGTTTCCGAAGCAGCCAAACAGCATGTGGCGGATCTGGTAATCGGGCAACGGAAGCTGATCGCCGGCAACTACTCGGAGGCGACCTCGACGGCGCTGATCGGCGAGCGCTGGCTCGACACCATCGTGAAGCGGATCCCAGGCGGCTGGAGCATCACCGGCCGCAAGATGTTTTCAACGATGATCGAAGCAGCCGACTACTGCCTGGTCCTGGCACGGCCTGATACTGCGACGCGCCCAACAGCGGGCGCTTTCGTCCTCATCCCTCGACGCGCCGAAGGCCGCAGCATCATCGAGAACTGGGACACGCTCGGCATGCGCGCCACGCGCAGCGATTCCCTCGTGCTCGAGAATTGCAGGCTCGATGAGGCCGCGGTTGTCTTCCAGTCCGAGGACATCCGCAGCTTTCGCCAGTTCACGGCCAACTGGGGGTGGGGCTCCTACACTGCGGTTTATCTCGGCGTCGCGGGCGCGGCTTATGACGAGCTGCTGCGTGTCGTGCGTGAGCGCAAAGTGCCGGGCTATGCGCAGCCGCTCGCCTATCATCCCGATGTTCGGCGCCAGGTCGGGGAGCTCAGCGCCGAGCTCGAGGCGGCGCGACTCATCGTCTATCAATCCGCGTGGCTCTACGATACCGAGGGCCCGACAGCAGAGACGACGGCCGCGCTCTTCCGCGCCAAATATGCGGTTGGCAAGGCCGCGTCCAACATCACGCGCGTCGCGCTCAGTCTGTCCGGCGCGCATGGTGTCTACAAGGGGCAGCGCATCGAGCAGCTGTTTCGTGATGGCGCGCTTGCCGCCCTGCACGCTCCACCTAGTGATTTCTGCCTCTGGAATATGGGGATTCACGAGCTTGGCCTCGATCCGGCGGAGATCATGCCGCCGCTGAGACCGGCGACGGCCTGAAGCTCAGTCGGTCAGCACGCGCCAACCGAGAACCAGCCGCGCCGCTACCGAAGCGACGCACAAAAGCGCAAAAGCATAGGCGATCCAGGCAAAGGCACCGGGCCAGACACACATGGCGATGAACGCCGCGATTGTTTCCGTCCCCTCCGCCAAGCCGGCGAGGTAGTAGAGCGACTTCTCCCCCTGAGCTCGGGTGGTGAGGCCGCGCCGGTCCGCCATGAGCGCGAAGGCCAGGAATATGGCGCCATTGACGACGAAGGCCGCCAGAAGCGAAGCGGCAGCCAGCGCATTCGCGGCTGGATCGGCGACCGCGAAGGCGAGCGGAACCCCGGCATAGAATGCGAAGTCGAGTCCGATGTCGAGAAATCCGCCGCGGTCCGTTTTTCTGGTGGCGCGCGCGACTGCACCATCGAGTCCGTCTGCCAGCCGATTGAGCACAATCAGGCCGAGCCCTGCTCCATAGGCGCCGACTGCTATGAAAACCGCTGCCGCTGCGCCAAACGCAAAGCCGACAAGCGTCACTCCGTCCGCCGTTATGCCGCGCGCTGCGAGAGCGCGACCCGTGACATCGAGCGGAGGGTCGATCAGCGAGCGCATGCGCTGGTCGAGCATCGCTCAAGATCCGGGATAGCGAATGACAGGAGCAAGTCCGCTTGCGCCGGGACTCAAGATGCGCGGCAGCGCACTTGTCGCGTCGGCAAAACTGATTTCTTCGCTGACGAGGGCGTCGAGCCTCACATCATCAAGCAAGCGCAGCGCCGCTTGCATTCGCCGCCGGTAGTTCCAGCGCGGGCGATGCGTGGCCGAGACGTGTCCCACCTGCGATGAGATCAGCTTGAGCCGCTGGCTGTGAAATGATCCTCCGAGCTTCACGGCAACTTCCTTGCTGCCATACCAGGAGAGCTCGACGATGCTTGCCTCGAAGGCCGCCGCAGCTATGGCGGTATCGAGTCCGGCTGCCGATACGCTCGTGTGGAATACGACGTCTGCAGCAAGGCCGGTCACAGCGGAAACCGAAGCTGGATCCATGCCGGCCGTGGGCGCGGCAAGGAATCTCGCACCGAAGCTTTCGACGATCTCCCGCCGTTCCTCGGCGACATCGATCACTGTCACCTCGGCACCCGGCAACTGCGCCGACAGGAATGCAATCAGGAGCCCGACCACGCCGGCGCCGACCACGACGACCCGGTCCGCCGGCGCCGCCGCGGAATCCCACACGGCATTGAGTGCCGTTTCCATATTGGCTGCGAGCGTCGCGCGGCGCGGTGGCACCTGATCGGGGATCGGCGTCAGCATGGCAATGGGCGCCAGGAACACGTCCTGGTGGGGGTGCAGGCAGAACACAGTTTTTCCCGCAAGCTCTTTCGGCCCGCGTTCGACGACACCGACAGCGCAGTAGCCATACTTGACGGGAAACGGGAACTTGCCCTCTTGCAGCGGCGCCGTCATGCGCTCCCATTCGCTCTTGCCGACGGCGCCCGAGAACACCAGGCGTTCGGTACCCCGGCTCACCCCACTGTAGAGTGTCCGGATCAGCGCCTGGTCTGGAGAAGGTGGCGAAATAGAGGCAGTTCGCAATTCGATCTTCCCAGCAGCCGCGTACCAGAGGGCCCGGCTCACGAGCTTGCTGCCGGCGGATCGGCGCGGAGGCGGACTGATTGGATCGTTCATCGCTCGTTCAGGCGTTCTGTGATGTCTGGCTGGGCTTCCGTCCAGCCAATCCATGGACCAGGACCCCTAATTCAACAACACAAACCGGACGAGTGTTGCGCTTCATGACCGACCGCGCCGATACTGCACGGCCCTTTGCCACAGACACCCCACGGATCGTGACAGCCCCTTCGTCCCTCTTCAACAGACTTAGCGTACCGACGGGGCTGCAGGCAAACGCCGAGCTGGCGCGCCGGCGCAAGATCATGTTGGCCCTCAACGTGGTGACCTGGTTGGCGATGATGTGGGTCGCTGCGCGCATCCTCGGAGCCGGCGGCTGGACACTGCTCGACCTGATGCTTTTTGTCTGCTTTGGGATCGGCACGCCGTGGACAGTTGTCGGATTCTGGAATGCCCTGATCGGCCTCTGGCTTCTCCACTTTCACCGCGACCCCATGACCGAAGTGGCGCCCTATGCGGCAGCCGGGGACGAGCCGACGCCGATCCGCATCAAGACTGCCGTCTTCATGACGGTGCGCAACGAGGACCCTTCGCGCGCCATCCTGCGCATGAAAACCATCAAGGCGAGCGTCGAGCAAACCGGCGAAGGTGGCGCATTCAGCTATTTCATACTCTCGGACACCAACGATCCGGCCGTCGCCATGGCAGAGGAGCAAGCAGTCGCCCTCTGGAAGGCCGCCGACAAGGACGGCGACCGCATCACCTACCGCCGCCGCACAGAGAACACCGGCTTCAAGGCCGGCAACGTGCGCGATTTCTGCGAGCGGTGGGGACGTGATTTCGAGCTCATGCTGCCGCTCGATGCCGACAGCCTGATGTCGGGCGACACCATTGTGAAGATGGTGCGCATGATGCAGGCGCATCCGAAGCTCGGCATTCTGCAGTCGCTGGTCGTCGGCATGCCGTCGTCGTCGGCGTTCGCGCGCATCTTCCAGTTCGGCATGCGCCACGGGATGCGCTCCTACACCATGGGCCAGGCCTGGTGGGTCGGCGATTGCGGTCCGTTCTGGGGTCATAACGCGGTGGTGCGCATCAAGCCGTTCGTCGCCGGCTGCGAGCTGCCGATGTTGCCGGGCAAACCCCCGCTCGGCGGCCACGTGCTCTCGCACGATCAGGTCGAGGCCACATTGATGCGCCGCACGGGCTACGAGGTGCGCGTGCTTCCCGTCGAAATGGGGTCGTGGGAGGAAAACCCGCCAACGATGCTCGACTTCGCCAAGCGCGATGTGCGCTGGTGCCAGGGCAATATGCAGTACATCAAGCTGCTCGATCTGCCGGGTCTCTATCCCATGAGCCGTTTTCAGCTCGTCTGGGCGATTCTGATGTTCCTCGGCATTCCGGCTTGGACGCTGATGATCGCGGCGCTGCCGTTGGTTGGCTGGCAATCGCAGGGGATTACCGGATTTCCGGTTGGCCTCGCGATCGGTCTCTACATTGTGTTCTTCACCATGTACCTGATGCCGAAGATCGCGGGTCTCATCGACGCCGTGCTGACCAAAGGCGGCGTGGCAAGCTTTGGCGGTCCTGTCCGCTTCGCGTTCTCGGCGGTACTGGAGCTTGTCTTCTCCTTCTTGCAGGGCGCCGTCTCGACCATTCGCACGACGATCTTCATGATCGGATTGATGTTCGGAAAATCGGTCGTGTGGGGCGGCCAGTCTCGCGACGCCTATGGCATCTCGTGGCGGACGGCGGCCGAGAACCTTTGGCCGCAGACACTGTTCGGCGTTGTGGTGTGCGGCATGATGTGGCTGATCGAGCCGGCGTTGTTCTGGTGGAGCTTGCCGCTGACGCTTGGCTACCTCATCGCCATTCCCTTCGCCGTGGTCACAGCCTCGCCGGCCCTCGGCCGCGCGTTCCAGAAACTCGGCATCGCCGGTATTCCCGAGGATTTCCGCACGCCCGACGAAGTGAAGCGAGTGCAGGGATGAGGAGGCTCCGCCTATGCGGGCCGGATTTTTGGATCGACAAGCAACATGTTTCTGTTATGTTCTTAGTATGCCAATCACGTCGACAGCGCAGTTTTGGAAATCCTGAAGCGCATCCAAGCTGATGTGTCAGATGTGAAGGTTCGCCTCACCTCGGTTGAGGAACGCCTCACCTCGGTCGAAAAAATCGTCCGGCGCAGCCGGCGCGATTATGCGGGCATGCTGGTGATGATGCACGCAACGGCCGGCGAATTCGATGAGCGCGTGAGCGAACTGGAAAGCAGGATGGACCGGTCCGATCGATGAAGAGGGACTGCCGTTGCATGGGTGGTCTGCCGATGTCATTGGCGAGCTCGCCTCGCATTGACGGCTGTCCTCTTGAGCTGACAAGCTCTCTGCTCGCGCCGTGAACTTGTCTGCCAGGAGATTGCCAATGAACGATGTGGCTCCCACTTCCGCCTCTGCGTCGTCGCCGGCCACATCGCCGAGCCGGGCCGAGCATCAGGCGCGCATGGCCGACTATCTGAAGGCCGGAGAGGCCCGCGCTCGGGCGATCGGCAACAAGGGACCCGTTCGGTTCGACGCCAGCGGCAAGCTGCACCCCGAGATTATCGCCGCGTACTGGCGGCACGGATTCTACATCTTCGAGGGCCTCGTCTCCGCAAGCGAGGTCGTGGAGCTTCGCGCCGACGCGATGAATATGCTGGAGCGCGCGCCTTCTGCTCCCGGGTCCAAAGTCGACACGAAGGGCCGTCCCGCACTCGGCCGAGACTACGCGCGCGAGCCCTACACCTTCATCCGTCCGCTCTCCGATCCCTGGGGCGGCACCGACAAGCTCAATGGCCGGCACCCGACCAAGATGGCCGAAGCGAAGGCGGACGCAGACGCGCCCGAGCACGTCGTCTTCCTCATGTACGGCATGTGCATGGCCATGCCCGCTGGGCTTCGCGTTTACGGACATCCCCATCTGCTCGCAATTGCCGAGGCGATCAACGGCACGGACTTCGTCCCCTACAACGACGCGATCTTCGTCAAGCAGCCGGGCGTCGGCGGCTCCGTCGCATGGCATCAGGACGGCGTCACCCATTGGGGCAAGCCCGATTGGGACGAGGGGAGCCACGGTTTCAACTTCCAGGTCCAGCTCTATCCGACCACGGCCGCCAACTGTCTCTGGGTGGTTCCCGGCACGCACAAGAGGGGCAAGATCGACATCAAGAAAGTGGTAGCCGAGAATGGCGGCGACGACCGCCTGCCCGATGCAGTTCCGCTGATCTGTGGTCCTGGCGACGTAACGATCGTCAATCGTCAGTGCCTCCACGGCTCGTTCGCCAACTCCTCACCTGACATTCGGATTTCTCTGACCTTCGGTTTTCACCGCCGCCGCTCGGTGCTCGGCCAGAAGCCGGCGCTCGGCATGTCCGACCAGAGCGCGGTCTACGATGAGCAGCGCATTTTCGACCGATCGGCCGTCATTCAGGTCGCCATCGACGCGCGGCATCAGAAGAATCCGGCTGAGAATCCGTTCCACTATCGACCTTTCGCAGGGCGCGAGAACGAGTTCCGCTTCAATGACGCGACCTGTGCGCGTGTGATCAAGGACTACAACACCAAGGATCTCGCGATCTGATCACTTTGGGTGCCGTGCTTCTGGCACGACACGCTGCCTCAGCAGCCGTTGTGAATGCTCGCATGTGCGGCAGTTGGTTCGAGGAGTGGCGGGCAAACGAGACGCCGGCCCCCGATCGCTGCTCGTCATTCGAAGAGCTTCGGCAGCCGCTCCCTCAATTGGTCAGCGAGCCGGTCGAGGTGGTTTTCCTTCAACGGCTTCACCGATCGCAGGGCTTCGCCAAACGTCGACGGCGTGAGCTCGGCAAGGCCGATGAAGCGGCACCAGCCCTCGCGCTCCATGAAGGACCGATACTCGCGCTCTTCGTCCTTGAAGCCATGTTGTGCCGGTGAAACCCCGATCACCGGTAGTCGCGCGCAAACCGCCTCCGAGATCATCGTACTCGAGTCCTCGGTGCACAGGATCGCCTCGACCTGTGCAAAGAGGCGCGGCAGCGTACCGGCGCCGGCTGTGCGGAAGTCGATGAATTCCGCGATGGGGCTATCGGCGCGGCTGGCCAGCTTGGCAATGTGGTCGGCGACGATGTCTGGGCTGCGCCGCGACGTCGATACGATCCAGCGTGTGCCCGTCTCGCAATAGCTTGCATTGATGAACTCGATCAACCGAGCCCACTCGTCGGCGCGGTAGGTGAAGAAGCCCGAATTGCCGCCGATCAGCAGGCCCGCGGTGACTGGCAAACGACCGCTGGTTCGGATCGACTTGGTCGCAGGCGACAGTGTATCCGGATCGATGCCGCTCGGCTTCAGCGCGACCAGATGGCGAGGGCGTGCCGCATGCCGGGCATATGACGAGATGACGAGCGACATCGCCTCCGGCGGCACTCGCCGCAATGTGCCGCAAAAAATATTTGCCGTTGCCGTCAGGCGCGCGGCGGCGACATTGGCCGCCAAGGTGTCGCCGCCCGCCGAAATAACTACATCGTATTGCGTGCCGCGCTCCAGATTCACGCCATACCCGACTTTCAGCACGAGGGAGGGTGAAACGCGCCCCGCGAGCATCCAGGCCAGCACACGCCCCGGCACCGCGCGTCGCCGCGCGATCTCGCGCTTCTCCACGGCGACGGGACGCCGGCGCTTGATGGCAGCGGCGACACCCTCGGCGAGGTGGTAGTGCCCTGGCCGGCCGTCGGAGAGGATGAGAATGCGAAGTGGGCGCATGGAGGCTTCTGGTTGAATGCCCTGCCGCGATACGCGTCGCCTTGGCGGCTGGCAACGGACGGGGAGTCGCGCCCGCCAGTTCTCGGGCCGAACGATCCGGCGGCGTGTCTTCCCTGCGCGAATCGCATGTTCACGCCGCGTCGTTGGTTTGCAATACTTTACGTCGTGCCCGATGACACCATCGCGCCGGTTTGAGCTCTTGACCTCAGTCAATCAACCAGTTTGGAGGAAATCATGCGCCTCAAGGACAAAGTTGCCATTGTCACCGGTGCGGCTTCAGGTATGGGCGCCTCGACGGCGCGCATATTCGCGCGGGAGGGCGCCAAAGTCGTTCTGACCGATCTCAACGACAAGGACGGCGCAGCCATCGCCAAGGAGATCGGGGCGAACGCCGTGTTCGTGAAGCATGATGTCACGAGTGAAGGCGACTGGAAGACAGTCGCGGAGACGGCCCTCGGCAAATTCGGCAAGATCGACGTGCTGATCAACAACGCCGGCGTATCGGGCAGCGACCCGGATCTACTCAGCATGTCGACGTGGGACCAGCAGATGAACGTCAACGCGAAAGGCGTGTTCCTCGGGCTCAGGACCGTCATTCCGATCATGCAGAAGGGCGGCGGGGGGTCGATCGTCAACATCTCGTCGATCTCGGGCGTTGCCGGTCAGGCGTTCGTGCACATGGGCTATAACGCTGCAAAGGGTGCGGTTCGCACGATGACCAAGGCAATCGCCGTCCAGTTCGCCAGGGACGGCATCCGCTGCAATTCGGTGCACCCTGGCCTGATGCCGGCGATGAAGACATCACGTATGAGCGCCGACCCGGAGGTACGCGCCCGTATGCTGAAGGCGGTGCCGATGCGGCGGGAGGGTCGCGTCGAGGAAGTGGCCCACGCAAACCTGTTCCTCGCCTCGGACGAAGCCTCCTACATCACGGGGCTGGAAATGATCGTCGACGGCGGCTTCCTGGCCCAGTAAATCGTGCGGGATGGCCGCACGAAAACGTGAGGCTTGCGTCCAGAATGGGCAGGCAGTGCCATTTTGCCTGCCAACAAGCGCGCCCGACGGAGTCGGCATCTTTGCAATTCTGCAACGGGCGCCTTGCCAGAGGCGCCCGTACCGGCTTGATAGGCCATCGACATCCGACCACCTGCAGGACAGATCTATGCAAGACCGCGCCTCTGGCTCGACATCCGCCCGCTTTGACTGGGCAGACGCCTTCCGTCTCGAGGATCAGCTGACCGACGAGGAGCGCGCCATCCGCGATACCGCGCATGAGTATTGCCAGTCGAAGCTGCTGCCGCGTGTCAAGGAAAGCTACCTTGAGGAAAAGACCGACCGGGCGATCTTCCGGGAAATGGGCGAGCTGGGCCTGCTCGGCGTGACGATTCCCGAGAAGTACGGCTGCGCAGGCGCGAACTACGTCTCTTATGGCCTCGTCGCGCGGGAGGTCGAGCGCGTCGATTCCGGCTTCCGGTCGATGAACTCCGTGCAGTCCTCGCTGGTCATGTACCCCATCTATGCCTACGGCACCGAGGAGCAGCGCATGAAGTACCTGCCGAAGCTCGCCTCGGGCGAGTGGGTCGGCTGCTTCGGATTGACGGAGCCCGATGCGGGGTCCGACCCCGCGGGCATGAAAACCCGCGCCGAGAAGGTCGCCGACGGCTACCGCCTCACCGGCTCCAAGATGTGGATCTCGAATTCGCCCATCGCCGACGTGTTCGTCGTGTGGGCCAAATCTGAGGCACACGGCGGCGGCATCTGCGGGTTCATCCTCGAGAAGGGAATGAAGGGCCTGTCGGCGCCGAAGATCAGCGGCAAGCTGTCGCTGCGTGCCTCGATCACCGGCGAGGTCGTGATGGACGGCGTCGTCGTGCCCGAAAGCGCGCTTCTGCCCAACGTGCAGGGCCTCAAAGGTCCATTCGGTTGCCTCAACCGCGCGCGCTACGGCATCGCCTGGGGCGTCATGGGCGCGGCCGAGGACTGCTTCCATCGCGCGCGGCAGTACACGCTCGATCGCAAGCAGTTCAACCGGCCGTTGGCCGCGACACAGCTCGTCCAGAAGAAGCTTGCGGACATGCAGACCGAAATTGCGCTGGGCTTGCAAAGCGCACTGCGCGTCGGCCGGCTCTTCGACGAGGGCAGGATGGCGCCTGAGATGATCTCCATCGTGAAGCGCAACAACTGTGGCAAGGCGTTGGATATCGCTCGCATCGCCCGTGACATGCACGGCGGCAATGGCATCCAGATCGAGTATCACGTCATGCGCCACGCCGCGAATCTGGAGACCGTGAACACCTACGAGGGCACGCACGATGTGCACGCGCTCATTCTCGGCCGCGCCATCACCGGCATCCAGGCGTTCTTCTGAGGCCCATTCCGGGCTGATCGCCCAGCCCGTCCGACCTGCGGTGTTTCACGTGATAAGTGGCGCGCGCCCCGCAAAAATGTTTCACGTGAATCAAAGATAAAATTGTATCTAATAATGTTAACGCGCGAATCCGGCGTCAGCCGGGCATTGCGCTCGTTCACCGGCTGTGTCCGCGTCTGAAGTCCGCTGGCTCAGCCCTTCGCGCGTCGCGCTCGCAGGCGACCCACAGAGCGCGGGCACGCGAGGGGCCATGTCTCCCAGCGGTCCCAACGCGAAACGCATCCACGGTGCCTCTCCGTGCTGTGGTGAGGCCCTCCGAGGTGCATCCTCGAACATTTCAGTTGCCCGGCGAGGGAGCCGCTTCCGCGCCTGTTTGGTCTCCTACCCCCGCCCGTAATCCCTCCTGACGCCGTCCTTCGTCACGTAGCCGTCCTTGAGATCTGCCTCGATAGCCGCCGCATCACGCTCGCTTGGGAGACCGAAGCCGCCGGATCCCGGTGTCACCATGTCGATGATCGAGCCCGCGGGCGCCAGGAACGCGCCCTTGCTCGGCAGCATGCGCGATGAGCCGTCGGGCGTGGTCAATTTCACCGAGGCGGCTGCGCCGGCCTTGCCACCCATCAGTCCAAATGGCGCCGATGTCATCCGCTCCATGCAGAGCGAGCCTGTCGCATCCGCCCCCTCGAGCAGGCGCCAGGTTCTGAGCGCGCCGCAGCCGCCTCGATATTTCCCGGCACCACCCGAATCCGGATTGATCTCGTAGCGCTCGACCCGCACCGGAAACGCCATCTCCAGCACCTCGACCGGGGTGTTCATGGTGTTCGAGATGCCGCTGGCAATCGTATTGATGCCGTCCTTGTTCGGTCGCGCACCGAAGCCGCCCTTGATGGTCTCGTAGGATACGTAACGCCGGTGCAGCCGTGGATCATAGCCACCCAGAGTGACGACGGCCGATGTGCCTTGGCTGCACGCCATCACCCGTTCAGGCCAGACGCCCGCCAGCGCGCCCATCACCATGTCGGCAACGCGATGCGACATCTCATGATTGGCGTAAACGACCGGGGCGGGAAACGAAACGTTGACCACGGAAGACTTCGGCGCTTCGACCGAGATTGCCCGCCAACAGCCGGAGTTCGGAGGAATGAGGCTCTCCGGATCGACCGCCATTTTCAGCCCGCAGTAGACGCCTGACGCCGTGACCGACAGCGGCGCATTCATGGGTCCTTTGACTTGCGGGTCACTTCCCGCGAAATCGACCGTCAGCCGATCCCCGCGCTTCACAACCCGCATGCGCACCTTGAACCGCGCGTCACTGCCATCCGGATTGTCCGGCACACCATCGCCGTCGCAGTAGTCCTCGAACGCCCCCTCGCCGTCCGGCAAGTCGGCCAAGGCAGATCGCATCAGCCGCTCGGAGTAGTCCATCACCTCGGCCATATAGGCCTTGACGCGATGCGTACCGTAGCGCCTGGCCAGATCCTGCAGTCGCTGGCTGGCCCGCAGCGTTGCGGCAAGCTGCGCTCCGAGATCACCTTTCCTCTCCTCGGGTGTTCGCACATTGGCGAGGATGACCTTTTCCAGGTCCGCGTTCATGACGCCCTTGGAAACCAAGCGCAGCGGCGGTAGGCGCAAACCTTCGCCGTAGATCTCCGTCACCGCGCCATAGCTGCCGGGTGTCGCGGATCCGACATCGGGCCAGTGTGCGCGCAGGCACGCATAGCCGAGCAGCACCCCATCATGAAACGCTGGGCGGATGACATTCACGTCCGGCAGATGGCTGCCGCCGAAATAGGGATCGTTGTGAATGAACACGTCCCCGTCATGTGCATCGTTGCCGAACACCTGGACGATCGCACGAACGGCATCGGGCATGGAGCCCAGATGGATTGGAAGATCCGGCCCTTGCGCCACCATGTCTCCCCGGTCATCGAACACGCCGCACGAGAAATCTCCGGCCGACTTCAGAATTGGCGAATACGCCGTCTTGCAAAGGACGATGCGCATCTCCTCCGCGATTTTGTAGAACGAGTTCTTCACGATCTCGAAGGTAGCGGGGTCCCGCGAGCTGGCCCGATCGTTCATGCTGGAGTTCCTTCACCTGCCTTGCGGGTCAACTCGACGAAGCCGTTCGAATCGATTTGAGCCTGCCACTTCGGCGGAACCAGGATCGTCGATTCCAGACTCTCGATGACGGACGGTCCCAGCACCGCTCGATCGGGCGCCAATTTGGCTCGATCATGGACCTCCGCGTCTATTGCTCCCACACTGCGGAACCAGACCTCGCGATGACCCTTGCGGGAGTTCGTGCCAACTGACGCGACTTCCTGCTTGATCGTCAAAGCCGGAATGACTCCAACGGCCGAAACACGCAGCGTCACGACTTGCACGGGTTCGGTGCGGTTGTCGTGGCCATAGGTCTGCGCGTGCTTGGCGTGAAAGAGTGCGGCAATGACGCTCAGGCTGCTCGCAACGACGGGCTCGTTACCCAGGGATACGTTCAGCTCATAAGACTGCCGCTCGTAGCGCGCATCCAGCGAACGCACGAATCGGCGTCGCCGCGGCTCGACGCTTGCCCGCTCCAGCATGGCGGCGCCCTCGGCCTCCATCGCCTGGAACGCAGCCTCGAGCACGGACGGATCAGCATTGGCGAGCGAAACATAGACAGTCCGCGCGTAATCGCGCCGCATATCCGTGCCGACGAGCCCGAGCGCCGAGAACGCGCCCGGAATGGGCGGGCAAAGCACCGCTGTGATGCCGAGGTCGTCCGCTAGCGCCACCGCATGCAGCGGTCCGGCACCGCCGAAAGCAACGAGCGTGAAGTCGCGCGGATCGTGGCCGCGTTGCACGGACACGATCTTCAGCGCTTCCGCCATAGAGTGATTGACGACATCGATCACCGCCGCCGCAGCCGTGCGCACATCGACGCCCAGCGGCTTGGCAAGCTTGCTCTCGATCGCCCGGTGCGCGGCGCCGGCGTCGAGCGTCATCTCGCCGCCGAGCAGCGAGGTGGCGCCGAGATATCCGAGCACGAGATTGCAGTCGGTGACCGTTGGGTCGCTGCCGCCTCGTCCGTAGCAGGCAGGACCGGGTGCCGCCCCGGCGCTCTTGGGTCCCACGCGAAGCGAGCCTGCACGATCCACCCAGGCAATGGAGCCGCCACCGGCCGAGACTTCGGCCAAATCGATCACTGGTACGCGAATCGGATGTCCCGCACCGTTCATGAACCGCGTGGCGTTGGAGCCGCCACCGACCTCGTACTCTGGCGTGGTCTCATACTGTCCGCCGCGAATGAGGCTTGCCTTGGCGGTGGTGCCGCCCATGTCGAACGAAATCAGATCCAGCCGCCCTGTCTGTCGTGCGATCAGCGAGGCGCCAACCACGCCGGCGGCCGGTCCCGACTCGATGGCCATGGCCGGCATTGAAACGCCCTCCCGTGCTTCGAACACGCCACCGTTCGATCCCATGACATAGAGCGACGGTAGCCCCTTGGCTTTGGTCGCGCTCTCCAGCCGCGCCAAATAGGAGGCGAGTATGGGACCGACATAGGCGCAAACCGCCGTGGTGCTGGTGCGCTCGAACTCCCGAATCTCGGGCAAGACTTCGGAGGAGAGGTAGACAGGGACGCTCGGAAACGCGGCACGCAACCGCTGCCCCACGCGCTGCTCGTGGCTGCTATTGAGAAAGCTGAACATGAGCGAAACGGCAATGGCTTCGACCTGATCCGCCCGCAGTCGCGCAATCAACTCATCCAGTTCACCTTCTGCGAGCTTCGTCACCACCTCGCCGTCGGCACCGATGCGCTCTGTAATTTCATACCGTCGGTGACGCGGCACCAGGATCGACGGCGGGTCTTGAAACAGATCGTAGAGATCGCCGCGCGATGAGCGCCGCAGCTCCAGGACGTCTCGGAAGCCCCGAGTAGCAACAAGCGCAGTACGCGCACCTTTCTCTTCGAGCAGCGCATTGGTGACAATGGTTGTCGCGTGGGCCAGCAGCGAAACATCACCGGGTGAGATGGCATAGGCGTGCATCGCCTGATCCAGCCCGGTCATGACGCCCGCAGCGAAATCGCCAGGTGTCGTCAGTGTTTTCGCGACCCCGATCCTGCCAGTTGCATCGTCGACGATGGCGACATCCGTGAATGTCCCCCCGATGTCGACCCCAAGTCTCCAAGCCATGCCCACCTCGCGTTTTCGAAACAGTATCCGGATTTCGCATGGCGCGCCAAGGGCACATCATACCCCGACGGTCCACGGTGTTTCAGGAATGGATCAGTGGAAAGGATTCTCTAACCAAGTTCCGAACGATACAGCTGCGGTAACCGAAACTTCGAACCAGCAGCGCAAGCTTCGACGTCCCAGTTGATTGGGGTCCCACATGTCACGGATCGTCGAAGAGTTGCGCAAACTGTGCCGAGTGGCGCCAACCGGCATCGAGCTGGATCGCCGCCTGACCGCGAAATCTGGTCTGCCTGTCGTTTATGCGACATCCCCGGCCGTGGACATCGTCGCGTTCAATCGCCGGCTCACGCCCTTCCTGAATACGCATAATCTTGCCGCCCTCGCCGAAATCTGCCGGCAGGTTGCTCACGACAAGCTCCGTTTCTCGAACGGCAGGAGTGCATCCGAGACGGCCCTCGATTCGCTCCTGTCGCCATTCCACCAGGCCGACGGCCCTGAAGAATGCGAGCAATCTCTGGCGCAGTACGAGACCTGGTGGCACCAGGATCGGGGACATCCGGCTGCCGCCGGCATCTATGCGCAAGCACTGGCGCTCACAGGCTTCGCTTTCCGCGGCACCGATTGGGCCTCGGAAGTGTCTCATAGCCAATGGGCCCTGCTGCGCGACTATGCCAACCGTGCCCGAGCCGTGCTCGACCGGGCGAGGCCGGCTCGATCGGCATGCTGGATCTGGAACCGCTGCAATTTCCAGGTGAGCTTCATCGCCTTCAGCGTCGGCGAAGCGACGCGCCAGCAGGTCAGCGCGGCATTCGATGCAACGCGGCGCCTCGATCATCTCGATGTCAGCCTCTACGAGGATCGAGTCGTGCAGCTGCTGCCGCGCTGGGGCGGCAGCTTCGATGCTCTCGAGCAACTCGCACGGCAAAGTTACGCGACGACCCATCTCGAGCTGGGGGCGGAGATGTATGCGCGCATCTACGATTGCGTCATCCGCTACGAGCATCCCGGCGACACGCTGATGGACTTCCACCTGGTCAGGGACGGCTTCTGGGATTGGCTGAAGCGGGTGCCGTCTCAACCGCTCGCCAACCGGTTCGCAGCTCATGCGCACGCGGCGCGCGACATCGCTACGCTAACTCGCGTGTTCAAGGAAGCGATTACGGAAATACACCCGCAGCATTGGTTCGAGACGCGCCAACCCCTCGTCGCGTGGGATTCGGTCTCGAGAGCGCATGCAGCGCGACAGTAAGAGACACGCCTCAACCGATCTTTAACGACGCTCGTTATCGGGATCTAGAAAGTTGTCAATTACTGTCGAAGCCCGTCGCGTTCGCGACTGAACTGCGAAAATGAGCAACACCAGAATGAACGGCAAAGCATTCAAACCCGCACGCGCCTTTGCGTCTGATCATGGCGGCGCTGTCGCGATCATTTTCGCGCTGACTGTCATACCGGTATTCCTGATTGTCGGCTTGGCGCTCGATGGCGCACGCGGCTACTCCACCAAGCTCAAAGTCAGCGCCGTTCTGGATGCCGCTGCCTTGGCCACAGCCAAGACCATGCGCGACAAGGATCTCGATGACGCCGAGGTTCTCGATCTCGCGCAGAAATACGTTACCGCTCACATGTCGCAGGACCTAGTCAAGCGCATCACGTCCTCTCCCGTCTCTGCGAAGGTCGATCGAACAACCAATACCGTGAAGCTCGATCTCAAGGCCTATGTCCAGAACAACTTCGGAGGAATCATCAACATTCCGCAATTCGAAGTGGCAAGCTCGGCGACGGCAGCTTTCGGTGTGAAGGAAGTGGAGCTCGGCATGATGCTCGATGTCAGCGGCTCCATGGCGGACTTCGGAAAGATCAACGACTTGAAGGTTGCCGTCAGAACCTTGCTCGACGTCATGATCCCGGACTCGGGCGGCAGCGCCAAGGTTCGCATTGGAATCGCGCCGTTCTCGAATGCCGTCAATGCTGGATCATATGCTTCAAGCGTGCGATCCAGTGGCATTTCGCACACATGCGTCAGCGAACGCAAAGGCACGAACGCATTCACCGACGCGGCGCCTGTCGGTGTTGACAAGCTCGGCCATGCCCCGCGATCCTGCCCTGGCAGCACTGTTCTTGCGATTACGGACCGCAAGTCCGACCTGATCTCGGCGAGCGACTCCCTGTCGCCCGGTGGGTCGACCGCCGGTCACCTGGGTGCGGCCTGGGCGTGGTACCTTGTCTCGCCGCAATGGAACGGCTCGGTCTGGACCGGTTCCAACCAGCCGAAGCCGTATGGCAACAACAGCGTGATCAAGTCGGTCATCCTGATGACCGATGGTATGTTCAACACGCAATACGAGTTGGCAGCGAATGGGAACTCGGCGGCTCAGGCGATCGCCGTATGCAACAGCATGAAGGCCAACGGCATCCTCGTCTACACAGTCGGATTCCAGGCGCCATCCGACGCGTTGGCCATCCTTCGGAATTGCGCAAGCGGACCGCTCTACTACTTCGATGCAACCGACGGCGCATCGCTCACCGCGGCTTTTTCCAAGATTGCAGCCGATTTGACGGAGCTGCGCCTGGTACGCTGAACCGCTTTCAGCTCGCGATCACGCCGCGCACCTTCGAGATCGGGGAAGCGCGGGCTTGCATCACATCCGGAAGACGCCGAACCTGGTGTCGCCGATCGGTGCGTTGAGCGTGGCGGAAAAGGCCAGTCCCAGCACGCGCCGTGTTTCGCCAGGCGTGATGATTCCGTCATCCCAGATGCGCGCCGTTCCATGATAAGGATGACCCTCTCGGTCATAGGCCTCGAGTACCGGCTGCTTGAACTTTGCCTCATCCTCGGCCGACCAGCTCTTCCCCTCGGCCTCGATATTCTCGCGCCTGACCGTCGCGAGCACGCTCGCCGCCTGCGGGCCCCCCATCACCGAGACGCGTGCATTGGGCCAGGTGAAAAGAAACCGCGGGCTGTAGGAGCGCCCACACATCGCGTAATTGCCGGCGCCATAGCTGCCCCCGACGATCACGGTGACCTTCGGCACGTTGGCGCAGGCGACCGCCATCACCATCTTGGCACCGTGCCGGGCGATGCCACCGGCTTCCGCGTCTCTCCCGACCATGAAGCCGGTGATGTTCTGCAGGAACAACAACGGGATCTTGCGCTGGCAAGCCAGCTCGATGAAATGCGCCGCTTTCTGCGCCGTCTCCGAGTATAGGATTCCGTTGTTGGCCAGAATCGCCACGGGCAGCCCCTCGATGTGAGCGAACCCAGTGACCAGGGTTGTCCCGTAATTCCGCTTGAACTCGTCCATCTCCGAGCCGTCGACGAGCCGGGCGATGATCTCGCGCGTATCGTACTGCGTCGACAGAGATCCTGGCACGACGCCGTCGAGCTCGGCAGGATCGTGCGCCGGCGGGCGCGGCTGGCGAAGCGCGATTTCGGCGCGCTTGCGCGTGGTGAGACTTGCCACGATGTTGCGTGCAAGCTCGAGTGCGTGATCGTCGTTGATTGCGTAGTGATCGGCGACACCCGACAACCGCGTGTGCACCTCGGCGCCGCCGAGATCTTCCGCAGAGACCGTCTCACCAGTCGCCGCCTTCACCAGCGGCGGGCCACCGAGAAAGATCGTGCCTTGCCGTCGCACGATGATGGTTTCGTCCGACATGGCCGGCACGTAGGCGCCGCCCGCCGTGCACGAGCCCATGACCACCGCGATCTGCGGGATTCCGGCAGCCGACATCTGCGCCTGATTGTAGAAGATGCGGCCAAAGTGATCCTTGTCCGGGAACACCTCGGTCCAATGAGGCAGGTTCGCTCCGCCTGAATCGACGAGGTAGATGCACGGCAACCGGTTCTCGAGCGCAATCTCCTGCGCTCTGAGATGCTTTTTGACCGTGAGCGGGTAATAGGTGCCGCCCTTGATGGTCGCATCGTTGCAGACAATCACGCATTCGCGGCCCGAGACTCGGCCGACACCCGTGATCACTCCCGCTCCATGGATGTCATCGCCATACATGCCGTAAGCCGCCAGCTGCGACAGCTCGAGGAACGGAGAACCTGGGTCGATCAGCCTCATGACCCTGTCGCGCGGAAGCAGCTTGCCGCGCGCAAGATGGCGCTCCCTGAGCCTCTCCGGCCCCCCCGCCGCAGCGGCAGCGCGCTTGGTGGCAAGGTCGGCGACCAGGGCTTGCATGGCGTCGCGGTTGGCGCGGAACTCGTCGGAGCTTGTGTTTATCTCGGACTTCAGCTTTGGCATGGGGCTCCGTTCGCGAATATCGGGACTGCTCGCTCCAAGGGGCGAGCCTGTTGCCGGAAACGGTAGCCGTCGCTTACCGTTGGGGCAATCAAGCCTTTTGGTCCACAGCGGGAGCCGTCCCTGGAATGATGAACGATCCCATCGCCGATCTCATTGCTGCGAGCAAGTCCCCTGCCGATGTCGTGGCAACCGTCAAGGCCGATGCCGAGCGCATCACGACGCCGTGCGGCGAGGGCAGTCTCGTCTGGCACCGCTGGGGAAGTCAGGGCGCCACGCCGGTCGTGCTGGTCCACGGCGGATCGGGTTCCTGGACCCACTGGATCAAGACGGTCCCTGCGCTGAAAGAGCGCTATGAGGTCTGGGCCGTCGACCTGCCCGGTCTCGGAGAGAGCGATTATCCGCCCCACCCTCACACGCCCGCCGGCTGCGGAGTTCCGCTGGCGCTCGGCATCAAGGCGCTGGTTCCCAAGGGCAAAGGTCACATCGTTGCCTTTTCATTCGGCGCACATGTCTCGTCGCATGCCCTGCTGCACTTGAAGGATCACATGGCATCGTTCGTGATCACGGGATGCGCGGCGCTCGGCCTTCCGCAGGGCCCCGGCAAAGAGTACCCGCGCGAGCAGGAAGGCATGACCGAGGACGAGCGCATGGCCGTCCACCGGGGCCTGCTCGAAGTTCTGATGTTCAAGGATCCATCACGGATTGATCCTCTCGCCGTCTACCTGCAATCGGAAAACATCCGGCAGGCGCGCTTCCGCTCGCGGCCGTTCGCCCGCAGTGACGAGATCCGCAAGAACCTGATGGAGATCATGACGCCGGTGAAAGCCGTGTGGGGCGGCAACGACCAGACCGCCTGGCCCTCGATCGAGGCGCGCTACGACGTGCTGCGCGAGTTTCATCCGGAGCTGGTCACCCGTACGGTTCCCGACGCGGGCCATTGGGTGATGTACGAACAGCCGGCGGCATACAATCAAGCGCTGTTCGAGGTGATCGGCGCCTGAGCGGCCAAAGCCGGTACAGCAGCATTTCAGGTCAGGGGGCCGGTCAGCGCCGCCGGTGCAACTGCTTTTCCGGCATGTGTCGGCGCGGTGGTCACCGAACCGGCTTGCATAGCCGGCCGCTTCAAGCAGGCAACCTGGTGACCCGGCGCGACCTCAACAAGGGGCGGATCAGTAATGCGACAGGCTTCATCGGCGTAGGGGCAGCGGGTGTGGAACCGGCAGCCGCTCGGTGGACGCGCGGGGCTCGGAACATCGCCCTTCAGCACCACGCGATGCAGCTTCTTTCGTTCAGGATCGGGCACCGGCGCAGCAGCAAGCAACGCTTCCGTGTAGGGATGCTGCGGACTGCGGAAGAGCTGCTGCTTCGTCGTCATCTCGACGATGCGCCCGAGATACATCACGGCAACGCGATGGCTGATGTGGCGCACCACCGCGAGGTCGTGGCTGATGAAGAGATAGGTCAATCCCAAATCGTCTTGGAGATCGATCAGCAGGTTGATCACTTGCGCCTGCACGGACACATCGAGTGCCGACACCGGCTCGTCGGCGACGATCACGTCGGGGTTGACCGAGAGCGCCTTGGCAATTCCGAGCCGCTGCCGCTGGCCACCGGAAAACTCATGCACATAGCGCTCCACGCTTTCCGGTCGCAATCCCACGCGCTGCAGGAGGTCGACAACTCGCGCGTTCTTCTCCGCGCCGACGGCAATTCCGAAATTCTCGAGCGGCTCGCCGATGATCTCGCCAGCAGTGAGCCGCGGGTTCAACGAGGAGTAGGGATCCTGGAACACCGTCTGGATGCGGCGCCGATGCCGCCACATGGCACCCGGCGACAAGTGCGTGATGTCGACGCCCGCCAGGCGGATCTCACCCGCGGTCGGCTCAAGCAGCTTCATCAGCGTCTTGGCGACGGTGGACTTGCCGCAGCCCGATTCGCCCACCAGTCCGAGCGTCTCGCCGCGTGGGACGGCAAAGCTGACACCATCCACGGCGCGCACCGCCCCGGTTTGGCGCTGCAGGAAGCCACTGGTGATCGGAAAGTGCTTGACGAGATCGCGAACGATTAGCGGTGCTTCGATGGCACTCGGGGAGGCAGTATTCGTGGCGTTTCCAGTCATGCGACGACCTCCATCGCGCGGTGCCACTCGTGGCAGGCCACCGCATGGCTCGCATCAGCCTTGATAAGGCTCGGTCGTTCGGCCGTGCATCGATCAGTTGCCAGTTGGCACCTTGGCGCGAAGGCACATCCAGGTATTTCGCGCGTCAATGCCGGTACCAGGCCGCCGATCTCCTGCAACCTCGGACGTCTCCCCGCTGTCTCGGCTTCGAGGTCGAGCCGTGGCACAGCACGCATCAGGCCGCGTGTGTAGGGATGTAGGGGCCGCTTGAACAACTGCGAGACCGGTGCCGTCTCTGCCATGCGCCCGGCATACATGACGATCACGCGGTCGCAGGTCTCGGCTACCACCCCGAGATCGTGCGTAATCAGTACGATCGCCGTCTCGAGCTTCTGGCGCAGCTCCGAAAGCAGCTCGAGAATCTGCGCTTGGATGGTCACGTCCAACGCCGTCGTCGGCTCGTCGGCAACGAGCACCTTTGGATTGCAGGCGAGTGCGATGGCGATCATCACGCGCTGTCGCATGCCGCCCGAAAGCTGGTGCGGGTACTCATCAAGCCGTCGCTTGGCGTCTGCGATGCGCACCAGCTCGAGCATCTCGAGCGCGCGATCGCGGGCGGCGCGCTTCGACAGGCCCAGATGGCGAATCGCATTCTCGGCAATCTGAGTGCCAATCGTAAGCACAGGATTGAGGCTCGTCATCGGCTCCTGGAAAATCATCGAAATGTGGTGGCCGCGGATCTGACGCATGCCGGGCTCGTCGAGGGTCGTAAGCTCGCGACCTTCGAACTTCACGGAGCCACGCACGATCCGTCCCACATTCTTATCGATGAGACGCAGGATCGAAAGCGCGGTCACCGACTTGCCGCAGCCGGACTCGCCGACAATGCCGAGCGTTTCACCCGCCGCGAGATCGAACGACACGCCGTCGACGGCGCGCACAACTCCGTCGGTCGTAAAGAAGTGAGTCGCCAGATCGCGAACCTCGAGAATGCTCACATGCGCCTCGCCAGTCTTGGATCGAGGCGGTCGCGCAGCCCATCGCCGAGCATGTTCACAGCCAGGACGGTGAGCGCCAGGAAAGCGCCGGGAATCAGGATGGCCCACGGCGCGATCTGAAAGAAATCACGGCTCTGGGCGATGATATTGCCCCAGCTCGGGATCTCGGGTGGCACGCCGGCACCCAGGAATGAGAGGCCCGCCTCGATCAGCATCGCCGAGGCACAAACATATGTTGCCTGAACGATGAGAGGAGCCATGGTATTGGGCAGGATGTGACGCAACAGCAGCTTGGCTGTGCGTGTCCCGCCTGCAATAGCGCTCTCGATGTAGGGCTGGGCCTTGATCGAGAGAACGACCGCCCGCACGACGCGCACGATGCGCGGCACCTCCGGAATGACGATCGCCGTTATGACGATACCAAGACCCGGACGCGACAGCGTGATGAGCGCGATCGCGAGCAAAATCGACGGGATCGCCATCAGGCCATCCATCACGCGCATGACGATGCCGTCGATGCGCTTGAAGTAGCCGCAAAGCAGACCGAGTGCGAGGCCAATCAGGCTGGACACAGCCGCGACCGCAATCCCGACGATCAGCGAGACGCGCGCGCCATAAAGCGTACGCGCGAACACATCTCGGCCGTACCGGTCGGTGCCGAACCAGAACTTCTCGGACGGCGGCCGCAGCCGGTTGGCCGGTGTCTGCTTGAACGGATCGGCTGTGATCCAGGGCGCGATGATCGCCAAGGTGACGAGCAAGCCGAGAAGCGCAGCACCGACGACAATCGTCGGATTGCGCCTCGTGAACGTCATCGCGCGCCGCCAAATGCCGGGATCGGGCTTGTCGATATCGGCCACTGTTGCGGTGATGGCCATCAGTAGCGGATCCTCGGATCGAGGAAGGCGTAGGAGATATCGATGAGCAGGTTCACGATCACTTTCACGCCAGCGAAGACGATGATCAGGCCTTGCACGATCGGGTAGTCCCGCTTCAGCACGGCATCGACAGTCAACCGGCCGAGCCCCGGGATGTTGAAGACGGTCTCTGTAATGACGACACCCGAGATCAGCAGCGCAATGCCGATCCCGATCACGGTGACAATCGGCACGGAGGCGTTCTTCAAGGCGTGAAGCAGCAGCACGCGACTGGTCGAAAGGCCCTTCGAGTTGGCGGTACGGATGTAATCCTGCGCCAGCACCTCCAGCATCGAGGCGCGCGTGATGCGCGCGATGAGCGCCATATATGTGATTCCGAGGGCGAGCGACGGAAGGATGAGGCGTTGTGCCCACGGCCAGACGCCTTGCGAAATCGGCGTGTAACCCTGCACGGGAAGCCAGCCGAGCTTCATCGCGAAGACATAGATCAACACGTAGCCGACTAGAAACACCGGCATCGCGAATCCCATCACAGCGAACAGCATGACCAGCCTGTCGGTCAGCTTGCGGGCACGGGCGGCGGCCAGCACACCGAGCGGAATAGCGAGCAGGACGGCGACCAGCAGTGTCGAGACGGTGAGTGCCAGCGTCGGCTCGAGGCGCTGCGCAATCAATCGTGTCACCGGCATATTGGAGAAGATGGACGTGCCGAAGTCGCCCTTCAGGATACCAAAGAGCCAAAAGACGAATTGCTCGAGAACTGGCCGGTCGAGACCGAGCTTGGCGCGCACCGCCGCGATGTGCTCCACAGTCGCGTCCTCGCCAGCGATGATGGCCGCAGGATCGCCGGGCGCAAACCGCAAGAGGAAAAATACAAAGACGGCGACGACCCCCATTACAGGGATCGTCGCAACGAGCCGGCGCAGGATGTAGGAGATCATTCCATCTAAAAGGGGTCAGACCCCTTTCCTCAGGCGCCGAAGATAGAGTCTCAGCATTCGTTGAAAGGGGTCTGACCCCGGCGCGCCCCGCACCTGTTCAGTACCCGCTCTCACTTCCGCTCGATGTTCCACAGGACGACAAGACCGGTGTTCGGCACGAATGGCGTGATCCGATCTTCGCGGTAGCCGACAAGCTGGTTCCATTGCCCGAAAGGAATGTAGAGCACCTCCTCCATGGCCAGCGCTTGGAGATCCTTCGAGATCTTTTTCTTCTCGTCCATGGTCTGCGCAAAGCCGTAGGCATTGCGCAGCTCTTCGATATCCTTGTTGCACGGCCAGCCGAACAGTCCCTTCTCGCAAGCCGCACCGATCCAGGTGTGCAGAACCGGATTAGATGAGCTGACGCCACCGGTTGTCGTGACGAAAATGTTCCAGCCGCCCTGAGACGGAGGCTCTTTCTTCGCGCGGCGCGTGACCGTGGTGCCCCAGTCCATCGACTGCGCATCGACGTTGAGGCCGGCATCACGCATCGCCTGGATCAGCACCTGCGTCGCCGGCGTGATCGTGTTGTGGTCAGTCGTTGCGAGGATGACGATCGGCTCGCCGTTGTAGCCAGCCTCCTTCATCATCTGCAGCGCCTTCTTCGGATTGTGCTCTTTGAAGAAGTGACTGCCGCCGTCGTTGGCGAGCGGCACGCCGCAGGTGATCATCCCGTGGCAGATCTTGTAGTACTTGGGATCGCCGACGACCGCGCGCAGGAAGTCCTCCTGGTTGACGAGGTAGTACATGGCCTGCCGCGCCAATTTGTTGTTGAAGGGCGGATGCAGGTGATTGAGGCGGATCATGCCTTGATGACTGTCGATGTCTCCGGTGGTGGCGAGCTTGACGCCCTTCGACTTCTCGAGGATCGGGTAGAAGTCGATGTTCGGGTTCTCGTAGAAGTCAATCTCGCCGTTGACGAGAGCTTGCATGGCCGTTTGCGGATCGGAGATCCAGACGAGCTCCAGGCGATCGACGCCTGCGTACTTGGAGCCGGCGAAGAACGAGGCGGGCTCCTTTCCGGGTCGCGGCACGTAATCCGGATTCTTGAGATACACAGCCTTGCTGCCGGGTACCCATTGATCCTTGGCGAACTTGAACGGCCCCGAGCCGATCGCTTCCTTGATCTGCGTGTTGGGGTCCGTGTTGGCGTCGACCTCTCGCATGATGATCGGAACTGAAGTGCCCGTCTTGCCGAGCGACTCGAGCACCATGCCATAGGGCTTGCTGAGTTCCATTTTAAAGGTCTTGGCGTCGACAGCATCCAGCGTCTTGATGAAGCCAAAGAGGCGCTGTCCGACACCGTCTTTCACTGCCCAGCGCTTGAGCGACGCGATGACGTCCTTGGTGGTCACCGGCTGACCGTCGTGGAATTTCAAGCCATCTCGAAGCGTGAATGTGTAAGTGAGACGATCGGGCGAGATCTCGTGCTTGCCAACCATCTGCGGTTGCGGCTCGAGCTTGGAATTGTTGCCGAACAGTGTGTCGTATACGAGCATGCCGTGGATGCCGGCGATGGTGGCCGTGGTCCAATAGGGGTCGAGAACGCGCACGTCCGCGTGCAGCACCGCGCGCATGACTTTTTCCTGAGCGTTCGCTGACGGCACCAGGAAGATCGGGACCGCGACCGTCGCGGCGAGCGCTTTCACTCCAATCGCGACCAAAGCTGTACGTATGCCAGCCAGCGTTTGCATTCGACCTCTCCATGCCACAATCTCAAAAGTATGAGACAGCCTAAGTATAGGCGCAATACGCTCATTTCGGAGCGGCATCTCATATAGACTTTTGGCACTCGGCCTAAGGCGCTGGGCTGTCCAGACAGCCGGTTCGACGTGGAGCATTCAGCGACCGGGCATAGCTCGGCGGCAATGGCCCGTCCTTTTGATCACAGTGAGCGAAACTTGTCGGTAACGCCGACGCAAAAACCTCAGTCTGCCTCGCTCCTTCGGTTGCACGGGTGGCTTCGATCGCTAGCTTGCAGCCGAAAACGGCGTCACGGGTGCACATCATGCTTTGGGTTCGGGTATGCAGGCCGGCGGCCGCGACGGTTGTTGCGGGTTGCCTCGGTTTTTCGGGCTTGGCCGCTGCCCAAACGTTGCCAACCACCCCAAAGGAATCGCGCGTTCTCTGCGTGCACGACATCGATCCGCCAGGCGGGCTCAACGTGCATGCCAATCCAACCAAGTCGGCTCCCGTCACAGGCCGGTTTCCGGCAAAAGCGTGTGGGATCAAGCTCACCGGGATCTGTGTCGAAGACTGGTGCGAGATGACGCTTGGCACGCAGACGGGGTGGGTGGATTCGCGCTACGTTGCCTACTACGACGTGCCCGCCGGCTATCCCGTTGTCGAAGCGCCGGCGCCAAAACGGTCTGCTGGGACTGCGGCAAAGGCGGCTGGCCCTCAACCGCAGTCCCGGACAGCGACTGCAAGAACCGCACGCAAGGTGTCCGGGACAGAAAGGAAGCAGGAGCCGCACCAGCGGCTGGCCGCAAAGCCGGGGCGAGAGGGGAGGTCACGACAGGCGCAATTCGCCCGTGGGCCGACCGGCCATCGCTCTGATCCTACTCAAAGCATCCGCAGGCACTTTGCCGAGCATCACGCGGCTAGCCTGTCGTCGGGCTTCGGGGCCTATCTGGCCTCCGCCTTCGGATCAGCCGCGCGACTTCTGCTCGGCGGTCCGGCGAAGGTCCACAGTTCTGCCCGGACGGGTTGTGTAAGGAGGGTCGCCGCGAATGACGTGCTCTTTATTCGAGCGGGGCCAGGGCCCGGCAATCCGGCCATCGGCTCACTCTCATCGACAGCCTGTGGGCTGACGTTGGCAGGGACCTGCCATGGCCCGTGGTGCAAGATCGGTTGGCGCGGCCGTTCAGGCTGGGTGAACATGCATTACGTCGACTGAGCGAAGGCTACCTGCGAGCGCGCCCAATCCGCCTCATCGAGCCGCGTGCCCCGCGGGGAGTGGGCACGCGGCTCCGGCGTCCGCCGGATGAGCAGAGGGATGGCGGACTTGTCGCTACATTCGCAGCAGCACATGTCACAGCGATGACAGTTTGGATCGATGCGTCGTCGAGATGCGCCGAGTTGCCAGTCGACGGTCGCGGTGGAACAGGTGACGGCTGCCGCATGAACGCTTAGATTGCGGCTAGCTCTTCCATCGACCTATCGCGAGGCTCGCCATGACTTCCGCATCAGTCGCACAGGACCCCATCGTCATCGTTTCGGGAGCCCGCACGCCGATCGGCGGGTTTCAAGGCGCTTTCGCCGCGGTGACGGCTCCGGAGCTCGGCGCCGTGAGCATCAAAGCCGCTGTCGAGCGCGCCAGCGTGAAGCCTGAAGAAGTCTCCGAGGTCCTAATGGGATGCGTGCTTCCCGCTGGCCAGGGCCAGGCGCCGGCACGCCAAGCGGCGCGCTATGGCGGTCTGCCGGATTCGGTGCCCTGCACGACCGTCAACAAGATGTGTGGCTCGGGCATGAAGACGGTGATGATGGCCTATGAGGCGCTGCACGTGCGGCCGAAGGACGTGATTGTCGCCGGTGGGCTCGAGAGCATGACCAACACACCGCACATCCTGCCGAAGCTGCGCGGCGGCCAGCGGCTCGGCCATACGCAGATCTACGATCACATGTTCTTGGACGGCCTGGAAGACGCCTATGACAAGGGCCGACTGATGGGCACCTATGCGGAGGACACGGCACAGCACTACCAATTCACGCGCGATCAGCAGGACGCCTACGCGATCGAGAGCCTGAAGCGGGCGAAAACGGCGAACGAGGACGGCTCGTTCGCCACGGAGATCGCAGCGGTGACCGTGAAGGGCCGCAAAGGCTCGGTCGAGGTGAAGCGTGACGAGCAGCCTTTTACCGCTGACCCCACCAAGATTCCGAGCTTGAAGCCGGCGTTTCGCGAGGGTGGCACGGTGACGCCGGCCAACTCGTCGTCCATCTCGGATGGCGCATCCGCACTCGTCCTGATGCGCGAGAGCGAGGCCAGCCGGCGCGGGCTCAAGCCACTTGCGAAGATCCTCGGCACTTCCAGTCACGCCCAGGCGCCGGCCTGGTTCACCACCGCGCCGATCGGCGCGATCAAAAAGCTGCTCGAGCAAGTCAATTGGAAGGCCGGGAACGTCGGCCTCTACGAGATCAACGAGGCGTTCGCCGTGGTGACCATGGCCGCGATGCGAGATCTCGACCTGCCGCATGACAAGGTCAACGTCCATGGCGGTGCCTGCGCGCTTGGACATCCGGTTGGCGCGTCAGGTGCGCGCATCATCGTGACGCTGATCAACGCCATGGAAAAGCGCGGCGAAAAGAAGGGCGTCGCGTCACTCTGCATCGGCGGCGGTGAGGCCACGGCGGTCGCGATCGAGCGGTACGTGTGAGCAGGTGTTAGTCCAGGAGCCGACCGCGGGGCTGACCATGGGTCTCTGACTCCACTGCCCTGGTTGCGCGGCCGAAAGCTCACAGCGTGGTGCGGTCGCGGCCTTCGAGGTTCTTCATGCGGTCGCGAAATTTCTTGAGCATCCGCTCCATGTAGTCGAACGCCTTATCGACGTCCTGCTCGGATGGGAGCTCTAGCTTGGGCGCCGGCTTGGCTTCGCGGCTGTCCGAGGGAGGTGGGCTGACTCCGGAAGCCTCGAGCCGCTTGATCTCAGCCTTCAGCTCCGCAATTTGGCGAGTCAGCTTCTCGATCTCCTTGGTTTGATCAACAACTGAGACCGGCTCGCAAGTCATTGTCGCAGCACTGCGGCTGCAGTAGCTCATCGCTCCCGTCTCGGTGTCGAGCCTGAGCACGCCGCCACCTTCGACGGGCTGCAGCTGGAATCGGCCCTGACGTTCCTGCTGACCTGACATCGGCGCCTGGGCAAAGCCCGGAATCGCAAAGCTCACTGCTGAGACGACGCCCAGCGTGGCGAACATGATGCTTCGCATAAGGGCCTCCCCTGGCTGTCCAACCTGGAGCGGATATGGGTCGACCTTGTTGCCGATGCAATGATTTCGACGGCGCCTTCTCGCGGCGGTTGCCCCGGGAGGGGCTTCCTGCCGTTGAAGGGCTCTCCGGCAGCACGCGATTCCCGCGTTAACTTTTGCGGAATTTCGCGAGGCCCGAATCGGGCCCGCTAGGGCACCTGGGAGGCTCGTAGAAGGGGGTGTTTTCGACCCGGTACCCCCATACGTGCTCGGCCCAGAAACGCGCCAGCGCGCAAATTCGCCCATGAAGATCAAATCCTGCAGGGTGATCGTAGGCTGGCTGAGGTTGGACTTGCCGAAAAGCTGATGCAACTCGCGCCTCGAAACAGTTCCGAAACATTGCTTAACCGAAACTTTACGCAGCGCTGGCAGTGTTGCCCAGCCTTCCACTCGTCCCGCGTCAAGGCGCCTTACGCCATTCAGCCGGCGCGGCTGTGCTCGGAAGCTGGACCCGACCACACCCACTCCTCTTCGAGGACCGGCCCGGATCGCGTTGCGGATCATGTTTGGGCTGACGGGGACATCGATAATGGCAGGTTCGGATCATTGGCAGCAGGATGCCGGTCAGCAAACAGAGACCGGGGCCGCAGGCCGTCATCCCGGCCAGGCAGACGACCTGCGATCATTCCTGCAACAGTTGTCTGAGCAGTTTGCAGACGCCGATCGGCACCACAACGAATCACTGCGCGATATGCGGGTTCGGCTGGCCCGCTTGGGTGGCCAAGCTGAAGCGCTGAGGGAGAGCATGCCGAAAGGCTTCGAGTCGGATCTTGGTCGGCTGGAGGCCAGTATGCTGACGCTCGCGAAACAGATGGCCGACGCGGAACAGGCGCGCACGAGACCGGATAGCGCGCCAGCCGGGGAGCTCGCGAGTCCGGACGAGGACGCAGCCCTGCGAGCCGGAATGCGCGCTTCCTTGCTGTCGCCGCCCCCAGCACTGAGGTCGGCGATGATGACTGCAACCCACCAGGCATGGGCACGTGGCGATCTGCCGCCCATGGCAGACAATCCGGCGTTCACGTCTTCGTTGCCTCGAAGCGATGACGAGCTTTGGGACAAATCGTCCGCCGACGCGCTGGCGAGCATGTACGAACCGGCCTCTGCCGGAGTGGCCTCTGGGCCGCGTAGTGAAGCCGATCGGCAGTGGCTCGAGTGCCAGCTCAGCGATATCGCGACACGCATCGAGCGCTCTTTCAACGAGTTGAAGCCGCAGGGCTCCATGCAAGATCTCAATCGGCGCTTCGATGCGCTCGAAGAGCGCTGGAACGCCGCGGTGGACGGCTTGGCGTCGCGCTCCGACGTCGAAGGGCTGAAAATCGTCGAAGCGCATGTCACCGAGCTCACGCAAAAGCTCGAGCAGGCGCAAGCTCAGCTGAGCCGGCTTGACGCCATAGAGGCTCAAATTGCCAATCTTGCCGCGCAGCTCAGCGACGATCAGATCGTGCGGCTGTTTGGTGGTCTGGTGCCGACCGAGGAGGACCTGACGCGATTTGCCGAAGCGGCCGCCCAAAAGGTGTCCGCGGCAATGCGTTCCAGTACCTCAGCAGGCCGAACCGAAGTCGATTACGCACGCATCGCCGAGGAGGCCGCCGGAAAAGTGGCAGCGCGCATGATCGCCGAGCTCCCGGCACAGCAGTCGCTGCGCGACATGCAGCCGCCGTCGATCGCCATCCCGCCGTCGATTGAGGCGAACCAGATCGAATCCAATGAACGGATTGCGCACCTGCAACAGGCACTCACCTCGCTGATCGATGAGCGCCGGCTGAGCGCGCTCGAGACCAACGAGGCTCTCGAGACGATGCAGCAGGCGATGCAGCACGTGCTCGATCGATTCGAGTCGATCGAGGCAGCGACGATCGGCGGGAGCACTTCGCCTGCTCCGGAAGCAAGCAAGCAGGCCCAACTCGCCGATGTCGCAGCTCACTTCGAGCAGTCGCTCGCGAGCCCAACCCAACTGCGTGGCGCGCCGCAGCCCCCTCCCATGTCGATTGACGCATTCGAGGATGCAAAGGCGGCGGCCAGAGCAGCTGCTGCAGCCGTCGGGCGCGGCGCAGCGCCAGCTGGCAGCGGTCCGAACAGCCGACTTCGCGCCCAGATGACTGGCGCCGCGCGCATCAGCGAACCGAGCCTCGATGCGGCTTCGGACGAGGTCATTGAGGACCCCGCTGCGAGCGACAGCCGAGCACGGCCCATGCCCGGCGCCGCAACAGCAGGCGGGCGAAACGCAGTTCTGGAGAACGCAAGGCGTGCCGCGGAGAGAGCCCGGGTGGCGCAAGCGGCCGAGAACAGCGACGTGTCCAAGGCGTCCGGCATTCTCGACAGGGTTCGCGGGCGAAAAACTGCGCGATCGCACGATGAAGGCAAGAAGCCGCCTGTAAAACCAGGCGTCTTGGTAGTGGCCAGCGTCGCGCTGCTTCTACTTGCAGGATTCTGGCTGGTCAAAGGCACCAAGCTGCTCAACTTTGGATCTTCGGTCCGAACCGAACAAGCAACACCGGCCGCAGGCAAGGCCAAAACAAAGGCCTCTCCGGCCGTGGTTGAAGAAGAGGGCGACGCGCCCGAGTCGTCGGATAAAGGCGCGGCGATGCGCGGAAAATCCGAGGAGGACATCGAGCGTAAGCCACCTGCTCCAGAAAAGCGCTCGGAGGCGCCGGCGACACGATCGGCGGCGGTCGAAGGCGCCAGCGTGGCCGGCATGGTGACGAGCGCCGGACCGGGCATAGCTGTTCAGCACTCCACAGCTTCGCAGCGCGACATAGCCCGGGCGCGCGAGCAGATGCAGATTGCCGTGCTTTCGCAGCGTACGGCCGAGAACGCAGCGGAGGGTGCATCCACATCGGCTCCGGCAAGCATCATCCAGGCGTCTGCAGTCCAGGGCAATGTGCCGGCGGCAACCTCGCAAGCCACTGCCGTGACCCCTCCTGCGCAGGCCGACGGCAAGACGGTCCTCGAACTTCCCCCTGCCTTGGTCGGGCCACTATCGCTGCGGCTCGCCGCAGCAAAGGGCGATCCCTCCGCTCAGTTCGAGGTTGCTGCACGCTTTGCCGAAGGCAAGGGCATCAAGCAGGATTTCGGGCAGGCCGCAGCGTGGTACCAGCGCGCCGCCACCCAGGGCGTCGCACCGGCACAATACCGGCTCGCCGCCCTGTTCGAGCGAGGTCTCGGCGTGAGGGCCGATCCTGCCCGCGCCCGGGTCTGGTACATGCGCGCTGCCGAGCAGGGCAACGTCAAGGCAATGCACAACCTTGCGGTCCTGAGCGCTGGTCGCGACCAGGGCGCACCTGACTACCCGACAGCCGCACAGTGGTTCACAGAGGCTGCCGATCGCGGCCTCGCCGACAGCCAATACAATCTCGGCGTTCTCTATGAGAGCGGGCTCGGAGTCGCAAAAGATCCGATTGCGGCCTACAAGTGGTACGCGCTCGCCGCCCGAGGCGGCGACCGTGAGGCTACTCGTCGCCGCGAGGCACTCAAAGGCAAGCTCGATCCACTCAACCTGCAAACCGCCGAGATTGCCGTGGCAAGCTGGCGCCCGCGAGCGGTCGACACGGCTGCGAACGACGCCATTGCCGCGGGCTCGGCTTGGCAGGTGCGCGCTGCAGCGGCTACAACCAGCGACTGAACAATACCCCAAGTGTTCACACGTTTTGAGCACCCTGCCGATCCAGCTCGACGTTTGTGCGTCGAATTCTCAGCAATCCACGAGAAGTACTTGCATTTCGCGCCGCTTTGCTGTCCCAATGCAAAAGGGGAGACCGAGCATCGGCTGTGATCGCGCACATCGCGCGCCTGCTCTCGCGGAACACCCGATCGACGAGCGGCGCCCGATTCCGGTGTCATGTACCTCTTCGCGGTTGACACCATCAGGCGCTTGCGCCGACAACTTCGACTTTGTTCGCGGCGGACCATGACGTTCTATTTCCCCATTGCCGAGATGTCTGCGAACATCTTCATCTTCCTGGGCATGGGCGCGGCCGTCGGATTTCTCTCCGGTTTGTTCGGTGTCGGTGGCGGTTTCCTGATGACGCCGCTGCTGATTTTTTCCGGCGTGCCCTCTGCCGTGGCGGTCGGAACGGAAGCGGCGCAAATCGTCGCTTCCTCGGTATCGGGGGCACTCGCCCAGTGGCGGCGCAACAACGTCGATTTGAAGATGGGCACGGTGCTGCTGGCCGGCGGCATGCTCGGCTCGACATTGGGCGTCTATGTCGTGAGCATATTGCGGCGCGCGGGCCAGTTCGAATTTTTCGTGACCCTATGCTACGTGACGTTCCTCGGCGTCATCGGCACGCTGATGCTGATCGAAAGCCTCAACGCGCTGAAGAAGGTGCGCGAAGGCAAATCCCCTTCGATGCGGAGGCCAGGACAGCATAACTGGGTGCATGGCCTGCCATTCAAGATGCGATTTCATCGCTCGAAGCTCTACATCAGTGCAATCCCGCCTTTGTTGATCGGGATCTTCGTTGGCTTCCTCGCCGGCATCATGGGTGTCGGGGGTGGCTTCATCATGGTCCCGGCCATGATCTATATCCTGCGCATGCCGACCAACGTGGTGGTCGGCACCTCGCTCTTCCAGATCGTCTTCGTCACAGCGCTGACAACCATTCTTCATGCGAAGCAGAATTTCACCGTTGACGTCGTCCTGGCTGTGCTCCTGATGATCGGTGGCGTTATCGGCGCGCAGTTCGGAGCGGTCGCGGGAGAGAAGCTTAAGGGAGAGCAGCTTCGGTTCCTTCTGGCTGCACTGGTGTTGCTGGTGGCGCTTCGGATGGCTTGGAGCCTGATCGCAACACCGGTCGAGCTCTATTCGCTGGGGAGCTCGTGATGGCGCTTCGGCCCAGCAGGCGATTGCTGCGAGCTGGGGCTGGCCTGCTGACCGCCCTGCTCGTCGTCATTCTGATGCTGGATGTTGCGCTCGGCCAGCAGAGGCGGCAACGTGCGACTCCCATGCCGTCTCCACCGATCCCGGAGAAGGCGCTGCCAAAACAGCCTTCGGAACCTGCCAATCCGGTCGTCGCGCTGCCACGAGAGACGGTGCAAGCCGACATCTCCACGCGGAGGGTGGCAGTTACCTCGACGTTCTCCGGAACCGAGGTCGTCGTGTTCGGAGCCGTCGACAATAGCCGACAAGCCAGCCCGGAGGCGGGCCTCTATGACATCGTCGTTCTGGTGACGGGCGCACCTACCCGAGTGGTCGCCCGCAAGAAAAGCCGCGTGCTCGGCGTCTGGCTGAACACCGATCGCATGACATTCTTGAACGTGCCCAGCTACTACGCGATCATTTCGACGCGGCCACTCGACGAGATCGCTTCGAGCGATGTGCTGAAATCAGTCGGTCTTGGCTTCGACTACGTGCCGATGACGCTCGGCAAGGGCGACGCGGAGGTCCGCAGTGCCGCCGAGATAAAAGAGTTCCGCGATGCCATCGTGCGGCTCAAACGGAAGGACAAGCTGTTCAACCAGGACGCGTATGGCGTCGCGTTCATCGGTCGCAGCCTGTTCCGGGCATCGGTCGACGTGCCGGCAAATGTAACGATTGGGCGCCTTGAAATACGCGTCCTGCTGTTCAAGAATCAGGAGCTGCTGCACCAGTACTCGGCGCAGCTGGAGCTGGAGCGCGAAGGCCTTGAGGACGCCCTGCACGCTTTCGCGTTCCGGTACCCTCTGTATTACGGAATATTCACCGTCTTGCTCGCCTTGAGCTCGGGCTTGCTGGCCTCCACGCTCTTCCGACGGGGTGCGCACTGACCGGTAGAACTCGGCTGGTGAGCGTCGTTGGCGCGGAGCGCGCTCAACGTCCAATCTGTTGTCATTTGCTGAAATTGGGCGCATGTGCGCCATTGGTCTCTTGCCTCGGTGGCCCGATCCGAGGCTAATGAGCTGGAAAAATCCGCTGCAGACCGAAGGAACACCCCATGGCTGATGCCGTCATCGTCTCGACTGCCCGCACACCAATTGGCCGCGCGTTTCGCGGTGCCTTCAATAATACGCATGGCGCGACGCTGGGTGGCCATGTGGTGGCCGAAGCAGCAAAGCGCGCCAAGGTAGCGCCGGACGAGGTCGAGGACGTGATGATGGGCTGCGCCATGCCGGAAGGTGCGACAGGCGGCAACATCGCCCGGCAGATCGCCGTTCGCGCGGGCTTTCCGGTCTCGGTGCCCGGCGTGACGGTAAACCGTTTCTGCTCGTCCGGACTACAAACCATTGCCATGGCGGCACAACGGATTCGAGCCGACGAAGCCAATGTGATTGTCGCCGGCGGGCTCGAGTCGATCAGTCTCGTGCAAGGCAACCAGACCAACCAGAACGTGCTCGGCAACAATGATCAATGGATCACAGAGCACAAGCCGGCGATCTACTGGCCGATGATCCAGACGGCCGACACCGTGGCCAAGCGCTATGGCATCAGCCGCGAGGCGCAGGACGAGTATGGCCTCGAAAGCCAACGGCGCACGGCTGCCGCGCAGCAGGCGCGCCGCTTCGATGCCGAGATCGTGCCGCTGCCCGCCGAGAAGCTGCTCTATGACAAGGAGGGCAAGGTCACCGGCAAGGAGATGTTCACGCTGACCAAGGACGAGGGCAACCGTCCGGATTCGACGATCGAAGGGCTGGCGAAGTTGAAGCCAGTCGCGGGCGAAGGAAATTTCATCACCGCCGGTAATGCCAGCCAGCTCTCTGATGGCGCGTCGGCCGCGGTGGTGATGAGCGACAAGGAAGCACAGAAGCGCGGCCTCGTACCGCTCGGCATTTACCGCGGTTTCGAGGTGGCGGGCTGCGAACCCGACGAGATGGGCATTGGGCCGATCTTTGCGGTGCCGAAACTTTTGAAGAAGCACAACCTGAAGGTCGAGGACATTGGCATCTGGGAGCTCAACGAAGCGTTCGCGGTGCAGGTGATCTATTGCCGGGATAAGCTCGGCATTCCGTCGGATCGATTGAACGTGGATGGCGGTGCGATCTCGGTTGGACACCCCTACGGCATGAGCGGTGCGCGGCTCACCGGTCATGCGCTGATCGAGGGCAAGCGGCGCGGCGTAAAGTGGGCGGTCGTAACGATGTGCATCGGTGGCGGCCAGGGCGCGGCCGGGCTGTTCGAGATCGTTTGATCTCGAGCAACAACGACCGGGGAACAGACACAAACGAGGGAAGACGCATGGCTGAATTGACGACGCCGGGCTATCTGCACCGCGGGCTCGACGAGCTGTTCCGAATGGCGCGGGAGACACCGCTCGTGCCTGATTGTGCAAGCTTCCATTTCATTCGCCACGGCGAAACCGACGGCAATCACAAGCGGATCTTCCAGCACGCGGAGATTCCTCTCAACGCCCGCGGACTGGCTCAGGCCGAGGCCGCATCAACGGCCCTGGCCATGGCACGGCTGGAGCGGATCGTCTCCAGCACCATGACGCGGGCGTGGACGACGGCAGAGATCATCGGTCGGCCGCACGGGCTGAAACCCGAACCTGAGGAAGGCCTGCGTGAGCGCTGGTTCGGCGATCTCGTGGGCACGCCGTCACACGATCACGATTGGCGCGACTCGCCGCCCAACGGCGAAACGCTGGCGATATTCGTCAGGCGTACGCAAGCCGGCATCACGCGGGGCTTGAACAATGCGCACCGCCAGCGCACAGCGCTGGTTGGCCACGGCGGCATACTGTACGTGTTGGCGCCGAGCCTCGGGATCGAAATCGATACGCCCTTGCTCGCCAACGCAATGCCTTTGCGTTTCGACCGCGACGGCAAAAAGTGGCGCGTGACGCGGGTCGCCGATACCGGAGGGCGCGGCGACAACGTAGCGTAAAATGTTTCTCCGCTGGTGGGAGGCCTCTCATGATTCGCATCGAGGATATTCGCGAAGCGACACCGCAGGAGATGCCGGTCATCGACCTTGCCGGCTTCGACGAGTTCGATGCCGGCACTGTCGGGCGAATTGGCGACGCGATTGTTGCCGCGCTCAAGACCAGCGGTTTCTTCGTGCTGGTCAATCACGGCATCAGGCGCGACGTCATCGAGGGTGCCTTTGCTGCGGCTCGCGACTTCCATGCTCTGCCGATGTCGGAGAAGCAGGCGTTGGCGATGGGTGATGGCTTCGTCGGATACCTCGCGTCGGGCGAGTATGTGATCAAGACCTCGACCGTCAATGCCAACAGCAAAGCCGACATCAACGCGGCCTTTTTCTTCGATCGCGAACGGCAGCCGGACGATCCAGAGATCAAGGCCGGAACGATGTTTCGGTATGTGAACAAATGGCCGCCCGGATTGCCGCACTTTCGCGAGCGCTGTCTGCGCTATTTCTACAACATGGAGGCCTTGGCGCGATCGTTATTGCCGGCAATAGCCAGCGGACTGGGCGCCGCGGTGAGTTATTTCGATGATGCATTCCAATCGCCGCAAGCAACAGTGCGCATGTCGCACTATCCGGTAGCGCGTTACGAGGAAAACCAGTTCGGCATTGCGCCCCATACGGACTCAACGTTCATGACACTGTTGCCCCAGTCAGCGATCGAAGGGCTCTATATCATGAACGGCGATGAGCAGTGGATTCGCGCGCCGCGGATTCCGGGCGCGATATCCGTGAACTCGGGTGACATGCTGAAGCGGTGGAGCAACGACGTCCTGAAATCGACTCGGCATTTCGCGGCCAATCTGTCGCGCGAGAGCCGGTACGCGATACCATACTTCTTCTCGCCGAATACGCGGCATCTGATCAGCGCCATTCCGAGCTGTGTTCAAAACGGCGAGTTGCCGCGTTACGAGTCGATCCGGTATGAGGAGTACCGGCTCTGGTTCATGCGATCGAACTATCAGAGCAAGGCGACAGAAGCCGCGCCAGCGCCGGCGACAGTGTGAGATCGCTGTAGAACGCGACGGACCCGTGATGGATATCGAAGGCAAGTACCGAATTGCTGCACCACGCGAGGTGGTTTGGGCGGCGCTCAACGATCCCGAGGTCCTGAAGCGCTGCATTCCGGGCTGCAAGGAATTGGACCAGCGCTCGCCAACAGATCTTGCAGCGAAGGTGGCGCTCAAGATCGGGCCGATCTCGGCGACTTTTTCAGGTTCCGTCACGCTAGAGGACTTGAACCCGCCCGCCGGCTACACGATCGTCGGTCAGGGGCAGGGTGGTCCGGCCGGTTTCGCCAAGGGTCGCGCAAACGTGGTGCTGACCGAGGTCGAGGGCGACGAGACGGAGCTTACTTACGTTGCCAAGGCTGACGTGGGTGGCAAGCTTGCGACGCTTGGCGGGCGGCTCATCCAAGCGACGTCGAAGAAGCTCGCCGACGAGTTCTTCGGCAAGTTCGTTTCCGAGTTGAATTGTGATGACGCAGATGGCGCAACTGCGAAGGAGCCCGAGGCCAAGGGGAGCCGCTGGAAGAAGTGGCTCGGGCGCCCGTGAGCGGACCATAGAAGGAGAGCTGCTACGAAGTGCTTGCATCGGGGGACGGGGCAATGCGCAGCAACGAATTTTCGAACATCGCAGCCACTTGGATCGGCCTCGCTGTCGCGACGGCTGGTGGCTATGCGACGTTTCATCAATATCGCGACAGTGTCAGCAAGCAGGTCGACGATCGGGCAACCGCGGCACTCAATTTTGTCATGCATTTCCAGAGTCAGCATATGCTGCCGCTGCGCGACAAAGTCTACAATGCAATTTTCTGCGGAGACGATTGCGCATCGAAGCGCGTTACGAACAGCGAGCTGTTCGCATTCATCGAGTTCTTTGACGTGGTGAACCTTTGCGTCGACAAAGGCCAGTGCGATGCCGAAATCGTGCGCGACGTCTTCGGCAGCTACGCCACCTGGCATTGGCCGTGTCTGTCGAGCTTCGTCGAAGCAACGCGGCGGAGCGAAGCGGAGTTCAAGCTTGCCAAGCCTTTCGGCCACGGACTCCAAAGTTTGGCAATCCGTGACACCGGCAAGGAGCATTGCGGGAATCTGCGCTCAACTCGATAAGGACACTTGAGCGCTCCAATGGGGTACGCGGCGGCGAGCGCGGGGGGCAGGACGCCGCCTCGCGATTACTTCCCGCTGTCGAGCTTGGCGTTGATCTCTTTCGTGAATGCGAGGCCGAGCCCAGGCTCATTGGGCACGGTCATCATGCTCTTCTCGGGGAGCGAGCACTTGTCGAAGAGTTTGCGCGTCCAGGGCATGTACTCGACGATCTCACCGTTGGGGATTGCCGCGATCAGGTGTACGTGAACTTCGGGAATGAGGTGCGAAACGACCGGCATGTTGAAGGCTTCCGCCATGCCGGCGATCTTCATCCACTGCGTGATTCCGCCGGCGCGCAGCAGATCGATCATGACGATGTCGACCGAGCGTGCCTCGAGCATCTGGCGGAAGGGCGCAATGCCGTAAACATACTCGCCGCCAGCGATCGGTGTCTTTAGCTTGCGCGTGACGCGGGCGAGGCCGTCGTAATCATCGCAAACGGTGACGTCCTCGAGCCAGTGCAGGTTCACCTCCTCGATGCGGCTGCCGATGTCGATCGCCTGATAGACTGTCCAGCGCTGGTTGATGTCGCACATCAGCTGAATGTCGGGCCCGATCGCGGCCCGCGTCGCCTTCATGCGGCGAACTTCGATCTCCGGGCTGGTCTTGCCAGGCAGCGCGAGCTGCGTCTTCATGGATTTCCAGCCGCGCTCGACGAGCGTTCGCGCGGATTTCACAACCTGCTCCTCACTGAAGTGCCGCATGAGCGCGCCCGACGCGTAGGCCGGAACGGTATCGCGATGGCCGCCGAGGACCTGCGCAACAGGAAGGCCGAGCGCCTTGGCCTTAATGTCCCAGAGCGCGGTGTCGATGGCCGAAAGCGCGAGCGTGAAGACGCCGCCAGGGCCGGAGGAGCCGGCCGCCGCGCGGAGCTTGTCGGCAATGCGTTCGGTCAGGCGGGGATCATCGCCGATAATGACGGCGCCGAGGTCGTCGACAGCCTGCTTCAGCGTGTTGGTCATGGCGGCGCCGAAGAAGGTGACGCCAACGCCTTCGATGCCGTCGGCCGTCACAACTTTCACACAGACGATATCGCGGGTCCCGGGCGACATCGGGCCGTCGGCGAGCGGCTCATCGGCTGGAAGGCGGACGATCTCGGAGCGAACGCGCTGAATTTTCATGGGGCTTCCTCGTTTGGGGTGTTGCCGTGCGGTCGAGTTGCTCGGCTCGTTGATTGGCGCTCACCGTAGCATGCTCAACGCGCGACAGTTGCGCAGTATAGGCATTCGCAGCATGCGGGCGCGGCGGCATGGGCCCGAGCGCCTCTCGGGATGCGAGGCAACAAGCGAGGTTACACGTCCGACGGGTCCGCCGCTCGCGATGGTCAGCCTACTGCGGCTTGGTGGTGTCGCCGGGACCAAGCGGCAATTGCATGAGCACGCTGTCGAGCCAGCGGCCATGCTTGAACCCGACGGAATGAATGGTGCCGCAGAATGTAAAGCCAAGAGCCCGATGCAGGCCAATGGAGGCGGACTGGCCACTGTCGCCGATGACGGCGATCATCTGGCGATAGCCGCGGGCGGTGGCGACGCGAATGAGTTCGGTCAGCAGCGCCCGTCCAATGCCGCCTCGATGAGCCGTCGGCGAGACGTAGATCGAGTTCTCAACACTGAAGCGGTAGGCAGGGCGGGGACGGTACTGGCTGACATAGGCATAGCCTTGCACCTCGCCGGACCGTGAGACGGCGACGAGATAAGGGAAACCGGCATCTGTGATGGTGCGGAAGCGGCGGGACATCTCCGCCTCGTCCGGTGGCTCGAGCTCGAAGCTTGCCGTGCCGCCCATGACGGCAGCGCCGTAGATCGATGTGATGGCGGGGATGTCGGCGGCGGTGGCCGGGCGGATCTGGAGATCGGTCATGGAACGTCGGGGTGAGTGGAAGCGGCAGCAAGCTGAACAAGCCGGTACTCAGAGTAGCATTTGGCGAACACAAAAACGAGCAAGGGCCCCGCTGATTGCGAGGCCCTTGCGTATTCAGTCAGAGATTTGCCTCAGCTTATTCGTCGCCGCCGAAGATCCCGAGCAGGTTCAGGATATGCACGAACAGCGTGATGAAGCTGCCGTAGAGCATGAAGGCGCCAAAGATCGCAGAGCGGGCGATGAAGTTCTCGCCACCGCCGTAATTCTCAGCGTTGAGGTACATGTCCTTGATCTGCTGGGTTTCCCAAGCCGTGATGGCCGAGAAGAGCAGGACGACCACGCCCGAGATAATCATGCTCATCGTTTTCGACGTGCCAGGGTCGGTGATGAAGAAGAAGCTCACCAACGACACGACAAGCAGACCGATGGTGGCCATGGACAAGAAGCCACCCCAGCCGGTCATGTCACGCTTCGTCGTGTAGCCAAGCAAGCTGGTGGCGCCGAAAGTGACAGCAGTGATCGTCAAGGCCTGGAAGACAAGGCCGCCTTTCGAAGCCGCGAAGAATGCGAAGACCATGGGAGAGATCAACGCGCCCCACATGGCGCAGTACAGCCAGTACGCGCCGTGCGCCATCACTGAGCTGCCGGAGTAGATCACCTTGTGGGAGAAGAAGCCGAGCCCGAGAATGCCGGCGAAGAGCACCCACTTGCCAGGCCCAACCGCGATGGTCTTCATCAGCGTCGGATTGCTCATCAGGAACAGCGTCACGATGGCCGTGAACGCCACACCTAGGCCCATATAGTTGTACACGCGCAGCATGTACGACCGCAGGCCATCGTCGACTTGAGCCCGGGCGTAACCACCAGCGGACGGAGCCTGGGCATTCTGTGGTAGAAACTGAGCCATAGGAGTTCCCTTTGCCTCTTTTGAAGCGGGTTCAGAAGCTGCGCCCCTTGCGAGGCTTTCGTGCGCCGATGCAACCGACGCAACACGACCGATAATATGTCCTGCGATTATGCAGCTTTCAAGAAGCTGACGCAGAAATCCTGATTCGACAAGTTGGTCATTGCAACGAAAAATTCCTTTGTTTTCGGCCCGCTGCGAGCCTCACCCGGCGTGATCGACAAGGTCGATCACAGTACGGAACCATATCGATGGAGGATGAGCATGGCCTTGGAAATGCATGGTGGAGGCAGTAAAGCCTGTCAGATCAGAGCCTTGGCAGGCGAATCAACCCCATCGAGCCAGCTCAATATACCGTCGACGGAAACGGGTGTCAGCCGAGCAGCAGCGCGGCGGCGATGAGAACGGTGACGTGCCAAGCCGCAAGGATCAGGCCAAGCGAAAGAGCGGTGCCGTCGTCGGAGCGCGTGCGGTCAGGTAGCGCCGCAAGCAGGATTGCGAGCACCGGAAGCGCCGTCATGGAGACGTGCCCGGCAGAGCCAGCCTGAAGCGCGGCGAAGAGAAGTCTCGCGCCAAAGCTCTCACCAATCGCAGCCGCCGCGGGCATGAAGAGCGCATTGCCCGATACGGCAGAGCCAGTCGCGAAGCCACTAATCCCGCCGAGCAGCGCAGTCGCGACGACGGCACTCGTGTAACCGAGGCCTTCGACCAGGCCTGCCAGGGCGGCAATAGCGCGGCTTTCGATCAACAGGCGAGCCGCAATCATGAAGAGGGCAATGCTCGCTACCGGCCGCCAGGCTCGCTGCGCCACAGCCTTTGCAGCGACACCATCGACGCTCGAGCGAGCGGACAACAGCGTGGCAGTCAACAGTGCGATAGCGGGCGATGTGAGGATTGCAAAGTCGATGCGACCGGTCGAGAGCGTTGGCGAGATGCCGGCTTTCGCAAGCGCGGCAGCGGCAAGCTTCTGCACGAACACCGCAGCAATCAACCACAGATAGGGTTTCAGCCCCGGTGCCGTGAGCGCCTTGCCGAGGCCTGCGCGACTCTCCGCCATCAAAACCATCGTGATGATGACAGCGAGCCCACCGACGACACCGACTACTTCGACGCCGATCCAGCGGGAGCCCATCCAGATGGCGATCCATAGCACCGCACCGATGAGGCAGGCGGCAACAATGTGGGCCGGGTGAAGGGCAGAAGGAGCCAATCGGCCGGCAAGAGGTTGCTGCCTCGTGTCGGTGCGCGGCTTCTCGCCCATGCCCAGAATCACGAGACAGAGCAGCGGCAAGAAAAAAGCAACCGCCCCACTGAGCTCGGACATTCCCTTCGCAATCTCGGCGATGGACAAATTCGCGAGCTTGGCGCCGACGTGAACAGAGATCGAGAGCGCGCCCCAGTTCATCAGGCTCATTCCGACAAGGGCCAGCGCAATCGCTTGGCGGCGGCTCGCGATGCGCAGCAGCAGAGGTACCGTCACAAGCAACGAAACACCCATGCCGGTCAGGCTTTCGAGCATCACGCCGACACCGACGGCGATCAGGATGGCCGCGCGGGCCGGCGGCAGACCAATCGTCGTGATGAGGTGGCTGAACGCGGCGGCGGCATGCTTGCGGCGCGCCGTTTCGACGAAAAGGAACCCGGGAATGGTCATCGCGGCGACGAGCAGCGTCAGCAGCGCTGCATCAGCAAGGGCACGTTCGAGCTGATCCGACGCAGCGGCAACGAACGGGCCAGCCAGCCAGATGACGAGGGTAGTCAGCGTGGCAGCGACAGCAGCGGCGAGACCGGACCAGCGCAATAAGAGCACCGCGACAAGAACAGCTGCCGATGGGGCGAGTGCGAGAGCGGCCTGCATGGGTGCACGTGGTTCCTCGATCAGGCCGGCAAAACGAGAGGTGCCGCGGGGAGGCGGCCGGCGATGATGTCGCGCGCGAGCGGAATGAGGCCGGGTGGACGGACGATGTCATTGGTCGCGGCGAGCGCATCGAAGGTCCACCAGCCGAGATCGCTCATCCAGCGCTTATCGCCTTCCTGCCAGCCGCTGGAATCAAGTTGGGTCGTAGAGGCGCGGCAGAAATAGTAGCGCTCGAGCGAGCGGTAGGTCTTGTCTTTCCACGGGTAGGAGACGTCGCGCATGGCGATGCACGGCAAAGAACCTGCGGCCTCAAGTCCGGTCTCCTCGCGCAGCTCGCGAATGGCGGCCGCCTCATGTGTCTCGCCAGGGTGAACGCCACCGCCCGGCAGCGCCCAGAATCCTCTTGCATCGGGGCGGCGCGCTGGTTCCACCGAATGGCCGATGTTGGCGAAGAACATCAGAATGCGATCCTCGGCGTCGAGCACCAGGATGCGCGACGTGGGGCGCTGGATGGGCGCCGAAGCTGTCATCGAATTGTCCATGAAATCGTCATTCTTACGTTAGATCTTAAGCGAACAATCGGGTCCGAACCACCGACTTGCCAACGTCCACGGCGCGTACCGGAAAATGCGCGGCACCGCACGCAACCCTGCGAGCGGCGCCGCAGCCGCCGGTCACAGAAATGAAGGCGATTTCCGGATGCGCAAGTCAGGCGTCGCTACGCTGCTCATCGCCGGTGCGGCGGCCCTGATGTTCCAATACTATTCCGAAGACACGAGTTGTCACGGGCGCATTCGGCCGGGTCCGAACAGCAATACATCTCGCCTTGATACCACTCTCGATATCCCGGACGGCGAATGGCCGGCGTTTGCCGGCATTCTGCGGGACTTCGCAGCGAAGCGCGGCTGGTCGGTACGAGAAGGAGTGGGCAAGACCGATTCGAGCTTTCGCTGGCTCGACACATGCGACGATCGGGTGACAACGATCGTCCCTGTCCCGTTAGCTCAGGCGAGGGCCGGTGCGGTTGACTGAAAGTGTCTA
>CAZCQH010000020.1:0-92733 GCA_964500805.1 uncultured Hyphomicrobiaceae bacterium
GGATCGGTGTCGAAAGCATCGAGCCGTAGACGCCGCCATTCGAGATCGTGAACGTCCCGCCCTGCATTTCCTCGATGCCGAGCTTGCCGTCGCGTGCGCGCCGACCGAAATCGGCAATCGATGCCTCGATCTCCGCCAAGTTCATGCGGTCCGCCTCGCGCACGACAGGCACGACGAGGCCCTTGTCGGTCCCGACCGCCACGCCGACGTGATAGTAGTTCTTGTAGATGATGTCCTGTCCGTCGATCTCGGCGTTGACAGCCGGAATCTCGCGCAGGGCCGTCAGGCACGCCTTTACGAAAAAGCCCATGAAGCCAAGCTTCGCGCCGTGACGCTTTTCGAAGAGGTCCTTGTACTCGGAACGAAGCTTCATCACCGCGCTCATGTCCACATCGTTGAACGTGGTGAGCATCGCCGCCGTGTTTTGTGCATCCTTCAACCGTCGTGCGATGGTCTGGCGCAGGCGCGTCATGCGCACCCGCTCCTCGCGCGCTTGATCGTTGGGTGCGGACGGCGCGCGCATGTGAGTGACCGGCGTCGGTACCGCTGCGGGCACCGGGGCAGCGTAGGCAACCGGCACGCTGGCAACGCCCCCGGCAGCCGTTGGAACCGCGGCTTGCGCAGCCGGTGCCGCGCGCGGCGCGGCGGGTCGGGCAGCAGCTGCCATCGCATCTTCCTTCAGCACCTGCCCGCGTCGTCCGCTGCCGGCGACGTCGGCGGCAGCGATGCCTTTTTCGTCAAGGATCTTGCGCGCAGCGGGCGCTGGCGGCATTTCGCCGGGTTTTGCCGCGGTCTGGGCCGGTGCAGCAGGGGCTGGCCGAGCGGCAGGCGCCGGCGGTGCTGAAGCTTCTGCGGCTCCCTCCTTGATCGTGCCGAGAACCGTGCCCACAGCCACCGTCGCGCCTTCGGCGACACGGATTTCGCCCATCACGCCGGCCGCGGGCGCCGGCACCTCGACGGAGACCTTGTCCGTCTCGAGCTCCACCAGCGGCTCATCGGCTTTTACGGCCTCACCCGGCTGCTTCAGCCACTTGCCGACCGTCGCCTCGGTGACCGACTCGCCCAGTGCGGGAACTTTGATGTCAATTGCCATCGCGCGCTCCACTTCCCCCTGTCCCCTCTCCCTGCACTTGCAATCGGGAGAGGGTCAGGGTGAGGGGCGGCCGCCAGCGCGCTGCCGCCCTCGCCCGAACCCTCTCCTCCGTGAAGTACGGGGAGAGGAACGTTCAAATCTTGACGCCCTGCTAAACCGCCAACGCTTCCGTCACCAGCGCCTTTTGCTCGCTTGCGTGCTTCGAAGCCAAGCCGGTCGCCGTTGCCGCCGACACCATACGGCCCACATAGCGCGGCCGCTTGGCCTTGATCGAGAGCTGGCGCAGAAGCCATTCAAGGCTCGTGTCCATGTAGCTCCACGCGCCCATGTTCTTGGGCTCCTCTTGCGCCCACACGACCTCGGCACTGGTGAACCTGCCGAGCTCGGTCAGCAGCGCCCGCACCGGCAGCGGGAACAGCTGCTCGACGCGCAGAATATAAACGTCGTCGATGCCGGCTGCTTCACGCGCCTCGTAGAGATCGTAGTAGACCTTTCCCGAGCAGAGCACGACGCGCCTGATCTCGTGGTCCGGCTTGAGCTGGATCTTCTCTCCCTTCAGGTATTCCGTGTCGTCCCAGAGCACGCGGTGAAAGCTCGAGCCTGGACCGAAGTCGCCCACCCGCGAGATCACCCGCTTGTGCCTGAGCAGCGACTTCGGTGTCATCAGGATCAGCGGTTTCCGGATCTTACGATGCAACTGCCGCCGGAGAATGTGGAAGTAGTTGGCGGGCGTCGTGCAATTGGCGACTTGCCAGTTGTCCTCAGCGCTCATCTGCAAAAAGCGCTCGAGACGTGCCGAGGAGTGCTCCGGCCCTTGGCCTTCGTAGCCGTGGGGCAGCAGGCACACGAGACCCGACATGCGCAGCCATTTCCGCTCGCCCGACGACAGGAACTGATCGAAGATCACCTGCGCTCCGTTGGCGAAGTCACCGAACTGGGCTTCCCATGCGGTAAGCGCGTTGGGCTCTGCGAGTGAATAGCCGTACTCGAAGCCGAGCACTGCCTCCTCGGAGAGCGACGAGTTGATCACCTCGAAACGTGCCTGATCGGGCGACACGTATTTCAGCGGCGTGTAGCGCCGCTCCGTTTCCTGGTCGATCAGCACGGAGTGGCGCTGCGAAAAGGTGCCGCGCTCGCAGTCCTGCCCCGACAGACGAACGGGGAATCCCTCCTTCAGCAGCGTTGCGAATGCCAGATGCTCGGCCATCGCCCAATCGATGCCCTCACCCGTTTCTATCATCTCGCGGCGCCGCTCGAGCAGTCGCGTAATCGTCTTGTGCGCATTGAAGTCCTGCGGCAGCGTGGTGATGCGCCGGCCGATCTCCCTGAGCGTATCGACAGCAACACCGGTATTGCCTCGCCGGACATCGTCTTGCGGCAACTCCACGCCCGACCAGCGGCCATCGAGCCAGTCGGCCTTGTTCGGCTTGTAGCCCTCAGCCTGCGCCAGCTCGGCGTCGAGCCGTTCGCGGAGCGTGCCCTTGAGCCCCTCATACTCCGCCGCCGGGACGATACCCTCGTCGGCCAGTTTCTTGGCGTAGAGCTCCACTGTGGTCGGGTGCGATCGGATTTTCCGGTACATGAGCGGCTGCGTGAAGCCGGGCTCGTCCGACTCGTTATGTCCATGGCGCCGGTAGCAGACCATGTCGATTACCACCGGCTTCTGGAACCGCATGCGGAACTCGGTCGCGATCTTGGCGACATGCACGACGGCCTCCGGATTGTCGCCGTTGACGTGGAAAATCGGTGCCTCGACCATCTTCGCCACGTCCGTGCAGTAGGGCGACGAGCGCGAATATCGCGGGTTGGTCGTGAATCCGATCTGATTGTTGATCACGAAGTGGATCGAACCGCCGGTCCGGTGGCCTTTGAGTCCAGAAAGGCCAAAGCACTCCGCCACCACGCCCTGGCCGGCAAATGCTGCATCGCCATGGATCAGCAGCGGCAGCACCGGATTGCGTTCGCCTGGCTCGCAACCGAGCTGGTCCTGCTTGGCGCGCACCTTGCCGAGCACGACGGGATCGACGATCTCCAGATGCGATGGGTTCGCGGTGAGCGACAGATGCACCTTGTTGCCGTCGAACTCGCGGTCGGACGAGGCGCCGAGGTGGTACTTCACATCGCCCGAGCCTTCGACGTCGTCGGGCTTGAACGAGCCCCCCTTGAACTCATTGAAGATGGCGCGCAGCGGCTTGCTCATCACGTTGGCGAGCACGTTCAACCGCCCGCGGTGCGCCATGCCGATGACGATCTCCTTCAGGCCGAGCTGACCGCCGCGTTTGATGATCTGCTCGAGCGCGGGAATGAGGGATTCGCCGCCCTCGAGCCCGAACCGCTTGGTGCCGGTGTATTTGACGTCGGCAAACTTCTCGAAGCCTTCCGCCTCGATCAGCTTGTTAAGGATGGCGCGTTTGCCCTCGGGCGTGAAGCGCACCTCCTTCGCCTCGCCCTCGATGCGCTCCTGGATCCAGCGCTTCTGTTGCGGGCTGGTGATGTGCATGAACTCGACGCCGATCTGGCGGCAGTAGGTGCGGCGCAGGATCTTGAGGATCTGGCGCACGCTCGCGGTCTCGAGGCCGAGCACCTTGTCGATGAAAATAGGCCGATCGAGATCGGCATCCGTGAAGCCGTAAGTTTCCGGCTTGAGCTCCTGGTGCACCTTGCGGTCGGCAATACTGAGCGGATCGAGGTCGGCCACCAGGTGTCCCATCACGCGATAGGCGCGGATCAGCATCAGCGCCCGGAGGCTGTCCTGGGTCGCGCGATAGGTCGCGGCGGGGGAGAGCTCGACGCCGGCACCATGCGCCCTTGCCGCGAGGCGCTCCCGGATCTGCCGCTCTGTCGCTCCATAGTCTCCGGTGAGCGCCGCGACGAGCTCTCCGCCTTGGACCATCTCGTCGAGCGGGCGCGCCCAAGACGGCCCGTGGCCGTTGTCCCCATCCTGCCGGCCATTCCGGCCGCCACGTTGCGTTTCCTCATGAAGGCTTTGGAAGAACAGCCGCCATTCGTCGCTGACCGAGCCCGGGTTGCGCTCGTATTGTTCCTGCATCTGCTCGATGTAGGCGGCGTTGGCCCCCTGCAGAAAGGAAGTCTGAGCAAACGCGGCATTGAGGGGTTGGCGAGACATGTCCGCTCCCGGGTGAAGCCGCCGAGGCGGCGCGCATATCAAGCTGACTGAAAAGGCGCCGGACGGCTCCCTGATTCGCAGCTTCACATAGTATAATTTGCTGAAGTCTTTAAGACCGCCAAAGGTTTGATCTCGAATCCGCGGGCTTGACCCCAGGCGAACCTTAAAAATCAGCTTCCAGCAGCCGCAGAACTACAGCGCGGTGAAAACCGACGGCGCCTAGTTCTTGAGCACCTCGACGAGTGTCGAGCCGAGGCCCGCCGGACTGTACGATATCGTGATGCCGGCCGATCGCATGGCCTCGAACTTGTCCTCGGCTTTGCCCTTGCCGCCCGAAATGATGGCGCCGGCATGCCCCATGCGCCGTCCCGGCGGGGCAGCGGCTCCTGCAATGAAGCCGACGATCGGCTTCGACCGTCCCTTGGCTCGCTCGCGCTTGATGAACTCACACGCGTCCTCCTCCGCCGATCCGCCAATCTCGCCGATCATGATGAGCGCGTGGGTTTCGGGGTCCGAGAGGAACATGTCGAGCACGTCGATGAACTCCGTGCCCTTGACCGGATCGCCGCCTATTCCAACGGCCGTCGATTGCCCAAGGCCTACGTCCGACGTTTGTTTCACAGCCTCATAGGTCAGCGTGCCCGAGCGGGACAGGATGCCGATATTGCCCTTTTTGAAGATGTTGCCGGGCATGATACCGATCTTGCATTCACCTGTGGTGAGAACGCCCGGGCAATTGGGTCCGATCAGCCGCGACCAGGAGCCCGTCAGCGCCCGCTTCACCTTGATCATGTCCATCACAGGGATGCCCTCGGTGATGCACACGATCAACGGGATTTCCGCATCGATCGCCTCCAGAATGGCGTCCGCTGCAAAGGGCGGCGGTACGTAGATCGACGTTGCGTTGGCACCGGTCTTCTTCTTCGCTTCGAGGACGGAATCGAAAATCGGCAGATGCGCAAGCTTGGGATCCGGGTGCTTGGTCCCGCCTTTGCCGGGCGTCACGCCGCCCACCACCTGCGTGCCATAGGAGACGGCGGCGGATGTATGATAGGTGCCCTGGAGGCCTGTGATGCCCTGGCAGATGACCTTGGTGTTCTTGTCGACGAGGATCGCCATGTTCGTGCCGCCTCATGACCCCGCAGCAAATCATTTCGCTTCTGCGGCATAAAGCGGGCATGATCAAGGGCGCCGATGGTCGAGCCCACGCCTGATTTCCGGTGCAGGCAACCCAAGGCTGCAGAAACAGCCGATTGCCAGATGCGGGCCAGCAGCTCCGATTGTCTCCGATCCGTCAAAATTCACTGCTGGTTTGGCTTCATACGCCTGCCTTTGGGGGGACTGATGTCGAGCAATGACGCGCGCCGGCCAATGAAGGGTTTGGCGCTGGTGCTGGCGCTGCTGATCGCGGTGAGCACAAGCGCCTGGGGTCAAGGCGAACGCCGAATCGCTCTGGTCGTCGGCAATGCGGCCTACACCAGTGCCGGCGCCCTCGCGAATCCGGTCAACGACGCAAACGATATCGCCGCCGCCCTCAAGGGATTGGGCTTCGAGGTTTTCTCGGGGACGGACCTCGACAAGCGCAGCTTCGACATGAAGCTCAGGGAGTTCTCGCGTGCGCTGCCCAAGTCGGATGTCGCGCTGTTCTTCTACGCGGGGCACGGGTTGCAGGTCAGCGGCCGCAACTTCCTGGTTCCCGTCGACGCCCAGCTGCAAGGGGAACGCGATCTCGATTTCGAGGGTGTTTCGCTGGATTTCGTGCTGAAGCAGATGGAGCTCGAGCGCGATGGCAAGACCAGCATCGTGCTGCTCGACGCGTGCCGGGACAATCCGCTCGCACGCAATCTTGCGCGCACCATGGGAACACGCTCTGCGGCGGTCGGTCAGGGTCTCGCCCAGGTGCAGGCCGGCGTTGGAACATTCGTCGCCTACTCGACGCAGCCTGGCAACGTCGCCCTCGACGGCCAAGGGCGCAACTCGCCGTTCACCGCTGCTTTGACCAAGGCGCTGTCGCAGCCGGAGCGCACGCTGACCTCGATCATGATCGATGTCAGGAAGGATGTGCTGGCATCGACCAAAGGGCGGCAGGTGCCCTGGGATCACTCGGCGCTGACCGGCGAGTTCTACTTCAAGCTAGCGTCGGCCAGCGGCGCTATGAGGCAAGGCACGCCCAGCGCGCCCGGCACCAGCGAGGAGCGATTGCGCCAGCTCGAGGAGGAGATCAAGAAGCGTGCCGATCCCCAACAGACCGCGAAGGTCGTCGAGCTTGCCCAGTCGCGCGAGCGCCTGAAGCGCCTGGACGAGGAAAATCGCCGCGATCAGAAGAGGATCTCGGACATCATGATGGCGCGTGCCCGAAATCCCGGCGCGCAGAACGATCCGTTCGAGATCGGCAATATTCAGATGGAGATCGGCAAGCGCAGCGGTGAAATGCGCAAGCTGCGCGAGCGCGTTGCCGAGCTCGAAGCCGAACTAGGCCTCGCGCAACCGAAGCCCACCGCAAAGCAATGAAGTGCGCGTACCTCCCAAGCATCATGCCTGCGATGCTGCAGCGGAGATGTTAGATGGCAGACGTTGACATCATTTCCGAGATTGTCATTGCCAGGCCCCGGGAGGTGGTCGCTGCATTTTCTGCAGAACCGGACAACGCACCCAAATGGTACGTCAACATAAAGTCGGTCGAGTGGATCACCGCCCCGCCGTTGCGAATCGGATCGAGGATCGCATTCGTCGCGCACTTTCTCGGCCGGAGACTGTCCTACACGTACGAAGTTGCCGACCATGTGCCCGGCGAGCGCTTCGTGATGCGGACCGCAGACGGACCGTTCGCGATGGAAACGACCTATACGTGGCTCTCGACCGCCAATGGAGGCACGCGCATGACTTTGCGCAATCGAGGCGCTCCCACTGGATTTTCCCGCCTGATGACACCGTTCATTGCATCCGCCATGCGGCGGGCGAACCGGAAAGACCTCGGGTGCTTGAAGGACGTATTGGAGCGGCTGCCCAGCGGTTGAGTTTTTGTCAGCATCGGTGGCGGAAGTCCGCCACGTCAGCTCACGCGATCACGCGGTGCCGTCCCGCAGCAGGTCCGGTCGCTGCTCACGGGTGATGCGCTCGGCTTGCTCGCGGCGCCATTTGGCGATTTTGGCGTGATCGCCGGAGAGCAGCACTTCCGGGATGGTTCGCCCCTCCCACTCCCGCGGCCGCGTGTAGTGAGGATATTCAAGCAATCCACCCTCGAAGCTCTCCTCCGCGAGCGAAGCCGCTTCCCCCATCACTCCCGGAATGAGCCTGACGCACGCATCGATCATGACCATCGCAGCCAGCTCGCCGCCTGACAGAACATAGTCGCCAATCGAAACTTCGCGGATCTGGCGGCCCTCGATCACGCGCTCGTCGATGCCTTCGAAGCGACCCGCGAGCAGCAAGACACCCGGCCCGCCCGCGAGTTGACGCGCCATTTGCTGGGTGAACGGCGCGCCGCGGGGCGAGAGATAGAAGAGCGGCAACTCGACCGGTGCATCGCGCCGCGCCGCGTCGATGGCTGCGCCAAGCACGTCGGCACGCAGCACCATTCCTGCGCCGCCGCCCGCCGGCGTGTCGTCGACTTGAGCGTGCCGGCCAAGTCCAAACTCGCGAATGTCGACCGTATCGAGTTGCCACAGCCCCGCCGCTAGCGCCTGTCCCGACAGCGACAGGCCGAGCGGTCCGGGAAACATCGCGGGAAAGATCGTGAGCACGCGCGCGTGCCACGGCGATTGACTCGGGGTTTGTCGGTCTTCTTGTGACACGTCGCGCAGCCTCGTGCGGATCGAGACCCCCGAATAGCACGAAAGTGCAACGTTTGGCCTATCCGAGAATGGCCGATTGGACGTGCCAGGGCCTCGGCGCTGCAGCGCCTCAGCGCGCTTTCAGCATGATGTCGGCCCCGTCCTTCGACACCTCGAGCACCATACCAGCGCTCTTGGCAAGCCGGGCCGTGTAATAGGGCTGAATGCTCATGGTATCGAGCGGCGGCGTCGGTCCACCGGCCAGGAACTCGGCGAGATGCAATGGCGGCTTGGCGCCTGTGCCGCGGCAGCGCAACTCGAAGGATGCCGTCTCGAGCGGCCCCTTGATGGTCACCATGATGTCGCCGCCACGCGGCAGGGCGCTGACCGCCGACGAGATCATGTTGAGCAACAGCTTCACCCGATCCTTGCCGACATGGCCGGCGGGTCCGGTCCATTGCAGCTTGTGCTTGCCGGCGCCGAGGAAGCCGCGACTGATCTGCTCCGCGGTCGCCAGGTCGATCAGCGCGCCCGCAGATCCCGCCGCGCCGAAGGCAAACCGCGCGAACTGCAGCCGGGCCGAGGCCTGCTCGGTGACGTTGCGAATGACCGACATGGCGCTCGACTTGGCGTCCGGGTCGTCCTCCTCGCTCAGGATCTCGAGGCCATTGTAGATCGCACCGACGGGGTTGATTACGTCATGGCAAATCTTGCTCGAGATCAGGGCGACCAGCTCGAGATCGGTTGGTTGTGCGGATTGCGTCATCACTGTCTTGCCCCGAGGCGAGCCCATGGCCCGGCCTGTCCGCCCCGTTGGCCCGAGGCTGCGGCACGCGCACTGTGGATCAGAAACGCTGCTACTGGGCGAAATGCGCGCATAGACTTGTGACGCGCGATCTCCGTCTGATACATGCGTCGCCATCCCGCTGCCAAGTGCGACAACGACAATTCGGCCCTGAGATACCTGCCATTATGACAATTAAGACACGTCCCTATGGCTGTGACGCCGATCAATCCAGCCGTGCTGAAGGAAGCACTCGATGCTCGACCACATGAAGCTGCTGGAGGTATTGATCGAGCCTGTTCTCCAGGCTGGTGCCGTTGAGATGCGCTATTACAAGTCTGGCGTTGCGGTCGAGACCAAGCAGGACGAGTCGCCCGTCACGGCCGCCGACCGGGAAGCGGAGGCGATTCTCATCCAGGGCCTGAGCGCCGCAGCGCCCGACATCCCGGTTGTTGCGGAAGAGAGCGTCGCAGCGGGGCATCTCCCTGAGCTCAAGGACAGGTTTTTTCTCGTTGATCCGCTCGATGGCACGCGCGAGTTCATCAACCAACGTGACGAGTTCACGGTCAATATCGCGCTCGTCGAGAATGGCGCACCCTGCTTCGGCATCGTCTACGTTCCTGCGCTCGGCGATCTCTATGCGACCCTGGGCGAGAGGCACTCTGCACGCACGCGTGTCGATGCGAGTATGGCTGGCAAGCTGCGATGGCAAGATATGGCGTGGACGACGATCCGCGTGCGCAAGCCTGACCGGGACGGCTTGACCGCGATGGCCAGCCGCTCGCACAATACGCCCGAGACCGAGGCATTTCTGGCCCGCTACAGGATTGCGAAGCGCAGCGACGCCGGCTCATCGCTGAAGTTTTGTGTAATCGCGCGCGGCGAGGCTGACATTTACCCGCGCCTCGGCCCGACGATGGCTTGGGACACCGCCGCGGGTCATGCCGTCTTGCTGGCGGCTGGCGGCAGCGTCACGGAGCTTTCCGGCGCGCCGCTGTGCTATGGGCAACGCTGCCAAGAGACGCCCAAAGATCGTCTGCGAAATCCGCACTTCGTTGCGTGGGGGGCGGCGGAGGCGCTCGCCGGATAACCGCCGCGTTGAACCCGTTGGACGCGCCGTCATCACCCCGGCCACTACAAAGCCTTGTTTCAGGCGGGATCTTCGGCGTCCTGGTCACACTTTGGTAACACTTTTTGTCAACACTCGGTTTACGAAGTCGGGGACATTGGCCGGACGAAATTGGTCCAGGCATCCCGCCTCGCGCCAGGCGCCAGGGTTGGTTTTGGATGTCGAGCATGCCCATCAAGAGCATACTGCGTGCAGTCGCCGCTGCCACGCTTCTGATCGGAATGGCGGAGACGCTCGCGACAGCCGCGCTAGCGCAAGAGCGACCCCTCCCTTGGGCCAACTCCGAGCCGCGTTCCTTCACTCCCTACGACGAACGCCGTGATGTCGACCCCGATCGATTCGAGTCACGCCCGCTTGATCCGCCGACCAATGGCAATGCACAGGGCTATGGCGGCACGTACGGCAGCAACAGCGGCTATGGCGCGCCGGCTTACGGCGGCAGGCCTGGCCCGGTGCCTTATGGCGGCCAGAGCTCCTATCAGCGCGATGACGCCTACCGGGCGCCCCCATCGCGCAATGACGGCTACGAGCCACGCCATGGCGGCTATTCCGATCGACACAGTTCCTACGACCGCGGGTACGATCAGCCCGCCTACGGCCGCTCGTATGAGCCGCCGCCGCCCTATCGCGACGATCCTCCACCGCGGCGCTACGACGACGAGTACCGCGAAGGCACGTTCTCGATGCGCGAGATCCGCGACGCCGGGCATGGATTCTTCGGGTCCGTCAGCCAGGGCCTCGCCAGCGTGATCGAATACGCCTTCAAGCAGAAGGGCCGCCCCAACGGCTACATCCTGGGCGAGGACGCCGGCGGCGCCTTCGTCGGCGGCCTGCGCTACGGCGAAGGTGTGATGTACACCAAGGACGCCGGCAATCATAAGATCTTCTGGCAAGGACCGTCTTTGGGTTTCGATGCCGGTGCAGAAGGCTCCAAAGTCATGGTGCTCGTCTACAACCTGCGTGATCCGTCAGACATTTATCAGCGCTTCGGCGGCATCGCGGGCTCGGCCTATGTGGTTGGTGGCGTCGGCCTGACGTTCCAAAGCAACAACGACATCATTCTCGCGCCGATCCGTTCCGGAATAGGGCTTCGCCTCGGTGCGAACATCGGCTATTTGAAGTACACGCGACGTCCGACCTGGAATCCGTTCTGATTGCACAAGCCCGATGGGCGCCGCCTTGTTTCAAGTATAGTTTGACAACGAAGGTGGCCTGACCCGGGAATGTGCTCTTGATTTCGATTCAGTCCGGCATGTTGATCGCGCTCGGCTTTCTGGCCGCGATGCTGCTTGCCTTGTTGATCGCACCTGCGTTCTGGCGCCGCGCCGTCCGCCTGACAACGGTGCGCATCAAAGAGACGATGCCGGTCACGGACACCGAGATCCGGGCCGACAAGGACCGGATCAGGGCAGAGTTCGCGATTCGCGTCCACAAGCTCGAGAGCGAGATCGAGCACATTCGCCTGGCCGAGGCGCGCCAGAAAATCGACCTGAACCGCCGCGATGCGATGATCAACGAATTGCAGGGGCAGTTGGAGGTCGCCAAGTCCAGCCACGAGGAACTGACCAACGCGCGCCACGTCCTCGAGCAGACGGTGGGTGACCGCATCCCGCGTCTCGAGTCGCTCGTCCAGGAGACGAAGAAGCTGCTCTTCAACCGCGATCGCGAGATCAGCGACCTGCGGTCGAGGCTGCAGGCAGCGGAAGCCCGGAGCAAAAAGTCCGGATCGAACAGGGCGCCAGTCCTGGAAGCAGAGCTGGAAGCGCTGAAGGCCCAGGCGCAGAAGCAGGAAGCCTTGATCGCAGATCTGCGCGCTGCGGCAGCCGATGCTGGCTCCCAGACGGATTCGGGCACCCCGCCCGAAGCTGCCGCGTTGCAGCAGGAGCTTGGCGCTCTGAAAGCGCTCTCCGAAGACCAGGCGACCGAAATTGCGCGTCTCAAAGCATCAATAGCCGTTTTCGAGAAGCAAGCGACCGACACCCGGGCTACAGAAGACGGTGCGCTCCTCCGATCCAAGATCGACGCGCTTGAGTCCGAGGTGAAGCGCCGAGAAGAAACAATTGCCGTGTTGAAGAAGGAGCTGGCCGCTGCGGAAGATAATGCAGCGAAGCAAGCCGAGCAGCTGGAAAGCCAAGCCGCCAAGCTCAGCGCCCAAGGAGCCGCCCGGAAAGCGCTAGGCGAGCGCATCGCCCAGTCCAATGATACGTCCTCCGATCGTCCGAGCAATGTTGAACCATTGCAGCGGCCGGCACTTGCGGCTGCAGACGCTTCTGCCACAAAAAGCCTTGAATCCGCCTCAACTGGCACAGAGGCTAACCGTTCGGAGCCGAACGTGGCGCCGAAGCGGGTCGAGAACGAGAACCGCCCCCGCCTGCTCGATCGGATATCGAACCTGGCGCGGCAGTCTTGACCCATCGTTCGTGTTCCCGGCGCAAGCCGGCGTGTCAGTTGCGTAACGCGTTAGGAGTGCCCGCATGGGCTCGTTCAGTTCGACTCGTCTCATCGAGCAGGTCGCCAACGACGTCGGCAACACACTTGGGTCGTTGCCAAGCCGGTTGGCCAGCAAAGTCCGCGGCACGGAAGCCGTCACCGGTTCGGCGCCGGAGGCGTTGGACACAAGCCACCGGCGGCTTTCAGAACGCATCGCATCGATCAAGCCAGCAACCCCTGTCGTGGCCGGAGATACGATCCCGCCGAACCAGCGTATCGCGATCGCGCGGCCTCTCCCCTATCGGGTGAGCGAAGCCACCTGTCTCGCCGACCTGATGCGCAAGCCTGAGCCCGCGGCCGCGCCCGTCAGCGAACCAGAATCGAGCACCGGCAGCGAGCCAGCGGCAGCACCGGCGGTGGCCAGCTTGGCGACGCGACTTGCGGATGCGCCTGTCGTCTCCGAGGCGAACCCGTTCACCACGGGTTCGCGACTGGCGGCCCTGCTGCGCGAGCAGCGCGAGCTGCTGGAAGATCTGGCCCGCATTTCGGTGCACATCGGACCGCCTGCAGACAGCCAAGACTCACCTGAGGGCGAGCCATCGGCCGCAGCCGCGCCTGCCGGAGAGTCAACACCGGCAGAGCCGCCTGCCGTCGAGATGGCGCAAGCTGCAGAGAACGAGCGCAAGCCGGAGGCTGCGGCAACCACCACGGCGGAGCCGGCCAACCGGGGCGTGCCGGCCGCGAGCACTGGTGGCGCTGCTCGGAGCGCAGAAGACATCATCAAAGCGCTCGCGGCCGTCGTCGAAACGCAGCCAATGCCTGGCGAGCAGAAGGTGGACACCGAGCCGAAGGGCGACTCCCTCGACGGTCCGGCGCTGTCCGAGCCGAGGCCGGAACTCCACGATCAAACCTATACGATCGCGCCGATGGTCCACACCACGACGCTGAACAGGTCCTCGCAGCTCGTGCATTCTCCCGAGCCGCTGGGCCTTGCCTCGCTCATCGACGAAGAACGACCGCCGATGATCATCGAGAGGGCGTATACGAGCCTGCCCGGGCTGGACTCGGATCGCGATCTCCTGCCTCGAGCACCCGGGTTCGTGGCTGGGATGGCGCTCTCGGGTATCGCTGGAATCGCGCTGTTTTTCGCGCTTCGTGTGACGTGAGGCATCGGCCGTTGTCGCCGGTCAGCTGCTAACCGCCCGTTAACCCCTCATCCCCTAGGGTCGAGCCGTACGCGTTCGTCGTTTTCCGTGCCCGTAAGCGTGGCTGACTGAGGACCGCCGGTTGCCACGCGCAATCGAGCTGATGCAAGGGACGCGATCGTGAACGCGAAGCGGGGAAATGCGGGCCTCGTTGCCGTCATGCTGTCGGCAGCGCTCGCGGCCTGCATCGCTGTTTCGGATCAGGCCGAGGCCCAGGCGCGCAGCTCCGAGCCGGCACGCGGATTCACTACTACGGTCCGTCAGGCGACCGGCGGCCAGCCGCGCCAAATCGATATGCAAACGGCTCCGGGGTTGGCGCAAAGCGAAGCACAGCCTGACCTTTTTTCCGACTCAAACGATGCATCGCAGGATGTTCCGCGAACGCGAAGGCGATCGCCGGTCCCTGTCGATGGCGATCTGAACTGGCCGCCACCGAAGGTCCAACCCGTGGATGGCGTCATCTCTGAAGATGACGGAGCCTCGGTCGACGGCATCGATCCGAACGTGACGGACCAGCGCACCGAGCGCGAAGCCGGCGAGGTCGAAGGCCCGCCGGCTGGTCACGATCCGCGTGCGTTCACCGAGGACAACGATCAGACGAGAGACCCCTTTGCCTTCGAAATCGATGTCGACCCGCTGCTCGCTCGGCGTCCGGCGCGGTTCGCGCGCTTCGAGCCTTACGATCCCGTCGGCGTCAGAGTCGGGGGATTCGTGGTCTTTCCCGAGGCCGAATTCGCCATCACGGCCTATGACAACATCTTCCGCTCAAGCAGCCAGGTTCGGCGCGACGTGTCGTTCGATGTGCGGCCATCGATACGCGCGGTTTCGAACTGGCGCAGGCACGCGATGGAGTTCCGCGCCACCGGGGCGAGCACGTTTCACAACGAGTTTTCGTCCGAGGACGACCGCGCTTATCTGCTCGAGGCACGCGGCCGGATCGACATCACCCGCCGCACCAACATCGAGGTGCTCGCGTCGCATGAGCGCAACCAGGAGGAGCGCGGCTCGATCAACGCTGCCAGCGCCACCGGCTCGCGGGCCAACGTGGATACGGATCGCCTGGCAGTCGCGTTCAATCACCGGTTCAATCGACTCGCGATCCAGCTGCGCGGCACCATGACCGAGACGGACTTCGGCAGCTCGATGGATCCGGTCGGTGGGCTCGTTGGCAACGACTCGCGCGACACCACCACGCTGGAGTCGGCGGCTCGCGCCACGTGGCTCCTGAAGCGGAGCTTCGGCGTATTCGGTGAGGTCGCCCACAACACGCGCGAGTACAAGGCGCCTGCTTTCGACACCATCCAGCGCGACTCGCAGGGCGACCGGATCAGCGTCGGCGTCAGTTTTGGAGGCGCTGGCACCGGCAATGACAAAGACCAGAAGCTCCGTGGCGAAATCTCGATCGGCCAGCAGCATCAGGAGTTCGACGATCGCCGCCTGCCCTCGATAAGCGGGATCGTTGTCGACGCCAATCTGGGTTGGCGCCTGTCGGGACTGACGTCGCTGCTCTTCACCGCACGCTCGACCATCGGCGAATCGACGCTTGCCGGCTCGGGCGGCGCCCTGTCCCAGTCGTACGGCGTCGAGCTCCGGCATGCGTTCCGACGGTATCTGATCGGCACAGCGGCAATGCGCTACACGACCCTCGATTACGAAGGTCTGACCCTGAAGGAGCACGATCTGCTGAGCGAGCTTGGCCTGGAGTACTTCGTCAATCGGAACTGGACGCTTTTCAGTCGCTACCAGCACCTGACATACGAGTCGACCGACATCTCGCGCAACTACAACGCCGACGAGTTTCGCGTCGGCGTCCGGGTCCGACAGTAGCAAGGCGGAGCAATGCAAATGCCCGCAACAGCGCCACCGCGCTTACATCAGCTTACCGATCTCGGCCTTGAGCTGATCGGCCAGTTCCGGCCGCTTCAGCGCATAAGCGACGTTGGCGGCGAGGAAGCCGATCTTGGAGCCGCAGTCATAGATCGTGCCATCGAAGCGCACCGCGAAGAACGGATGCTTCGGATCTCGAGACAGCTTGATCATGGCATCGGTGAGCTGAATCTCGCCGCCAGCGCCCTTCTCCTGAGCCGCCAACAATCCGAAGACTTCCGGCTCCAGGATGTAGCGGCCGGTGATATGAAGATTGGACGGTGCAGTTCCTTGCGGCGGTTTCTCCACCATGCCCGTGATCTGCGAGACTTTCGCCGCGCGGTCCTTGACGCCGACAATGCCATATTGGTGCGTCTGATCTTCGGGAACCGGCGCCACCGCAACGTGATTGCCGCCATACGCGTTATAGGCCTCGATCATCTCGGCAAGGCAAGGCTCACTGGCATGGTGCAGCATATCGGGCAGCAGCAGCGCGAACGGCTCATCGCCGACGATATCGCGGGCGCACCACACCGCGTGCCCAAGCCCGAGCGGAGCCTGTTGGCGCGTGAAACTGGCTTGTCCGGCCTGCGGGAGATCGCGGGCGAGCGCTTCGCGTTCCGCCGTCTTTCCCCGCTCGGCCAGAACCCGGTCCAGCTCGAACTGGATATCGAAATGGTCCTCGATGACGCCTTTGTTGCGGCCCGTAACGAAGATGAAATGCTCGATGCCGGCTGCGCGGGCCTCGTCGACGACGTGCTGGATCACCGGCCGGTCCACGACGGTCAGCATCTCCTTCGGCACGGCCTTGGTGGCAGGCAGGAACCGTGTGCCGAGACCGGCGACCGGGAAAACGGCTTTGCGGATGGGGCGGAACTTGGACGGCATGGAGTGGACCTCAATTGAAGGTGGATCTGACAGCCGGTCTGGCCCTCGATCCAACGCACAAGACCTCCGTCTTGTTGCGGTAGTGACATGTGCTTAGCGCGAAGTCACTGATCCACGGTGAACGAGACCTTAAGGACAAGCAAAAAAGGGAACCGATATGGCAATTCTGGTGACGGGCGGGGCCGGTTACATCGGCAGCCATATGGTGCTCGAGCTCGTCGATGCCGGCGAGGAGGTCGTGGTTCTCGACAATCTCTCGACGGGGTTCAGCTGGGCCATCGCGCCGAGCGCAAGGCTGGTGATCGGTGACATCGGCGATGCCGTTCTGCTGCGCAGCGTCTTCCGGCAGAACAAGATTGAGGCGATCATTCACTTCGCCGGCTCGATCGTCGTCCCGGACTCGGTCTCCGATCCGCTCGGCTACTACCTCAACAACACGGTCAAATCGCGCCAGCTGATGGCCTCCGCGGTCGAAGCCGGCGTAAAGATGTTCATCTTCTCGTCGACCGCCGCCGTTTACGGCAGTCCGAAGGAGAACCCGGTGTCGGAGACCGCCGAGCTCCACCCGATGTCGCCTTATGGATCATCGAAGCTGATGACGGAGATCATGCTGCGCGACACATCGATTGCGCATGACTTCCGCTACGTGGCGCTGCGCTATTTCAATGTCGCCGGCGCTGATCCGAGTGGTCGCTCGGGTCAGTCGACACCACGCGCCACGCACCTGATCAAGGTCGCCTGCGAAACCGCGCTTGGGAAGCGCGACAAGATGCAGGTGTTCGGCACCGACTACCCGACGCCCGATGGCACCTGCATCCGCGATTTCATTCACGTGAAAGACCTGGCGCGTGCGCACATGTCGGCACTGGCGCATCTGCGGAGTGGTGGCACGTCCGACATCTTCAACTGCGGGTACTCCAAGGGCTGCTCGGTTCTGCAGGTGATCGAAGCCGTGAACCGCGTCGCGCGCAAGAATCTCAATGTCGAGCTCGCCCCCCGGCGTCCGGGCGATCCGCCCGCCATCGTCGCCGCATCGGCCAAAATCCGCAGTCAACTCGGATGGACACCCGAGCACGACGATCTCGACCGCATCGTCGCGCAGGCCCTGGCCTGGGAAGCCAAGCTCGACAAACTGAAGAAGGCGAGCTGAACGCCAGCTCGGTGCAGCCTGAGCATGCCCAGGCCTGGGTTCGTTCGCCTCCGGCTGGTTCGTCCTAAAACCGCCCAGAATGGCGCTGACACGGCGTCGAGACAGAAATGCGGGCGGGAGGGTCCGATGGTTGGCAAGATCACTTGGCGAGCCGGTCGCGGGCGCCGCTGCTGTCGGCTCGTCTTGCTACTTGTGTTCGCGCATGCGGGGTTGCTGCAGGCTCCAGCGGCCCACGCCGATGCCGCGTTTCGTGCATTCCTGGCCAGCCTGTGGCCCGACGCACAGGCCAAAGGAATCTCTCGCGCTACCTTCGATCGTGCCTTCCAAGGCGTCGAGCCGGACCTCACGCTGCCCGATCTCGTCATACCCGGGCGCCCCGAGGCCGCACCCAAAGGCCAGGCCGAGTTCATCCGGCCGCCGCAGGAGTACATGGCACGTGGACACATGGAGCGACTTGTCGCCCAGGGCCGCGATCTGCTCCGCCAGCACTCGATGACGCTCGCCGAAGTGGAACGCAAGATCGGTGTCGACCGCTCCGTTGTCCTGGCGATCTGGGGACGCGAAACAGCGTTCGGGAGCCACAAGCTGCCGCACAATGCCATTCGCGTGCTCGCCACACAGGCCTACACGGGGCGCCGAAAGGAGCTGTTTCGCACCGAGCTGATCCATGCTTTGCGCCTCATCGAGGATCGCATCGTTGCACTCGAGGCGATGCGCGCATCCTGGGCCGGCGCCATGGGCCTCACCCAATTCATGCCTTCCGAATTCTACAGCTCCGCGGTCGACATCGATGGCGATGGGCGCATCGATCTCTTCAATTCGATTCCAGATGCGCTCGGCTCCGCTGCGCAGCAGTTGAAGCTGAAAGGCTGGGTGCCGAATCTGCCTTGGGGATTCGAAGTCATTCCGGGCGGCAACGTGGACTGCGCCAACGACGGCCCGGCCAACGAGCGACCGATCAGCGCGTGGATAAAGCTCGGCGTAAAGCGCCCAGGCGGGCAGCCCATCCCGCCCGCGCTCATGGCGCGCACCGCCTACCTGATGTCGCCCGGTGGCACACATGGCCCGCAGTTCCTCGTCACCGAGAACTTCAAGGTGCTCCGCGCTTACAACACGTCCGATCTCTACGCGCTGTTCGTGGGCCATCTCGCCGATCGCATTGCCGGCGGTGGCGACTTCCAAACGCCTTGGGCGCAGATCCGCCAGATGTCGACGGCCGGCATCGAGGAGATCCAGCAGCGGCTGAAATCGAACGGCTTCGCGATCGACAAGATCGACGGCAAGATCGGCTCCAATACGCGCTGGCAGATCGGCCTCTACCAGCGCCAGGCACGCCTCAAGGTCGATTGCTGGCCATCGGAGGAGGTCCTGACGAGCCTGCGGCAGAAGCGGGGCCCGTGAGGCGGAGCTTCCCTGCCGACTTCAGTGCCGCAGGTGCGTCTCGCTGAAACGCGGCCGGCCAGCGTTGACAGCGTCGGCCTCGTCATCTGCGACACCGATATGGTGCCGGTAGACCATCTCCCAGCCTTTCCAGCCCGTGTAGAGCAGGATCAAAACCACGAGGAGCGATAGTACCAATCCAGTCGGCAGGATCGCGCTTGAGCCATTGGAGTAGCGCAGAGCGAAATTGCCGAGCTCAATCAGCACGGCCAGCACATTTCCGATCATGTGATGCCAAGCATCGCTCAAGGCGCGAATGCGGGCCTCACCGGCGAAATCGGTGAGGCCAGTCAGGGCGGCGAGCGCCGCCATCACGAGACCCGCCCCCAACAGCCAAAGGGTCGCGTCACTCCAGGCTGAATTTCGAGTCCACCAGAACGCCAAATCACAAAGAAACGTCGCGACGAAAAATGCGATCGGGAATGGGATCAACATTGGGTGGATCGGATGGCCACCGATCTGTGCCGTGCTTCTGGGGTTATCTGCCATGCAAGAAGCTTCCGTAGGCGGATGCATGGAGAAACCCACAGAGCGCAGGTAAGTTCCCGGATCACCCGAGCGCATTAAGGTTGACCCTGGGGAAGTGTTCCTGGGGCTTGGGGCTTGTGGCAAAGTGGGCGTGTTCCGGTCCATGGAGGGGGCGCTTCTAGAGGCGATCCTGAAAGCGGCCGGGATGCAGGTCTGGGAAGCGGTCTCGCACGCCGCGCGCCCGGAGGCTCCGCCCCGTCGCCTGGCCCCTCGAAGCCAGGTGCCCGCAGTTTAAAGACGGGGACTATGCCCATAATCCTGCGCGGGGCGGCGATCAGCTGCCGCGCCTGATCAGCCGGTGGCATAAGCGCCCCGCAGCCCCTCCTAGGGGGCCCATAAAGCCTTTCCATTCAACGAACCTGAGCACGCCCAAAAAGTTGCAAAACCAACCAAATCCCGATCTCGATGCGATGGCGACCCGTCGCGAAGCTGATGCTCGAGCAAGCGAGGCGAATGACGATTTGAGCAAGCTGACCGCGCACTGCGATCCGCTCCTGGACGGCAATGCGGCGCTTGACCCGCGACCCTTCGCAAATCGGGGCGCGCCAATTTCTTCGCGGAGTTTGTCGCGCCTCCCGATTTCGCATAGCCTCGCCGCCGATCGCTCAGAGGCTGAGCCGGGCAGGCACCCACGGAGGAACCCCATGATCAAGTATTTCGACAGCTCTTACGTCGGCACGGTCGACATGGAGGACTGCGGCTATCTCGGCAAACCGATCAACAACCGCTGGTATACGAACGAGCAACTCGCCGGCGCACTCTATAAAGCCGAGGAGTACGCCAAGACGATGGACAGGCACGGCTATGACACGTTCTGGATGGCCGAGCACCACTTCCAGCCGGAAGGCACCGAGTGCATCCCGAACCTGCTGATGATGGCGATGCACCTCTGCGGCATCACCAAGAACATCAGGATTGGCTGCGGTTTCAACGTCGTGCCGATGTGGCATCCGCTCAGGCTCGCCGAAGATTACGCGACAGCCGAGATCCTGACGCGCGGGCGCACTGTGTTCGGCGTTGCCCGCGGTTATCACACGCGCGAGGTCGAGACGTTCGGTGCGCCGCTCAGCGATCAAGAAGCCAACCGCGAGATGTTCGAGGAAGGCACGGACCTCGTCTTCAAGGCTTTCAACGAGGAAAAATTCTCGCACAAGGGCAAGTACTACACCTGCCCGCCGGAGGTGCCCTATCGCGGGTACACGCTGAAGGAGATCACGCTAGTCCCGCGGCCGCTGAAGCTGCCCGTCGAATGCTGGCAGCCGATCCAGTCGGGCTCGGACCGCGCGTTCGACTTCATGGCGAAGCACGGTATCTGCGGCGTCATTGGCGGCGGCTCGGCCGAGGGTGGCGCCGTGCAGCGGCACATCGACGGCTTCCGCGCGGCCTACAAGCGCCGCGGTATCGATCTCGTCCCTGGCGAGCGCATGTCGATCGGCTATCAATTCCACATCGCTTCGAGCAAGGAGCAGGCGATGAAGGAAGCCGCGATCTATTACGAAGAGAACATGAAGATGTTCGGCGAGCTGCGGCTCGTCCGCGCGATCAGCGAACAGCAGATTGCCGCCATGCGCGATCCAAAGCTGGTGCCGTCGACCAAGCTGCCGCGCATCGAGGATGCCGTGAAGGCTGGCGGGTTCCTCGCCGGAACGGCCGAGGAGATCGTTGAGCACCTGAAGGGCGTCGAGAAGGTGCTTCCCGGTCTCGAGCGCATCTCCTGCTCGCTGCCCCTCGGTACGCCGCTGAAGGTGGCGCTGGAGCAGCTCGAGCGCTTCTCGAAAGAGGTCATGCCCGCGTTCAAGGGACAAAAGGCAAAGGCTGCGGAATGACGACGGCCGGGCACACGCACGAAGACGCGCACGAAGACCCGCCCTCATCGAACCCGAATATGACAACACCCGCTCCGTGGAGCGGGTGTTGTATTCTTCAGAACCAGAAGCGCTCAGTTCAGCGTGCGTTTGTCTGAGGCTTCCCAAACGGCATGCGCCTGCTGGCGCTCGCGATACCGCTCGATGATATCGGCAACGCGTTTGAGCCGGTTCGAGTCGGTGTCCGGAACCATTTTGAGATCGTCACGCTGCTGGCGCAGGTGTTGCAGAAGGACTTCCTCCGATGGCTCGAGCGACGGCTTTTCGTCGTATTGCCGCTCGAGCATCCGGATTGCTTCGGATAGGGTCTGCTCATAGGGACCGCCTGGCGACAGGATCAGCAGCGGCATCAGACGGGTCAGCTCCTCGGAGACGATGTTCAGCTCCCTGAGGTAGACGGCGTCATATTCGTGCTCCTCGCGCAACGAATCGAAGGCGCGCCGCACGCTGCCCTGATAGTCGGCGATGGTGTCGCTGACGAGCTTGCCGAGATAAGGCGCGCGACTGCTCAGGCGCTGCAAGGCCTGCTCGGCGGGCGAGCCGGCACCTGCGCGCTCGGCGAGTGCCACTTCGCGGTCGTTCCAGGGATAGAGGCCGTCGAGCTGGATCACCTCGGCGCGAATGCGGCTGCGCAGGGCAGCGGCAAGCGTGTTCTGCCCGTGACCGACACCAGCAGGTTCCGGGTTGGAAATCCGTGGCAGGTCGTCGTTGGCCGGCCCGAAGCTCGGCTCCATCGGCAACGTGACCGGCATCGGAGGCACGACGATGCGGGCCGGCGGGGACTCCGGATCCTCAGCGCCAGGCAATGGCGGCGGCGTCCTCGAAGATGTCGCGGCCCGCGGCGGCTCGAGCGCCGCATGCGCGGGCGGATTGGAGCCTTGCAGCCGACGCGGCTGCTCTGGTCCGCCGAGCTGCGGCTGGGCGATCGCGGTCGACAGATCGCGGGCAGTCCGGAACTGTGGGATGGCCGCCGCCCGCATCATCAGCAGGGTCTTGTAGACGTCGGTCGAGACGAAGTAGCGCCCGCCATCGTCCTTGAACCGCTGCACGGCGCCCGTCACCGTCGCGCCGGCGCCGAGCACGCTCATCATCAGGCGCTTGCGATCAGCGTCGACGATCTTGAACGGATAGACTTCGGCCGCGTAGCCGGGCGCGTCGGAGATCGGGTGCAGCTCCGAGAGCACGGCGTCTGCATTGCCTTGCGGATCGGGAAGCAATGCCACGCCGATGACGTTGACCAGCTCCTTGCGATCGGCCTCCTTGGTCCGCACGGGCCAGCTCTTCCTCTGCGCAACCGCGAAGTAGCGTGCGAGGCCGGTCGAGACCAGATAGCGCGAGCGGTCGGCGCCGACGCGGCGCACCGCACCGATAGTGGCGCCCGCCACCAGCACGGCACGCATGTCATCGAGCAGCGGATCGCGCTCGTCGAGAATGATCTCCGATGTAAAGCCGTCATCCGCGTGGATCGGGTGCATTGAACGCAGCAGTGCGGCGAGCGTCGCCATCGGATGCGGCGTCGTCTTGAGCGTCGAATCGATGGCGCCTTCGAGCTGGTCGGCGGTGAGGTCGCTGCGACCCTCGAGATCGGTCAGCGGCGAGCGCACGGCATTGGCGCCGAAAAGCCCCGACATGAACACCAGGCTGTCGATGGCGATCGCGATGGCGAGTGCCAGGTAAGCGAGGCGGTTGCCGTCCTGGAATGCGTTCCACGTGACGACGAAGCGATGCGCCTTGTCATCACGATTGAGGTCGATGGCCGAAATCTTGGCGGCCATCTCGCCGGAATCGCGACTCGGGAGGCCGCTGTCCTGCAGACACTTGCGGCCGAACGTAAGCAGCGCATCTATGCCGCCGGCTTGGGGGAGTTTGTCGCCGCCCGCGCAGTGCTTGGCGAAGTTCTCTATGCCGGCGTTGAGGGCGAACACCCGGCCTGACGCCTCGTTGGCTTGCTTTGGATCGCAGTCGACGTTGCGCACGCGCTCCTTCGTTGCCGGCGTCGCGATCATCGCATTGTAGAGCTGCGCGCACTGGCCAGCCAGCGCACTGAGCCTCTCGACGGTCGGATCCTGGCGGAACTCGGCGCGAGCGCGCTCGAAGTCGCCGCGCACCCGGGCCGGGTCGATCTTCGGCATCTTGTCGCCGTCCCTGGTCTGTTCGGCGGCCTTGATGCGGTTCTCGGCGGTTTGCGCCTCGCCCTTGAGCTTGGCGATATCACCGTCTACGCCGGCCAGCTCGCGCTCGATCTGGGCGACGCGCGCATCCACGCCAGAGAGGCGCTTCTGCGCGTCGCGCACACGCTCTTCCTGGATCTTGTAAGCGTCCTGAAGCTGCGAAAGTTCGCCCATGCGCTGGCGGTAGACCTGACCTTTGCCGACCTTGAGTGTGCCTTCCGCACCTTTTTCCTCGGCCATGGCCTCGACGCGCTTGGCATCCACGCCCTTGGCGCGATTGTCGAGCTCGGTCTTCTTTTCGGTGAGCTCCGCAGCGAGAGTCGGCCGCTCGGACCTCAGGCGCGACAGCTCGTCGGTAAGCGAGGTCTTCTTGGAGACCAGGCCGGCTTGGCCGCTGTGGGCGGTGGCGATGCGCTCCTGCTGCTCGGCGATGGCCCGGCGGCGGTTCTCCATCAGCTGAACGAAATAACCCTCGATGTCCTTCTCCGCGCCCTGGCTCTGCTTCGAGAGCTCGGCCAGGTTGGTCTCGTAAGCGCGCCAGCCGTCGCCCTGGAACAGGCGCTCGGCTTCTTCGGCCTGGCGGCGCTGGGTCAATGCCCCGATGTCGGCGACAGCGCCTGCGATCTGATTGACGGCGCGGATGTCGGCTGCGCGCGCCCGCTCGGCCTGAGGGAAAATCGCCGAGAAGAGCGAGTCGAACGAGAAGAACACGCTTGTCGCCATACAGCAGAGGAACATCACCCACAGCACCGCGTTCTTGGCCATGATCCGCGCGGACTGGACATAGGGTTGCGCAATATCGCTCTTGTTGTTCAGGACGAGGGTGGCGACGAGCAGCAGCGCGATGGCCAAATAGATCAGCTTGTCGGCATGACCGGTGAGGAGCTGACTGGCCGAGGCGGTGCCGGCTGCCGCAGACTTCGGGTCGAATGCGCCCAGCGCAGTCGCGATACCGACAAGCAGCGAAATGCCGAAGAGCGTTCCGACAATCAGGCCGATCGCCGGCTCGGCCCGCGAGCCCGGCGCGCGACGGCCGTTGCTCGCGCGCTGGTTCAAACCAGAGGCAAAGCTTTCGCCGATCAGCCAAGCAATGATCAGCATCACGCCCTGGATGCCGAATGTGACCATGAACGACAGGATGGGCTCGCCGGTGAAGTTCCGCATGCCATCCCAGGTCGTCCAGCCGGAGGCGCAGGAGAGGACGAATGCCGTCGTGGCGAGCAGCGTGAGCTGCCAATTTGTGGTGAAAGCGCGGCCGACCGCGTCGACAATTCGTGCAATGAAGCTGCGGCGCTCGACTAGCGTCTGCCGCGCGACACTGCCGCGCCGCGGAAAGAGCAGTGATAACCCGTACGCCGCAACAGCCAGTGCACCAACGGGAAGCAGGATGCCGCTGAAATTCTTCACGAATTGCAGCGTGGACTCAAACAACGCCACGAGCTCCGCCATCTCACGCTCCCCACCTCAGCCAGCGCGACCGCTGGCTACCGCAAGCACTCAGTTGGTCACAATCTGCAACACAAGTGTGGCATTGGTGCGGACTGAAAGCTGAATTGCAGTTCATTTGCACACCTGGAGGGCTTCGACCGACCGCAGCAAGCGGAAACCGGTTGAGCCGCAGGATGTGATGCTACCCCAGATGTTGAGTGTGCGTGGCCAATGCCTGAGCATGGAGCCGAGCCGACTGCGCCCCAAAACACGCGAGAATCACCGATTTTAGGCGCACATCGTCCGCCAGATGCGCCGCGATCGTGGCCAGCGCAATCGCGGCAGCCCGATCGGCGGGAAAACCGTAGACTCCGGTCGAGATGGCCGGGAAAGCAATCGTCTCCACCTCGTGCGTGCGCGCGAGTGCCAATGAGTTGCAATAGGCGCTGGCCAGGAGATCGTCTTCGTTCGCTGTCCCACCACGCCAGATCGGCCCGACCGTGTGGATCACATGCCGGGCCTTGAGCCGGTAGCCGCTGGTGATCCGCGCCTCGCCCGTCGGGCAACCGCCGATCATCCGACACTCGGTCAGGAGATCGGGACCGGCGGCGCGATGGATGGCGCCATCAACTCCTCCGCCGCCAAGCAGCGTCTCGTTGGCGGCGTTGACGATCGCATCGACCTCGAGCGTCGTGATGTCGGCTTCGATGACAGAGATACGATGCGGCATGATCGATCTCCCTCAATCACGCGCTGCGCGCTCGGCGCTCACCGGCGAAACATAACACAAATGACGGCTCGGCGCCGATGGTACTCCGGAGCAACCGGGGTCACCAGCATTCGCGCCGGCAGGTCTTGATCGGCCCGACGTACTTGCACACCGTACGGCACCGCGCATAGGGATTCCGCTGAGCGCGCGCCGCGGGCACCCAATCGCAGTAGGGGCCAACGTGCCGATGCCATCCCTCGAAGCTGTCCTGGGCGGAGCGGTGACAGCCGTGAACATTCTGGATCAGAGAACTTTCAGTCGAGGGCTGACTGGCGGCGAGGCGCGCGCCGCTGGGGCTGGCCTCCACGCTGGCGGCTCCGACAAGTGCTGCGAGAGCGATCAAAGCAGTCGTGCAGGCGCGCTTCATAGGCTTCCCCTCCATTCGTTCCGCGGGCCAGCGCGATAGGCGACTCGACCGCCGCGCTGTTCGACCTGCCGATCAAAGCCAAGTTTTGCGAGCACATCAAGTGCGTTCGTCGACGCATTCGGAACCGCGTCGATCGGTCGAGACCACCCGTCGCTCGCGTTCAAGCCGCGAACTCGTCGAGCGCGCCATCGCGGGAAATAGCGACGGCTCCGCACCACTTCTCGAGCATGGCCTCGAGCTCTGTCCGGTCGAACGGCTTGGCGAGGAAGTCGTCGAGGCCAGCTTCGAGGCAGCGCTTGCGGTCCTCCGCGAAGGCATTGGCCGTGAGCGCCACGATCGGCGGCGTGCGCCGGCCGGCGGTCGTAAAGAGCCGCTTCAGGCGCGCCGTTGTCTCGAAGCCGTCCATCTCCGGCATGTGGATGTCCATCAGGACCAGATCGAGCGGGGCGGCGAGGTCCGCGAGCTTGCTCTCGCAGTGGTCCAGAGCCTCGGCGCCGCTTTTGGCGTGAATGACGTGACAGCCGGCGCGCTCGCTGACTCGGCGCGCCAGCAGCGCGTTGATGTCGTTGTCCTCGACCAGCAGGATATTGCGCGAGCGCAGAAGCGGGTTGAGCTGCTTCGGAGAGGGTTGCGCCGTCTCACATTTGCTCGTCTGCTGCGCCCAATCGCCAGCGAGGCCCAGCTGACTGACCAGCGACAGCGGCCGCACCGGGCGAATGAGGTAGGCGTCGAAGCCGGCTGCTCTGAAGCTTGCGAGTGAGTCACGCCCGAACTGGTCGATCAGCACGACGCCGCGCACCGGCCGCGCTGCACCATAGCGTGCACGCTCGAGGAGACGGCCCGCGTCGGCGGCCCCAGCAGCGGCGTCGACGAGCACAGCGTCGGGGCTGGTCGCTTCCGCCTCGGCAAGCTCGGCGACGGCGTTCTTGGTCGATGTGCTTTCCGTGGAGATACCGAGCTGCCGCAGGCTGTCGGCTAGTTCGCGGCGCTCAATCGGACCGTCGAGGGCCAGCAGAACCTTGCGCCCGGTATGATTGGAATCGCGCAGCATGATCGGGAGAGAACCGTCCGCGACAACCAGGCGGACCGTCGCCGCGAACGTCGTGCCACGGCCGGGCTCACTGGTGACGACAATATCCCCGCCCATCGCACGGGCGAGGCGGCGCGATATGGCGAGACCCAGACCCGTGCCGCCGCGCTTTCTGCGTGCCGCATCGTCCGGCTGTTCGAATTCTGCGAAGATCGAGCGCATCAGGCCCGGCGCAATTCCGATGCCGGTATCGCGCACCTCGATGGTCACCGTCGTCTCGCGCTGACCGGTTTCGCTGACGTAGCGCGGACGTTCGGCGTCGACATGAACGACGATCCCGCCCTTGTCGGTGAACTTGATGGCATTTCCGACGAGATTGAGGAGAATCTGGCGAACCCGCGTCTCGTCGCCGATCATCCGGCTCGGTGTCTCTGGATCGATGCGCCAGACGAGTTCGATATGCTTTTCGACGGCTTTCGGCGCCAGTAATTCGACCACGCTTTGCACGCAATCGTCGATCGGGAACTGCACGGGGTGCATCTCGAGCTTGCCGGCCTCGATCTTCGAGAGATCCAGAATCTCGTCGATGATGGTGAGCAAGGTGCGCGCGGAGCGGTCGATCGCCTGCGCGTAGGTGCGCTGCTCGGCTGAGAGACCGGTGTCCGTTAGCAGATCGGTCATCCCGAGGATGCCGTTCATGGGCGTGCGAATTTCGTGGCTCATTGCCGCCAGGAAGCGTGACTTGGCGTTGTTTGCGGCCAGCGCCTGGTCGCGCGTCTCGGCAAGCTCGGCCTGGACACGCCGCTGCTCGGTGATGTCACGACCGATCGATTGTTGCTCGACGACGGTGCCGTCCTCTCCGAGGATGCCGTGTTCCTCGAAGGCGAACCAGCGCGGACCGATGGCCGTCAGCAGCAGTTGGTCATAGCGAATGCGCCGCGTGGGATCGGACGAAGGCTGGTCGGGCTTGCGCCCTTGCAGCACGTCGAACTTGAGCTCTGTGCCGAGCACGGCTCCCGCTTCGACGCCGAACACGCGGCAGAAGGCGCGGTTTACGAAGGTCAGGCGGCCCTGCGGGTCGGTGCGGGTGATGATGTCGTTCTGGCTGTCGAGAAGATCGCGATAGCGGGTCTCGTTGTCGCGCAGCTCCCATTGGAGGTCTTGCAGCCGCTCGATGCCGCGCTCGAGGCGTTCGCTCAGGGAGCGGACCCGCGTCAGCTCCTCGGCATCGGCAGCCATCGGTTTCGTGTCGAGACCGCGCGTGACGGCAAATGCGGCGCCAGTGCCGACCAACGCAATGCCGATCGCGAGGCATATGTGGGCGAGGGTCAATGGCCCTCCAGCCAGCGTGGAGCCCGTGAGCAGGAGGCCGGCGCCGATTCCCAGAAAGGAAAGGCCGAGGCCACTGCCTTTGGCTTCGTCGCGCATCCAGCGAATGCCCAACAAGGCGCAGTGGCCAGTGCGGCGAATGCCGTCCTTGAGGCTGCGGGGATGCACGCGAGACCTGTCCCAAAAGTCGTTGCAACGCGACCCAAGGAACCACATTGTGGTTGCGAAAAACTTGCAGCACTCGCGTCAGGCTTACCCATTCGTTAAGGGCTGCACCGACGGGGCACGGGTTTTCGCAAGGAGTGGCAGCGACGGTGCTGGACGCGCAGAATTGCTGATTGGAGTAAGACATGGGGCCGCTCAAGGGCTATCGGATCATCGAAATGGCCGGCATTGGCCCGGCGCCGTTCTGCGCCATGATGCTCGCCGACATGGGTGCGGATGTGATCCGCGTCGATCGGCGTGAGAAGGTCGATCTCGGAGTGGCGGGACGCGAGCCGCGCTTCGAGGTGCTGCTGCGCGGGCGGAAATCGATAGCGCTCGACGTGAAGACGAAGGACGGCCAGGACGTAGTAAAGCGCCTGGTGAAGGATGCGGACGCAATCATCGAAGGCTTCCGGCCAGGCGTCATGGAGCGGCTGGGGCTCGGGCCTCACGAGCTGATGGCGGTCAACCCCCGATTGGTGTTCGGCCGCATGACCGGCTTCGGCCAGGAGGGGCCTTATGCGCCGCGCGCGGGCCACGATATCAATTACATCGCTCTGGCCGGCGTGCTCAATCATCTGGGGCGCGCGGGTGAGCCGCCCACACATCCGCTGAACCTCGTTGGCGACTATGGCGGCGGCGGGATGTACCTTGCGTTCGGCGTGGTGTGCGCCATTCTGGAAGCGCAAAAGTCCGGCAAAGGCCAGGTGGTCGATGCGGCGATGGTCGATGGCGCAGCGAGCCTGATGGCGATGGTACACGGCATGTGGTCGGAGGGCATCTGGCGCGAGGAGCGCGGCACCAACATGCTCGACAGCGGAGCGCCCTGGTACAACACCTACGAGACGAAGGATGGCAAGTGGGTGTCGATCGGCTCCATCGAAGCGCGGTTCTACGCGGATCTGCTGCAGCGGCTGGGGCTCGAGAAGGAGGCGCTGCCGAAGCAGCACGATCGCAGCGGCTGGCCGAAGCTCAAAGCGCGCTTCACGGAAATCTTCAAGTCGAAGACGCGGAGCGAGTGGGAGAAGGTGTTCGAAGGCAGCGACGCGTGCTTCGCGCCGGTGCTTTCGATTTCGGAGGCCGCCGCGCATCCGCACAATGCAGGGCGCAGCATGCTGGTGATGCGAGATGGTGTGCAGCAGCCCGCGCCCGCGCCGCGGTTCTCGCGCACAGTGCCTGAGATGGGCGGCGCGCCGCGAGCGGCCGGGGCGGACACGCAAGCAATCCTGGAAGCCGCGGGGTTCAAGGCTGCCGAGATTGCAAAACTCGAAGCGGCGGGGACGGTCGGGGCGACGTAGCTTGACTCGATTAGCCTCGCATTTCGGGTCAAAGATTCGGAACGGGGTCTGATCTGACTGCACGGACATTGCCGTGTGTTGCAACAGCAATGCAGTCGCCCGCGAATGAGACGCGACAACTCATCCAGCCGTTGCCGTGAGTAGCCATCCCGGCTCAATTCGCGGTTTTGTTTTTGCGCGACCGCCGATTCGCGCCATAAGCAGCTTTGCGCCTCGGGGAGCGGTTCGAGCTCGATCACCCAGGGTGCGCGGTCAGTGATGTTCGTTGAGTGGCGTTGGCTTCGCTCGCGTTGCACGTTCACCCGAGGGACATCATGCCGGCTCCGCGCACTTGCATTGCCCTGGCAACCGCCACGGCTGCCTTTCTGATCCTCTCCGCCGACGTGCGCGACGTGGCTCTGGCACAGCCCAAAGCGAATTGCGGTGCGCAGGCGCTGGGTGTGACGCGCGTGGTGGAGATCGATGCGGCGGGCGGCCCCGTATTCGGCTCGATCACCAAGCGGCAGAAAGAGGATCGCTTCCTCGGCCCGAAAGAGGTGGTGCTGACATTCGACGATGGCCCGCTGCCCGGCGTCACCAAGCCAATTCTCGACATTCTCGACAGGCACTGCACCAAGGCGACGTTCTTCTCAGTTGGCAAGATGGCGGTCGCCTATCCCGAGCTGGTGCGCGAAATTCTGGAGCGCGGGCACACGCTCGGCACCCACACATGGTCGCATCCGTTGAGCTTGCCGCGGCTCAAGGGCGAGCAGGCGCGCGATCAGATCGAGAGCGGTTTTGCGGCGGCGGTCATGGCCGCCGGGCCGAATCGTGTGGCGCCCTTCTTCCGGTTTCCGGGCCTCAGTGATTCTGCTGCCCTGGTTCTGCATCTCGAGGGGCGCAACATCGCGACCTTCACTGTCGATGTGGTCTCGAACGACTCTTACATCGTCGATCCCGGACGGCTGATCGAGCGGACGCTGCAGCAGGCCGAGGCCGAGAACGGTGGCATCATGCTGTTTCACGACATCAAGCCGCAAACAGCGCGGGCACTGCCGTCGATTCTCGGCGCTTTGAAATCGCGCAGGTTCAAGGTCGTGTATCTGACGGCCAAGACACCGGTCGAGGCCGATCAGCGCTATATGGCGTCGCTCAAATCGCATTTGGCGTCGCGCAATCCCAAGGCTCTGAAGGCGCTCACGGCCTTCACAGATGCTGAGCCGGCGCCGTCGATCGATCGCGCAGGCGAGACGTCGACAGCGACGACGCCAGAAGCACCTGCGCGCGCCGATCTCGGCGACAACCGTACCGCTGAAGCGGCCCCGGCTGGGCCGGCGGCGATGAGCGCGAAAATCATTGTCGAACAGCCGGCAGCTACGAGCAGCGGGCAGCGGCCAATCGTCACCGGCCAGAACGCCTCTCGACCGGTCGATGCAGATGGCGCCTCAGCGACAATTGCGGCCGAGAGCTCGTCTGACCTGGAGATTCAGCCGGCTCGTCGCAAAGGTCAGCAGGTCAAGATCATCAACAAGACAACCGATCCGATCGAGTTCCTTGGCGAAGATGCGAACCGACCTGCTAAGCCGCCGGCTGCAGCCGCGCCAGGAGCAGCCGCGGCCACACCGGCCGCGCCGACCCCTCAATCGGCTGCGATGGAGGCCCCGGCCAAGCCTGCCGCGTCTCCGGCGGCAACAACCAGGTCTTCGTCTCGGGCTTCGGCGACCGACAAGAGCAAGATGGGCACGGCTTCCCGCGTGCCGGACGCTTTCACCCCGCCGCGGCAACAGGCGGCGACGCCGCAACCCGGCCCGGCGGCGCCATCCGCTGCAGCTCCCGCCGCTGCTCAGCCCGTCGGGGGCGCGGCTGCACCCGGGGCGAAGCAGCCGCAAACCTCGAGCTTCGAAGTTGTTGCGGGCTCATACAAGGGCGCGACTCCCGCCGCCGAGACGACAGGGGGACCACAAGCGGGTACCGGCCCCGCAGGCGGCAGCGAAATCATCGCCGGGCGTTATGGCGAGCCGGCCGCAAAAGCAGCACCGGCTGCAAGCAGGGTCGAGCAGACCTGGGATCGCATTCGCGATAATGGCAACTGAGAGCGCGACAGTTGATCGAGCCGCCTTCGCCCGCGCCTGTTACTGACCAAGCAGATGACGGCGGACTGCTGCCTTCAAATCTGCCATGGCGGCCGCTTTGGCCTCGGGATGCGGTCCGCCACTCATGCCGAGCTTTACGCAACCGGCGCGCGCGGCCTTGAGGCCGGCTCGCCGGGAGACAGCGCGTCAGTTCATTCCGGCAGTCGGGTCGATTGCCAGGCCACCATCTGCCATTGGCCGCCGCGCTTGGCGTAGACGTCGGTGAACCGCACGGTGAAGGCATTCGGCTTGCCGCCGGTCGTGACCTGGATCTTGGCAATCCCGGTGAGCACCACCGAGTCGCCGAGATCCTGCGCCTTCACGTCGGATGGCACGACGGACTGATAGACCGTCGAGCCTGACTGCATGTTGCCGATCAAGCTCGCCTTCGTGTCGAGGCGCGCGGAGGAATGCGTGTAGATCAGGTCGTCGGCGATCACGGCGTTGAGTGTGGCGTAGTCCTTCGCAGCCATGGCCTGCATGCGCTTCTTGTCGAGCTCGATGACGGTATTGCCGTTCGACATGGGGGTCTCCTCTCCTCGGTTTTTGGGCGGCACCGGTTTGCGCTTCGATCACGTGGCGAGCTTACAAGCTCGCGTGAGCTGCCGCCAATGGGCCGTGCGGCTGGGCAGGCGTGCAAACGTGTGCGGATTGCATCGTATAGCTAACCGATGCAATCCGCGAGGTAAGCGCCAGTTGCCTGGCGCGTTTGCAGGGCGCGCCTTTGCGCCCTACGATCGATCCTGGGATCGAAGCTCTGGTGTCAGACCGCACCATACCCACTCAGGAGAACCTTATGGCAGGATTACTCGAAGGCCACGTTGCAGCCGTCACGGGCGGCGGCTCGGGCATCGGACAGGGCATCTGTCAAGCGTACGCGCGGGAGGGCGCACGCGTCGTCATCCTCGATGCCAACATGGAAGGCGCCAATGAGACTGTCGGCCTCGTGACAAAGGCGGGCGGAAAGGCCTCTGCGCTGAAGCTCGACATTACCGATCGCGAGGCCTGCAAGTCAGTGGCTGCGGAAGTTGCAAAAGGCGGGAACATTTCGATCCTGGTCAACAACGCCGGTATCAATCGCCGCACACCATTCGTCGGCGACAAGGCCGCTGTGGCGAAGGACTGGGACGATATCCTCGCAATCAATCTGCACGGCATGTTCAACGTCACACATGCCTTCATCGACCAGCTGCGCGCCACCAAGGGCCGCATCGTCAACATCGGCTCGATCCAGTCGTTCGTGCACGTTGCCTGGCCGAACTCGGCCGCCTATACGACGTCGAAGCACGGCGTGCTGGGCTTTACGCGGTCACTTGCAGCGGAGCTCGGCAAGGACGGCATTCGCGTCAATGCGATCGGACCTGGCCTGATCGAGACCAAGATCAACGCGGAGGCTCGTGCCAAGAACCCGGACATGGTGGCGAAGGTCATGGCGCACACGCCGCTCAATCGTCCAGGCAAGCCGGAGGACATCGCGGGGCCGGCCGTGTTCCTCGCTTCCGATCTCGCGTCATACGTCACCGGTCACATACTGATGGCCGACGGCGGTTTCCGCACGGTTTGATCCACCGGCAATTGGCCAGGGTCAGACCCATGGGTCTGACCCCGACAAAGAACCGACAGAGAAGGAGTGCACCCATGCTGATCAATCTCAAAGGACGGCGCATCTACTACGATCTGACTGGCCCCGAGAAAGGGCAAGTCGTTTGCTTCACCCACTCGCTTGCGTCCGACGGCGGCATGTGGGCCGAGCAGATGGTGCCGCTGATCTCGGCCGGCTATCGCGTGCTGCGTCTCGACATGCGTGGCCACGGCGGCAGCGATCCCGTTGCCGGCGACTACACCATGCAGGCACTAGCCGACGATGTTGCGGCATCGCTGGACTTCCTCGGCATTCAGAAGGTGCAGTACATCGGGTTATCGATCGGCGGCATGCTGGGTCAGGCCTTCGCCGTGCATCACGGTCAACGGCTGATCTCGGCCATGTGGTGCGATACCGCGCCTCAGTCGCCACCCAACGCGAAAGAGGCCTGGGGGCCGCGAGTCGATGCCGTGAAGAAAGCCAATTCGCTCGAGCCGCTCGGCGATGCGACGATGGAGCGCTGGTTCACCGACGCCTGGAAGCCGAAGCAATCGGCGCGCTGGAAGGAGATTCGTTCGACCATCGTCAACACCACGCCGCAGGGCTATCTCGGCTGCGCGGCGGCGATCATGAACTTCGACTTCGTACCGAAGCTGCCATCGCTGAAGGTGCCCGTGCTCACCGTGTGCGGCTCCGACGACCAGGGCACGCCGCCTGCGGCCAACAAGAAGATCGCGGAGCTGGTGCCTGGTGGACGCTATGTCGAGATTCCCGATGCGCGACACTTCCCCAACGTCGAGCACCCGGACGTGTTCAACAAGATCATGCTCGACTGGCTCGCCAAGCATCGCTGAGCGATGGTGCCAGGCTAAGAGCCAGGCGCTCTGCACGACAAAGGAAACGCCCCGCGTCGGGAGATGCGGGGCGTTCGAAACCGTGATTTGTGTAGTCAGATCGGCGCGGCTCAGCTCACTTGCAGAGCTTCGCGAAGATCGTGCACTCCTTGCCCATGAAGCCGCCGTTGCCGCACTTTTCTTTGATGTTGCTGACCGAGTAGCCCGCTGCGGCCTGCTTCACCTTTGCACCGGACGTCATCCAGGCCGCCCACATGCCCCAGTCAGTCGCCTGCAGAACCGCCTCCCACGCCTGGAACCGCGCATCGTCGATCGTGCTGCCGGTGCCCTTGCCGCCCTTCTGGACACACTGCTGAGCCGGCGCGGCGCCCTTTTTGCCCTGCGCCGAAACGGACGATGCCGCTCCCATTGAGCCGAGAACCAGCCCAGCCGCTGCGACTCCCGCCACCAAAGATGTCAGTTTCATCGGATCGATCCTCATGTTGATTCTGGACCGACCCTGCCATGGCCCTCGGCGCGAACCTAGTGACCAGTGGCCACAGACCCGATCCGATTGTGGATCGTTGCAATAGAGCCGCAGACGCTCGTGCACACTTCAGCAATTCAGCCGGGCAACCCGTCCTGTGATCCCGGACAGAGGGCCCGGCCGCCGATTGACTGGAGAGCATCGCGGCGCTGATGCTCAGTAGCCGTGGCTCCACTTCCACCGGCGCCACCAGTTCGCCTGCCCGTCATGGCTTTCGCTGGTGATGTGGCCACTGGCCTCTCGCTGTGCTTCGCGGATTTGACGATACTCGCGACCGTTCACGTTCCCGTCGGACGCGGCGTTCTCGGTTAGGCGCGAGATTCGTCCCTGCTCGGCCATCAGCTCACGGTATTCGCGCCGGGTTAGCTCGCCCGAGCGCCGCGCCTGCTCGATCCGCTCGATCTGCAGTGACTGGGTCCGATTGATCGGCGTGGTATCATGCGCAAGAGCCGGAAACGCGACGGCGCTGGCGAGGCCCAGCGATACGATGGCCGTACGAAGCAAGGTGGAAGGCGTCGTCATGGGGGGATCCTCCGATGTGCACTTGTTTCAGTGTGTTGATGAGGCACACTATGCCGGAGGCGGTCTGAACCGATTTTGAAGCTGGCGTTCAAAGAGAGTTCACTCTGCTGGGCCAAGTCTGCCATAGAGTTGACATCAATCGAACGAGCGAAGGGACAGGGTACGGAAATGGAAGCGGACTTTGTCATCGTCGGCGCGGGCTCGGCGGGTTGCGTACTGGCGAACCGACTGTCGGCAGACGGCTCGGATGTGATTCTGCTCGAAGCGGGCCCGCGCGACTGGCACCCGTGGATCCACGTGCCGGCCGGCATTCTGAAGCTGCTCTACAATCCGCTGGTCAACTGGATGTATGCGACCGAGCCCGATTCCAAAACCGGCAATCGCTCCATTCACTGGCCGCGCGGGCGTGTGCTCGGTGGTTCGTCGTCGATCAACGGCATGCTGTTCATTCGCGGCAATCCGGCCGACTACGACAACTGGGCGCAATTAGGATGCCGCGGCTGGACCTACGAGGATTGCCTGCCGCACTTCAAGGCGATCGAGCGCTACGAGCCGGGCGATGATCAGCATCGCGGCAAGGGTGGCCCGCTGCTGATCGAGGACTACCGAACGATTCTGCCGGCGACGCATCAGTTCGTGAAAGCGGCCGTGCAAGCCGGGCATCCCTTCCTGAAAGATCTCTCGGGCGAGAAGCCCGCGGACGGCGTCGGCTATTCGCAGATGTCGCGCAATGGCCGCTTCCGCGGCTCGACGGCGCAGACGTTCCTGCGCGACGCAAAGAAGCGGCCCAACCTGCGTGTGCTCACCAATGCGATGGCGTTGAAGCTGCTGCTCGAGGGCAAACGCTGCACGGGCGTTCGCATCGAGCAGATGACAAAAGAGATCGACATCAAGGCGCGGCGAGAGGTGATCGTGTCGTCGGGCTCGATCAACTCTCCGCACCTGCTGCAGGTGTCGGGGATCGGGCCGGCGGCGCACTTGAATTCGATCGGCGTCGAGGTACTGCATGATCTGCCGGGCGTCGGTAGCAACCTCGCGGATCACTATGTGTCGCGCGTGTCGCATCGGCTGAAGCGCGGAGTAAAGTCGATCAACGGACTGTCGCGCGGGCTGCCGCTGATGGGCGAAATCGCAAAATGGCTGACCGTTGGCAATGGCGCGCTGACATTCGGCGTTTCGAGCGCGCAGGCATTCGCGCGGAGCCGCGAAGGCGTCGAGGCGCCGGACATTCAGCTGCTGTTCGCGCCGGCGAGCTACGACCCTTCGAAGTTCGGCACGCTGGAGAAGGAGCCGGGTGCGACGCTGGCAGTGTCGATCGCGCGGCCGGACAGCCGCGGCACGATCATGGCAGTGTCGGCCGATCCTTATGCGCGACCGGTGATCAAGCCGAACTATCTCGCCGCGCCGAGCGACATTCGAGTGGCACTGGCTGGCATCAAGCTGGCACGGGCGATTTTCGCGCAGCCGGCGTTTCAGGAGATTTCGGCGGGCGAGATCGTGCCGGGGCCGCAAGTGACGACGGAAGAGGGTCTGGTCGACTACATCCGCAACTTCGGCACGACGATCTATCATCCGGTCGGCACCTGCAAAATGGGCGAGGATCCGATGGCTGTGGTCGATTCACGGCTGCGCGTGCGCGGAATGACAGGCCTTCGGGTCATAGACGCATCGATCATGCCGCAGGTGACGACCGGCAACACCAACGCGCCGACGATCATGATCGCCGAGAAGGGCGCTTCGATGATTCGCGAGGATGCGCGGGCGCAGCCGGCTTCGGCTGTCGCAGCCTGATGCGTCCGGCATGATGTTCGAGTGAGCCGATACAGACATCAAAGGCGGTGCGCAGCACTTGTGCTGTTTTGATTGGAGGTAGGTCGTGGCGATGTATCACAGCGGCAATCGTGATCTTCAGGATCAATTCGGCTCGACCAGGCTGGCTGATCGACTTGTCGAACGACTGTGGCGCAGCCGTTTCAAGGACGAGGACAAGGCCTTTATCGAGCGCGCCGACTTCTTTTTCCTGGCAACAGCTGATTCCGACGGCCGACCCGATTGCTCTTTCAAAGGCGGCCCGCGGGGATTTGTCAGAGTGCCGGCACCCGATCTGCTCGTGTTTCCCGATTACGACGGCAACGGGATGTTCAAGAGCATGGGCAACATCAAGATCAATCCAAACGTCGGCCTGCTGTTCATAGCGATGGGCGAAAAGCCGCAGCGGCTGCGCGTGAACGGCCGGGCGAGCTTACATCTCGATGATGACTTGATGGCCGGCATGCCAGGCGCTCAGATCATTGTTCGCGTGGTGCCGGAGCACATTTTCCCGAACTGCCCGCGTTACATTCCCGACCTCGGCAACAGCCGGCCGTCCGAATTCTTACCCGCTGAAGGCGTGACACCCAAGGAGCCGGCGTGGAAAGGCTTCGACGCATTCAAGGACGTCGTGCCACCTCGTCGACATTCAACGACTGGCCCCAAAGAGTAATCGGCGCCACCAGACATTTGCGTGCCGGCCACCATCGGTCCAACGCTGAGCAGGACACCAGATGCAACGCATCAAGCCATGGCCTTGACGTCTTCAACCGTCAGATTGCCCGGCACGATGACGATCGGGATCGGAAATGATCCGGCCGTCTTGCCGGTCGCCAGCGAAGAAACCAGGGGGCCTGGCCCGACAGCATCAGTCGAGGCTCCGAGAACCAGGATCGCGATGTCCTCGTCCTCCTCGATCAGCTTGACCAGCTCTTCGGCTTTCTTGCCCTCGCGCAGAACTTCGGTGACCGGAATCTGATCGAACCCGGCGTTGACAAGCTTTCGGCGGTGCAGTCGGAACAGCACCTTCGCCTTGTTCGTCTCCTCGTCGAGCTGGGCTTGTTTGACGCCCATCCACTGGTGGAAGCCTTGAGGCTCGATGACGTAAAGCAGAACGATCTCGCCGCCGGTGTGGCCGATGCGGCTGGCAGCAAAATAAACAGCCGTCTCGACCTCGGGAACGTCGTCGACGACGACGAGGTATTTGCGGCGGTGGCCCTGCTCGAAGACTCGGCGTTTCGTGACCATGCTTCAGCTTGCCATAGCGTCCGATTTGCAACAATGGTGTTTTCGCTGACAGGTCGATGTCAGCTCGTCCGTGCTCCGCGCTGCCCGGCCGATGCTTGGAAAGGCGATACGGAGTTGGTAGGTGACGCACGCCGCCGACAGCCCGCATTTCTAGCAGGTGGCCGATACGGTTCAATCCTCCGAAGGTGGGTTCCATGGCAATCTCAGCCAAGTCAAAATCGCAGAGCGGCCTGATCAAGGGCGCGACCGGCGATTGGGAGGTCGTGATCGGCATGGAAGTGCACGCTCAGGTGAACTCGAGGGCGAAGCTGTTCTCCGGCTCGTCGACCGAATTTGGTGCGCCGCCGAACAGTCACGTCAGCCTCGTCGACGCGGCCATGCCTGGCATGCTCCCTGTGATCAATGAGGAGTGCGTGGCCCAGGCGGTGAGATCCGGGCTGGGGCTCAATGCAGAGATCAACCTGAAGAGTGTTTTCGATCGGAAGAACTATTTCTACCCCGATCTTCCGCAGGGCTACCAGATCAGCCAGTACAAGCAGCCGATCGTCGGCGAGGGCACGGTTGACATAGACGTCGATGGGGAAACGAAGCAGGTGCGCATCGAGCGCCTGCATCTTGAGCAGGACGCCGGCAAGTCCATCCACGACCAGCACCCGGATTATTCCTACGTGGACCTGAACCGCTCCGGTGTGGCGCTGATGGAGATCGTGTCTAAGCCCGATCTGCGCTCGGCCAAGGAAGCGCAGGCTTATGTGTCGAAGCTGCGCACGATCCTGCGCTATCTCGGCACCTGCGACGGCGACATGGAGAAGGGGAACCTGCGCGCCGACGTCAACGTATCGGTGCGCCGGGCAGGCGAGAGGGAGTTCGGGACGCGCTGCGAGATCAAGAACGTGAACTCGATCCGATTCATAGGTCAGGCGGTGGATGTGGAAGCGCGGCGCCAGGTCGACATTCTCGAGGATGGTGGAGTGATCGAGCAGGAGACGCGGCTGTTCGATCCCGTGAAGGGCGAGACACGGTCGATGCGCTCGAAGGAAGAGGCGCACGATTACCGGTACTTTCCCGATCCGGATCTGCTGCCGCTCGAGCTGGAGCAGAGCTTTGTCGACGGATTGAAGGCCAAGCTGCCCGAGCTGCCGGATGCGAAGCAGGCACGGTTCATGCGCGAGTATGGGCTCTCGGCTTACGATGCGGCTGTGCTGGTGGCTGAGCGCGAGAGTGCGGATTATTTCGAACAGGTCGCGAAGGGACGCGACGGCAAGCTCGCCGCCAATTGGGTGATCAACGAGCTGTTCGGGCGCTTGAATAAGGAAGATCGCGACATAGAGCATTCGCCGGTATCCGCCGCGCAGCTCGGCAGCATCGTCGAGTTGATCGGCAAGAACGTGATCTCAGGCAAGATCGCCAAGGATCTGTTCGAGATCGTATGGAGCGAAGGTGGCGACCCGGCGGAGATCGTCGAACGGCGCGGTCTTCGCCAAGTCACCGATACGGGCGCCATCGAGAAGGCTGTCGACGAGATCATCGCCAAGAACCCGGACAAGGTCGAGCAGGCGAAGGCGAAGCCCGCGATGATCGGCTGGTTCGTCGGTCAGGTGATGAAGGCCTCGGGCGGCAAGGCCAATCCGCAAGCCGTGAACGAGATCCTGAAGCGAAAGCTCGGGGTTTAGTATCGGTGGCTTGCCGCCGGTTCGATACCGTCGGCACGTCATTCCATCGGAACCTGTTTTCCAGGCTTCGCCACGGGTGCCAGGCTGAAGCCAAGCACCTTCGTCAATCGTCGCGGCCCCGAAGCAGGGGAGCGACCGCACGGGCGATCACGTCGGGCATTTCATCGAAGCGGCGGTGCACCAGATCGAAGCGACGGCTCATCTCGCTGCGCAATTCCCCGACGTCATTGTGGAGATCGACAACCGCCTCCAACACCTGATCGAGCTTGGGCTCCATCTCCTTCACTTTATGCTCGAGCGTTCCCACGCGTTCTTCCAGTGCGATGATTCTGGCCTCGACGTTCATAGCCATTGCGATGCCCCGCCACCATAGCCGTCGTTCACGAAATGTACTCTAGCGAATTCGAGAGCCATCAGCAAGCGGCTTTCGTAGCAGCTGGTTCGCGTGACGCTGTGGTGTCGATACTGCTGAATGGCGGAATTCCACCACGCTCGATTGCTTTCGAGGCGCAACGGCCGGACACTGCATGAACTCCACCACCCAGCGAGACGCTCCATGCAATCCGGCACCATTGTTTTCACTCGCATGAACCGGGTGATTTACGGCCGGCCCGCCGCCGAGGCGATCGTTGCCGAAGCCGACCGGCTCGGCGTCAAGCGCGTGTTCGTTCTGGCGAGCCGCACGCTCAACACCAAGACCGATGAGATCGTGAAGCTGCGAAGTGCGCTCGGCGCGCGGTTCGCCGGCGTGCACGACGATATGCCCGCGCATTCGCCGCGAGATGCCGTCGTAGTGTGCGCCAACGCGGCGCGTGCGGCGGGGTGCGATCTGCTTGTCACGTTCGGCGGCGGTTCGGTGACCGACGGCGGTAAGGCGGTCACGATTTGCCTCGAGCACGGCGTCTCCGACGTTGACGGCATGGAGCCGTTCCGCAGCGTGGTCGAGAACGGCAAACGGCGGGTGCCGGAATTTCGCGGACCCAAGGTACGCCAAATCGCGGTGCCGACCACGCTTTCGGCTGGCGAATTCAATGCGCGTGCCGGAGTCACGGACACACGCAGCCGGCTCAAGCAAAGCTTCATGCACCCGGAAATCGTTCCAGAGACCGTGATCCTCGATCCGGCCGTCACCGTGCACACGCCTGAGTGGCTCTGGCTTTCGAGCGGAGTGCGGGCTGTCGACCATGCCGTGGAAACGCTGCTGTCGCTCGATGCCAACGACTACACGGACGGCACGTCGCTGCACGCGTTGCGCCTGCTCGGCAAGAGCTTGCCGGCGGTGAAGGCCAATCCGCGCGATCTCGATGCGCGGCTCAATTCCATGATGGGCGCGTGGATGTCGATGGTCGGGATCGTGACCGGCACGCGGCTCGGCGCGAGCCACGCGATCGGTCACATTCTCGGCGGCTCAGCCGGCGTGCCGCACGGGCACACCTCCTGTGTGATGATGCCCTACGTGCTCGACTACAACGCGCCGGTGAACGGCGAGCGGCAGCAGGAGATTGCCATCGCCATGGGCGAGCCAGGCCAGCGCGCGTCAGACGTGCTCGACCGGTTCGTGCGCGGGCTCGGCATGCCGCGACGGCTGCGCGAGGTAAAGGTTCAGGAGGACGACCTGCCGCGGCTTGCCAAGAACTGCATGCTGGATGATTGGACCTATTCAAATCCGCGGCCGATCTCGAGCCCGGATCAAGTGATGGAGATTCTGCGGGCGGCGTATTGATGTGCGAGTTCCGAGGCGGCGCGCCAGATGTCACCCGAAGAGACTGACCTACTCGACATACGCCTGACACTCGATTTCAACTTTCATCCGCGGGTCGACGAGGCCCTTCACCTCGACCAGGGTCGAGGCCGGCAGATTGTCCCCGAAGTAGGCAATGCGGCGCGGATTGATTTTCGGGCGCTCGGTGATGTCGGTCATGAAGACCTGGACCTTCACCACGTGCTCGGGTCCGGCGCCAACCGCCTTCAGGCTCTTGTCGATAATGTCCATGGCGATGTCGAACTGTTCCACGACATCCGACGGGATCGAGCCGTCGGGATTCTGGCCGACCGCGCCGGCGACCCAGACGTTGGGGCCGGCACGCGTCACGTGGCAGTAGTGGGACACGGGTGGCGGCAGGCCTGGAACAATGACACGCTGGATCTTGGCCATGAGTGATGCCTTTCGTGTAACGGCGGTTAAGTGGCGAACGTAGGTGCCGTTTGGCCTCGGGCGCAAGGGTCCGTGCGCCTCGGCGTGCGGCCAGGGAGCTCAGCTTTTCGGAACCAAGAAACCAGGGAATTTGCTTGTGGTGCATGGGCGGGCTCCAGTTACGCCAGTGGTTTGACTTCATGTCCGGACATATGATGTCCTAAGATCACGAACACTGCGGAGACTGACGATGGCAGCAGGACAATCGAACGGCAGCACGGCAATGCAAGACGGCCTGGACGTGATCGTCGTCGGCGCAGGGGTCGGTGGACTGTATGCGCTCTTCAAGCTGCGGAATCAGGGGTTGAAGGTGCGCGTCCTCGAGCAGGGCGATGGCGTCGGCGGCACCTGGTATTGGAACCGCTATCCGGGCTGCCGCTGCGACGTGGAGAGCCTTGAGTACTCGTTCTCGTTCGACAACGACCTGCAGCAGGAGTGGCACTGGCCGGAGCGCTACGGCACACAACCGGAGCTGCTGAAGTACGTCAATCACGTTGCCGATCGATTCGGCCTCAGGAAGGACATCGTCTTCAACACGCGCGTGAAGACAGCGACCTTCGATCAGAAAGCCGGCAACTGGGTCGTTGTCACCGAGAAAGGCGAAACCTACACCGCCCCCTACATCATCATGGCGACTGGCAACCTCTCGACGCCGCGCAAGCCCAGCATCCCCGGTCTCGATGACTTCAAGGGCAAGTGGTACCACACGGGCCTCTGGCCGCACGGTGGCGTCGACTTCACAGGCCTGCGTGTCGGCATCATCGGCACCGGCTCATCCGGCGTGCAGTCGATCCCGCACATCGCGGCACAGGCCAAGCATCTTCATGTATTCCAGCGCACCGCGAATTTCTCGCTGCCGGCGCGCAATGGGCCGATGGATCTGGATAAGGAGAAGCAGCACAAGTCGGAATACGTGGAGCGCCGCCGGGCAGCTTTTGAGACGCCGTTCGGCATTGCCGGCTATCCGCCTCCGACCCAGTCGGCGCTGGATGTGCCCGAGGCTGAACGCAACGCCACTTTTGAGCGCAAGTGGGCTGAAGGCGGTTCGATCAGCTTTCTCTATTCCTACACGGATCTGCTCACGAACAAGGCAGCGAACGACACCGCCTCCGAGTTTGTGCGCAACAAGATCCGCCAGACCGTGAAGGACCCGAGGACGGCCGAGCTGCTCTGCCCTAACGATCATCCGATCGGAACCAAGCGGCTGATCCTCGATACCAACTATTACGAGACCTACAACCGGCCGAACGTATCGCTGGTCGACATCCGCAGCGCCCCCATTCAGGAGATCACGCCCTGGGGCCTGAAGACGGCCAAAGAGACGTTCGAGCTCGACGCCATCGTGTTTGCGACCGGCTTCGATGCCATGACCGGCGCGATGAAGGAGATCGACATCCAGAACGGCCGCGGCCTGTCGATGGTGAATAAGTGGCAGGACGGCCCACAGACCTATCTCGGCCTCATGGTAGCGGGCTTTCCCAACCTGTTCATGATCACCGGTCCGCAGAGCCCGGGCGTCAAGAGCCAGATGATCTTCTCCTGCGAGCACCACGTGAACTGGATCGCCGATTGCATCAAGGCGCTTGGCGAAAAGCAGATGCGACGCATCGAGGCCACCGAGGAGGCGGAGCACGCCTGGGTGCTGCACAACAACGAGGTGGCAAACTCCACGCTCTATGTGATGGCGAACTCCTGGTACATGGGCTCGAACATCCCGGGCAAGCCACGCGTGTTCATGCCCTATGTTGGCGGCGTGACGAGCTATGTCAAAAAATGCGACGAGGTGGTCGCGGGCAACTACGAAGGCTTCGCCATGAGCCGATAAGGAGCCGGCAATCAATCAGCACCGAGCCGCAACGGGTCCTGTTCGCCTTCGTTCACTGATTTGCGCAAGTCGAAGGCCGAAACCTGCGACGGTCGGAATTGGGGTTCAACGATGTCGACTGAGAGCATGGACTTCCGAGGCGAGAGCGGAGAGTGGCGCCCCGTCGATCGGATCGCAATTCCGCCCATTTACGCTTGGCCGCCACGTGCTCGCACTGTGGCCAAGTGGTTTTTCGGCGTGCCGGGTTTTTTGTGGCCCATGAACAGCGTGACGCTCAGCATCGCGCTCGTCACGTGGTACGTGCTGACACCCGACCTTGCCGCGATGAAGACGTTCGAGGCATGGTGGATCACTTGGCTACTGGCGCGAAATCTGGTGCTGGTCGCAGCATTCTACGGCGGGCTCCATCTCTACCTTTACGTGCTCAAGGGGCAAGGAACGGAGCTGAAATTCTCCAGCAAGCCGCTCGCCACCAACAACAGGCGCTTTCTGTTCGCGAACCAGGTTCGCGACAACATGTTCCGCACGCTTGGCTTTGGTGTTCCGATCATAACCGCTTATGAGGCTTTGACGTACTGGTTGTTCTCCAATGGCTTCATCGGCTTTGTGCCTTTGACGTCGGGGTCCATCGCATTCTGGGGCTGGTTCGTAGCGCTTCTGCTGCTCGCGCCCGCCATTCATTCCGTGCATTTCTATCTGATCCATCGCCTGCTTCACTGGCGCCCCCTCTACAAGACCGTGCATCGAGTTCACCACCTCAATGTCGAGGTCGGTCCGTGGTCCGGTCTTTCAATGCACCCGATTGAACTGGCGATATACCTTTCGACGGTGTGCGTGCAATGGGGTCTCGCGCTCCATCCGGTGAACGCGCTCTTTCAGATCTACATCGCGGCATTCAATGCTGCGGTCAGCCACACCGGCTTCGACAAATTGATTGTTGCCGGCAAGCCGCTTGTCGAGAGCAACAACTACTTCCACTATCTCCATCACAAGTATTTCGAGTGCAACTACGGGAGCACCCTGGCGCCGATGGACCAGATTTTCGGCACATTTCACGACGGATCGAACGAGTCGCACCGTGCCATGCGTGACGGCATGCGGGCGCGACGGAACGAAATTGGCTGATGCGATCAAATCCAGCCCTTGCGGCGGAAGTAGAGAAACGGTAGCAGCCCCGAGAGCACCATCAGCACCAGCGCAATCGGGTAACCCCATATCCACTCGAGTTCCGGCATGTGCTTGAAATTCATGCCGTAGATGGCGCCGATCAAGGTTGGCGGCATGAGCGTGACTGCGAACAGCGAGAAAATCTTCATGGTCTGGTTCTGCTCGATGCTGATCATGCCCAGCGTCGCATCGAGCAGGAACGTGATGCGATCGGCGAGGAACCGCATGTTCTCGATCAGCGAATGCGTGTCGCGGTGCATGATCTCGACGCGCTGGAGGATCGCAGTTTCCCCCGGTCGATCCTTCAATATTCGCGAGTAGTAGGTGAGGAGTCGTTCGAGCGAGAACGCGCTCTCCTGGGCTCTCGACGTGATGTCGCCCTCTTTGCCGGCAGCCTTGAGCAGCAGATCGAGGCGGCGCCCGCGCGTGTGCTGTCCGCCCTTCAGCTCGAACACGGACTGCGCCGTCTTCTCGACCTCGTCCTGGATGCGTTCGATGAGATCGGCCGAGCGGTTGATGATCGATTCCAGAATGCCGGCCATGATAGCGGCGCCGGAGTTGCAGGCCATGTCGCCCTTTTCGGCGCGCGCAAGGAACTGCGGAATAGCGCGCGGCTCGGAGTAGCGCACGGTGATCAGGCGGTTTCCCGAGAGAATGAACGTAAGGGTGGACGACGACGGCGACAGTTGCTCCGAATTATAGAGTATGAACACCGTCATGTAGTGGGCGCCATTCTCGGCATAGAGACGGTTCGAAGCTTCGATCTCCCGCGTCTCGTCACGGGTCGGAATGGCGATGTTGAGCTGCTGCTCGACAATCAAGTCCTCTTCTCGGGTCGGGTTGAGAAGATCGATCCATACGGTCTCGGACGAGATGGATTGACCACCGCCGCGGCGATCGAGGCGCTGGCCGTGTTGGTCGTAAATCGTGATCATGGAAGCTCCAGGCCATGAGCCGGGATCGAACAGTCGGTAGGGGTATTAGCGGTCTGGGCGAGAATTGGCCAGCGACTGTCGGCACGAGCTCGAGATCAATGTGGATGGCTCATCGTGAGAACTCATCTGAACGCAATGGCGCGCTGTCAGCTAGCTGATCGGACGCCCTTGCCGGTCTTGGGCACGCTGCCGGGTGGGCTTCAGCACGAAGAAGAAACCGACCACCGCGAAAAGGATCAGCGCCACGAAGTGATGCCAAGTCGCACCGGAACCCAGGAGACGCGCCGAGAGATCGTTGATCTCCTGATACCGCAGCACTGCCACTGCACCGCCGACGATCGTCGAAATCTGGGTGATGCGGCCTGTATCCTTGCCGAAATCCACGAAGTAGAGCAGTAGCAGCGCCGCCCATGGCACGAAAACGAGACTCATGCGCAGGTTGATGTTGGCATACTCGCGGCCGAACATGACGTCGGTGGTCTGCTGGTAGCCGTAATCCATGAGCGGCCAGAACAGCATGGCGATCGCTCCGATCAGCACACCCTTCTCGACCTCCGGAATCAACGGCGCGTAGTGCTGTCTGAGCTTCGTCCGCCAGATCGCCAGCAGGCAGCCGATGGTCAGCAGCACGAGGACGAAGAACACCTTGAACGGCAGCAGCACGCGATCGAGGTCAGACGCTTTCGAGCGGGTCGCTGAATTCTGCCAGAGCGCCGTCACATGATTGCGGAACGCATGCTGGACATTGCAGCAATCGTCGGTGTTGAGCATCTGGCCGGACGGCACACAGTAGCGAAGCATCGTGTCGGTCTGCGGCCGCTCGATCCGCTGGTCCCATCTGCAATTGCGCGCGAACATCGAGATGCTGGACCGCTTGTTGCCCTCGGCCATGAGATCGTCCAGCACTTGGCGCACCGGCTTGTGCCTGGTGCCCGCGGCGATGTTCGCAGCTGAAGGCGCGACCTCCCAAACCGCCCTGAGTGGTCCGTTGTTGAGAACACCAGCTAGATAAACCGAGAGCAGAAGCAGCGTGATGGTGCCGGCCGAGTATCTGAGCTTGCCCCACTTTAAATGCCGCCAATAGAGGTCCGTGAACACGACCGAAGGTTTGTAGAATGCGAAGAGCGCCAGCGCGCCCATGATTGGAAAGAACAGGAACAGGTGGCTGTGCGCAATGAGCATGGCCTGGCCATCGTGGCCTGGGAACTCGAGTACGATCGAGGCCGACGACGCAACGAACGACAGCCAGAGGCCGGCAAAAATGACGGCAACCCATAAGTACGCCGGCTTGGCGATCATCACCAACTCCCCCGATCGCAGACCGCAATGCCCCGCCGCTCTAGCGCCTCCCCCAGGGCGCATGCAGCCACACCATTTGCCGCAGCGCCAGCCGCCAGCCGCAAATTCCTGAGCGCTGTGTTATTCCTGGAACGCTTTCTCGCGCGTACTGCGAACGGCTGGCAGTAGGACGATCGTCAGCAGTAGCGCCGACATTACGAGCAGCACACCGCTGATGGGCCGGGTCATGAACACCGTCGCATCACCGTGCGCCAGCAGCAGGGCGCGTCTCAGATTCTCCTCCATCATCGGCCCCAGGATGAAGCCCAGCAGCAGGGGCGCGCCCTCACATCCCGTTTTGAAGAAGAAATACCCCAGCAGCCCGAACAGCGCCGTCAGCCCCACCTCGAAAGCGCTGTTGTTCAGGCTGTAGACGCCGATACAGCAGAAGATCAGGATCGCCGGGAAGAGCAGGCGGTAGGGCACGGTCAGTAGCCGCACCCAGATGCCGATCATCGGCAGATTGATGACGATCAGCATCAGATTGCCGATCCACATGGAAGCAATCAGGCCCCAGAAGAGATCGGGCTGCTTCGTCATCACCTGCGGCCCCGGCTGGATGCCATGAATCATCATGGCGCCGATCATCAGCGCCATCACTGGGTTAGGTGGAATGCCGAGGGTCAGCAGCGGAATGAACGAGGTCTGGGCGCCGGCGTTGTTGGCAGCCTCCGGCGCCGCGACACCCTCGATGGCGCCCTTGCCGAATTTACTCGGGTCCGACGAGATCTTCTTCTCGAGCGTGTAAGCCGAGAAGGCCGAGAGCAGAGCGCCGCCGCCCGGCAGCACGCCCAGCACGGAGCCGAGCGCGGTGCCGCGGATGATCGCCGGCAGCGAGACCCGCATGTCTTCGCGACTGGGCCAAAGACTGGTGATCTTCTGCGCCAGGATGTTGCGTTCCTGCGGCTTCGAGATGTTTGTGATGATCTCCGCTAGGCCGAAGATGCCGAGCGCGATAGGCACGAAGCCGATGCCGTCGGAGAGCTCCGGAATACCGAAGGTGAATCGCTGTTTGCCGGTGTTCACGTCGGTGCCGATCAGCCCCAGAAAGAGCCCGACGAAGATCATGCATATGGCCTTCAGCACGCTACCCTGAGCAAGCACCACGGCTGCTATGAGGCCAAAGACCATAAGCGAAAAATATTCGGCAGCACCGAAGCTTTGCGCAACTTTGGTCAGCGGCCCGGAGAAAACGGCAACGAGCACGGTGGCGAAGCATCCGGCGATAAAGGAGCCGATTGCGGCGATGGCGAGCGCTGCCCCGGCACGTCCCTGACGCGCCATCTGATAGCCGTCGAGACAGGTGACGACCGACGAGCTTTCACCGGGCATGTTGACCAGAATGGCCGTGGTCGAGCCGCCGTACTGCGCGCCGTAGTAGATTCCGGCGAGCATGATCAAAGCCGGAATTGGCGACAGCGTGAACGTGAACGGCAGCAGCATGGCGATTGTCGGCACCGGCCCGATTCCGGGCAAAACGCCGATCAACGTGCCGAGCAAGGCCCCCAGCAGGCAGAACACCAGATTTTGCACTGTGAAGGCGACAGCAAAGCCCTGCGCAAGATTAGCCAAAACATCCATTGTCGCTGCCCCTCAGCGGAAGATCTGAAAAATTGGCTTGATCAACACGGACTTCATGAAGGACCAGATGTCCATCACGAATGCCGACTTCATAGTGAGGCCGAGCGCGTCGACGAAGATGATGATCGCGACAACGCCCATGCCGAACGCGAGGAGCACGCGCTCGATGAAAGTCGCAATCGGTACCCGGCGGGAGTGCAGCGCAATGGTTACGACTGCAAGCACGAGAAGCGCGAGCAACGTGATGCTTCCCAGTGATGCAGAGCCGGTAAGTTTCGTCAGCTTGGCGACATTGCCCGGCCAGAGATAGAGCGCGAACCCGATCGATTGAGCAACCAGCAGCCTTCTCTCGAGTCGCGTTGGCTCGGGCTGCGCGACGCCGCCGATCAACACCGCACCGAGGATGGCGATCTCTAATCCGAAGGCTTCGAGGACCGCGCCGAACACCAGCACCGCTGCCAGAATGGCCAGTAGCTGTCCCCAGTCCCAAGCCTCCATCGGCTCGCCCCGTCGGATGACACCGATAAGCGTCACCAGAGCACCCAGTGCTAGCAGAGACCAGCAGAGGAGCTTCGGCAAAAACCCGGCGCCCATGCGCGCTGCCGTGCCGAACGCATAGTCGGCCCCGAGAAAGAGGCCAAGTGACGCCAAGCCCATGAAGAACAGGCCGGCCCAAACATCTTTGTCGATGTGCAAAGTCGCGTCCCTTCCCTCCGTGCGCCGTTGGATCGGCGACTATCGATGTTGTTCAAGCCACCATAAGAGATCGGAAAGCGGGCCGCTAGGTCCGGACATGAGCAGGAGTGGCCGGCAAGTGACTCCTGGCTCAGGGTAGCGTCAGCGACGCCGGTGATCAGCGCCTGGCGAGGGCCCGCTCAAGGCCTAGCGCCACCAGGCCCACCAGCAGCCCCCAAAACGCCGAGCCGATGCCAAAGATGGCGAGGCCCGATGCCGTGACGGCGAAGGTCAGGACCGCGGCAAAGCGCTCCTGCTCCTCCGCCACGGCCGACCCCAGGGCTGCAGCCAACGATCCGAGCAGGCCAAGGCCTGCGATGGTTTTGATCAACGCCGCTGGAAACACCGCAAAGAGCGCAACCAGGGAGGCACCGAGGGCCGCCAGGCCACTGTAAACGAACAGGTAGGCTATTCCTGTTTTCCAGCGCTGTTTCGGATCGGGGTGTGCATCTGGCCCGGTACAGATTGCGGCCGTGATGGCCGCGAGATTGATGGTGTGGGCTCCAAGCAGGGAAATGAGCATTGAGGCAACACCCGTTGCCAGCAGCGCCGACGTGAAAGGTGGTTCATACCCCGCGGCCTTGATCACGGCCGCTCCTGGCAGGTTCTGCGAGGCCATCGTCACCAGATAGAGCGGCAGCCCAAGCCCGATGAGTGCGGCCACATCGAAGCGCGGCGCCACGAGCGTGAACGACGAGAGCGACACGGTGGGCCAGTCCGAAATCATGCCCAGCATCGACGCCAGCAGCGTGCCGCCGGCAATGACGAACAGCATGGCGCCGGAAGCGCTGAGCAGCCGTGCCACGAGAAACAGTGCGATCAGCGGCAGCACCAGCCAGGGCGCGACCGGCACCGCTTCGACCATCTGCAGCACGAACCGCACGAGGACGCCCGCCAGCATCCCGGCCGCGACCGGCACCGGAATCCTCCGGATCAGCATGTCTAGCGGCTTTACCAGCGCAGTCAGCACGATCAGCAAGCCAGCCAGCAGAAATGCGCCGGCTGCCGCGTCCATGGAGATCGTTCCCGCCGTCGCTGCGATCACGGCGGCGCCGGGTGTCGACCAGGCGGTAATGATCGGTACGCGGTGGCGCCATGACAGATAGCCGCTTGTCACCGCCATCGAGAGGCAGAGAGCCGTGACCCAGGAGGTCGTCTCGGCCAGCGTTGCTCTCACTGCTTCGGCGGCCGCCAGAACGATTGCCAGCGCCCCCGCGATGCCGACCAGCGCGGCGACCAGCGCCGACGAGACCACCGAAACCCGCATGCCGCATATCCCCCGATCAGCCAAGTTGCCCAGGTGCGACGAGTGTACGCCCATTCTCCGCCCCATGCCGCCAGCCGATGGCATTTGCACCGCTCTCGCGGCGATGTAGATGCAGATGCATCGCCAGTTAACTACAAGGCAAGGTAGTGCTCCACGGCGAGCCCCGGCATGTGATATATTTTGCGGTTCTTGCCCTCTGTAGCGCGCGCAGCGTTGAGGAGGCATGACCTTCGGGTCGCCGTGAGGGGTGATCCGCACAGCACGGTCGCCCGGATTGGCGCAACGGACGAGTTCCGCCAGTTCCGCGCGATGGCCCTTCGTCGAGGCGCGTCGAGCGCGCGCCCCCGAACGAGCCAAACGCCGGCACCGCAGATCAGAGGGCCGGCGTGACATCGCTGCAGATCCAAAACTGACCTGACCAGGCCCGACCGTGCGCCTGCGTCAGTCCTTTCCGGCCGCTTGGTTCCAGCTTTTTGGATGCAATCGGGTTGGCCCCACCCGGACGGGAAGCGCGCCTTGTCTCGGGCCGTCTAGGCCACATGCGTGTCAGTCCAGGCCTCGTCGCGCACCTTGCGCAAGCGGCCGTTTTGGCTTCAATGGCAGCGAAAGATCGAGCCCGAAGCAGGGCCCAGCGGAAAAGCAGGAGAGCGCAGTCATGTCCAAGAAGCCCGATGTCGTCGTCCGCGAGGTTGGTCTGCGCGATGGCCTGCAGCTGGTGAAGTCGTTCGTGCCGACCGAGACCAAGCTTAAATGGATGCAGGCCGTCGCCGACGCAGGTGTGCCCGAGATCGAGACGACGAACTTCGTGCCGGCCAAGGTGATCGCCCAGTTCGCGGACGCGGCCGAGGTGGCCAAGGGCGCGTTGCGGATCAAGGGTCCGCTGATGTGTGCCCTGGCGCCCAACCGCAAGGGCGCCGAGAACATGCTCAATGCCGGCATCCGCAAGGTGAACTTCGTGCTCTCCGTTTCGGAGGGCCACAATCAGTCGAACGTTCGCAAATCCACCGACGCCTCGTTCCAGGAGTTCGAGAACGTCGTGGCGCTTCGCAAGGAGAAGCCCGAGTGGAAGGACGTCGTGATCCAGGGCTGTCTCGCAACGTCGTTCGGGTGCACCATCGAGGGCCGCGTCGATCCCGATCGCGTTGTGAAGTTCGCCGAGCGCTATCTGTCCCTTGGCGCCGACGAGATCACGCTCGCGGATACCGTCGGCTATGCCTCGCCCGGCGAGATCAATGCGTTGTTCAAGCGCGTCGTGAAGCTCTGCGCGGGCAAGCCGGTCTACTCGCACTTCCATGACACGCGCGGATTGGGCCTCGCCAACGTCTATGCCGCGCTAGAAGCCGGCGTGAAGGCGTTCGATGCTTCGACCGGCGGCCTCGGCGGCTGCCCGTTCGCGCCCGGCGCCTCGGGCAACATCGTGATGGAGGATTTGGTCTTCCTGCTCGAGAAGGAGGGACTCCGCACCGGCGTCGATCTCGAAAAGTATCGCAAGGCCCGCGACATCGCCGAAGCAACGCTCCCGAACGAGAATTTCTACGGCACCATTCTGCGCGCCGGGCTACCCAAGGGCTTCACGCCGCCCTCGCGGCTGATGGCAGCGGAGTAACGAGAGACACGGCGGATGCGGGGACAGTTCCCGCCACGGCACGGCTGTGCAATGTCGCCCACGCCGTGCCTGTCGGAAACCGTCCTCGCGCTGATCGTCTCCCCGTCTCGCTCTGGCGACCGTCTCGATCATCACCTAAACTCCGGGCTTCGGAGTGCCAGCCATGGATGACCGCGCCACACCAACACGGACCGACATGACGGTCGAGGAGTTCCTCGCGTTCACCGAGACGCGGCCGCAAGAGGAGCGGTGGGAGCTGATCGAGGGGGCCCCGATCATGAATCCGTCACCAGTCCGCATGCATCAGCGGATCGCGGGGAATATCGATTCGCTGTTGCTAGCGGAAAAGCGCCGCCTCGGAGCCTCATGGCTCCCTGTGCTCGGCGTCGGAACTCGCGTGCCAGCGTCACCAAACAGCCTGCCACAGCCGGACGTATACGTGCAGGGGCATGGCGAGGCCGACGACTCTCACATCACCGATGATGCGCTGGTGATCTTCGAGGTGCTCTCCCGGAGCAACACGAAGGCCGACCGCCTCTGGCGCAAGCGCGTCTATTCCAGCGTGCCGAACTGCCAGCATTACGTGACCGTCTCGATGGCCAGCGCGCGCGTCATCGCCTTCGACCGGAGCACCGGCTGGACCGAGCGGACCATCGCCGGCCTCAAGGCCTCGCTCGATCTGCCAGCCCTCGGCGCCCACCTGAAGCTCGCCGACATCTACCGATGGACCCCGCTCGGTGAGCGGCCGCAGCGCCCAACTCGGCCCGCACGGAAAGCCCGCGAAGCGCGGTCCAGCAAATAGCCGCCATGCATCGCGCCTCGTTCACCCTGCGCGCAGGCTCGCTATGATCTCGAGCAACGCATGGGGAGGGAAGCAGCGCTTATGAGCGAGGACATCTTCGACTTCATCGTCACGGGCGCCGGTTCGGCAGGCTGTGCCGTGGCGGCGCGGCTCTCTGAATCAGGCCGCTACCGCGTACTGCTGCTCGAGGCGGGGAAACGCGACAGCTATCCGTGGATTCATCTGCCGATCGGCTTCCATAAACTCTACACCCACGACACCTACAATTGGCGCTTCGAGAGTGAGCCGGTCGCCGGCCTCAATGGCCGCACCTCCTATCAGCCGCGCGGCAAGATGCTGGGTGGCTCGTCGTCGCTGAACGGAATGGTCTACATGCGCGGCACGGCGGCCGACTACGACGGCTGGCGCCAGCGCGGTTGTGAGGGTTGGGACTATCAAAGCGTCCTCAGCTACTTCCGGAAGGCCGAGGATTTTCAGCACGGCGAGGATGAGTTTCACGGGTCTGGCGGGCCGCTGAAGGTCACCGACCACCGCTTCCGCAACGACATCATCGATGCGGTGATCGAGGCCGCAGCCAGCATCGGCATTCCGCGCAACAACGACTTCAATGGTGCGACGCAGGAAGGTGCCGGCTACTACCACGCGACCATCGCCAAAGGCCGCCGCTGGAGCGCGGCGACGGCTTATCTCAAGCCGGCACGCGGCCGCGCCAATCTCGTGGTCGAGCCCAACGCGCACGCGACGAAGATCCTGCTCGAAGGCAATCGCGCGGTCGGTGTGGCCTACAAGACCCCGGCCGGCATGAAGTCCGCACGCGCCCGCGGTGAGATCGTGGTCTCGGGCGGCGTCTACGGCTCGCCGCAGCTGTTGCTTCTGTCCGGCATCGGACCAGGCGCGCATTTGCGCGAGATGGGCATTCCCGTGGCGAAGGACTTGCCAGTCGGCGCCAACCTGCACGACCATTTCAACTCGTTCGTTGCTTGGCGCGCGACCAAAGGCGTGACGTTGAACGAGCTCGCCCGCTCACCCGTGGCCAAAGTCAAGGCTGGGCTGCAATACATGCTCGGCCGCAGCGGTCCGCTGACCGGCACCAGCACGCTCGCCGGCATTTTCGTCAAGTCGGACCCGCGCCTCGATCGGCCCGACCTCCAGTTCAACATCTCCGTCTATTCCATCGAGCGGCGCGACCGCGACGGCATCATTCCCCATCCGTGGCCCGGCTTTATGATCACGCCCGTGCATCTCGCCCCGGAAGGACGCGGCCGCGTCAGCCTGAAGAGCCCCGATCCGTTGGCGCCGCCGAAGATCGAGTTCAAGTTCCTGGAAACCGCCTACGACGTGGACACCATGATCTATGGCGCCCGCCTCTGCCGCAAGCTCGCCGAGCAGCCCGCATTGAAGCCCTACATCGCCGAGGAGATCGTGCCGGGTCCGCAGGTGACGAGCGAGAAGGACCTGATCGACGACCTGCGCAACCGCGGCGTGTCGAACCTGCATCCGGTCGGCACCTGCCGCATGGGCACTGGCACCGACGCGGTGGTCGATCCGCGCCTGCGCGTCATCGGCATCAAGGGCCTGCGCGTCGCCGACGCCTCGATCATGCCGCAAGTCGTCGGCGGCAACACCAACGCGCCGTCGATCATGATCGGCGAGAAATGCGCCGCCATGACACTGGAGGATGCGAAGGCGGGGTGAAAATCGTGGCGTCAGGCACGAGGCGTGGGATTCAACTTGGCGGCAAGCAGATGGTCGTAAGCTAAGCAGCCGCCCATGCGACAACCCGCATGATCGGATTTATCGAAGCCTATCTCGACAACACGAGCTTGAACCAAGTACCCCTCAGCCCTTAAGCTGGACATAGTAATGCGTACCGGTGTCCGGCTGATCGATTCGGTCGGGGGGGTTGGTTTTATGAGTATCTGCCCGCATGGCAGCTTCCCGGCTGTAATCAGTGTACGGAACGAAATCGCCAGCAACTGGGGTAAATTTGGCCCCGCCATGCGCCGGATGTGGGAGAGTCAGCCGGCAATCGTCTATCTCCTGCTGTTTTACGTCGCTTACACGGTTGCGGGCGGACTTGCCCGCAAAATGCAGATCATACCCGGTCACACGACCGCCTTCTGGCCACCAGCGGGCCTATTCGTTGCGACGCTTCTCAGCACGCGGCGTGAGACGTGGGGATGGTGGGTCCTTTTCGGCTGCCTTGCAGAGATGACCTGCAATGCGTTGTGGTTCCGAAACAATGCCGCCGCAGCCCTCGGGTTTTACGTCGCGAACGCGCTTGAGGCGCTGACCGCTGCGTGGCTGCTCAAAAAATTCGTTGCTGATCCTTTCAGACTCGAGTCGACGAGGGATGTTGCAGCCTTCGTCATATTGGGAGCGGGTCTAGCGACTGTTGTGGGTGCCACCGTGGGCAGCGCATCGCACGCCCTGTTCGGGACCAAATCGTTTGCCTCGGTCTGGCTGCTTTGGTGGCTCGGCGACGCTGCGGGATTATTGATCTCAGGTCCTCTGGCTCTGTCTGTGTTGCAGCTTTGGCAAAGCCGCGCGGACATAGATCGGTGGCGCGCGATTGAGGCTTTCGCATTAGCGCTCATTCTCATTGTAGGCGGCGTTCTTCTCTCCAGAGGCTCGTTGCTGACGGCCTACATTCTTATGCCGCCTCTGCTGTGGTTGGCGCTCCGCTTCCAGTTGAGGGGCGCGGCAGCTGGACTTGCCTTGATGACGCTGATCATTGCCTCGAACACGATCGGCGGCAAGGGCGAGTTCAGTGGTCAGCCGGAAGTAATGTTGCAGCGAGTTCTCGAGCTGAAGACGTTCCTCAGCATCGCAGCGATTTCCACATTGCTGGTTGGTGCATTGTCCCAGATGCATAGAAAGGCACTAAGTGCAGTAGAGAAAACCAACGCTAATCTGGAGCAACTTGTAGCCGAGCGCACAGCCTCACTGGAAGCCAGCGAGACACGACTTCGCGCAATTGGTGACAACCTGCCCGGCACAGCCGTCTTTCGATACGCCCGCGATACCGACGGAAGGCGCTACATTCTCTACGCCAGCGCTGGCCTCGAGCAGCTCAATTCCATCGGCGTCGCAGATGTGCTGGGAGGCACGCAAGCTCTGCCGTGCCTCAGCGACACCGATCATCACCGTAAACTGCTGGCCGAAGAGGAGAAAAGCGCGCGCGACTTGTCGGACTTGGATCTGGACATCCCCGTTCGTTGGCACGACGGCCGCATGCGCTGGGTGCGACTGCGATCACGCCCACGTCGCGAGTCGACTGGTCGCGTGATTTGGGACGGCGTCCAGATCGACATCACTGAGCGCAAACAATTGGAGGAGCAGTTGAAACTCCTCATGCACGAGGTAAATCATCGCGCAAAGAACATCCTCAGTCTGGTCCAGGCGATTGCACGTCAGACTGTCGCCGCCGAACCGAAGGAGTTTGCTGCTCAGTTTGGCCAGCGCCTGCAGGCCGTCGCTGCGAACCTGGACTTGTTGGTTCAAAGCTCGTGGTCGGGCGTGGAAATGAAAGAACTTGCGACCGCACAACTCGCTCCATTCAAGGATCTGGTCGGAACTCGCATTCTTATCTCCGGACCCTACGCACGTCTTACTTCCTCCGCGGCCCAAGCCGTCGGCTTGGCACTTCATGAGCTCAGCACCAACGCCAGCAAGTATGGCGCGCTGTCGAACGACCGAGGCTCTGTTGAGATCACGTGGAAGCTCGAACACGAATTCTTCGCAATAAAATGGGCCGAACAGGATGGTCCCGTCGTATCCCCGCCCACCCGCAAGGGGTTTGGGAGCACGGTGATTGCGAGCATGGCGAAGATGTCCGTCGAGGGACAAGTAGCACTCGATTATGCACCCGGAGGCGTCGTGTGGGAGTTGACATGTCCCGCCGAAAACGCAATCGAACCCCAATAATGCAGTGAGTTGCTTTGGCGGCTGGATCTGCCCCACCCCCGATTGCCATCCCCCGCCTGCCCCACTAGCCTAGCCGCAACTTCCGCATCACAACCACACGCACAGGTACCGCATGCCCTTCGAGCTCGGCATGTTCGAGGAGTTCTGGCGCCGCAAGGGCCAGACCGAGGAGGGCGCGTTCCGCGACGCCTTCGCCCAAATCGAGCAGGGCGAGCGCTCTGGTCTCGACGTATGTTGGCTGGCAGAGTTGCACGTCAATCCAGGCCGCTCGGTGCTGGCTGCGCCTCTGAACATCGCCAGCGCCATCGCCGCGCGCACGCAGCGCATGAAGATCGGCATCGCGGTGCAGGTGCTACCCCTCTGCCATCCGTTGCGGCTTGCCGAGGAGGTCGCGACCGTCGATCACGTCAGCGGTGGCCGCCTGATCTTCGGCGTGGGACGCTCCGGCTTCGCGCGCACCTACGAGGCCTACGGCATCCCTTATTCCGAAAGCCGCGAGCGCTTCGGCGAGGTGCTCGACATCGTGCAAAAGGCCTTCACCCATGAGCGCTTCTCGCACGAGGGCAAGTACCACACGTTCCGCGACGTGCACCTGGTGCCGAAGCCGGTGCAGAAGCCCTACCCGGAGATCCGCGTCGCCGCGACCAGCTACGACACGTATCCGGTGATCGCGGAGCAGGGCTACCCGATCCTGATCGCGGTGCGGCAAGGCAAGATCGAGGAGCTGGCGCCGCACGTCGCCGCCTACCGCCGAGCCTTCCGTGATCGCGGCCATCCCGGCGGGGCGAAGCTCTATCTGCGGGTGCCGGTCTACGTCGGCGAGGATCCGGAAGCGGCGCGCCGCGAGCCTGAAGCTTCGATCATGCCGTTCTACCGCGAGCTCGGCGCGCAAATCGCCAAGACCGCCGTGCTCGAAGGCGTGACGGCTGGCGAGAACCGGGCAGCCCGCGCCGCCGCGCTGATGAACGTCACCTACGAGGAGACGCTGGCGCAGAAGGTCATCGTCGGCTCGCCGGATGAGGTGGCGGCGCGCATCAACGAGCTGAAGGAGACCCTCGGTATCGACGGCATCCTTGCCGAGATGAACTGCGGCTGCCTTATTCCGCATGATCGGGTGATGAACTCGATCCGGCTTCTGTGCGAGAATGTCGGGCCGAAGGTACGGTAAGTATCGAGACACCCCTCAGACGCAGGTTGGGTTGGCGCCATCAAGGCATTGCCAGGTGCGCGGGCTGACATCGCCGTTGATCCAGCAGAGGAGGGCAGGGCCCTCCACGGAACCGCTGGGCTGCGCGTGGAATGGGATTCGTGCACAGGCAATACGACCGGTCACGCGACCCCAGCCTGCGCGCCTCCAGCTACTCGATGGCCCCCAGCAGTTGGCTTTCTGTCGGAAACGCCCCCGATTTCTCTTTCGAGTAGACCAGCCGGCCCTCCACGGTGATCTCGAACACACCACCGCCTGACTTTATCAGCTTGACCTCGGTGCCGGGCTTCGCCTTCTGGATCAACCTTTGCGCCTCACGGGCGCGCGGCTCGTAGCCTCAACCTCCGCAGTATTCGATCTCGACTCTCATGCGTACTCCCAAGTTGACGTTCATTCGGACGACCAGCGATTCCATTTGACCGTGCCGAGCAATCTATCAAATGATTCGGATCAAGGCTCGGCAGCACCCGCTGTCCGATGCTATCACACGCTCATCCGGATATGATCCGCAGACGAGGCCCCGAATGTTCAAATGCATCCTGATCCCGACCGACGGCAGTGAGTTCTGCGAGCGCGCCATCCGTCAGGGCGTGGCACTGGCCAAGCTCACGGGCGCTAAGGTCGTCGGCGTGACGGTGACCCAGCCGCTCCATACAGGCACGCCGCGATCGATCATTCCAGCGCACCTCGCGAGCGTCATCCACTCCGAGTCCGAGAAACTGGCCTTCGAGAAGCTTGCAGACCTGGAAAAAGCGGCCAAGGCGGAGGGCGTTCCCGTCGAGACCTTGCGTGAGATCAACGATCACCCGTGGGAAGGCATCATCCATGCCGCCAAGACCAAGGGCGCCGACTTGATCGTGATGGCGTCTCATGGCCGCAGCGGCATCTCCGGCGTGCTCATCGGCAGCGAGACGCACAAGGTGCTGACCCACTCCACGATGCCGGTGCTCGTCGTCCGGTAGGCATTCTGCGTGTCTGCTTTGCAGGTCGCCGGTTCCCGCTGGACGGACTGGCGGCTTTCGGCTTTAGAAGTGCAAATCTTGGCCGGCGCCGGCAGCGCCGCGACATGCCCTTGGAGCCCGCAATGACCGACACCCCCCTCTCCATGCCCGTCGATACGCAGTGGAGCGAGATCCGCGAGGGTGTGAGGCAGGTGTGCGCCGGCTTCGGAAACGACTACTGGTTGCGCCTTGACCACGCCTCCGAATACCCGACCGAGTTCGTGAAGGCGTTGACTGACGCCGGTTATCTCGGGTGCCTCATCCCGGAGGAGTTCGGCGGCTCGGGTCTGCCGCTGTCGGCCGGCTGCGCTGTCCTCGAGGCAATTCACGAGACCGGCTGCAATGCCGCCGCCTGCCACGCGCAGATGTATACGATGGGCACGGTGCTCAAGCATGGCAGCGACGAGCAGAAGCAAAGGTACTTGCCGGGAATCGCGTCCGGCGAGTTGCGCCTCCAGGCCTTCGGCGTCACCGAGCCGACGACGGGCTCCGACACCACCCAGCTCAAAACGCGCGCGGAGAAGCGCGGCAACAAATACGTGGTCAACGGCCAGAAGGTCTGGACCAGCCGCGTCATGCATTCGGATTTGATGCTGCTGCTGGCGCGCACCACGCCCGTCGACCAGGTGAAGCGGCGCACGGACGGCCTCTCCGTGTTCCTCGTCGACCTGCGCGAGGCCAAGGGCCGGGGGGTCGAGATGAAGAAGATCGACGCCATGATCAACCACAACACCTGCGAGGTGTTCTTCGACAACCTCGAAGTGCCGCCGGACGCGCTGATTGGCGAAGAGGGCCAGGGCTTCAAGTACATCCTGTCATCGATGAATGCCGAACGGTTGCTCATTTCCGCCGAGTGTCTGGGTGACGCAAAGTACTTCATCAAGCGCGCCACCGACTACGCCAAGGAGCGCGTCGTATTCGGTAATCCGATCGGCAAGAACCAGGGCGTGCAGTTCCCGATCGCGCGCGCCTACGCGGAGCTGTGTGCCGCCGAGCTCCTCGTCCAGAAAGGCTGCGCACTGTTCGAGGCCGGCCGCGAGTGCGGCGCTGAAGCCAACATGGGCAAGATGCTTGCTGCCGACGCGGCCTGGAAAGCTGCCGAAGCCTGCATGCAGACGTTCGGCGGCTTCGCCTATGCGCGCGAGTACGGCATCGAAAGGAAATGGCGTGAGTCGCGCCTCTATCAAACCGCGCCGATTTCTACCAATATGGTGCTGGCGTTCGTCGGGCAGAACATCCTCGGCATGCCGCGGAGCTATTGACTGGGTCCCTTCGCCCCTCGCGCGACCGGGAAAGCGTCAGGGCGAGAGGCAGCTTCCGCACCAATTCGCATGCCCCCAACTGAGCAGGTGGAATTGTCGAGATGCTCGAGACCACGCAAGCAACCAGGCTCGACGTTAAGCGTCGCCACCCGCTGATCGGCACCGAGGTACGCGGGCTTGATCTATCGAAGCCGCTCGATGACGCCACCTTCCGGCAACTGCATGCGCTCTGGATGGAGCACATCTTGCTCGTTTTCCCGGATCAGCCGATCACCGACGAGCAGCACATCGCCTTTGGCCGACGCTTCGGCGAGCTCGAGGTACATCCTTCGCTCGCGCACCGCTCCTCACGCAATAAGGAGATCTACCGTGTCTCCAACGTCGACGAGGCAGGCAACATCATTCCGCCAAGAGAAACGGCGTGGCAGTACATCAACCTCAGCTGGCTTTGGCACACGGACAGCTCGTTCCGCGAGATCCCTTCGATGGGCTCCATCCTGCACGGCATTGAGACGACGAATGCTGGCGGCAACACGCTTTTTGCCAACATGTACGCGGCTTACGAGGACCTCTCGCCCGCTGTCAAAGCGCGCATGCAAGGTAAGTGGGTCATTCACGACCACGACTTTATCATCAAGCAGTCGAAGGAGCTGTCGGCCAAGCAGGACAAGGGCAAGTACGATACCCTGCCGCCAGTGCGCCATCCGCTGGTGCAGGTCCATCCGGTGACCGGCCGCAAATGCCTGTTTCTTTCTCCCCACACGATGGTCGCTATCGACGGCATGGAGGAGCACGCAAGCCGCAATCTCCTTGACGAGCTGATCGCGCACGCCACCCAGCCCAAGTACGTCTACAAGCACGTCTGGGCCAAGGACGATATCATCATGTGGGACAACCGCTGCACGATGCATTCTGTCGAGCCGTTCGACAACGCCACGGTCCGCCGTATCATGCACCGCGTCACGCTGGTCGGCGAAGGACGCCCCATTGCTGCCTGATGAGCTTTTCGGCCGCGAGTCGAGTCAACCCGAAACTACTTGAGCTGCTGCGGCTCAGATCAATAGCTTGCGCGACCAGGGATCGTGCAATGCGACGCGACGCTTGATCTGCTTCTCGCCACGCGCACTTGCTGTTCCGAGCTTGGCGCGAATGCGGTCCGCTCCGGCCGCGACGCATTCCGTCTGCCGGCCGCCTTGGCCTGGCGAACCGCGCTTCGATATTGCGCAGCTTTCCCGAAGCTGCTCTTCCGCGCTCATATCGGCCCCGCTCACCGGACCTGCACCACCGACGCCATTAGCCGCTCGATAAAGCCGTTCATCGCCGCTTTGTCGATCCAGCGCAGCACGACTACAAGATCGTGCTCGTTGTCGATCCAGATGATGTTGTTGCCGGCGCCGAGTGCAAACACACTCGATTCCGGCGCACCGCGATAGCGCGCCCTGCCGCGGTTCAGCCACCAGAGCAGGCCATAGGCCTCGTTCTGCTGCGACGGCTTGACCGACTCCGCCACCCACGCTTGCGGCAAAATCTGCTTGTCGCCCCAGCGCCCGCGACGCTGCATGAGGAGCCCGACACGCGCGTGGTCGCGCGCGCTGATGAACATGCCGCCGCCCCAGTGCGCGCCGCCTGAGACAGATTGGACGCGCCTGCCGGCAATATCGACGAATGAGTTGCGATAGCCGTGCCATTGCCAGTCCTGCGAGGCGCCGATGGGGGCCATCACCCGCTCACGCAGCACGTCAGGCAGTGCGCGCTGAAACCGTTGCATCAGTGCATACGCCAGCACGTTGACGCGAACATCGTTGTACTCGTAGTAGCTGCCTGGAGTTTGCAATTCGCGCCGATCGCCTTTTCGCGAATTGTCACCGCCGAGCTGGCGGAAATGATCGACCTGGTCCGACTTGCCCCAAAGCTCGCCCTGCCACTCGCTGGTTTGCGTGAGCAGGTGACGCCAGGTGATCAGCCCATTGTGACGCCCCTCGAAATGCGCGTCCTTCACCGTGGCGCCGACCGGTTCGTCGATGCTCTTGATCAGACCATCGGCCACCGCCAGGCCGGCGCAGATCGAGAGGTAGCTCTTGGCCACCGAGAACGTCATGTCGGTGCGATTGGTGTCGCCCCATTCCGCCGCGATGCGTCCGCCCTTCAGAACCAGGCCCGCCGGACCGCCGCGTTCCTTGACCGGACCCCCGACCTCGCTCCACGGCCCCTTCTCGTTCCACTCGACGATGCCAACGTATCGTCCGTCCGGATAGTAGAAGCTCCGCGGCCACTTGCTCTCGCCAGCCAGGGCGAAATCGACTGCTGCCTTGAGCTTTTCCGGATCAAGCCCAGCCTCGGCAGCGTCGCTGTGCATCCAAGGCGTCGCATGATGCGCGGGAGGATAATAGGTCATGAACGAAGGAACCTCGGTCGTTTCGGATCAGCCGCAGTCTATAGCATCGGTCTGCGCCAGCCAGGCCATCCGTTCACGAATCGCAATCCGAAAAGCGCTCTCGCCGACGCCTCAGCCGAGCGAGGCAACGCATTCCCTGCCGGCGCCGGGCCTTGCCTCAGGCTCTTGTCACCTTGTTGAGTCTGCAAACGGGAACTGATCGATGTTCCGGTCAAAGTTCCGCTGTCTTCTTGCCCCACCACACAAGCCGGTTTAAGCGAGTATTCAGACGAATCGCGTGTCGCCGCCTTGTGCCGCGACTGAGGTCAGCCTCGACGGACCCTGATGATCGCCCTTTGCACCGTTCTCCTGCTGCTCTTGACTGCTATCCTCCCCCGCGAGGCGGCAGCCCAGATCCAGCCCCAGTTCGTGGCGCCGATCGACCAGACCGCGGGCGCCAGTTTTCTCAATCCGTTCCCCGACAACGACACCTATCGCATCCAGGTCTATGGCGAGAGCCTCGCCGAGGGCCTGCTCGGCGGCCTGACCGAGATCATGGCAAAAGAGCCGCGACTCCAGCTCGCTCGCAAGCACCGGGTGATGTCATCGCTGATCCGCGGGGACAACGCGGAGGAAGCCCGCGGCATCGAAGGCGAGATTGAGCGCGAGCCCCCGAACATCGCGATCATTATGCCCAATCTCATTCAGCGTCTGCCTTGGCGCGAAGGCTTCGACCGCCGCTTCCCACCAGGCTCCGAAGCCCGCCGCGAGGAGATCGATCGCCGCCGCGATGTCTGGAAAGCCGAATATGGCCCGCGCGTCGACAAGCTGATGCGTGCCTTCAAGCGTAAAACAGTCGCTGTCTACTGGGTCGGATTGCCCATCATGCGCAACAATTTTGCCAGCGAGGACGCGCAGGTGATCAATGAGATGATCCGAGAGCGCGCAAAGATCAATGGTGGCAAGTTCATCGATGTTTATGCTGGCTTCGCTGACGAGGAAGGCACGTATCAGCTTTGGGGCCCTGATCTCGAAGGCAAATCACGTCAGATGCGCGAGCAGGACGGCATCCATTTCACGGCGGCCGGTTACCGAAAGCTCGCGCATTTCGTCGAGAAGGAGATAAAGCGCGACGTTACGCAGGCTCGCACGGAGCGCAATGTGCCACTCGCCGGAGGGGAGGAAGAGCAGAAGAGAGTGCGCCCCGCGACGACGGTTCCTGTCGCGGCATTGGCTCGCCCGGCGGTCCCACAGCCGCCCGGTCCCGGCCCCGGAAAGGCTGGCGCTGCGGACAAAGGCGTCCCCCGCGCATCGACCGACGCCGGCTCCGGTGACGTACGTGCCGATAATAGTCGCATTTCACTCCGCACGTTGAACCTGCAGGGCCGCGAGGAAAGCATCACCATCGATATCTTTCGCCCATCGATCCCGGCGCCGGTCTTCGCCGCGGTGACCCGGCGCGAGTCCGCCGACAAGGCAAGCCAGATCGGAGATCCTGTCCTGAGCGAGATTTCGGGAGGCTTGACCGTCGTGAGCACGGTCACGCCGTTTTCCGAAACTGCCGGGGAACGCCGCCGCGCCGCAGCCGGCACCGCGCCGTATCAGCTCGTTCTCGAAAAGGGCGAGCGCCTGCCCCCAAAACCCGGCCGACACGATGACATGCCATGGCCGCGGATCGAAACGCCTCCTGCGGTCACAAAGGTGGAGCGTGAGCCGCAGCGGCCCGGACCAGCGATCCGGCCCTCCACTTCTCCGGCAAGACTTCCGGCACCACGCGGCTGATCCATGGAAACGCGCGAGATCATCCCCGTGAAGCGCCCCGTGGTGGGCTCTATCCGCCCGCCGGGATCCAAGAGCATCACCAATCGCGCCCTCGTCGTTGCGGCGCTCGCTGACGGCACGACTACGCTGACCGGCGTCCTCGACAGCCGTGATACCGAGGTGATGATCGACAGCCTGCAACGGCTCGGCATCCAAGTCGCACACGAAAGGGCTTCGCACCGCGCTGTGGTAACGGGAGCCGGAGGACGAATTCCTGCGCGTGAAGCCGATCTTTGGCTCGAGAACAGCGGCACCAGCATCCGATTTCTCACGGCCATGTGTGCCTTGGGCTCCGGCCATTATCGTCTTGATGGCAACACGCGCATGCGCGAGCGGCCTATCGGTGATCTGCTCCGGTCGCTGCGCTCCTTCGGCATCGATGCCCGCTCCGAGCTCGGCACTGACTGCCCGCCGGTGCTTCTCGAGGCGACCGGACTCAATGGCGGCGTGACGACGGTCAAAGCCGACGTATCAAGCCAATTTCTGAGCGCCATCCTGATGGCTGCGCCGGCCGCTCGTGAGACAGTGGAGATCCGGCTGGCGGGAGAGCTTGTTTCGGTGCCTTACGTCATCATGACCCTCGACGTAATGGCAGCCTTCGGTGTCTTGGCTGATCGCGGCATGCCGGGTGTGTATCGCATCGCGCCGCAAACTTACCGCGCCCGCACCTATGATATCGAGCCGGACGCCTCGGCTGCGAGCTATTTCTTCGCCACGGCGGCCGTAACCGGCGGCACTGTCACGGTCGAGGGGCTCTCGGCAAACGCGCTGCAGGGCGATGTACGGTTCGCTGATGCGCTGGAACAAATGGGCTGCAAGGTCGTGCGCAAACCTGACGCGCTGACGGTCACCGGTGGCGCGCTCCGCGGCGTCGACATCGACATGAACGCGATCAGCGACACCGCGCAGACATTGGCTTGCGTCGCTCCGTTTGCCGATGGCCCGACGCGCATCCGAAACGTGAAGCACATGCGTTTCAAGGAGACCGACCGCGTCGCAGCCGTCGTCACCGAGCTCAAGCGCCTCGGCCTGCGCGCCGACGAGCACGAGGATGGCATGACCATTTACCCAGGCCCCGTAAGACCGGCGACTGTCGCCACCTACGACGATCACCGCATGGCCATGAGCTTTGCAGTTTTGGGCCTGAGAGCGCCAGGCGTCGTCATCGCTGATCCCGGCTGCACAGCGAAGACCTATCCGAAGTACTTCGACGACCTCGACCTCCTGTGCGCTCAGGCCCGTGCATGAGCTTTGTGTCGACCAGGCACCTTCAATGGCTTCTCAACGCCCCGAAATCACTTCATAATCAATTGATGAAGGAGCGTTTTTTTGCTCGATCTCGAGGACTGAGCTGAGGAGCACACGACAATGGCCGTTTCAATTCGCCAGATTCATTCGTGTTTTGTTGGCGAGGTGTCGGGCGTGGACATCACGAAGCCGCTGTCGAAGGACGATGCAGCGGCGCTGCAACGCGGTATCGATACCTATGGGGTGTTGGTGTTTCACGATCAGCCGCTCACCGACGAGCAGCAGATGGCCTTCACGCTCAATTTCGGGCCGCTCGAGAACGCCAGGGGAGGCAACGTCACCAAGCCGCAGGATCAGCGGCTCGTGACCGGCATGAATGACGTGTCCAACCTCGGCAAGGACGGCAAGCCGCTGCCGGCGGACAGCCGCCAGCAGCTGTTCAATATCGGCAACATGCTCTGGCACTCCGACAGCTCATTCCGCGCCATTCCGGCGAAGTACTCATTGCTTTCGGCCCGGGTCGTCAACCCAAGGGGAGGCAACACGGAGTTCGCCGATATGCGGACTGCCTATGATGATCTCGATGCGGAGACCAAGGCCGAGGTCGAGCCGATGATTTGCGAGCATTCGCTGATGTACTCGCGTGGCTCGCTGGGCTTTCTGGATTTCACCGATGAGGAACGGCAGATGTTCAAACCGGTGAGGCAACGGCTGGTACGGACACATCCGGCACATGGACGCAAGTCGCTGTATTTGTCGTCACACGCAGGGCAGATTCTCGGCATGACGACGCCGGCAGCGCGCATCCTGCTCAAGGACCTGACCGATCACGCCACACACGCGAAATACGTCTATGCCCACAAATGGAAGCTTTACGACTTTGTGATGTGGGACAATCGACAAGTGCTGCATCGTGTGCGCCGGTACGACGACACACAGCCGCGCGACATGCGGCGCACCACGGTCGCAGGCGACACGATGACTGTCGAGCAGGCACAGGCAGCTTGATGGGCGCCCTGGCTGTGCAGTTTTGGAACGATGGCGGGCGTCGGGCAGGAATGTCCGGCGCCTGTTTCTTCGGGAGGTGATATGCGGTTCGGAATAAGCACATTGTCGCGCGGGCTCTATACCAGCCGCGAGGCATTTCTCAAGGTCGCGCAGGCAGCCGAGCGCGCAGGCTTCGATTTCATGTCTGCAAACGATCACCTGATCGTTCCGGCCAAGCTGGGTTCCGCTTATCCCTACACGCAGGGCGGCGTCTGGTCGGCTTCAGAGCACGGGCATTGCTTCGACCAGCTGGCGACGCTGGCATTCCTCGCAGGCTGCACGGAAAAGCTGCGACTGCTGACGTCGGTAATGGTTGTGCCACACCGGCCGGTGATCCAGACGGCGAAGATGCTTTCGACAATTGATGTGCTGTCGAATGGGCGCCTCATATTGGGAGTCGGCGCGGGATGGATGCAGGAAGAGTTCAAGCTGCTCGGCGCTCCGTTTGAAGACCGCGGCCGGGCAACGGATGAATGCATCGAAGGGTTCAAAGAGCTCTGGACGAAGGACCGGCCGAGCTACAAGGGCAAGCACGTCATCTTCTCCGATCTGATTTTCGCGCCGAAGCCGATCCAGAAACCGCATCCGCCAATCTGGGTGGGTGGTGAAAGCCCGGCTGCGCTTCGCAGAACCGTGAAGCTCGGAGACGCGTGGTATCCAGGAAACAACAACCAGCAGAAACCGATGGATACGCCAGCGCGGCTGGCAAAGGGCATCCAGGAGCTGCGCGCGATTTCGGAGGGATCAGGGCGAGATCCGAAGTCGATCGGAATTGCACTCATCGCGCAGTCGCCGTTCGAGTGGACTGAGCACAAGGTTCAGGACGGCTCGGCGCGGCGGATGTTCACGGGCACGTCGGCGCAGATGGCCGAGGATGCCGTTGCGCTGGCCAAGGTCGGCGTCGGCGACGTGGCTCTGCGGCTCGGCGGCCATACCCTGGCGGAGTCGCTCGAGCGGATCGACAGGTTTGGACGAGAGGTTATTGCGAAGGCACAAGCATAGTTGGCCGCAGGAGACCGCCAATGAAAGACGCGCATCTCTTCGGCGCAGCGCGAGCGAAGCGCTATCCGGATTTTGTGCGCGAATTCCGCTGGAACATCCCTTCCGAGTTTAACTTCGGCTCTGACGTCGTGGATCGATGGGCCACCGAGCGGGACGGTCTGGCGCTGGTATGGGAAAATGCTGCCGGCGAGACCGCCCAGCTCCTCTTCTCTGACATCGCTCGGCTGTCGAACCGGTTGGCATCGACACTGTCTGGCGCCGGCCTGCAGAAAGGCGATCGCGTGATCGTCATGCTGCCGCGCATTCCCGAATGGCAGATCGCGCTCATTGCCTGCTTGAAGATCGGCGCAATTCCAATTCCCTGCATCGAGATGCTGACTGGGCGAGATATCGCTTACCGCGTGGAGAACTCTGCAGCTGTGGCCGCGATCTGCCGGGCTGGCGAGGTCCGAAAGTTCGATGCATTGGGCGACAGGCTCAAGGTCAGGATCGCGATCGGCGACGTTGCCGGTTGGACGTCGTGGGCTAACGCCATGCATACCGGGCAGGATCAGTTCGAGGCCGCGCGGGTTGGCGCTGAAGACCCCGCAATCATGTACTACACCTCGGGCTCTACAGGGCATCCGAAGGGGGTCTTGCATGCGGCCCGCGCACTCTACGCGTGGCGGATGGCGGCGCTCTACTGGCTGGACCTCACACCGGACGATCGCATCTGGTGCACTGCCGATACGGGATGGAGCAAGGCCGGCACAAGCATCATCTGGGGTCCGTGGAGCTGTGGAGCCTGCGCGTTCTTCTATGATGGTCCGTACGTACCATCCGAACGGTTGCAATTGCTCTCGAAGCACAAGGTGTCGGTGTTTTGCGCATCGAGCACGGAGCTGCTGCGTCTCGCGAGTGAGAACACGCGTGCCTATGACCTTTCAGCGCTGAGGCGTACGGTCTCTGCTGGCGAGGCCGTCAATCCAGTTGCAGCAAAGCGCTGGCATCGGGCGACCGGATGCCAGGTTTCAGAAGCGTACGGGCAGACCGAGGCTCTGATGATGGTGCTCAACTATCCATCAGAGCCGATCAAGTATGGCTCGATGGGCCGGCCGCAGCCCGGGCTCGACATCGATATCGTGGATGATCAGGGAGCGCGCCTCCCCGCCGGGATGGAAGGCCACGTGGCCCTGAAGATGCCTTCTCCACAGATGATGCTTGGTTATTGGAATGACCCGGAGCGAACCAAGGCTTGCTTCATCGAAGGCGCCGAGGGCCAATGGTATCTCTCCGGCGATCGAGGACGAAAGGATGCAGACGGCCACTTTTGGTATGCCGGGCGCGCCGACGACGTGATCAATTCGGCAGGCTATCGTATCGGCCCGCTGGAGGTGGAGAACGTGCTGCTTGAGCATCCCGCGGTGCAGGAATGCGCGGTGGTTCCGTCACCGGATCCCGAGCGTGGCGAGATCGTGAAAGCCTTCGTGCTACTGAAGGCAGGGGTCGCTGGAACTCCGGAGCTCGCAGTAGAATTGCAGAATCACGTCAAGGCGCAGACAGCGCCCTATAAGTACCCGCGAGCGATCGAGTTCGTGGGCGAGATCCCGAAAACCGTCACCGGCAAGATCAGACGACGCACACTCAAGGATCTGGAACTGGAGAGGGCACGCTATCGAAGCTGAGGAACGTTGAGACCGACACCTTGAATGCGACCGTCCGCACGACGATAGTAAGTCACCAGAGTACGACATCAACGGTCCGCCAGGAGTTTCACCCGCGATGAGCCAGAGCCAGCAGCAAAACCTCGCCATGCTCGAGCGGCGGCGGATCGAGGCAACGATCTTGAAGCATGTCTACGACACGCTGAAGGAAAGCCACGGGAAGGATGTCGCTGCGAAAACAATCGGCGAGGCCGTACGACGATCGTCGATCGAGCAGGGCGCCCAGATGCGGGCCGAGGACGGTGGCAATACATCATTGCAGACATTCATCGATCGGCAAGAGCTCTGGACGCGCGGAAACGCGTTGGCCATCGATGTCAAAGAGCAAACGCAAGAGCGTTTCGTCTTCCACGTGACGCGGTGTGAGTATGCGCGGATGTACCAGGAGATGGGGCTCGGAGAAATCGGTCACCTGCTTTCTTGCCAGCGGGACGGTACGTTTTGCGAAGGTTATGATCCAAACCTCAAGCTCCAGCGCACGCAAACGATCATGCAGGGCGCGAGCCATTGCGATTTCCAGTACACTTATGATGACGGCGCTCAGCAGGGGCAGCACTGATGGCCGGCGCCAATGAGGCGGTGGTGAAGGTTGTCCCTCGCATCGCCGACATCTCGGCTGAGGACTGGGACCGCCTCGCCAATCCGGCGGAACAGGTGTTCGACCCTTTCATTTCCCACGCATTTCTCCGGGCGCTCGAGGACGCGGGAACCGTATCGCGCAAGACCGGATGGGCACCGCAGCATTTGGTGCTCGAGGAAGCTGGCCGGCCGACAGGCGTGATGCCCGCCTACCTTAAAAGCCACAGCAAGGGCGAGTACATATTCGACTACGGCTGGGCGGAAGCTTACGAGCGCGCGGGCGGCAGCTATTATCCGAAACTACAGTGCGCAGTGCCATTCACGCCCGTGCCCGGACGACGCTTGCTGGTCGGGACCGCTGAAGGTGCTGACGACCGCGAGCGGCTGCTGCTGGCAGCGGCGATCGAGTTGACGCAGCAGCACAGGGCCTCGTCGCTGCATGTGACATTCTTGACAGAGGATCAGTGGAAGCGCGCCGGATCCGCGGGACTGCTGCAGCGGACCGACAAACAGTTCCACTGGCACAACGCTGGCTACCACAGTTTCGACGCGTTTCTCCAGGCTTTGGCATCGCGCAAACGCAAGACGATCCGCAAAGAGCGGGAGCAGGCGCTGGAGAGCGGCTTGACGATCGAGCGCGTGACAGGCGCCGAGATCACCGAATCGCACTGGGACGCGTTCTTCAAGTTCTACATGGATACGGGCAGCCGAAAATGGGGACGCCCCTATCTCAACCGACCGTTCTTCTCACTGCTCGGCCAATCGATGGCGGAGAGGTGCCTGCTGGTGATGGCGAAACGCGACGGTCGCTACATTGCGGGCGCACTCAATTTGATAGGCGGCGACTGTCTTTATGGGCGCTACTGGGGCACGACCGAGCACCATCCCTGCCTGCATTTCGAGGTTTGCTATTATCAGGCGATCGAATTTGCGATCGAGAGGAAGCTGCCTCGGGTCGAGGCTGGAGCCCAGGGCGAGCACAAGCTGGCGCGCGGCTACATGCCGACACCAACATACTCGGTGCATTGGATCGCCGATGGCGGCTTTCGTAAGGCCGTGGCGCGCTATCTCGAGGACGAGCGGCGGCACATGGCCCAGCATCGCGCCGCGCTGGCAGAGTACGGTCCCTATAAGAACGTCAGCGCGGACGAGGTGGCGGACTGAAGCCGGCTGACCCGGGCGCTACCGATTACCTTAATTGGCTCCTGGCTCGAGCAGCTACATCGCAAGCGGCTGCAACGGGACAGCGAACGCCGCGCCGATGAGAGTTAGCGCAGCATTGCTCTGCGGACAGCAAGCACGAGAGCTATCTTCAAGGTGCGCCCGCTCACCTCTCGTTGACTTCAGATTCCATTATATTCTGCCCTATGTTGAACACAGTTCACTTCTATGCCTGTATATGAACGCCGTTTTTAATCGCAGCGAACCAGGAGCGAGCTCATGTCCAGAAATCTCGATCACCCAGCAGATCAACCCAGTCTTCGCCGCTGTACAGATTGGCTGCTAGGTGCAACCGGACGCGCGGCCAACTACAGATTGGATCAGGAACTGCTCTTGACGCTGACGCCTCGAGAGCGGGCACGCGTCAACCTTTACACAGCCGAAAGCCCAAGTCGGAATGCGGCGGCTGGAGCTCAAGTTTCGGTTTCACAACGCGATCCGGCCTGACAACCTTCCCAGGCGGCGTCGGAAAGGCCCGCTGACGGCCTGCTTATGCCCCAATTGTTTACCCTGATCTGCAAGGGTTTCCGCGGCTTACCTCTCAAACCTGAGCTGGATGCACATCGCCGGCGCGACGAACTCGGGAAAGCACAATGTTTACCAAGCTGATGACGGCACGGCGTTTCGCAGCTCTGTTCTGGTGCCAATTCTTTTCCGCTTTGAACGACAACCTTTTGAAGCAGGCACTGGTCATTCTGATCACTTTCAAGCTCGCCGCAGATGGACGCGGTTCGCTCATTCCTCTCGCCGGGGCCGTTTTCATCGCACCATTTTTCTTCTTGTCAGCGCTCGGCGGCGAACTGGCCGACCGCTACGACAAAGCACGGGTCGCGGAGCGGGTGAAGTTCGCCGAGATCGCTGTGGCTTTGATTGCGGTTGCCGGCTTTCTCCTGCAATCGATCGTTCTGCTGTTCGTGGCGCTCGCTCTGTTTGGCGTCATCGGCGCCCTCTTTGGACCCGTGAAGTACGGCATCCTCCCTGATCAGCTGACCCTCGATGAGCTTCCGTCGGGAAATGCACTGGTCGAGGCGGCAACCTTCCTTGCCATTCTCGGCGGCACATTGATGGCTGGCTTCATCGCGGGCGAGAGCGATCATCCGCTGGTTGTTGCCGCGGTCGTGTTCGGGCTGGCCGTCGCTTGCTGGGGCTCGGCGAAGCTCATTCCCAAGACGCGCGCTGCAGCGCCGGATCTTGCCATCACGCGAAATCCGCTGGTATCCACTTGGACCTTGCTGCGCGAGCTCAAGGCCGACGGCCGCATTTGGGTCGGTGGACACATCGTGTCCTGGTTTTGGGCAGTCGGCGGCATTGCGCTGTCCGTGCTGCCATTGGTGATCAAGGATCATTTCGGCGGCAATGAAAGCGTTCTCTCGCTAGCCATCGCTGTATTCACCCTGGGCATTGCCATAGGATCGGTAGTGGCGGCGAAAGCGAGCCATCACCGCCCGAATTTGGCGCTGGTGCCGGTTGGCGCGCTACTGATGGGCCTCGTGTCGTTCCAAATCGGCGCACTGCTGCTCTCGACGACGCCGGCTGATGGTCCATCGGCGGTAATGCAGTTCCTGTCTAGCTTGAGCGGTGTGCCTCTGATGCTCTCGCTTCTGGCGCTTGCTTTTGCGGGCGGCCTCTACATCGTGCCATCGTTCACGGCGGTCCAGGCCTGGGCGCCGGAAGCCCGCCGCGCGCGTGTAATCGCTGCCGTAAACGTGCTCAACGCAGCTTACATGGTGCTGTCGGCACTGGCCGTGGCGGTGCTGCAGTGGGCTGGCATGAGCCTTGGCTTGATATTCCTTATCCTAGGCGCGGCGAATCTCCTCGTAATGACCCTTGTAATGCGCTCGTGGGGGCGCGACGGCGTACAGGACCTCGGCCGCTTCCTGTTCAAGACCTTCCTTCGCCTCGAAGTGAAGGGCTTCGAGAACCTGCCCAAGCAAGGCGAGCGGGCGATCATCGCGCCGAACCACATCAGCCTCCTCGATGGCCCGATCCTGCACGCGATTCTGCCGGGCCACGCAGCCTTTGCAGTCGACACCGGCATTGCCCAAGCGTGGTGGGCGAAGCCGTTCCTGAAGCTCATCAACGCGCACACGATTGACCCGACGAAGCCGATGGCGGCGCGAGCCCTGACCAATGTCGTAAAGAGCGGCCAGGCCGTCGTCATTTTCCCCGAGGGGCGCATCACCGTCACTGGCGGCCTGATGAAAGTCTATGATGGCACCGCAATGATCGCCGAGAAAGCCGACGCGTGGATCGTCCCGGTGCGCATCGAAGGTCCGGAGCGCTCGCCGCTCGGTTACATGCGGAAATCGCAGATCAAGCGCGCCTGGTTCCCGAAAACGACGGTAACCATCCTGAAGCCGCGCAAGATTAGGATCAATGACACGCTGAAAGGCAAGGCTCGGCGCCAGGCTGCGGGCGCCGCCCTTCAAGACATCATGGTCGACACCGCGGTCGAAACGGCGCGCATCGACCGGACGCTGTTTCAAGGCCTGGTTGAGGCCAGCCAGCTGCGCGACAGCGGCAAGCCGGCAATCGAGGATCCGCTCAACGGCAAGCTCTCCTACAAGAAGTTGATCCTCGGCGCGCAGGTGCTCGGCGCCAAGCTCAGGCAATTGCTACCGGCAGACGAGACCATTGGCATCATGCTGCCCAATGCCAATGGCGTTGCTGTCACGTTCTTCGCTCTGCAGACGATCGGCCGCGTTGCTGCGATGATCAATTTCACCGCCGGCGCGGTGAACGTCATTGCGGCTTGCCGGGCAGCCAAGGTGACGACGATCTTGTCGTCGCGTGTCTTTATCGAGAAGGGCAAACTTGCTGACTTGGTGGCCAAGATCGAGGCGACAGGCGTCAAAGTGGTCTTGCTCGAGGACGTTCGCACCTCGATCAGGCTCAAGGACAAGATCGGCGGACTTCTCCAGGGTGGCAAGCCCCAGGTAGCGCGCCAGCCGAATGATCCGGCAGTTGTGCTGTTCACATCAGGCTCCGAGGGTACGCCCAAGGGCGTCGTGCTTTCCCATCGCAATCTCAATGCGAACGTAGCTCAATCCCTGGCCCGCATCGCGGCTCACGGCGACGATAAGGTCTTCAACGTGCTGCCGGTCTTTCATTCGTTCGGGCTCACTGGCGGCCTGCTGATGCCGCTGCTTGGTGGCATTCCGGTCTACCTCTACCCCTCGCCCCTGCATTATCGGATCGTGCCGGAGCTGGTCTACGGGTCCAACGCGACGATCATGTTCGGCACCGATACATTCCTCAACGGCTACGCCCGTGTCGCCCATCCTTACGACTTCCATAGCGTAAGGCTGATCATGGCCGGCGCGGAAGCCGTCAAGGACCGGACGCGTGCGCTCTACATGGACAAATTTGGCGTTCGTATTCTCGAAGGCTACGGCGTGACCGAGACCGCACCAGTGCTGGCCTTGAATACGCCGCTCGCCAATCGGGCTGGCACAGTTGGCCGGCTGTCGCCGCTGATGGAAGCTCGCCTGGATCCCGTGCCCGGCATCAGCGAAGGCGGCCGCCTCTTCGTACGCGGTCCAAACGTGATGCTCGGCTACTACCGCGCAGAGAAGCCCGGCGTTCTCGAGCCGCCCGTCGACGGCTGGCACGATACCGGCGACATCGTCTCCATCGATGCGGATGGCTACATCAAAATCCGCGGCCGCGCGAAACGGTTCGCCAAGATCGCTGGCGAAATGGTCTCGCTTTCGGCTGTCGAAGCCATGGCTGCGGAGCTTTGGCCCGGTGCGCTGTCGATCGTCGTCGCCCTTCCCGATCAGCGCAAAGGCGAGAAGGTGGTGATGCTGACACAGGAGAAGACCGCGCAACGCGATATGTTCTCACGCCATGCCCGCGGCAAAGGTGCGACCGAGCTCAACGTGCCGTCGGAGATCATTCTGCTCGATCACCTGCCGCTGCTCGGCTCCGGCAAGCCCGATTACGTTGCAGCGCTTGAGCTCGCGAAGTCGCGCGCGACAAAAATCGTCGAGCACGAAACGAACGAAAGCGCGCACGCTGCAGAGTAGGATCTCACGGCGGGTCGCGTGCAAATCGAGTGCAGTGTGAATGCGCTCGCGCATTCACACATGCACACGCGGCGACGCGTTTCTGCAATTGATAATGTACGCTCGCCTTCATTCGACAATCGAAAGTCGTGAAACTGCAGTGTAAAATGAGGATTTATCGCAACACTTTCGTCTGATTGAGAAGTTTTTCGATGCAGAATTCGATTTAATAGTCAACATTGGCGAGAAATGCGGGCATATATTTTTCGTGCCCGAGCTGATTCGGGACGCAACAAACCAGAGATGGAGATTAGAATGGCTAAGGCAGCAAAGAAGGCGAAGAAGGCGAAGAAGGCTCCGAAGAAAGCCGCCAAGAAGAAGCGCTGAAGGCGCTGGTGGCCAAAGGCGCCTGAGCTGGGCACTTGGCGCGCCTCCAACCACCATCCTTCCAGCAACGCTGAAATAGCGTTTCAAGGCCGGAGGCTTCATAAGCTCTCCGGTCTTGGCTTTTTTGCCCGCTGCAGCGAACTGGTTTTTCGTTTTGTTCCCGTTTCGCGCCATATCTGATTCAGACAGCTTTCTCCGGCGCAATTCGCTGCCAAACCACACAGAAATCGTAAGCCGAATGGAAGTCGGTATTAGCCGCGCCTCATCTGCCGGCCGCATAACCTTGCATGCCTCGAGGATTGGCAGCAGCCCGGCGGCGAGGACCATCCTGAGATGCTGCCGTCAGGCGGCCCTCTGACCAATTAGGCCCGACCTCCACAGTGTGGCCACGGCGTTTGAGCTCCTTGATGGTCGCTTCGGGCAGCCGGCTTTCCACCACCACCACTCCCGGGCGCGCGGCCCGCGGCCAGAATGACGCCGGAAAGTGCTCGATGTGCCACGCTGGCGCATCGATTGCCTCCTGTAGGTTCATGCCGAAGTGCACGTGCCTGAGGAAGAATTGCGAGCTCCACTGGTCCTGCTGATCGCCGCCCGGCGTGCCCCAGATCAAGTACGGGTTACCGTCGCGTAGCGCCATCCCGACCGATAGGGTGGAGCGTGGCCGCTTTCCCGGCTCCAACGCGCCCGGATGGCTCTCATCCAGCCAGAACATCTGCGCCCGCGAACCGAGCGGCCAGCCTAGCTCCGGAATCACGGGCGAAGATTGCAGCCAGCCGCCGGAAGGCGTCGCAGTGAACATGTTACCATCGCGGTCAATGACGTCGATGTGAACGGTATCGCCACGCGCCATGCCAGAGGCGGCGGTCTGAATTTCTCCAACCGTCGGCTCACCGGCTCCGGCAGCCGAAACACCCAAGCGTTTTTCGGCCGTACTCTTCACGATCACCTTGCCGCCATACCCCTCGATCACACCCGGGCGCTGCTCCATAGAGGCCATCGAGCCGATCTGCCGGCGGCGATCGTTGTTGTAGCGCTCGGAGAGCAACGTCTCCATCGGCACCTTGGCGAAGCGCGGGTCGCCGTAGAAAGCCTCACGGTCCGCGTAAGCCAGTTTCGCCGCTTCGATCCACAGATGGACAAAATCCGGGTCCGTCGGCGAGAGCCGCTCGAGATCGAAGCCCTTCAGGACAGCCAGTGTCTGTAACAGGGCCGGGCCTTGCGTCCACGGACCGGGCTTCAGCAGCGTGTAGCGACCGTAGTCATAGGTCACCGGCGCTTCGATAGCCGGTAACCAGGTCGCCATATCGTGGGCGGTGAGCACGCCCCTGTGTCGCCGACCGGAAACGTCCATCACCTCGTTCGCGCGGCAGAACCGGTCGATCGATTCAGCTACGAACCCATGACTCCACGCCTTTCGGGCACGATCGATCTCGGCCTCACGCGAGCCGCCGCCGGCCTCCGCCTCCTTCAGGATGCGCTCGTACGTCTCCGCGTGTTTCAGATTGCGAAAGAGCGACATGGGCGCGGGTACCGCACCACCGGGCAAATAGACCGCAGCCGAGGTCGGCCAATGCTCCAGGAAGAGCTTCTTCACCGTCGCGATGGTGGCACACGCGCGCTCGACGATCGGATGACCGTTCCGCGCATAGCCGATCGCGGGCTCCAGTACATCGCGCAACCGCATCGTGCCATAGTCCCTGAGGATCATCGCAAATGTCTCGAACGTTCCCGGAATGCAGGCGGCGAGCAGTCCGGTGCCCGGGATGATGTCGAGACCCAGCTTGTCCCGGTAATGCGCAATTGTTGCCCCGGCCGGAGCTGGACCCTGACCGCAGATCACCTCGGGTCTCCGCTTGCCCTTGTCATAGACCATCACGGGGACGTCGCCGCCCGGCCCGCAGAGGTGCGGCTCGACCACCTGCAACGTAAAGGCGGTGGCCACTCCGGCATCGAATGCGTTGCCGCCTCGCTCGAGCATGGCCATGCCGACCGCGGTTCCGATCCAATGCGTCGAGGTGCAGACGCCGAAGGTGCCGTCGATCTCGGGGCGGGTGGTGAAAGTGCCGGCATTGATGTTCGACATGCGCATATCCCGTCGTTCTGCTCGGATGCTGGATCATAGGTCGCGATCGAGCGGAACGCCAAGTCAAGTGTCGGCCGCGGCGCTGGTCATCACCAGCGGCACCGCGCTACGGACACCACGTCCCGCCGTGCTTTGCAGCGCCACGTTCAGCCGGTAGTCTTGGCGCGCAACAATGAGGCTTGCCATGCTCGAAGATCCCCCGATCCTGACCATAAAGAAGAGTTGGAAGCGCCCAGCGGCCGCCAAGCTGGCCAAGCTTAAAGGCCTGCAAACCGGTCAGGCCGTCGACGCCATGGACGGGCGCGGCGCGCTCGACGCGTCGATCAAGCCCCTCGATCCCAAGTGCGCGACCATCCTCGGCACCGCGATCACCTGCGAGACGGGCCCGAACGACAACCTCGCCATTCTTGGCGCACTGTCGCTCGCAAAGCCCGGCGACGTTCTCATCTCCGCGACAGAAGGCTTCACGCATTCCGCCGTCTTCGGCGATAACACCGCGCTGATGGCCAAGGGCAAAGGCCTCGCCGGCATTGTGATCGACGGCATGATGCGCGATCTCGCCGGCCTCCTCCCAGTCGGCATCCCGCTGTTCTGCCGAGGCATCACGCCGAATTCGTGTGTGCGCAGCGGCCCGGGTCGCGTCGGCTTGCCGATTGTTGCCGGTGGCCTCACGATTCACTCGGGCGACGTGGTGATCGGCGACTGCGACGGCATCGTCATTATCCCGCAGACCGAGCTCGATCGCCTGCTGCCCCGCATCGATGCCATCCTCGAAGCCGAGGCCGCAACGCAGCAAAAGATCAAGTCCGGCTTCACTAATCTCGGCGGCATCGAGGACCTGCTCAAATCTTCCAAGGTCCGCTACGTCGAATAACAGTCGGGGTACGGTCGGGGTCAGATCCATGGGTGGATTGCCCCCTTCACCCTCTCGATCAGCGCAAACTCCACTCAATCCTGAGGATCGGTCTGATGACCAATCTCGTCTTTCCCGAGCACATGCTGAGCGTACGCGCCACCGTCGATCCCGGCCGCGAGGCCGAGTTCAATCGTTGGTACAACAACGAGCACGTCCCCGACGCCGTGCGCATGCTGGGCGCGATCGGCGCCGCCCGCTACAAGGTCGTGCTCGGCGACGGCTCCCACCAGTACATGGCGCTTTACGCTTTCGAGAGTGCTGAGAAGCTCGCCACCGCCTTGAACAGCCCTGAGATCAAGGAGCTGATTAAAATCTACGACCGCGACATCGGCAGCTTCTCCACCCGCGTCCGCACCACCTACGAGCGCATCCTCCTTCACGACGGGAAGTGAGTTACGCCAAATTTGGCAAGCATAGGCTTGGAGGCCACGCCCGGAATTGAACCGGGGTAAACGGATTTGCAGTCCGCTGCGTAACCACTCCGCCACGTGGCCATCCAGTACTGCCCGGTGGTTGCGGACAGCAGCGCTACGGACAACACGACCCCCGCACCTGCGCGGCAACTGTCGGTATCGAAGCGATTCTGCCGTCTATCACGATTGCGACCCGCCGTGCAACGACAGCCGGCACGTCTGGATTGGAAGACCAGCAATGCCCACGCATACGGGCGCTCCGCGAAGATGGCTCTGGCCGGCAGACGCGATCGCCTTACGCAGGCAGCTGAAGTCCTCACCGGCAAGTCGCCCGAATATGCTACCAGTCCCGCCATGACCCGCCCCGAGCACGAAATTTTTGACCGCGACCTGCTACTTCAGCGCCGCAACCGCTGGGCACGCGAGGCGGCTGCGCACGACTTCCTGCTCCAGCACGCCGCCGAGGAGATTCGCGATCGTCTGCAGCTGATCCAGCGCGCATTCCCGCTGGCCGTGAACCTGGGCGCCCATCACGGCGCCCTGTCCCGCCACCTGGGCCGTCTTCCCAATATCGGCAGAATCATCAATGCCGATGCTTCACCCGCGCTGCTGGCGGCCTGCGAAGAGCCGAAGCTGCTTGTCAACGAAGAAGCGCTGCCCTTCGCCCCTGGCTCGTTGGACCTTGTCGTCTCCGCACTGGCGCTCCACCTCGTCAATGATCTCCCTGGTACGCTCCTGCAGATCCGGCGCACTTTGAAGCCGGACGGGCTGTTCCTGGCCGCCCTTCTCGGCGGCGAGACGCTCACTGAATTGCGCCAAGCCTTCGTCGCCGCCGAGTCCGACATCGAAGGCGGCGCCTCTCCGCGTGTCGCGCCATTTGCCGATGTCCGCGATCTCGGCGCGCTGCTGCAGCGGGCAGGATTTGCCCTTCCCGTCGCCGATTCCGAAACCATCAAGGTCGGCTACGCGACCCCACTCGATCTTATGCGCGAGCTGCGGGCCATGGGCGCCTCGAACATCATGCACGACCGCCGCCGCACCTTCCTGCGCCGCGCCACACTGTTCCGCGCTGCCGAGATCTACACCGAGCGCTTCGCCCGCCCCGATGGTCGCATCACCGCCACGTTCGAGATCATCACCCTCACCGGCTGGGCGCCGCACGAGAGCCAGCAGCAGCCGCTCCGCCCAGGCTCCGCGAAGGCCCGCCTCGCCGACGCGCTACGCGTTCCCGAAATCAGCACCGGCGATAAACCTGCCCCGCCCGACCGTTCAAGGTAGAGGCGGCATACCTCTACTAAATAGCCCGTCAATCTCTAGTCATGCCCGCCGCGGAAGCGCGGCGGATGCGATCACACCGTTTGGCCCCGCTTGACCCCAACCTTCGGCCACGCCACAACCGGCTCCGAATCCAACAGCACGCTCGGGGAGCACGCGGCGCATGGCGGCAGACGCAACAGCACACTGGTCGGACGACGTCTTCCGCGAGATGAAAGCGCGCAAGATCGAAACCGTCGCCACCATCCCTGACGGCGGCCTCACGCGCCTCCTCAAGATGGTCGAAGCCGACAAGGGCATGCGCCTCGTCACGCTCTCCACGGAGGAGGAGGGCATGGGGCTGGTTGCCGGACAGTGGATTGGGGGAAAGCGCGCCATGATCGCCATGCAGTCGTCCGGTGTCGGCAACTGCGTCAACGCGCTCGGCCTGCCCTCGTCCTTCAAGACGCCGTGCCTCATGCTGGTGACAATGCGCGGCCAGTGGGGCGAGTTCAATCCCTGGCAGAATCAAATGGGCGGCGCCGTGCAAACCGTGCTCGAGGCCGTGGGCGTCCGCTGCTTCCCGGTCGACCGCCCTGCGGAAGTCGGCGAGGTCTTCGCGGCCGCCGCCGACATGGCATTTCACGGCACCATGTCCACAGCCGTCCTCGTCAGCCAGCGCACCATTGGCGCCAAGGGCTTCGGCCAGAAGTGAGCGGGAGCACAAAATGAGCAAAGCACCCACAGAAATCCGCGCCGCCGCCAGCCCCACCTCGAACAAGATCGACCGGCGTAGCTTCGTCGCCGACCTCCTGAAGCATCGCGGCGATGGCGTCGTCGTCTCCTGCCTCGGCAGCCCAACCTGGGACACCTTCGCGGCCGGCGACAAACCGGAAAACCTCTACCTCTGGGGAGGCATGGGTCTCGGCGTACCGACCGCCCTCGGCCTGGCGTTGGCCCAGCCCAACCGCCGCGTCCTGGCACTCACTGGCGACGGCGAGATGATGATGGGCATCGGCTCCCTCGGCATCGTCGCCGATCAGGCGCCGAAGAACCTTGCCATTCTCGTCCTCGACAACGAGCACTTTGCCGAGACCGGCCGCCAGCATGGCCTCACCGCCAGCCGCACCGACCTCTGCGCCATCGCGCGCGGATTCGGCATCGCCGAAACAATGCTGGTGACCGAGCAAGGCAAGGCCGCCGAGCTGGCCGAGTTCCTCTTCACGCGTGAAGGCCCCCTCTTCGCCGTCGCCAAGATCTCCATCACCGAAGACCCCTGGCGCCTCCCAGAGAAGGACGGCGCCATGATCGCCCAACGCGTCCGCCAGGCGTTGGGGGTAGGGTAGTTGAGGCTGCGCTTACCCTGATCAGCATTACAACCACAGTGTTGGCGCATTGCCACTCCGCTGGCATAGTGGCCGCGTATCTGACCGGCGGAGTTGTTTGGGACTGCTGCGCCCTCCGGTCGTCTCGAGGCGTCGAATGACCGACCTGGCTGCTTGGCTTGAACAGAAGGGGCTCGGCCAATATGCAGCATTGTTCGAGCGTGAAAAATTAACTCTCAAGCTGTTGGCACACGTCACCGACGAGAACCTGCGCGAACTTGGTATTCCGCTCGGGCATAGGCTGGTGATCCTGGAAGGCGCCCGTGCCGATTTGGCATCGCTTGCCGTCAAAGCACAATCACGACCGCCCGACCATTTGACTTCCGCCCGCGGCGATGCCGATCGCCGACCTTTGACAGTGGTGTTTTGTGATCTCGCCGACTCCATTCCCATATCTCGACATTTCGGCCCTGAGGAGTTTCGCAGCTTCCTAAAGACATACAGAGCGGTTTGCTCAGAGCCTCTTCGGCGCTATGGCGGCTTCACGGCCCGATACGTCGGTGACGGCATCCTAATGTACTTCGGCTATCCTGTTGCCCACGAAAACGATGCTGAACGAGCCTTGTACGCAAGTCTTGAGATCCGACAAGGTATCGCCGATCTCGACCTGAAGACTCGTGAACGAAGCGGACCGAAGATTGCTGTTCATATTGGTATTGCATCGGGCGAAGTGGTCGTCGGAGACATCGTCGGAGGCGATGCAGCAGAGGCTGCAGCCGTAACCGGCGAAGCGCCAAACTTGGCCGCGCGGCTCCAGTCGCTGGCTCCTGCCGGTTCCATTCTTATTGACCAGATGACGCGGGATTTGGTCGGCGAGCAGTTTGAGTATCACTTCTTGGGTGAGAAAAACCTGAAGGGCTTCGATAATCCGGTCTCCGTCTGGGAAGTCGTCGGCGAACGACCCTTTACGCGATATGAATCGCGTCGTGGACGGCGTTCCCGCCTTGTTGGCCGGGCTTCTCAACTAGCTTCGTTGTCAAAACAGTGGACTGCAGCATGCAGTGGTCACGGCCAGGTTGCTCTCATCTATGGCAGGGCAGGAATCGGAAAATCGCGACTCGCTGATGCCACAAGGGCGCAAGCTGCCAAGGAGGCGAATCAAAAAGGACTCGCCACACCGCTCACTATTCGCCTCCAGTGCTCGCAGCTGCATACCAATACACCGCTCTTCCCGGTTTCCCGCGCGATTGAGCGCTTGGCAGGCTTTAGCCGTGCCGACAATACAACCGCCAAACTCACTAAGCTCCAAGCGCTGATTGATCGGTCCGGCCTGAAGGACAAAGACCACTCCGTGCCGCTATTGGCCGACATGATGGGCCTCCACTCGATAGAGGGCGCTTTGACGGCTTCGATGGGCGCCCGTGAACTGCGCATGCAGCGCATGGTCATGCTTCGATCATGGATCAAGACGGCAGCGAGATCTCAGCCCCTCCTCCTTCTGATTGAAGACATTCAATGGATTGATCCAAGCTTTCAAGAGCTGCTGCGTCAGCTGGTTGGCGAAATCAGCGACGTTCCAATCTTGATTGTTGCAACGCTTCGCTCTGGAGAAAATACAGGCGAAGGCGTGACTGTAGGGGTCGAAGAGGGGTTGGCGAACTGGCGAGCGATCCCGGTGGTCGAGAGATACGATCTTGACGAACTCTCTGATGAAGACGGTACTCAACTCATATTGGAGATCGCCGGAACGCGCACGGTACCACCGTCGGTCATCCGCACTGTGCTGAGCCGAGCACTCGGCAATCCGCTCTACATAGAAGAACTGACACGCGGATGGCTCGAGACCAATCCAGCTGACAGGTCGATTGCAACTCTAACGCATCGCGACGATCTTGCTAGGCTACACATTCCCACGAGCTTAAGCAGCGCATTGATGGAGCGTATCGATCAAACAGGCCCAGCCAAGGATATTGCACTACATGCCGCCGTCATCGGAAATGAGTTCTCAACCGACCTTCTCGAGAGGATTTCGAGCGAGTCCGAAGTCGACGTCCAGACAAGTCTACGATTGCTGGAACATGCCGGTATCATCAAACCTGTAATGGGCGCCACCGAAGCAACGTTTCGGTTCAGCCACGCACTGATCCAATCTGCGGCTTACACTTCGCTCCTGACCAATCGCCGTAAGGACATCCACTGGCAGATTGCGAGCGCCCTTGAGCATGACCGCGCGAACAATGCAGACGTATCGCTGGAGTTGATTGCGCAGCACTTCGCGAGAAACCACTCAGCAGAGAAGGCCATCAGACTGTGGCAGGAGGCGGCTGAGCAAGCGGCGGTCAGGTCGGCACATCAAGAAGCAGCACGGCTCCTGGATAATGCTCTGAATGTTCTCCGGGATTTGCCTCATTCACTTGAACGGCTGCGTCTCGAACTCGATTTGACAGCGGCTTCCGCCACTGCACTTCGGTCCCTGCACGGTTATGCAGCACCCGTCGTCGAAGAATGCTATCTGCGCGCGCAGGAGCTATGCGGCCAAGTCGATGCGCCGCAAATGGGATTCTATGTCGATTGGGGACTGTTCCAGTGCTACTTGGTTAAGGACGAAATCCTGAACGCCGGAGAGCATGCTCAGAACTTGATGCTCAACGTCAATTTGACTTCCTCCGTACTGAGGGCGGATGCCTATCTAGCGGTCGGCATGGTTCATCTTCAGAATGGCGAATTCGAAAGTGCTCGACATTTCCTTGAGCAATCAGTTGCCATGACCGAGCCGACTCACGACACTCCCAATCTCCTGACGCATGGGCAGAGCCCAGGCGTTTTCTGCCGTTCTCAGTTGGCCTATACGTTGGCTTTCCTTGGCTTTGCCGATCGGGCAAAAGATATCGCAGCAGAAAACCTGCAAACAGCTCGCGCTCGTCAATCAGACCCCGCACTTCACCACACCTACATCAGTTCACTGGCATTTTCGGCCAGAATTTATTGGCATTTGAGAGAGACCAACGCCGTTTACCAAGCCGCAAACGAGCTTTTGGAGATAGCTCGGCGGTATGGCTATCTTTACTATGAATGTATCGGCCAAGTCTTGCTCGGGTGGTGTGCAACACAGCAAGGCAAATCGGAAGATGGAATCGAAGCCATGCTGGAGGGGATCTACCGGCTCGAAGAAACCGGTACGAAGCTTGGAGCTCGCGGTTTCTGGATAAGCCTGACAGACGAATGCGTAAAGGCGCGCAATGCAGAGCTCGCCCATAGAGCTTTGGAACGAGCATCGTCAGACAGGGATTTGGGTGCGCGAATCTGGGATGCCGAACTTGAGCGCGTCTCCAGCTTGGTAGACCTTCTTGCCGGCCCTGATGCGTATCCCACGGCCGAAGCCAAACTTCGATCAGGCCTAGAGATTGCTCGAAGCCAGAGAGCCCGAGAACTTGAATTACGATGTGCGATCAGCTTGGCCCATCTGCTTCGCGAGGTTGGCAGATCTTCGGAGGCACGCGACCTCCTCGTCGCTAGCGCATCGCGGTGCGCCCAACACGGCATTACTAACGACGTTCTCGAAGCTAAAAAGATAATCCTAGAAATCGAAGGAGGAAATTGAATATGGCAGCTTATACTGACGGACCATGCATTAAGGGTCCTGCGTGCCAGGCATTGGACAAGATTTCTTTGAACCAACCTGCAATGAAGCAGTTACAGTTGGCCTTGGCAGGAATCTCTGGTAGCAAGTTTGCTGGCCTTGAGAATGTTATGGCTCAGTATCTGTTTCCTGCGGCTTACAGTCAGCCGGACATCGACAAAATCAGAGTGTATCTCAACGCTCATTGGTTCGATGCCGCATCGGCAACATACTACTTTCCAGGGCACGATGCTGCGAACGTGTATGGAGCCGGCCTGCTAAAGGTGCTAGAACAATCAATCGCGAAAAACGTACCCATCGATGCGTGGTGGGCACTCGACCACGCTACAATAGATATGCTGACACTGGTCACACCGAGACAAGCTACATTTATAATTGCAACACCCCGACCGAACCGGACGGCTCGGGCGAAGGCGGCCGCCAGTCAAACAATAGGCTTTAGCACCCGGCAAATCGAAGGTACGGCGCAGACACGTCAGCTGGAAATTCCCTGAGCCCTATCGACAATCATTCGACTCTAACGTTGAGCGCAGAAATGATACGCTATCTATTATTTTTCATTTGCTTATTGCGACTCGTTTGCGGTACAGCACTCGCCCAAAACGCGCCGACAGCTTCAAGTTCTGCACCACGGCCGACAAAAATAGAAGTCGAGCGCATTACCAAGCACCTTTCCGAACGCAAAGCACGGGAAAATTGGCGATTTCAAATCGACGCAATACAATTCTTAGAATTCAACAATGCGGAGTTGACCGGCGCCGAACGGGAAGGTCTTCCGTCTCCGGAGCTTCTAGCAAAGCGTCGGCAATTCGCCCTCGCTTCTCTTGCTTTGTATGCAAAGGTGAAGTCCAAGCTTGGAATTAGACCACCGACATTAAGCGGAAGCGCTTGCGGAGTAAACGCTACGTCTTTCAGCTGGCACAATCGCGGTTACGTATTTCCTCCAGAGAACCAGAATAGGTCAGGCGCGCCCTGTGGCTCTTGTTGGGCGTTTGCTGCCATTGCTGCCTATGAAAGTAGTTATTTAATAGAGAATGGGTTCCTTGCAGATCCTGATCATTCGTCGATTAGCGCGTCCGAACAGCGCTTATTGAACTGCACGCCTGACAGCGACTGCACGCTTGGTTACGTTTATAAGGCCCTAGACACGCTCGTGCTGAAGGGAACTATCCACCGCAAAGATCGTTTCGGCGACTACATCGGATCAAAGATACCCTGCCTTCAGGCGAACGAAAGGTATCGTGCAGTTGCATGGGGCCCAATCACTTTCAATTCAACCGAAATAGCAACTCCGAAACGGATGAAGGATGTGCTGTGCACTTTCGGCCCGATAACCTCACGGATTATCATCACTGACAGCTTCAAGGTTTTCAGCGGCGGTGATGCATTTCACCAGGTCGATCCCGTAAAAATTACCAACGATGCTCATCAAGTCGTTATCGTTGGTTGGGACGACAGCAGGGGAAGAAATGGGGCGTGGCTCGTCAAGAATTCATGGGGTAACGATTGGGGCATGAAAAACGAAGGTATGCCTGGGTATGCATGGGTCGAGTACGGCGCGAATATGATTGGCCATCATGCGAACTGGGTACTCGCTTTCCATGAAAAGGTTTCATGGAGTGCACTTGAACCTGAGTATTCGAAACTTAAAGCAAAATACCTGCCCGCACCGTGAAACACCCCACCCCCACTCAACTACTCGGCCTCTCCTCGCATGTGGTGGGCTTGTCCTCGTACCACATGCGGCCGTTCCAACGGTCGCCGATGAAGGGCGGCTCGGGCAGGTGCGCCGCCTCGCCGGAGAAATCATAAAGCTCGAAGCAGTTCGAGCTGATCTTCGTCACCCGAAAGCATCCACCGAGCCCGGGCGGCGGATAAGCGAAGCAGAACTCGCGTTCCGTCACCCACCAGTTGCCCTGCCAATGCTTCGCCCCCTCGCGATAGTCGGTGCGGCTATCGGCAAGCATCGTCTCCACCCACACGTTGCCGTTTGGATAGAGCCCCTTCATCGTCTTGCCCGAGAACGCCTCGGTTATGGCGGTCCCGCTCATCCAGACGAGGCCTGACCGGCTCGGCTCGGCAGCCGCGGTGCATCGGGTCCAAACCGAAACCATCGCGAGCACCGACAAGCAAGAGGCCAGCAATCGAACGCGCATCTCAAGTCCTATCGAATCGCAGGGAGGCCTGGATAACGAACGGCACCCCTCACCACCGTAACTGGCTCCTTAGAATGGCATTTGGGCAGTTCTAGGCCGCTGCATCCTGACGATGGGATCGTGGTCGAGGTTCGCCACGTCATCGCCACCATGCCAACTCGGCCAACCAGAACTGGCGCCACAGACGCGGATGTGCTAGCTCCCGCGCCAAAGTATGATGCGCTGCACAATAAGCTGCGCAACACCCGGCCGTCACGAAGGCCCGCCTCAACGGTTCTCAAGGCATCCACCGCCATGAACTTGCGCAATATTGCGATCATCGCCCACGTCGACCATGGCAAGACAACGCTGGTCGATGCGCTGCTGAAGCAGTCCGGTGCCTTCCGCGAGAACCAGAAGGTCGAATCCCAGGCCATGGATTCGAACGATCTGGAGCGGGAGCGCGGCATCACCATCCTCGCCAAATGCACCTCGATTCTTTGGACCGGCGCCCAGGCGCCGGACTCCGGCGGAATCCGGATTAACATCGTCGATACACCGGGCCACGCCGATTTTGGCGGCGAGGTCGAGCGCATCTTGAATATGGTCGACGGCGTCGTGGTGCTGGTCGATGCCTCCGAAGGCCCGCTGCCGCAAACCAAGTTTGTTGTTTCCAAAGCCTTGAAACAGGGCCTCAGGCCCATCGTCGCCATCAACAAGATCGACCGCCCCGACGAGCGCCACGACCAGGTGCTGAACGAAATTTTCGACCTTTTCGCGTCGCTCGATGCGACCGACGAGCAACTCGACTTCCCAGTCGTTTACGGCTCAGGCCGCGACGGCTGGATGGCAGACGATCCGAAGGGCCCGAGAAAAGACCTCGCCCCGCTATTCGAGTTGATCGTTCGCCACGTGCCGCCGCCTGTCGCCGAAGAGGGCCCCTTCCGCATGCTGGCGACGACGCTCGAAGCCGACCCCTATCTCGGTCGCATTCTTACTGGCCGCATCCGCTCCGGCTCGGTGAAGCCGAACCAAACCATCAAGGCACTGACCCGCGACGGCAAGCTGATTGAGACCGCCCGCGTAACCAAGGTGCTCGCCTTCCGCGGCCTCGAGCGCACCTCGATAGAGGTTGGCGAAGCCGGCGACATCATCGCCATCGCGGGTATCACGGAGTCCACCGTCGCAGATACGCTGTGCGATCCTTCGGTCGAGACGCCGCTTCCCGCGCAGCCGATCGACCCGCCGACGCTTTCGATGCTGTTCCGCATCAACGACGGCCCCTTTGCCGGCCAGGAAGGCGACAAGGTGCAAAGCCGCGTCATTCGCGACCGGCTGATGAAGGAAGCAGAGCGCAATGTCGCCATCCGCATTCGCGACATTCCGAACACCGACAGCTACGAGGTCGCCGGCCGCGGCGAATTGCAACTTGGCATTCTGATCGAGAACATGCGCCGCGAAGGCTTCGAGCTGACCGTCTCGCGCCCGCAGGTCGTCACCCGGGAGGACGAGAACGGCCAGAAGCTGGAGCCGATCGAAGAGGTCATCATCGACGTCGACGAGCAGCACGCCGGCGTCGTGGTGAAGGGCCTCTCCGAGCGCCGCGGCGAAATGATGGAAATGCGCCCCTCCGGTGGCGGTCGCACGCGCCTTGTCTTCCATGTGCCGACGCGCGGCCTCATCGGCTACCAGGGCGAGTTGCTCACGGATACACGCGGCACCGCCGTCATGAACCGCCTTTTCCACGCCTACGCGCCCCACAAGGGCGAGATCCCGGGCCGGCGCAATGGGGTACTTGTCTCCAACGGCGTCGGTGAAGCGACGGCCTATGCGCTGTTCTATCTCCAGGAGCGCGGCCATATGATGATAGACCCGCAAATCCGGGTCTATGAAGGCATGATCGTCGGAGAGCACAGCCGTGACAACGACCTCATCGTCAATGCCACCCAGGGAAAGAAGCTCACCAACGTCCGCGCCGCCGGCAAGGACGATGCCCTAATTCTCACACCACCCCTCCGCATGACGCTCGAGCGCGCCATGAGCTACATCCAGGACGACGAGCTGGTCGAGATCACCCCCAAATCCATCCGCCTCCGTAAGCGCTGGCTCGACCCTCACGTCCGCAAGAAGATGGAGCGCAAGAGCGAGGCCGAGGTCGCCTAACACGTCGAGCGGTCAGCCCCATGGGTCCCTTTCCGCCCTATGTCAGCAAGGGCTACCGCCCGTCGGTCCCACGTAGGCTTCGCCACCGTCAGCTCACAGGGTCGCACCCCTGCCCACGCGACCAGGCGTCGGGAACTTGTGCACTGATCCGCCGTTGAAATTCTTTAGTTTATGGCGAGCTTCAGATGAGCGGAGTTGGTCATGCCAGAAAAGCGAACGATGGATGAGGCCAAGCGCGCGCGCCGGAGCGGCAAGGCACCATCGACCCAGGCCGGTGCATTCGTGCGCGAGCAAATCGACAAGGTACGTCGCGGCAAGCACGGCGCGCGGTCGGCGGCCCAGGCCATCGCCATCGGATTATCGGAGGCCCGCAGAGCCGGGGTCGACTTGCCTCCGCCAAGGAAGGGCAAGGTCAAGGAAAGCACGCGGAAAAGCGCCAAATACGCTTACGAGGTTGGCCAAGGTAAGCGAAAGCCAAAACGTCAGCCGCGTGTGGCGCGCGCAGTTTCCGAGGTCATGAAGAACGAGCCCCGCAACACGGTCTCACGCGCTGCACTTTCGCGCCAGACCAAGCGAGCCGCGTCGCGTCGCACCGCATCCGACCGCTCCGCCTCGGCCAAAAAGGCAGCACGCACTCGGGCGGCGAACAGCCGCTGAACAGCGGAGCGACCCCGTCGAATCCAACAGGCAGTTAGCGGCCGCGGTCCCGTAGCTCCCGCCAGACAGCTTATTTCGGCCCCGGCCGTGTGCGCTGCTCCCTTACTGCCTATTGCCTACCGCCACTGCCTGCCGCCACACCCCCGTTGACGCCGCCCACGCCCCAGTCTCTTCTCTCCGCGACACAACAATTCCCGGGAGATCGAGATGGCCAAGATTATGCTCATCACTGGCGCGTCGCGCGGCATCGGCGCCGCAACGGCCCGCCTCGGCGCGGCACGCGGCTACGACATCGCGCTCGCCTACGGAACCGACAAGGGCGCCGCCGAGGCTGTGGCCGCGGACGTAAGGAAAGCCGGCCGACGCGCCACCACTATTCAGGCAGATGTCGCGAGCCCAGCCGCAATCAAAGCCATGTTCCAGACCGTCGACAAAGAGCTTGGCCGCCTCGACGCGTTCCTCAACAATGCTGGCATCTTCGCGCTCGGCAAGAAGTTCGTCGACATTTCCATCGAGGACGTCCAGCAGATGATCGCCATCAACCTGACCGGCGCCTTTATCGCCAATCAGGAGGCTTCGCGCCGCATGTCGACGCGGCTCGGCGGCAACGGCGGCGTCATCGTCAACATGTCCTCGATGGCAGCCCGCCTCGGCAGCCCCAATGACGGCGTCCACTACGCGGCATCGAAAGGCGGCGTGGAATCGATGACCGTCGGCATGGCCAAGGAGTTCGCCGGCGAAGGCATCCGGGTCAACGGCCTACGTCCCGGCTTGATCGATACCGAGATCCATGGCCGCGCCGGCGTCCCCGACCGCGTGAAGCGCCTCGAGGCCACAGTCCCTCTCGGCCGCGGCGGCAAGGCCGAGGAAGTCGCCGAAGCCGCGCTCTGGCTGATGTCCGACCAGGCCGCCTACATCACCGGCATCACCCTCGACGTCGCCGGCGGCCGCGGCATCTGACCCCTCACAATCTCGTTCATTGACCGAAATGCACGCACAACTCGCCATTGACGAGCCAAAAGCGGCAGTAGCCCCTGAATCACCCGAGGTCGCCCTCAAACACGCAATCGTCATGGGCTGAATTGCGCGCTGGCGCGGTTCGGGCTCGAGTGGCTAGGGGGGTAGCTTCGAAAAAATCGTCGCTCTACGGTGCCTTAGAACTCAACGGCGAGCGTGTTGCGAGTTAACCAAGTCCGACCCCGCGCACTGCCAATTTCGATCCGAGACGTATCGTTTCGAACAGAGCCGGACCCACTGATCAGGCCCTCGGCTCTCGTTTTCGCGCGCCCCCGTAGCGGCCTCACCCAAACAGCGGCAGCTTCGCAATGAGCGTGAAGCCGTTGATCATCAGGACCGTCCCCACAACACCGAACAGGCCGCTGAAGTAGAGCAGCACATTCGCGTTGGCTATCAGCGCCACCGAGGCGAGCACGATGGCAATTTGCAGCAGCGCCTGCGCAACGTCGAAGTAGGGATCCTTGCGCAGCGCGATGTCGCGATCCTTCTCGATCTCTTTGGCTCTCGCAAAGAGCTCATCAAGACCTTCGTTGGTTTTCTTGTCCGACGTGTAGCGCGCCACGTCATCACGATAGGCCTTGATCTTGGCCTCGATCGCAGTCCGCGCTTCAGCACCAATGCTCGGATTGGCCTTCAGCAGCGTAAGCGCCCCACGATCGCCCTGGCGTGCTGTGGTCGCTTTCCACTTGACGATC
>CAZCQH010000021.1:0-88162 GCA_964500805.1 uncultured Hyphomicrobiaceae bacterium
AAAGCGAGGGCTGATCTTTCAAGCTAAGCGTGGCCCGAAGAAACTGGGCAAGTCAATCGGGCAGGCGGCTTGGCCCGACAAACCTGTCAAGATCGTAGTCCCCTACGCCGCAGGCGGCGGCACCGACATCGTTGCGCGGCCGTGGATGGAAAAGCTCGGCCAGGCTTTTGGCCAACCATTCGTGATCGAGAACCGGGGCGGCGCCTCCGGCATGATCGGCACCGAGGCCGTGTCCAAGTCGGCCGCTGATGGGTACACGCTGCTGTTCACGCCCAACAACACGCTGAACATCCTGCCATTGCTGAAGCAGGTGCCCTACGATCCCGCCAAGAGCTTCGATCCGATCGGGCGGGCTGGCGACATGGTGTGCGGATTCGTGATCCATCCGGCCGTCGGTGTGAAGACGTTCCAGGAGATGCTCGATTACGCAAAGAAGAATCCGGGCAAGCTCGCGTACGCATCCTCGGGTGCGGGTACGGCAACGCAGATGCGCGTCGAGATGCTGAAGCTCAAGGCCGGTGTCGACATCCTGCATGTGCCCTATCGCGGCGGTGCGGATGCCCTGAACGACGTCCTCGCCAATAACGCGCAGATGATGAACGAGTCGAGCTCGCTGCCCCACGTCCGGGCCGGCAAGCTGCATCTGCTCAATATCAATCATCCCACGCGCAGCACCGAATTCCCGGACGTGCCGACTCTGGCCGAACTCGGCTTCCCGGGCGCCGATGTGCCGATCTGGTTCATGCTGATGGCGCCAGCCGGCACGCCGAAGGAGATCCGCGAGAAGATCGCTGCAAAAATGCAGGAGATCGCAAACGACGAGGGCATGAAGAAGACGCTGGCGTCGGCGGGCTACGCACCCGTGCCACGCGTCCTGGACGATGTTGCGAAGGACCTGGCTGAAGGCGCTGAAACCAATCAGGGCTTGATCAAGGCGGCGAATATCAAGCTGGAATAGCTGGGGCTGCTTGCTGGGCGTATGCCTTCCGGGTGGTGAATGGCAAGGTCAGGACATTATCGTTGGGTCACGTGAGGCAAATGGAATCTACTCGTCCTTGCGGTTCGTCATGGTCCATTAACTCAGCGCTCACCGCCGGAACAGCAGGCTCGCGTCGCCGTAAGAATAGAACCTGTACCCATGCGCGATGGCGTGGGCATAGGCGGCGCGCATGGTGTCGAGACCGCTGAACGCAGCGACCAGCATGAACAGGGTCGATCGCGGCAAGTGGAAGTTGGTCATCAGCGCGTCGACGGCACGGAAGTGATAGCCGGGGGTGATGAAGATCGATGTCTCGCCGGAAAAAGGCTTGATCGTGCCGTCCACCGCGGCAGCACTCTCGAGCAGCCGCAGCGCTGTCGTACCGATGGAGACGATCCGGCCTCCTTGTTCGCGGGCTTGATTGAGCGCGCTTGCCGTTTCGGGCGTGATCTCTCCCCATTCCGCGTGCATCGTGTGGCTGTCGGTGTCTTCCGACTTGACGGGGAGAAATGTGCCGGCGCCGACGTGTAGCGTGATCGTGTGCCGCTGAATGCCGCGCGCTTCCAGCGCAGCGACCAGCTCAGGCGTGAAATGCAGGGCTGCGGTCGGCGCGGCAACCGCTCCCTCGCGAGCCGCAAATAGCGTCTGGTAGCTGACACGGTCGTCATCGTCCGCCGGCCGCTTCAGCGCGATGTAGGGCGGCAGCGGCATCTCTCCGAGGGTCGCGATCGCCTCGTCGAGATAGGCGCTGGTGAGCGAGAATGAAAGCTCGATCTCCCCGGCATCGCCCTTTGCTGTGACGGTTGCGGCGAGCTCTCCCAGCAGGCAAACACGCCCTGGGGTGCCGAAGATGATGCGATCGCCCACCTCGAGACGCTTCGCGGGGCGCGCAAAGGCTCGCCAGCACGAGTCGTCGACGCGCTTGATCAGGTTGACGGAGATGCGGGCTGTCTTGCCGTCGCGGGTGCGAATTCCGGCGAGCGCCGCTGGAATCACCTTGGTGTCGTTGACGACGAGCACATCGCCTGGCTCGAGCAGCGACGGAAGATCGCGAACGATGTGGTCCACGAAAAGCGGCGGCGCGCGCCCACTCGCCCCGGCCGTACCTAATGCATGCGGCCTGACGACGAGCAGGCGCGCCGCGTCGCGTGGCTCGACCGGCCGCAGTGCGATCAGGTGCTCGGGCAGCACGAAGTCAAAAAGGTCGGTGCGCATGGCACCGACCTCGTAGCGCAAGCCTTGCCGCAGTTCCAGATGCTCAGCGCTGGTTCTTGCGCAGCATCTTTTCCTGCCTGGGTGGCGGCGGCGGTGCCACAGCAAGAATGGCAGCATTGGCCTCGGTCGTCAGGCGATCGAAGTTGCTGGTCTCGGCGGCCAGCAGAGCATCGCGAAGGGCTTCCCCGTTGGGGCCGTTGACGAGCGGCTTGCAGAGAGCCGCGAACTTCGGGCTGTCGCTCGCCTTGGCCGCAATCGAGTACTTTGCAGCGTAGGCCGTTTTCAGGCGCGACACCACCTTCTGCTCATTGAGACCTGCAAGTGCCGAGACCAGTGTTTCGACGGCCTTGGTTGACCCGGTTGCGCCGTAGTAGGCCCACAGCATCTCGAGGACGCTCGGATGTACCAGCGGGTCCATCTCGGGAATCGGCCTGGCGCCACGCGATGCGAGCTCGTCCATGAGCTTGGCGCGTCCCGGCCAAAGCTTCTGCAGCTGGGCCAGCCGTTCCTGCCAGTCGTCGCGCCCAGACATCAGGATGGCGCGTGGCAGGCCCATGGCCGTGGTGTCGGTCAGCTCATAGTAGATCGGTGCCAGCAGCGTGACGAACTCGGGATTGGTATAGATCAGGCCGGCGACGAACGCGTCGCTGGTCGCAATAACCTGCGGCGCATGAGGAGAGAGGGCCTGGAAGCTCTTCAGGACCGTTACAGCCAGCTTGACGTCCGGCTTCTCATTGTAGTCCGAGATGAGCTTGCTGAATAAGCTCGTGGTCAGCTCGGCTTCCGCTCGCTTCTTTCTGTTGGCTTCGGCCTGCTTGGCCGCTGCCTCCGCCGCCTTTTTAGGATCTTCCTTCGGAGCTTTCGGATCTTCCTTAGCGGCATTGGCTGCCATTGGCGTGACGGCGGCTGCCAGAATCGCAATCGCCAGCGCGCTTGTAATCGATCGCAGAATACGCATCACACCCTCTGCCTGCCTCATATGCGAGACATGCACGATATGTTCATCTCGGTTAAAAAACGGTTAGTGTGATTACGAATTGGCGCCGCTGCCGCATTGAAATTTCCGCTTCCGCAATCGGCATCGAGGCGGGTTCAATCCCCGATGATTTTCGTCGTCACCTGGCTGTTGACGTCGCCGGGGGACCATCCGGCGAGGATTCCCGAGAAGAGACCTGCGCGCCCGCCGGCGATCACGACATTGAATCCACCAGCGCGGAATTTCTTGATGCGCGTGCCACGCTGGCTCTCCTTGACGCCCGTCAGCATGCCATCGAGCCCGGACAGGATCTTGTCGGCATCGACCGTGGTGAGGCGGTCGATCTCCTCCTTGAATTTCGCCTTGGACCAGCCAGCCTCGCGAAACACCCGTTGATGGTCGGGTGCCATCACAAGAATGGCGTCGGGACCTGGGAACGACTTCGGATGATACATGGCGTTGAGCCCGGCCGCGAAGCTGGCGGCGAGCGACTCCGGCGTCCGCGACACCTGGTCGACGATGCCTTGCACGCCATAGCCTGCAAAAAGCGTCACCGCGGACTTGCCGGCTGGCACACCACGTTCGACGGCAAGCGACTCCCAGCAGCTGTCCTCCTCGTTCTCCGGAAAGCAGAAGCCGAGCTTGCCGGGATTGCCGAGCGTCGCGCGGTCAACGCCGCCCGGCTTACCCCCTCCTACGTTGCGGATCGTCAGTTGCAGCGCGCGTCCGATCGTGGAGTTGGCGCGGTTGCCCTGACCGAGCGCGTTGATCCCGGCATTCATGCCGAGTGCTTTGCGCGCGGGCCCGTTTACGATCGCGATCGGTCCGATGAACATGGTCGTGGCGATGACGCCGTGAAGACAGAAGGCATCGTCGAGCGCGGCTTCGACGGCAGCAAGGAGCGTCGGCATATACTCGGGCTTGCAGCCCGCCATCACGGCATTGACGGCAACCTTCTCGACCGTGCATGGCTGATAGTCCGGCGGCATGGCACCGAGAATCTCGTGCGGATCGCGCTTCGTCCCCTGCAGCATGCGATAGACGCGCACTGGCGTCGGGGGCACGACAGGGAGTCCGTCCGACCAGTCGCGATCGAAGGCGGTTTCAAATTCGTCCTCGTAGTCGCCGAGCTCGATTTTCCGGGACTTGAACGAAAAGTTGCCGAATTTCAGAGCCAGCTCGTCGGAGATGTTGGGATCAGTGACCAGCGAGCCGCACCCAGGGCGCTGGGCTGGCAAATCGGGTCCAAGACCCTTAAGGCGCGTGATCTGCTCCCACTCCGTGCGGTCCCAGCCGATGGCGCGAGCGGTCTCACGGCCGCCCTCGATGCGGAGCACGGTCGGCACTGTCTCGATCTTGTTGTCCCACGACAGCTTCAGGTCGCGTCCATCGACCACTGGACCAGCGCCGGCGGGAAACGACGGATCGTCCTCGGTCACGATGGTGACCTTGCCGGCCTTGGCCAGCTGCTGCAGGACGGGCTCCACCATCACGCATGTTGGGCAGTCGCGTTTGACAACGACGGCAAGACCGTCCGGCAGAGCTGGCATGGGGTACCTCTCACGGGGCATCGGGAAATCGGATCGTTGCTTCAAGAGTAGACTCAAAGCGGCGCGACCAACAACAATTCTCAGCGCCGCCATGCGCTGGATCAAGACAGGCTCGTGGTTGGTACGCGTACCGCTCATGGCAGCGAGCAATTTCGGGCATAGGGGTGTGAGACTGGCCCAGACAGGCCATTTGGCGCAGTTGTCTTCACCGCCCGAACCGGTCCAATTTCACCAACGTGCATCGGACAGAATGAGGATTGCCATGGCCGCGCCGCGCCAGATCACGATGATCGCCTTCATGCAGGCGCAGAACTGTTCGAACTACGTCGGCTCGTGGCGGCACCCGGCCTCTCACAGCGACTTTCTCACTGCCGCCTACTTCCAGCGCATGGCGCGTATCCTCGAGGACGGTAAGTTTCACGTCGCCTTTTTTGACGACCGCCTTGCCATGCCGGATCGCTACAAGAACGACCACGTCGAATCGGTCGAGGGCGGCGTACGCGTGGTCAAGATGGACGTGACCACCATTATGACGGTGATGGGACTTGCGACCTCGAAGCTCGGCATTGGCGGCACGGGATCGACCACGTACTTCGAGCCGTTCCACATCGCGCGTGCCTGGGGAACGCTCGATCATATGATCGGGGGCCGGGCAGCGTGGAACGTGGTGACGTCGGTCAATGACGGCGAAGCGCTGAATTTCGGCCGCGAAGAGCATCTCGAGCACGACTTGCGCTACGACCGGGCAGACGAGTTCCTCGAGGTCGTGCTCGGCCACTGGGACACTTGGGAGGATGACGCTCTGCTGGTCGACAAGGAGAGCGGGCGGTTTGCAGATGGACGCAAGGTTCACCGCCTGGACCACGCCGGAAAGTTCTTCAAGTCGCGTGGACCGTTCACCGTCCCGCGCACACCGCAAGGCCGCCCTGTGATCATCCAGGCCGGACAGTCGGGGCGCGGCAAGCAGTTCGCGGCGCGGTGGGGCGAGCTGATTTTTGCGTCGTACAAGAACCTCGAGGAAGCGAAAGCCAACTACAAGGAAGTGAAGGCGGCGATCGCGCAGGAAGGGCGCGATCCGGAAAAGGTCGTCATCGCTCCGGCTTGCTACGCCTTTGTCGGCGAGACGCGCGGCATGGCCGAAGAGAAGTTCCAGCTCGCCGACAGTCTGGCGCGGCCCATCGACACGTTGTCGCTGCTCTCCGAGGCAATCAACTTCGACTTCGGCTCGAAGGGCATGGACGAGGCGTTCTCGGACGCTGAAATGGCGAAGCTCTCCGGCATGCACGGTATGCGCGATCGGGTGATCCGCGGTTCGGGCAAGAAGAACCCGACCGTGCGCGATTTCGTCGAGCATTCGGGCCGAGGGCGGCTCCGCGAGCAGCCGATCTTCAAGGGCAATGCCAAGGATGTCGCCGACCAGATGGAGGTCTGGTTCAAGGAGCGCGGTTGTGACGGCTTCGTGCTCGGCACAACCGTGATGCCTGGCGGCTATGAAGATTTCGTGCGCATGGTCGTGCCCGAGCTGCAGCGGCGAGGCCTCTACCATAAAGACTACCGCGGCGCGACGTTGCGCGAGAACTTGGGCCTCGAGCGCGCTCAAATCGGGGATTGGAAACGGCGCAGCACACGGTGATCGGCCGGCTGGCGAACGTCGCTGTTGGGATACATGCGGCTTGCCATTGCAGTCTTGAGCGGAATCAATCGGGGCGGCCGGCGTGCATGATACCGGTGTACGTTGCAGCGTGCCTCAACGCGAGCCCGCGCCGATCTCCGGTCTCGGGTCGCGCATGGCGGTGACGCTCGGTCAGGGAAACCTCATGCATGCGAACGGCCAGCCCGCAGTCTGCTCTTCACTCCCGGGGCTCGATCCGGAGGCCTACGCCCTCTGGCGTATGAGCAGCCTCGGCACGATCACCGAGAATTTGGAAAGGCGACTCGTTCTCGACCTCATCGGCGATGTTGCCGGACAGCGCGTGCTCGAAATCGGCTGCGGCGACGGTACGCTGGCGCTCGAGCTGGAGCAGCGCGGCGCGCATGTAACCGGCATCGATCAATCGCACGAAATGATCGCTGCAGCGCGGAAGCGGGCATTGGCTGCAAGCATGCAGGCTCAATTCCAAGTCGGCCAAGCGCAGGAGCTGCCCGTCGCGGCCGGGCAGTGCGATCTCGTCGTCGCCTTCACGATCCTGTGCTTTGTCGACAACGCGGCGCCGGTGTTCCGCGAGATCGCGCGTGTCCTGCGTCCCGGCGGACGGCTGGTCATCGGGGAGCTCAACCGCTGGAGCACGTGGGCGGCCGAGCGGCGCATCCGGGCCTGGCTCGGATCTGAGTTGTGGCGGCGAGGTCGGTTCCGGACGGCCCGCCAACTGCGACGGCTTGCCGCCGATGCGGGGCTTGCGCCTGGTCCTGTGACGGGGGCCGTCTTCTATCCGCGATCGACGTTGGCAGCACGCCGGTTCGCTCCCTACGACCGCCGTCTTGGTCAGCTTACGACAATTGGCGCGGCGTTCATCGCGCTCAGCGCGCGCAAGCCAGTGCATGGCGCTGAGATTGCGAGTTGATGGACCTGGTCAGAGGTGGTCATGGCGATGACGCGAGACGACCGGCCGGCGCGCGTTGCACGGATCGATCCGATCATGCCGCCGGCGATGGCGCTGGCTTGCGAGGCGGCGGGTACGACCAAAGCAGGTCGGGACGCGGTTGCGCTCGTTGTTCTGGGTGTTCTGGCGGGCGCGTTCATCGCCTTTGGCGCGATGTTCATGACCATCGTGATGACGGGTGCAGGCGAGCTGCCGTGGGGCATGGCTCGGCTCGTCGGCGGCCTCGTGTTCTCGCTCGGGCTCATTCTGGTGATTGTCGGCGGGGCTGAGCTCTTCACCGGCGACTCGCTGATGATCGTGGCCTGCGCGAGTCGACGGATAACGCCCGTCGCGCTGATGCGGGCCTGGACGCTCGTCTACGTCGGCAACATCCTGGGCGCAGTTGGGACAGCTGCACTGGTCTATCTTTCGGGGCAGCATGAGTTCGCGGGAGCGGCGGTTGCCAAGACGGCGCTCGCGATCGCTGCGACGAAAGCAGCGCTGCCGACGGTGCAACTCTTCTTTCTTGCGGTGTTGTGCAACGTGCTGGTTTGCCTGGCGGTATGGATGTCGTTCGGCGCCGAGAGCACGGCGGGGAAAGTGCTGGTGATCGTGCCGCCGGTCGCCGCCTTCGTGGCGGCCGGGTTCGAGCATTCGATCGCGAACATTTATCTGCTGCCCTATGCTCTCATGATCAAGAGCGCAGGATCGCCTGAGCTGTGGCAGACGATCGGGTCGGGCGCGCAGAGCGTGGCTGGGCTGACGGCCAGTTCGGCACTCCACAATATCGTGGTGGCGACGGTGGGTAACCTGATCGGCGGCAGCCTGATGGTGGGAGCGGTTTACTGGTTCGTCTATTTGCGCGGGCGGAATTAGTCGCCAAGTGCGGGAGCTTGACGGCTGCGGCGGCCTGCACGAACCGGCAGCCGAGCCTTGCGAAGGCTGCATCCCGCGTTGCAATCGGAATGCCGAGATCCAGAAGAAAACGTGAGTATCGAGAATGACCGCCACTCACTCCACCTTCGAATGCTTCCCCGAGAAGAGTTTGCGAGCTGCATGAATTCACCATTGGCGCGGGCGGCTGATCCTGCCAATCTGGTAGCTCCGGGAAGGCCCGAGGCATGGAGGCATGAGCCAGCGATGACTGATCTCAATCTTTCGCCCGAGAAGCAGATGCAGATGCTGCGCCAGATGCAGACGATCCGGCGGTTCGAGGAGCGGGCGTCGGACGATTACCACAAAGGCAAGATCTACGGCGTCGTGCACTGCTACATCGGCGAGGAGGCGGTGGCGGTTGGTGTCTGCTCGGCACTCGAGCAGGGCGACCAAATCATTTCGACGCATCGTGGCCATGGCCACTGCATCGCCAAGGGCGCTGATCTCAACCGCATGATGGCCGAGCTCTATGGCCGCCAGGACGGCTACTGCAAAGGCAAGGGCGGCTCCATGCACATCGCCGATTTCAACATCGGGATGTTGGGCGCCAACGGCATCGTGGCGGGCGGCATCTCGATCGTGACGGGAGCAGGGCTCGCCGCGCAGCTGGACGGCAGGGGCCGCGTTGCGGTGTCGTTCTTCGGCGATGGCGCGTCGAACGCAGGACCATTCCACGAGTGCCTGAACATTGCGGCGTCATGGAAGCTGCCGATGCTCTACATCTGCGAGAACAACCAGTGGGCCGCGCAGACGCCGGCCGCTGCTACGCACGCCATGCCGGACGTTGCTGGACGAGCCGCGGGATACGGCATTCCCGGCATAGTTGTCGACGGCAATGACATCTTCGCGGTGTATCAGGCAGCGGCGCGGGCGGTCGAGCGCGCGCGATCGGGGCAGGGCCCGACGCTTATCGAATGCAAGACCTTTCGCTGGCGCGCGCACACAGAGCGCCTGGGCCAGCCTGATCCGCGCGACCAGGCCGAGATCGAGCGCTGGAAAGCGGCGGGCAAAGACCCAATTGCGCGCCTCGTTGCGCAACTGAAGGCGCAGGGCCAGCTCACCGATGCGGGGTTTGCGCAGATGGACAAAGAGGTCCTCGCCGCAATCGAGGCGTCGTGCAAGTTCGCCGAGGCGAGTCCGTTCCCGAAGCCCGAGCAGGCACTTGAGGACATGTATGCGGTGTGAAGAAGACGGAGTAGGGAGTTGGCGGTCGGGAGCAGGTAAATTCCCGCATCTTCGAATCTGCCGCCCAACTCCCGATTCCCTTTTTCGAACACGTCGATGTCGGGGTCAGACCCCTGACACCAGTGGCAGAGAATTAACTGTTGAGCGTCTTGTCAGGGGTCTGACCCCTTCGAAGTACGCGTCGACGTCGGGGTCAGAGACCCCTGACACCAGTGGCAGAGAAATAACTGTTGAGCGTCTTGTCAGGGGTCTGACCCCTTCGAAGTACGCGTCGATGTCGGGGTCAGACCCCTGACACCAGTGGCAGAGAAATAACTGTTGAGCGTCTTGTCAGGGGTCTGACCCCTTCGAAGTACGGAGCACGACATGCCTGAAATGACCTATGCCCAGGCGGGCATCGAGGCGGTAGCCGAGGAGATGCGGGTCGATCCAAAGATCTTCTACATGTCCACGGACCCGATCGTGCCGCTGCACAAGGAATTCGGCGACCGCATCAAGGCGACGCCGATCGCGGAGGGCGCGCTGACCGGCATAGCGATCGGTGCGGCAGGCTCGGGCTACCGGCCGATCATGGACTGGCGGCAGGTGACCTTCTCATTCGTCGCCATGGACCAGATCGTCAACCAGGCGGCGAAAATCCATTACATGTTCGGAGGGCAGCGCACATTCCCCATCGTCTATCGCGCCAATGTGGGAGGGGGAACGCGGTTGGCGGCGCAGCACTGTCAGTGCCCGTGGTCCATGTTCATGAACCTGTCGGGCTTGAAGATGTTCCTGCCGTCGACGCCGGCTGATTTGAAAGGGCTTCTGAAGTCGGCGATCAGGGACAACAATCCGGTGATCTCGTTCGAGTCGAACCGACTGCTCATGTCGAAAGGTGCGGTGCCGGAAGGCGAGTACACGATCCCGCTCGGCGTCGCGGATGTGAAGCGCAAGGGTACAGATGTCACGGTCGTCGCCGTCGCATGGCTGGTGCATGAGGCGCTGGCCGCGGCCGAGGAGCTGGCGAAAGAGGGCATTTCAGTGGAGGTCGTCGACCCGCGAACACTCGTACCGCTCGATGGGGCCGCCATCCGCGCGTCCGTGCAAAAGACGGGGCGGCTCGTGATCGCCGACGAAGCGGGGCCGACCGCGGGATTGTCAGCCGAGATCGCGACGGTGGCGACGGAGGACTTGGCGACGTTTCGCAAGCTCAAGGCGCCGGTGAAGCGCGTGTGCGCGGCCAACGTGCCGATCCCCTACAGCCCGGTGCTGGAGGATTACGTGTTTCCGGACCGGCACCGCATCGCAGCCGGAGTGAGGGAGGTGGTGCGGGCCTGACGCGTTCGAACACGATCACCCGCCATAGTATTGGAATGCGGCCCAATGAACCGGATGGCTGTATGGCGTCGAGTTCGTTCCTGCGGCCTCGATAGGACTTGCCAACAGCGATCGATGCTCCGGCGAGAGACGCTTCGCGTCGTACATCTGCGTGATGAATTGTAGAAGCTCGCGGCCAGTCGATTTCCGCAGCCACTGCTGCGCATCGCGCAATGCTGTCGCCGGCGGCAGTCCGGCACCCAGATGCCGCTCGTAGAAGCGCATCATCAACAAGGCCGTCGAAACGTCGTCAACCGGCCAGAGAGAGGCGACGACACCCGCCGCGCCGGCCTGCAGGAACGCCGACGGCATGCCGGTGAACTCCTCGGGAGCCTCGCCCAACTCGATAAGGCCCGTTTCGCAGGCCGACAGGACGACGAGGCGCGGCGCGCCAAGGTCACTCCGGTCGATTATCTCACCGAGCGTCAAGCCGGCGCCTCCGGCCAGAGCCAATGTCGATTGGCGAGGCTGCCGGGGTTGGAATTTTCCGTGAGTTGCAAAGTGCCAATGCGTTGCGCGGGGAAGCCGTCCGACAACAGTTGATGGCGTCGCCGACTTGGCGCCCAGCACCATTGCGCCGCCGTCGGGGAAATAACTGGCAGCTACGGCACCTTCAGGTTCGGTGAACTCCAAGTCGCCAGTGGGATTGACGATGGCAGCAATCGAGACGCTTGCACTTGGCCGGATCGTGCGAACATGGGCGACCTCCGCGGCGGCAACGCTCGGCGCGACAGTCAAGACATAGCGGTCGATGACCATATTGCCGGCCGTATCAACGTTCGCGAGTCCTGCGGGCAGAAGGCCCAGGCCGCTGTGCGGAATCCAGAGAATGCTAGCGCCGTCGCCGATGTGATCCTCGGAGAGACCACGAGTCAGTGCGTCCGCGACAATGGATTGCAATGTGGTGGGCAATGCGGCCAAGGCAGCCTGCCACTCCTTGAAGCGCGTGGCCTGCTGGGCTTGAGGGAGGCTGTGAATGGCGTAGGCATCGAGCCAGCCGGGCCGTGCCGGATCGGCGCTTCGCAGGAGGCGCATGATCGTCGCCATTGTGACGTCAGGGATCGGCAGCGCTCGGAATCCCGGACGCGCGCGAGACGCGAGCAAGAGCATGCTGCCCTCGTCCGAGATCACGGGCATCGCAATGGCATCGAAACGGGTCAGCAACTGGCGTGCGTTGGCCGAGGCACTGGCGCTCGCCGGATCGGCGCCGCTGCGACCGAGAGCGGCGCGCACGATCGTCATGATCTTGCCGCGAGCAGCCTCAAGCTTGGTAAGGGTTGTGGTGCGGTCCTCGCCTTGCGTGGTTTCGAGGGCACTCTCGAGCTCGACGACGTCACGACGCCACCGGTCGAGCTCTGCGCGCTTCGTCGCTGACAGTGAGAGCGCATCGAGGCCGAGTGCGATCTTGAGTAGCCGCGCCTTGCCCAAGTCGAGCAGATCGGCGGCTCTCGCAGCATCGCCGAGTTGCGCTGCCGCGTAGGCGGCTCGGCTGTAGAGATACCCGCCTTCTTGCACCACCAGGCGCGTCGTCGTCGCATCAAGGCCCTGGCCGATCAGAATGTTCGAGGCATCGATGGCCTGCTCGAAATAACGCATTGCAGCGGGCCAGTTGCGGCGCGCCGCTGCGATGACGCCGGCCTGTTGCATCGAGCGCAAGTTGATCTGAGGAAAAGCCGCGAGCGTCTGCACGTTCAGAGCCGCCTCGATAGAGGCAGCCGCCAGTTCGAGGTTCTGGCCACGATCACCCGCCACGCGCTGCCGCAAGGCCGATGCGAGATTGGCGTGAACGGACGACCACTTCAGCGGCTCGTTGCTGCTCGTGTAGAATGTGAGGGCATGCTGGCAGGCGACGATCGCTTTCTCCAAGTTCTCGGCTCGAGTGCCGCGAACGCGGTGAATATAGGCAATGGCGAGGTTGAGCATGACGCGCGCAAAACGTTCCGGGTAGCTCTCGCGCGTATAGACGGTGAGCGCAGCTTCATAGTTTGAAATCGCGCGCTCGAGCCGGTCTTCCGGCGGACCCGCTTCTGGGTCGAGCAGCAGGTTTGCGAAGTCCATCAGCAGCTGCGCCCACTCCGAGGGGTATTGCTCGCGGGTGAAGACCCGCGACGCCTGCTCGAAGGATGCAGCCGCTTTCCGCACGTTTTCGGCGCGATCTCCCCGCGCGCGTTCGGCATAGGCCATACCGATGTTGTCGTGAGACCCGGCCCAAGCCTTTGGATGCCGCGCTTCAGTCAGAACCAGCAACGATTGCTCATAGGCGCCGAGTGCTTTCTCGACATTGTCCGCGCGACTTCCTTTGATCCGGCCCCAGAAAGCCGCTCCGGCCGCCTGCTGCGCGCCCGCCCAGTCTCCCGGCTCCTTTTCCCGGGAAAAGACACTGATGGCGCCTTCGGCGGCCGCAATGGCATGCTCCAGATTGTCTGCGCGTACTCCTTTGATCCGATGCCAATAGGCCTTCGCGAGGCTTGTCTGGATCGAACCCCACATCGAGGGTGAAGCCTCTCGGGTCATAACCTCGGCGGTTGCGTTGAATGCCAAGATGGCGCTCTCGATGTTCTCCGCGCGATCGCCGGCCTGGCGGTCGACGTAAACGGAGCCCATGCCGAATTGGATGCGCGCCCAGTCGTTCGGTCGGTCACGGGGCACGTGCCGCAATGCCGCCTGATAGGATTCGAGTGCGCGCTCCAAAGCCTGAGGTCGCTCGCCACCTTCGATGCGCCGGTATTCATTGCCGAGCTGGCCCCACATCTGGCCAAGGAGCGCATCGCGCGGCGGATCGCGAAACGGCCAGGGGTTGGCTGGGACCGCCAGCGACAAGGCCTTGTTGATGAGGGCGATGCGCTCCTGCGGTGTCGCGCCGCGCGATGAGCCTTGCCAGGCACTGATGATGCTGAGCGCGAGTGCGTTGCTTTCGCTCTGCGGCTGGTTCATCGGGCGGTTTTGAGCTGACGCGGCTGCTGCAACAGCGAAAGCTGCAGCGGTCATCATCGCCGCGAAGATGGATGCTCTCCAGCACATGCGAGCAAGCATCGTGAGTTCCCCCTGCGAGCTCCCGAATGAGAACCTGCTGAACTTTAGCTGTTCGAGCTGCTTCGTCACGTCACAGCTTCTTGAGCAAGCGAGGTGCCGTTCTCAGTTCGACGCGCGCTGGGAACGTCGCCATGTGTGGCGCCCTGGCGACATACATCCATGCGGTCCGTTGGTATGGTCACTTCGCATCAACGGAGTGAGTATCGGCATGAGCAAACCGCTCGTTGCGTCCGCGATTGCGCGATCGAAGGTCTCGGACGGTATTCTCGAAATCACAATTGCCGACAGCAGCGGAAAAACGCAAACGGTGCGCGTTGGTGCAGACGCTGCCCATGCGCTCGCTCAAGTTTTTCGAGACTTCGCAGCAGCGTCGCAGGAGACGGCTGCGCCACCCACAAAATTGCCTTCGACGTTTGCGGTCGGCACCGGCCGCTATGAGCCATTGGTTCTCCTTCGCTTTGAGAACGACGTCCCTTATGGTCTGAAAATCTCTGATGCGGCCGAGCTCGGCCGAGCCCTCCTCGATCAATGCAGCTCAGCATCGATGATGCGATTGCCGCGGCTGCAGTAGTGGCCAGAGATTTACGCGATCGGACGCTGAGAGCGGCTCCTGCGACCGTTCTTGCCGCGACGGGAAGAGCGATAGCAAGGAATCAAGAATATTGCGGGCGGCGCGGATGACGACGGCGGGTCGCCCGCCGCCGCTCGTGTCGAAGGCGCAACGAGGATTGGGGTCGATCCCAGCACTGGCTTGCTCGATGCGTCATGCAGCGCCGGCGATCGGCCGAACCAGTTGGAACGCTCGATACTTTGCACTCAGGCTGCGCATTGTGCTGTTAGCCAGCTCGCAAGGGTGTCTCAGGGCGACTCGATACCTGAATGAGGCGGGTGGCTCGGTCGAACGGGAGGGGTCGCGGTTCTAGCTGCGGGGGGAAGGAGACGCATGATGGACATCTTGGCGAGCCCGGTGCTGATGGCATTTGCGGTGTGCGCTGCCGCGGCTGCCTTCACTGTGCTTGGCAGCGTCTTGGTGTTCAACGCCAACCAGTCGAGCCCGCGGCTGCTTGCATTCGGCCTGGCGTTCTCGGGCGGTGCCATGGTCTACGTGTCACTCGTCGAGATCTTCGGCAAGTCTTCTCAGTCTTTCGCCAAGTCTTTCGATGAGAAGCTCGGCTATACGTATGCGACGCTGGCTTTGTTCGCCGGCGTTGCATTCCTCGCCATCATCGACCGTATCGTCCCCAACCCGCACCATGGCATGGACGGCCAGGTTCAGGCTGGCCGCCCGGACGAGCGATTGAAACGCGTGGGCATGCTTGCCGCTGCTGCCATCACCGCCCACAATCTTCCTGAGGGGCTCGCCACATTCTTTGCGACGCTCGACAATCCCGTTGTTGGCGCACCGCTCGCGCTCGCCATCGCGATCCACAATATTCCTGAGGGCGTTTCGATCGCCGTTCCGGTGTACTACGCGACCGGCAGCCGCGCGAAGGCGGTCTTGGCGACCGTCGTGTCGGCACTGGCCGAGCCCCTCGGTGCTCTGATCGGCTATCTGGCTCTGGCACCGTTCCTGACGCCGGCTGTATTCGGCGCGGTGTTCGGCATGATAGCGGGTGTGATGGTTTTTCTCGCGCTCGACGAGTTGATGCCGGAGGCCAAGCGCTATTCCAAGGGACACGAGGCAGCCTACGGCATGACCATCGGCATGGCTGCCATGGCGGCGTCGCTGGTGCTGTTCAAGTAGTCGCAATTGGCTGCGGGTTACGCTTCAGACTTCAACACTCCACTACGCCGCCGTCCGCTGCTGCTGCTCCGGAAGCATCAGGGCCAGGACGGCGGCGGCAAGGTTGCAGGTGGCTGCGATGAGGAAGGCGCTGGCGTAGCCGCCGGTCATGTCGAAGATGTGGGCGGCGAGGATCGGCAACGTCACTGCGGCGAGGCACCAGGCGATGTAGACGCGCGCGGCAACGCGTCCGAACAGCGGCTTCGGCCAGTAGCTGGCGATTGCCGCGGCAGTGGCACCGGAGATGATGCCGTAGCCCATGCCGATTGCAAGCAGTGCGGCGATGGAGACCGTGGGGCTCGGCCACAGCGTGAGCGCGCCGCCGCCGATGAGCGCAGCGATCTGCGCGGCAGCCATGACTCTTGGGATCGAGAAGCGGTCGATGAGATAGCCGCCGAACACGCGCGCGGCCGCGATGGCGCCCGAAAGCCCAGTCGTCGCCCAAGTGGCGACGGCGGTTGCGCCGCCGTAGGCCGCGACGATGCCTGCAGCTTGGCTCAGCACCATCAAGCCAGCAGCCGCGGCGAGCAGGAACACGCCGAAGAGGCGCCAGAACACGTCGGCGCGCCCGAAGGGCCCGGAGCTGGCGGCACCTGCGCGCGCACCGGCCCAGATGCGCATTCCGGCAAGCTCCGCGCAGGCAATCGTCATGAACCCGCTGGCGAGGATCAGCGCCGCCATGGCCCAAAGCGTCTCGCGCACACCGATGTTCCGGATGCCCCAGCCGCACGTCGGCGCCGCGATCATAGCGCCGAGCGGCAAGAGGGCGACGATGTAACCGTTGACCAGGCCGGTGCGGCGGAAGGCCATCAAATTGATCGACTGTTGGGCGGCGACATAGGCGAGGCCGCCGCCGAGCCCGAAAAGCACGCCATAGCCGAGCGCGAGCATCGGGAAGTTGGTCGCGACCGCCGAGAGCGCGATGCCGCTGGCGCTGATCAGCGAGCAGAGACAGAGAAACGCCGCGATGCCCAGATGCGGAAAGAGCTTCGGCCCGGCGTTCATGCCGACGGTGTAGAAGATCGCGGCGATGCCGAAGACGGCAGCAAGCTCCTTGCGCGTGGCGCCGAGCAGATCTTCGAGCGGCTGTAGGAAGACGCTGAAGGCATAGATGGAGCCGAGGGGCAGAATCAGGATGGTCGCCGCGATGATGGCGGCCCAGGGGCGTTGGCGGGTGGGGGGTGGATCAGCGGGCATGAGGCGGGTGGGACTCGTGGATGGGGCACCTTGGGCTGCGTCGCGAGTCGCGGCAAGGGGCCGGGTTCCCGTGCGAAAGCGCCGGTTGGCTGGTCACGTTTAATAGATACGATTGTAAATATGTTTCACGTGAAACATTGTCCGGGGTCGGACTTGTCCGGGTGCCGGCTCGGGGTGGCGACGCGAAGTTCCACGTGAAACGGCATGAACCTCGGCCTCGCCGCTGCGGCCCAGCCGGCAGCCTTAGCTTCCCGCTGCTTTTCTTTGGCCCTAATGTCGGGTCATTCCGGTTGCGCGGCATGCTCGCCAACCCTCAGAGGAGCACGCGATGGCGTCAGAGAAGCGCTTGATCAGCGTCGGCCATGCTGCGCTCGACCGCATCTATCGCATCGAGGCCTTTCCGCCGGAGCCGACCAAGGTCCGCGCCCTCGAGGCGATCGAGATTGGCGGCGGCATGGCGGCCAACGCGGCGGTGGCAATTGCGCGGCTTGGCGGCAAGGTGGAGCTCTGGAGCCGGATCGGCGAGGACAACGCAGGCGCCATCATCCGGGCCGGGCTCAAGGCGGAGAAGGTGGACATCCGCTACCTCGAAGGCTTCGAGGAGGCGCGCTCATCGACCTCGGCGATCATCGTCGATGATCGCGGCGAGCGGCTGATCGTCGGCATGCGCGATACCGCCATCCCGTCGTCGACGAGCTGGCTGCCGTTGGAGCGCATATCAGGGGCTGCCGCAGTTCTGGCGGATCTCAGGTGGCTCGAGGCGACACGGGCCGTGTTCGGCCGTGCCCGGCAGGTCGGGGTGTCGACCATTCTCGATGCCGACCTTGGCGGACGCGAAGCGCTTCCCGATCTGCTCACGATCACGGATTACGCGGTGTTTTCGGCACCGGCGCTGAGGGAGCTCATCCCGGGCGGCACCGACGAGGAGCGCCTGCAGGAGGTGCGTGCGCGAGGGCCGAAGCATGCGGGCGTGACGCTCGGTGCGGACGGGTATCTTTGGCTGGATGAGCAGGGGCTCGGCCGCCAACCGGGCTACAAGATCGATGCCGTCGATACGACCGGCGCGGGTGATGCGTTCCACGGCGCCTTCGCCTTGGGCCTCACCGAGGGCCGGCCGGCACGGGACGTCGCCAAGCAGGCCTGTGCGGTGGCAGCCTTGAAGTGCACTCGGCTGGGCAGTCGTGCAGGCTTGCCGACCCGGCGGGAGCTGGAGGCGTTTCTTGGGCGGCATTGAAGCCGTCTATTGTAGACCTCGCGCGCCGGAAAGGCCCCAGCGTGCCACCGTCGCGGGTTTGACGCCAGGACGCCGGCAGCGATAGACCGGCCTACCGAACAGCGCCATCGCGCCGAAGCTTCTGCCCTGACGCTGGACATGCCGAGCGACCAGCCGTTGCCCATCGATGAGGTGATCCCCGACATCGTCAGCGCGATGGCGGCGGGGCGCTCGGCCGTGCTCGTTGCGCCGCCGGGCGCCGGCAAGACGACGCGCGTGCCGCTGGTTCTGGCCAACGAGCCTTGGCTCGCAAAACGCAAGATCCTCGTGCTGGAGCCGCGCCGCCTTGCCGCGCGAGCGGCGGCGGAGCGAATGGCGTCACTGCTCGGCGAGAAGGTCGGCGACACCGTCGGCCTGCGGGCTCGGCTCGACACGCGGGTCGGCGCCAGGACGCGCATCGAGGTGGTGACCGAAGGCGTGTTCACGCGCCTCATCCTCGATGATCCCGAGCTTGCCGGCATCGGCGCCATTCTCTTCGACGAGTTCCACGAGCGCTCGCTCGATGCCGATCTGGGGCTCGCCCTCGCTCTCGATGCGCAAGGTGCATTGCGCGAGGACCTGCGTCTGCTTGTGATGTCCGCCACGCTCGATGCCGCGCGTGTGCAAAGCATTCTCGGCGAGCCAGGCAAAGTTCCGGTCATCCACTCCGAAGGTCGCGCGTTTCCCGTGGAGACACGCCACGTCGGGCGCGGCTCCGGCAAACGCATCGATGATCACATGGCCGACGTCATCCGCCGCGCGGTGCGCGAGGAGCCGGGCTCGCTGCTGGCGTTTCTCCCGGGCCAAGCCGAGATCCGGCGCACCGTCGAGCGTTTGCGCGAGCAGCTCACGCAGCCCGAGTTCGACATCGTCGAGCTCTATGGCGCGCTCGACAGTGCCGCGCAGCGCCGCGCGATCGAGCCTGCCGCGCCCGGCCGGCGCAAGATCGTGCTCGCAACGGCCATCGCGCAAACCTCGATCACCATCGAGGGCGTGCGCCTCGTCGTCGACAGCGGCCTCGAGCGGGTGCCGCGCTACGAGCCTGATGCAGGTGTCACGCGCTTGGAAACGGTGCGCGTGTCACGGGCAACGGCCGATCAGCGTCGCGGTCGCGCTGGCCGCACGGAGCCCGGCGTCGCCTATCGCCTCTGGGACGAGCCGGAGACAGCGGGTCTGCTGCCGTTCTCGGAGCCTGAGATTCGCGCCGCCGATCTCAGCGGTCTGCTGCTCGATTGCGCAGCGTGGGGCGCAACGGATTTGAGCACGCTGGCGTGGCTCGATCCACCGCCGGCCGGCGCGCTCGCGGCGGCGCGCGACGAGCTGCGTACACTGGGCGCCATCGATGCGACAGGTGCGCTGACGGCGATGGGCCGCGCGTTGCGTCGGCTTCCGTTGCCGCCGCGTCTCGCTCGCATGATCATCACCGCAGCAGCTCTCGGTTCTAATGCGGCCAACGCTGCCGCCGAGATCGCAGCCGTTCTCGTGGAACGCGGCCTTGGCGGCATGGCGGCCGATTTGGACGAACGGCTGCAGAGCTTCCGACGCGATCGCTCGCAGCGTGCTGAGAGTATGCGCCGTCTCGCGGGAGATTGGGCGCGGTCGGCGAAATCGGTGTCAGGTCCTCCGGACCTCTCACCGCACCCACCGGGATCGCGCGCGTCACTGCACGCACACCCATCACTGCAATCGGTGTCGGACTCAGAGGGCCCGTCATCGACCGCCGCTCTCCTCGCGCTCGCCTATCCCGATCGCATCGCCAAGGCGCGCGGCGGAAAGGGCGAGTTCATCCTGGCTGGCGGCCGCGGCGCCCGCCTCGATGAGACCGCCGCACTTTCACGTGAGCCATTCCTCGTCGTTGCCGAGCTGTCCGGTGCTGCGGCGGCCTCGCGCATTCTGCTCGCGGCGCGTCTCGATATCGATGATCTCGAGGCCATCGCCGGCGATCGCATCGAAACGCGCGACGAGCGCGCCTTTGACACAAAAGCCCTGGCCGTCAGGGCTCGCCGCGTCCGGCGCCTGGGTGCGATCACGCTGGAGAACGAGCCGCTCGCCGTGCCGAGCGATCTCGCGACGGCCGAAACGCTTGCCGCCGGCCTTGCCAAGGCGGGCCTCGCCAGGCTGCCGTGGACGCCGGCGCAGCAGCAGCTCAGAGATCGCGTTGCGTTCCTGCGAGCGGCAACACAAACCGCAGCAAAAGCAGGGGAGGAGAGCGGCGAAAACGGGCGCTATGGCGCTGCACACCCGCCATCGAAATCCGCCGGTGCGAGCCCCGGCGACGACTGGCCTGATCTCTCCGACGCTGCGCTCGCCGCCACCGCCAACGAATGGCTTGCGCCTGTCCTCACTGGCGCAACGCGCTTGTCCGACATCACAGCCGAAATGCTCGATCAGGCGCTCTCCATGCTGCTTCCCTATCAGCGCCAGCGCCAGCTCGACCGCGAAGTGCCGACACACTTCGAAGCGCCGACCGGCAACCGCTTCCGCATCGATTACGAAGGCGAGGGCGCACCCATCGTCGCCATTCGTGTGCAGGAACTCTATGGCCTCACCGAGCATCCCTCGATCGCGGGCGGCCGTCTGCCGCTGACGCTGCATCTCCTCTCGCCCGCGCACCGCCCGATCCAGATCACGCGCGATTTGCCGCGCTTCTGGTCCGGCTCCTGGCGCGACGTCAAAGCCGAGATGCGCGGCCGCTATCCCAAACACGTCTGGCCCGACGACCCCGCCAGCGCTATTCCGACCGCTCGTGCGAAGCCCCGTGGATGAAAGCGGCGGCGTTGCTGTGCCTTATCAAGTGTGACTATGTCTTCATCGCATAAACCATCCGACAGCGAGGCCTGCCGGTGACGAGCCAGATCCCGAAGCTGGCACCTGCCACCAGCGGATCGTTGCTGAAAGCTTCGGTGCGCTGGGTGAGGCGTGTTGCGCTCGCCTTGGCAGCATTGTTCGGTGTCGTCCTTGTGGCCATGGTGCTCTTGCGGTTCTTCGATCCGCCGACGACCGCGGCGATGCTGGCGGACCGGATCGCCGGCAGGCCAGTGGACCACCGCCTGGTGCCGCTCGAACGCATTTCGCCAAACGTACTGCGTGCCGTCATCGGCTCCGAGGACAGCCGCTTCTGCCGGCATCTGGGTGTCGATTTGGTCGAGCTCAAAGCGGCCATCGGGGATGCGCGCCGTGGCCGCCCGCGCGGCGCGAGCACGATCACAATGCAGGTCGTCAAAAACGTCTTCCTCTGGTCGCAGAAGAGTTATCTGCGCAAGGCGCTGGAAGTGCCGCTCGCCGTCGCTTTCGATGTCATCGTGCCGAAGCGGCGCATCCTCGAGATCTATCTCAACATCGCGAAGTGGGGCCCCGGCATCTACGGCATCGAGGCGGCTGCCATGAAGGCGTTCGATAAGCCAGCCGCGGATCTTGATGATAACGAGGCAGCACTGCTCGCAGTGTCACTGCCGAACCCTGGCGAGCGCGACGCCGGCGATCCAAGTGAGGGCATGGAGCGGCTCGCAGAGCGCCTTTTGCAGCGGGTGACGACGCGCGTCGATCTCAGCTGTCTTGGTCTGCCAAGTAACTAGGACAAACATAATCCGCCACCGTTGACGCGCTCCGCGGGAGAAGGAGGCTGCGTCCAGCACTTGCGCGCGACTCCGCATCATCTGATCCAAGAAAAAAGGGTCTGCCGCGAGCAGACCCTTCGAGTTCCAGGTCCGATGCCGTCTCGAGGGTTCATCCCCCCGGAAAACCCTAGAGGCGGTAGCGGATCTGATCCGACCAAAACCGCTCGAGGCGTACGAGGGCTTTGTTCAGTGCCTGGATATCGTCGCGGCCAACTTCGCCGACCTGCTCGAGCGAGCGCATCTGCCGCTGGTAGAGACCTTGCACGACGTCGCACGCGTCCTTGCCCTTCTCGGTAAGGGAGACGCGCACGGACCGGCGGTCGGTCTCCGAGCGCTTGTAATGAAGATAGCCCATGTCGACGAGCTTCTTCAGATTGTAGGAGACGTTGGAGCCGAGGTAGTAGCCGCGCGTCTTCAATTCGCCGGCCGTCAGCTCGCTCTCGCCGATGTTGTAGAGCAGCAGCGCCTGCACGCTGTTGAGCTCGGCGCCGCCCATGCGGTCGAACTCGTCCTTGATCACATCGAGCAACAGGCGGTGCAAACGCTCGATCAGTCTGAGGCCCTGGAGGTACTCGGCACGAAAGCCTTCGTCCTGGGCGGGCGCGCGCGGGCGCCCCACATCCAACGCAACACTCATTGGTCCCTGCCTAACGTTTGTTTGACGCGATCCCGGCTTTGTGTTTGTCCGGGTTAAGCGGGACCCTACCTGGGGAAATTAAATCTTACCCTAAAAGACATACTGAACCGCCGATGAAGCACGCTCCCAAAACGGCACAGCCGAGCGACGCGCTGAGAATGTGCACTCGGTCGACGTCAGTCGGGGTCAGCCCCATGCGTCTGACCCCTTGAGTGATGGACGTCGTGTGCGATGGCTGCAGTGCTGCTGCTCACGCTTACGTGATGCATCGCTCCGGGAGGACTTGCCGCATGGCCTTCTCGTATTCTCGGTCTTATGTCACACGGTGTTCAGTTGGCATTCAGCCGAGTTTTGCCTTATTGGCGGGCACGGGGCGTGTTAGGCCCCAACGCAACGGCCAAAGGCATTCGGCTTCAAGGACTCGAGGAGTTCGATGACTGCTCCGCGCTCTCTGACACCCTTTTCACGCCGCGCTGTGGGCATTGCCGCGCTCGGCGCCGCAGTCGCCATTGGCGCAGCTGCTGGCGTGGCTCAACCCAAAAAGGGTTCCGCTGCCCCCGAAGTCTCGGTCGATGAGCTCATGAAGCCCGGCCCGCTGCCGGATGTGGTGCTCGGCAAGCCTGACGCACCGGTCACCATCGTCGAGTACGCCTCGATGACCTGCGGACACTGTGCGTCCTTCCATAACACCGTGCTGCCGACGCTGAAGGAAAAGTACATTGACACCGGCAAGGCCAAGCTGATCTTGCGCGAGTTTCCGCTCGACAATCTGGCGGCCGCCGCATCGATGCTGGCGCGATGCGCCGGAGATAAATCGTACGATGTCGTCTCCGCGCTCTTCAAGTCGCAGGAGCAATGGGCGTTCGTGCAAGGCAATCCCGTCCCGGCCCTGTTCAAGGTCGCCGAGGGCGCGGGCTTCACCAAAGAGAGCTTCGACAAGTGCCTGACCGACCAGAAGCTGCTGGAAGGCATTACAGCCACCCGCGACCGCGCCAATAAGAGCTTCGCGGTCAATTCGACGCCGACCTTCTTCATCAACGGCAAGCGTTTCGAAGGCAACCCGTCGCAGGTCGAGGCTTTCGCCAAGGTGATCGACCAGCTGGTCGGCGCCCCGGCAACGCCTGCTCCTGCCGCTCCCGCTGCCCCCGCGACGCCTGAAAAGAAGAAGTGAGCTCGTGCGCGGGTCCACGGTCCTCGCTGCTATTGTCCGACCGCTGCTGCTGATCGTGGCGGCGGCGCTCGCGGCCTGCGGCGGCGATGCACCCGCGCTGCTCTCGGGCACCGGCCCGCCGCCGGGCGCAGCGGCAAACGAGATCACCACCGGCGCCACTCAGGACAGGCCGGCGTTCAATCCGTTCTCGACCGGCAATGAGAGCGATTCGCCACTGCGCGAGGTGATCCAGAGCCCATCGCGCGATGACATTATGAAAACGGGTGCACTGCCCGAGTTCTCGATCGGCCGCCCCGACGCGCCGGTGACGATCATCAAGTACATGTCGCTCACATGCCCTTATTGCCGCCGCTTCCAGGCCGAAACCTTCCCGATCCTCAAGCGCGACTACATCGACAAGGGCCACGTCCGCCTGATCATTCGCGAGTTCCCGATCGGCAAGTCGAGCGGTACCGCCACCATCGCGCTGCGCTGCGCGCCGATGGACAAGTATCTCGCGCTCTACGAGAAGTTTCTGCAGCAGCAGTCGGCCTGGGTGGCACAGGAGGTGCGCACGGACGCCATCTTCAAGGTGGCCCAGCAGGCAGGTGTGACCCGCGAGCAGCTCGATGGATGCCTGCAGAACCAAGCCATGATCGACAGCCTGAAATGGGTCAAGGATCGCGGGCGCCAGCTTGGCATCATCGGCACCCCCAACTTCTTCATCGAGACCCGCCTTGTGAAGAAGGTCATCGGCATCAACGAGATCCGCGAGATCGTAGACCCGATGCTGGCCGGTAAACGCTCCTGAGGCCTGACCCTGGACTGTTGCCACGGCAACCCGCAAATCGCATGGTTTGGCCGATCCAAGACACGAGTTCGATCTGCAAATCGTCCAATTCGAGGCCCAATCCCGTACGAGCGCGTCAGAGCGGCCGCCGGTCTATCAGTCAAATCGATTTCTCATGGGCGAATTTCGACGCTGGCGCGTTTCCCGAGGGAGTCTGGAGGGGGGTAGCCACTCGAAACGAGGCCTCTCTACGGGCTCTGTAGGAGCCCTGGCGGGCCTGATTCGGGCCTCGCGAAAATTCGCAAACGTTAACGCGAAGATCAGCGCCGCGTCAGAGCCCGTGTGGGAAGTGGCGAGCACGCCGCGCCGCGATCTCCGGCAGGTCGGGAAGGCGATGCAACTCGTCCCGCGGCCGGCCCGGTCAGTCGCGCCGATCGAGCGACAATCCTGTGGGTAGCGTCACCACATGAACGGCGAGTCACTTAGGATCGAAGACGTGTCGCTGTGCACTCGCGTCAAGAGCCCGGATCCAACTCATGTCGACGTGCGCGTGCTGTGGCCAACGGCTTCCCGACACCGGCCGGATTGCAGAAACGGGCCGGCTCACCGTCGAGGTCGACGACGAGCTCATGGCCCATTGCAATCTGGCCTACGAGGAAGCCGGCCGCCGGCGCGCGCCGGCGGTCGAGATCGCACACCTTGTCTGGTGCCTGACGCGGGGCCTCGCCGCGTCGCACCTTGGCATTGCCGATGAGACGCGCGAGGCGCTTGCAGCCGAGGCACTGGCCGAAATGGTGGCAGCCAGGCTCTCCGATGGCCAGGCGCCCTTGCGGACCGCGGCCGAGTTCAAGTCGCTGCTGCAGCGCGCGGAGCAGGTCGCGAAAGCCGAAGGTCGCCGCAGTGCATCGGCGCGCGATGTTATCTCGGTACTCTTGCATCGCGTGCACGGCTTTAAATCCGCAGTCTTCGTGCAGGGTGTCGAGCGTACCTTGGCGCGCCGGCAGAGCTCGGATGAGGTGCCCGCTTACGATCGAAAGCCACACCCGGCGCCAGCTGCTCGACACCCTCTCAATCGTCCCGTCACGGCCCGCGACACCGCAGAAGCGCTCAGCGCGCTCGTTTACCGCCAAGACGACCGCAGTCGTTTAGATCGCAACCCGGCCGCATATGCCAGCGACGGGCTGCCTGCCTTCGAGCATCGCTTTGTCCGCATCGATCGGCTGGGTGCGCCAGAGGCCTCAGCGTCGGGCTCACCTGTACAGGGTGGCGAGCGCGCCACAACCGTCGAAGTGAATGACCGGCTTGCTCGCCTCGAATGGCAGGCGCGCGAGCAACGTGCGCTGATCGAGGTTCTGATCGAGAAGCTCACGCGCGTCATCGGTGAGCCGACACTCCGGGAAGCGGCTGATGAGCCTGTGCCGCGTGGACAAAGAGACGATTTTCGAGCGCCACTCGATGCCGCAGATGACACTGCCGCAGAGACCGACGAACCGAACGAAGCGGATCTCGGCGCCGAGGAAGATGAAACGGCTGGCCCGCTTGCCGACCGCCCGAAGCGGTTTTTCCTGGCGCTCGACGATGAAGTCGTAAAGGCGCCCTCGATCGGCCCCCGAACTGCCGACCGCCTGAACGCCGCAGGCATCAGGTCCGTCCGCGACCTTCTTGCCTGCGATGCCGCGGCTGTCGCCGCGCGCACCCACGTTCGTCACATCACGCGCGAGCGGATCGAACTCTGGAAGGCACAGGCGCAGCTGGTCTGCGCCGTGCCCTGGCTGAGGGGCATCCATGCACAGCTTCTCGTAGGGGCGGGCTTCCACAATTTGGCCGACCTGAATGTGGCCGAAACCGCCACGGTGTGTACGGCAGTTCTCCGGTATGCATTGACGCGCGAGGGACAGAGCGTGCTGCGCTCGACCGCACCGCCGCCCTCGGATCGCGTCGCTCGCTGGATGGAGTTTGTCGCCCTCGCTGAGCCGGACCGGGCGAAAGCTGCCTAATACCTCGTGCAATGCTCGAGGCATATTGCTCGGTGTGGGATGTCTCGTGGCTGGTGGATAACCGGCGATGGTTGCCAGTCCGCCATTTTCCGGGGGCGCGGACTCGTTGCATCGTGCCGACGGACCAGGCATATGCGGCGAGTCAGGGTGTGTCTCGCCGGGTGCGCTGGCAGGAGGGCGGGGGCGAAAGGGAGTGCGCTCGTTCAGCAGTAATCGCAATACTTGAGAGGGACCGTGACCGTCGAGCTTCGAATGCTGGTTTGGTCGGCGCTGCTGACCATTTTGCTTGTCGTCATTGCGGCTCTGGGCGCCATGCGCGACGTCGGTCTCTCCCGGCTCGCCGGCAACCGTGAAAACCTGCCGGAGTTCACCGGCTGGACCGGTCGTGCGATCCGCGCGCATCGAAACATGCTGGAGAACCTGGTCTTGTTCGCGATCGCCGTGATTGCAGCCAAGCTCGCCGGTGTGTCGAATGCCAACACGATCTTTGGAGCGCAGCTCTTCTTCTGGGGGCGTGTCGCGCATGCTGGGCTCTACATCGCGGGGGTTGCCTGGGCCCGAACGGCCGCTTACGCGGTTTCGATGGTCGGGCTCTTGATGATCCTGCTGCAACTGCTGTAACCCGGCGCTGCCCGCGACCGGTGCGACTGATAGAAATAGGACGTCTCATCGATGCATATCACCCGGTTACGACTGCTCGGCTTCAAGTCGTTTGTCGAGCCGACCGAGCTCGTGATCGAGCGTGGGCTGACCGGCGTCGTCGGCCCGAACGGCTGCGGCAAGTCGAACCTGCTCGAGGCGCTGCGCTGGGTGATGGGCGAGACGTCGTACAAATCCATGCGCGCCTCCAGCATGGAGGACGTTATCTTTTCCGGTACTACGGCGCGGCCGGCACGCAACTCCGCCGAAGTGACGATCTTCATCGACAACTCCGCGCGCACGGCACCCACAGAGTTCAATGATGCCGATGTGCTCGAAGTCACGCGTCGCATCGAGCGCGAGATGGGCTCAGCCTACCGCATCAACGGTGGCGATTCCCGCGCCCGCGACGTCAAGATTTTGTTCGAGGATGCTGCTACGGGCGCCCGCTCGCCGGCACTGGTCCGCCAGGGCCAGATCGGAGAGATCGTCAATGCCAAGCCCGAGCAGCGCCGCCGCATTCTTGAGGACGCGGCAGGCATTGCTGGGCTCCACTCGCGCCGTCACGAGGCGGAACTGCGGTTGAAGGCGGCAGAGTCAAACCTCGCGCGTATCAACGACGTGCTCGGCGGGCTGCGGAGCCAGATCGAGAGCTTGAAGCGCCAAGCTCGTCACGCGCGGCGCTACAAGGAGCTCTCGGGCGACATCCGCAAGGCCGAAGCGCTGCTCTTCCACCTCGCGTGGACGGCGGCGCAGGACGAGGTCGTTGCAACCGAGGCGGCGCTCTCCGGGGTGCTGATGCGCCTCGCGGAAGCCACAGCGCGGGAATCCGAGCTGACCCAGCTCGAGGTCGAGCGCGCCGAGGTCATGCAACCCTTGCGTGACGAGGAAGCCAAGCGCGGTGCCATTCTGGCCCGCATCAAGATCGAGCAGGAAAGCTTCGAGAAGGAAGCCGAGCGCTTGGCCCAGCGTCAGAAAGAGCTGACCGGCCGGGCCGAGCACCTGAAGCGCGACATCGCTCGCGAGGAGGCCCTGGTCGCCGAGGCGAAGGAGATCCTCGAGAAGCTGGTGGCCGAGGCGACGGCGCTGATCGAGCGCGATCAGGCGCAGGAAGCTGCCGAGGAGACCGTGCGCTCGGCCGTCGTCCAGGCTGAGAACGACGTCAAGTCCGCCGAGGACAGGCTCTCGGATGTCACGCGCCGAGCTTTCGAGGCCCGCGCCCGCCGCAAGAGCCTGGAAGCCGCCAAGGTTGATCGCCAAGCCGATATCGAGAAGCTGACCCGTCAGCTCGCGGCGCTGGAAACGCAGAAGCGCGAGGTGATTGCCCGCGCACCGGATGCGAGGAAGCTCGCTGAGACCGCTGAGCGCGGTCAGAGCCTGATGGCGGAGGTGGCCGATACCGAGCAGCAGGCCATTGCGGCGGAAGAGAAGGCGCTGGAGCTCGCAGCCGAAGCGAAAGATCGTCGCGACGCGGCCCAAGCGCAGCGCGTGGTCGCGAGCCAGCTCACCACCGAGCTTGAAACACTTGGCAAGCTTCTGATCCCGATCCGGGAGGACGGTTCGCCGCCAATTCTCGATCAGGTGCGAGTGTCACCCGGCTATGAGATGGCACTCGGTGCTGCTTTCGGCGACGATCTCGACGCGCCGATCGCCGAGGAAGCGCCGATTCACTGGCGCCGCATCAGTATGGGATTGTCCGATCCGCCGCTGCCGGAGGGCGTTGCGCCCTTGAGCGCTCACGTCGAGGCGCCTGCCGAGCTCGCCCGCCGCCTGAAGCAGATCGGCATCGTTTCCCGCGAGGACGGCATCCGATTGCAGTCGCAGCTGAAGCCCGGCCAGCGACTGGTCTCGCTTGAAGGCGATCTTTGGCGGTGGGACGGCCTCGTCGCCGCGGCCGATGCGCCGACCGCGGCCGCGCAGCGCCTCGCCGAGCGAAATCGCCTTGGTGACGTCGAGCTTCGCGTCACCAAGGCCCATCGCGATGCGGCCGATCTGGCCTCCGCCGAGCGAACCGCCGCCGAGATGCACCGTGTTGCGGAGTCCGAGGAGCGCCGCCTTCGCCAGCTGTGGCGGGAGCAGCAATCGGCGCTCGCCAAGGTCAGGGACGAGTTGACCTCCATCGAGCGTCAGGCGCGTGAGACCGAGGCCCGGCTCGCCGCCGCCGAGGAAGCGCGCACCCGCACGGAGGAGGCAATCGCTGAAGCTCACGAAAAAATCGCCGAAATCGAAGCCGCGCTCGATGTCATGGGCGGTCTCGAGGAGCTCGAAGCGGAGCTCGCCGAGCAAGAAGCCAACACGCGTGAGGAGCGCTCAAAGCTTGCCGAGATTCGCGCATCGCTCGCCAGCTTGGAGCGCGAGCGGCACGTGCGCGCCGAGCGGTACAAGACCGTCAAATCCGAGCACGAGCGCTGGTCGACGCGCGGTCAGGCAGCCGATACCCAGGTCGGCGAGTTCCGCACCCGCTTTGCCGACACCGAGGCCGAGCTCGAGAAGTTGAAAGATCTTCCTGAAGTCGTCGAGGAGCGGCGCGGCCAGATCATGGATCAGCTCGCCGAGGCCGAGAAGGAGCGTCGGGCCGCCGCCGACACGCTTGCCGCTGCCGATACGGCGCTGCGCGAAACGCAAGCCGCACTCCGCAAGTGCCAGGCCCTCGTCACCGAAACTCGCGAAGGCCGCGCCCGCACCGAAGCCCAGCTCGAGGCCGCCCGCACCAAACGCCAGGAGGAAGCGCGCCGCATCGGCGAGATCATGAACTGCGCACCCGAGGATTGCCTCGGGCTCGCGGGCCTCGAGCCTGGAGCGGCAATGCCGCTGCTTCCCGACGTTGACCGCAACTTGGTTCGCCTTAAGTCCGAACGCGAGCGGTTGGGCGGGGTCAATCTCGCTGCCGACGAGGAGCTCAGCGCGCTCACCGAGCAGTTCGCGACCATGGACATGGAGCGCCTCGACATCGAGGGCGCGATCAACAAGCTGCGCGGCGCCATCGGTCAGCTCAATCGCGAGGCGAAGCAGCGCCTCAATGCCGCTTTCGAGACCGTCAACGGTCATTTCCAGCGGCTGTTCTCGACGCTTTTCGGCGAGGGCGGCGAGGCGCGTCTCGAGATGATCGAGAGCGAAGTGGATCCGTTGGAAGGCGGGCTCGAGATCATCGCCAAACCGCCGGGTAAGAAGCCGGCCGCGCTGTCGCTGCTCTCGGGCGGCGAGCAGACGCTGACCGCGCTCTCGCTGATCTTTGCGGTGTTCCTCACCAATCCCTCGCCGATCTGCGTCCTCGACGAGGTCGACGCACCGCTCGATGACGCCAACGTCGACCGCTTCTGCACGCTGATGGAACGGATGTCGGCTGAGACCGACACCCGGTTCCTTGTCATCACGCATCACCCGATGACAATGGCACGCATGAACCGGCTGTTTGGTGTGACGATGGCTGAAAAGGGGGTATCTCAGCTCGTCTCCGTTGACCTTGCGACGGCCGAGAAGATCATCGAGAACGCGCCGCCTGTCCAGCAGCAGGGCGCGGCGTGATCACCCTGAAGGTGTTGTGATGGGGAGGCGCACCGTGAAGGTCGCGCCTTCGCTGGGCCGGCCGTCGGCCGAGATCTCCCCACCGTGCACGTCGACGATCTTGCGGCACGTGGCGAGCCCAATACCAGTGCCCTCGTATTCCTGGCGTCCGTGCAGACGTTGAAAGATCTTGAAGATCTGATCTTTGTAGCGGTTGTCGAAGCCGATCCCGTTGTCGGCGAGCGTGATCACCGCGCATTGGCCCCCGGCCGCTGATCGCGTCACCGTACCCCTGATCCGGATAGCCGGCGGCACACCTGGTCGCGAGAACTTCAGCGAATTCGAGATCAGGTTCTGGAACAGTTGGCGCATCTGGGTCGCATCAGCGTGGATCGCGGGCAGACCTGCGAACTCGATCTGAGCCTTTAGATCTTCGATGCGCACCTGCAGGTCGGAAACAACGCCCCGCAACGTTACATTCAGATCCACGAGCACCGGCTTGCGCTGGCCGCTATCGACTCGCGCATAAGAGAGTAGATCGTTGATCAGCGTGCGCATGCGTTGTGCAGCGTGCTGCACGCGCCCGAGCGATTCAAGCGTTTCGTCCGGAAGGCCGTCGGTTTGTCGTGTCAGGATGCGCCCAGTGAATGTTTCGATCTTGCGCAGCGGCTCCTGAAGGTCGTGCGAGGCGATATAGGCGAAGTTCTGCAGCTCCTGGTTCGACCGTTCGAGCTTGCCGTTGTAGTCTTCGAGTTGCGATCGCGCCCGCTCGCGTTCCGTGATGTCGTCGACCGTTACCACGTAGCCGCCGTCCGCCATCGGCCGTTGTGTGATTGAGAGCTGTCTGCTGTCCGTCAGACTGATCGTTCCAGTTCGCAGCAACTTTAGTGCATGAGCCTGCTCGGATGCCGGACCCTGAGTTGAGACATCAGGCAGGGTCTCGGCATCGACGATTGGGCTCAGCACCAGCAGGGCGTCGGCTTGCACTCCAGGAACAAGAGCGTCTGCCTGGAGGCCGAACAATTCCCCGAACCGGCCGTTGCAAACGAGCAAACGGTTCTGCGGATCGAACATCGCCAGGCCCTGCGGCATGTTGTTGATCGCAGCATCGAAGCGCAGGTTCTGGATCTGCAGGTCGCGCTCGCGGGCGAGCAGCGCGAGGTTCTTCTGCTCGCGCTCCGCGGCCGCAGCCCGCCGCTCGCGCAGGTCTCGGATGGCGTAGACGAGGACACCCGGCAAACGGCTGCCGAGGGGCTCGCGCACGACCTCGATTGGAACCCGCGGTCCGACCGCGGTGTTAAGCTCCGTTTCCCATCTGATCACCCTGTCAGCCGAGCCGCCCGATGGAGCGTCGCCGAACAGTTCGGCCAAGGCCCGTTGTCCGATAAGCGCCGGAGCCGAATAGCCGCAAAGCTCGGCGGCTAGCCGATTGAGGCTCAAGATGGCCCCCTGCCGCGCAACCAACAATGCTTTGTTGTCACGGCCGACATAGAGGCCTTCGAGTGCTGCTGCGAGCAACTCGTGGGCGAGGCCATGTCCGCTCACGTCCTCGGCCGATCGAGCCGCGGGTGCAAGGCGAGGGTCCATCGATCGGGGCCTTCAATGGTGAAGCAAGCAATGGAAACCGATCTTGAGTCAAACACCTTAAATCGACGTCAACAGACTATTTTAGCAACGCCCACAAATGCTTGTGACGTCGAGATCCAGATTTCATGAGCGCGTTTGCCGCACGCACGGCAAAATCAGGTGCAGACCTGCGCGCATTCGCCACCCCTTGCTCCCACGGCGCGAATGGGGCGTTTTCTTGACACCCCCACCCCCCGCACCTATGGTCCGCGCCGTCAATCGGACCCGCCGCGCACGTGGTTCGCGCGCTGGTGGAGGTTCCCCATGTCTGCTGAAGGCAAGGACCACGAGCCTCGTGGCGAGATGTCGCCGGATGAGCGGGACGCCATCAAGCGGCGTTCAGACGCTCTCGGCAGGCGGCTCAACGAGGCTCGCCATCGCGATGCGCCGAGTGCGGATCGCGGAGGCGCGCGGACCGCCAAAGGCGAGGCGATGGGGCGCGCGTTGCGCGTATCCGCTGAGCTCATCGGCGGTATCGTCGTCGGCAGTCTGATTGGCTGGTACTTGGATGAATGGCTCGGTAATCAGAAGCCGTGGTTTTTCATCCTGTTCTTTTTGCTCGGCGCGGCCGCTGGAATCCTGAATGTAGTCAGGATGGCAATGCGGGAACAGACCCCGAAGGGGCTGCCTCTGGCGGACGACCGGGACGAGGACAAGTAGGAAGAATTGGCTGGTGCAACGCCGGCTGGCACGGACGGGACAAGGCGGGACGCAGTGGCAAGCCCAATCGAGCAGTTCCAAATCAAGAAACTCGTGCCGATAAAGATTGGCGGGATCGACGCTTCGTTCACCAATTCCGCGGCGTTCATGATCGCCGCCGTTGCACTTACGACCGGCTTCCTTGTCTGGGCCATGCGCAGCCGCGCGCTGGTGCCGAGCCGCTCGCAGTCGCTCGCTGAAGTGCTCTACGAGTTCGTTGCAAGGACAGTTCGAGAAAATGTCGGGCCAGAAGGCATGAGATTTTTCCCCCTCGTGTTCTCGCTCTTCATCTTCGTTCTGATCCTGAACCTGATGGGCATGATCCCTTACTCGTTCACGGTAACGAGCCACATCGTCGTCACAGCAGCGCTGGCCCTGCTGGTGATTGGAATTGTTATTGTCTACGGCTTTTACCAGCAGGGACCGGGCTTCCTGAAGCTGTTCGTCCCCGATGTACCGCCGTGGCTGCTACCCATCATGGTACCCATCGAGGTGATCTCGTTCCTGTCGCGGCCGCTCTCGCTTTCGGTTCGTCTCTTCGCCAACATGCTGGCCGGACATATCGCGCTCAAGATCTTTGCCGGCTTCGTCGCATCGCTCCTGGCGGCAGGCGCCTGGGGAGTCATCTCGCCGTTGCCGCTGCTGCTGACCGTCGCGCTCACCGCCCTTGAATTCCTGGTCGCGGCGCTGCAGGCCTACGTGTTCGCCGTTCTCACCTGCGTCTATCTCAACGACGCCGTTCACGGTGCTCACCACTGAGCGGGCGTCGCATTCGATCGAACTTCGAACAACCTCCAACCAGCACATACAGGAGCTTCTCATGGATCCGATCATTGGTAAGGCCATTGGCGCCGGTCTCGCTTGCCTCGGCATGGCAGGTGCGGGCATCGGCCTCGGCAATCTTTTCGGCCAATTCCTCTCCGGCGCACTGCGCAATCCTTCGGCTGCCGACAGCCAGCGCGGCACATTGCTGCTGGGCTTCGCCCTGACGGAAGCCCTGGGCATCTTCTCGTTGCTGATCGCGCTGCTGCTGCTCTTCGTTGTCTGATCGCTGAGGTTCAATTTTCGTGTGGCGGCCGGTGACGGCTGCCGCATCGCATCGTTGCAGCGTTGCAGTTCACAGCACAATTCTGCGACCTTGACCTCGCCAAGTTGGGACACGTTCAATGGCTGCCCCCAAGGGTGCTCAAACCGCGACCGGCGCTCCCGAGCCGAAAGGCTCGTTTCCGCCGTTCGATCCCTCGACCTTCACGCCGCAGCTTGTTTGGCTGGCGCTGTCGTTCGGCGCGCTCTACCTGCTGCTATCGCGCATCGCGCTGCCGAAGATCGGCAGCGTCATCGCTGAGCGTCGTGATCGCGTTGAGCGCGATCTCGCCGAAGCAGAGCGCATGAAGGCGGAAACCGATACGGCCCTCAAAGCTTACGAGACGTCGCTCGCAAATGCCCGCGGCCGGGCCCAGGCCATGGCCAAGGAGACCCGCGACAAGCTTGCCGCCGACATCGAACAGAGTCGCGCGGAGGCGGACCGTCAAAACGCTGCCAAGGTCGCCGACATGGAGAAGCGCATCGCCGACACGAAGGTGCGCGCTCTCGCTTCCGTCAGCGATATCGCAACCGAAACGGCGGGTGCCATCGTCGAGAAGCTGCTCGGCCGTCAGGTGCCGGCGGACGAGATAAAGAGGATCGTGGCTCAGCGGCTCGGCCGCTGAGCAGGTGTTAGCGCATGGCGCGTGAGCTGGATTGATTGCGACGCGAGGCCGAGGGGCCGAGTAGTGCCGGGAGCGACCAATGTGGAAGACTGCCGAGTTCTGGGTGCTGGTCTCGTTCCTGGTCTTCATGGCATTGATTTGGAAGCTGGGCGTGCCGGGCACGATCGGCAAGACGCTCGATGATCGCAGCGATGCGATCCGCAAGGAGCTCGACGAAGCGCGCCGATTGCGGGAAGAAGCGCAAAGCCTCCTCAACGAATATCTGCAGAAGCAGCGTCAAGCCGAGGACGAGGCCAAGGCCATCGTTGCTGAGGCGCAGCGCGAGGTCGAGGCGATGAAGACCGAGTCAGCTCGCTCGCTTGCCGAGCAGATCGAGCGTCGCTCCAGACTCGCCGAGGAAAAGATCGCACGAGCCGAGGCGCAGGCCGTTGCCGAGGTCCGTGCGGCTGCTGTCGAGCACGCCACCGCAGCCGCCGAGCAGATCCTCCGCGATCGCGTCACCGGCGATACGGGCAAAGGCCTTGTGGATCAAGCCATCCGCGACCTGCGGGGCAAGTTGAATTGAGCTCGTTGCCGTGCCGGTAGGCTCGCCGCAAGCTTCTTAGTCGCGGCTGAGCACAACCGGTCGGATGTGTCCTTCCGAGCTACGGAGCCCGGGGTTTACCACGAGTAAGGTTCCGCTCCGTGCTCTCACTGTGCCTGCCGTCCTATCGCCCCACCGAGCAGTAGAACGAGACACGCCAAAGTAGTTGTCGTGGCTGCGATGGCGAGGCCAGGGCTGTAGCTGCCAAAGGCGTCCCGAAGGGCGCCCAGAAGGGCTGGACCGAAGGCAGAGGTCAGCTGGATAGCCGTCGCTGCCGATCCGTAGGTTGCGCCGAACGCCTTGGCGCCGAACTCGCGGCGCACCACCACAGGGCCCAGCGTCGTCACATGGCCGATGCCATAACCGTAGACGAGGCTCGCGGCGATCAGCACCTGGGCGCTGGGCCATAGCGACATTGCTGCCAGAGCCACCGTCTGCGCTGCCATGATCAGGCATGCAAGATGTCGAACGTTCACCCGGTCGACGATCGCCGCCAGCACGAGACGCCCGATGAATGCGGTCACACCGGTGGCTGCGACCAGCCAGCCGGCGCCTTCCAATCCGAGCAGCGGTTCCGCCAGCGCCACGTGATGTGTGATGAAGCCGATCTGTACGGTCAGGGCCAGCGCGAAGCTTCCCGCGGCGCTCCACAACAGCATGCGCGACCAACCCATGGCGGCGGGAGGCATCGGCTCGGGCCGCGAAGCACCTGTCGTATCCAAGCCGGTTCCATCGCGCGCCAGCCCCAATTCACTTGGCCCCCGATAGCGCAAGACCGTTGCGATCAAAGGCAACAGCAGCAGCACGGCGACCGCACCCGTTGCGAGCAGCCCGCGCGTGAGCCCGAGCTCCCGCAGAGCCAGCAGGATCAGCGGTACGCCCGCGATGGCCCCGACGCTCGCTCCCATGATGGCCAGCGTCATCGATCGTCCCTGATGGCGCTCGAACCAAGGTGCAACCGTCGCAGTGATGCCTGTCGTCGACAGCGTAGACCAGCCAAACCCGATCAGAGCGAAGCAGGGATAAAGCTGCCACGGCGCCGTCACTTGGCCGACCAGCGCGACGCCGAGCCCCATCGAGAGTGCGCCGGCTAGCAACACCGGCCGCGGCCCCATCCGATCGATGCTGCTGCCGACCGTTCGCTGCACGCAAGCACTGACAAGGAAGAACAACGTGATCGCGGATGATACTTCGGCGATCGACCAGCCATGCGCCGCCGTAACGGCTTTCAGGTAGACGCTCGATCCGAATAGTCCCAACGCCCACGCAACTGCCGCGATGACGAAGCACGCTGCCACCACCCGCCAGCCGTAGAACCCGCCCTTCACGCCGCTGCCTTTGGTGATTGCCTCTTGCTGCAAGTGATAACGGAGCACAGCAGGCGCAAAGCGACAAGCGCAGAGCGCGCTGCGTCGGCCCTAAGAGCGAAACAAGAGGGCGCATGAATGCGGATTCGAGGTCAGAAATCGCGCCAGTCGCATTACCCCCGAAACGCGGCAGTGCGCTCGTGGTAAGCGGTTGCCCGCTGGAACGCATGGCCGAGGCGGAAGGCCGTCGTCTCGTCGAACCAGGGCGCTGAGATCTGCATGCCGAGCGGCATTCCGTCGGCATCGAAGCCGCAGGGAACAGAAAGCGTCGGCACACCGGCGCTCGCCCAGCAGAATGTGTATCGCGTGATCTTGCGCACGGTCTGGAACCAAGCCTCGCCTTCGAGCCCCATCTGCGCTTTAGGCGCTCCAAACGGCACCGCTGGCGTCAGAATTGCATCGCACCTGCCGAACACCTGCCGCAACCGGTGCTTGAAGCCTTCGTTCCAACGCAGCGCCGCCGCATATTCGTGTCCCTTCACCTCGCTGCCGAGCATGGCGCGCGTGTAAACATCTCGGCCGAAGTCGCCGGGACGGGATTGCAGCCGCTCCTTGTGCACGTTGTAGGCATCCGACAGTACGACTTTGAACGCGATGTGCTCCTGGCTCTTCTCCACGTCTCCGAGATCCACTTCGACGATCTCGACACCCGCCGCCTTGAAAACGCGGATTGCCTCCTCCATGGCCTGTGACAGCTCGGGCGCCAGGTCGTCGAAAAACCAGCGGCGCTGAATGCCGATACGAAGTCCCTTAACCGGCCGCCCGAGCACGCCGAGCACGTTCGGGACCGGCTGATCCTCGGACATGGGGTCCTCCGGATCGTATCCGGCGATCACCGTGAAGATGCGCGCGACGTCGGCAACGCGTCGCGCCATGGGCCCGCATGTGTCGAGCCATTGCGAAACCGGGATCGTACCCCGATTGGAAATGCGCCCGATCGTCGGCCGCAATCCGGCAACGCCACAAAACGCTGACGGTATCCGGATTGATCCCCCGGTATCGGAGCCGATCGAGCCTTTGCACATTTGGGCGGCGAGCGAAGCTCCGGAGCCGCCGCTGGAGCCACCGGGCACGCGGGTCGTATCCCATGGATTGCGCACAGGCCCATAGTGCGTGCTCTGGCTCGTCGGCCCGAAGACCCACTCGTGCAAGTTAGCCTTTCCGACGATGACTGCGCCTGCCGCCTTCAGCCGCTCGACGATCAGCGAGTCGCGATTGGCCACATTGCCTTTCAAAATCTTCGAGGCAGCCGTTGTCTCAACACCAGCCATGTCGATGCAATCCTTTACCGACATGGTCATGCCGGCCAATAGCCCGCACCACTCGCCCTTGGCCTCGCGTCGGTCGATCGCGGCTGCCGTCTCCAGCGCATAATCAGCCGTCACCGCGAGCATTGCCTTGGTCGCTGGATTCCAGCGTGCAATCTCGGAGAGCGCCGCCTTGGCACGCTCAGTCGCGGTGAAGGCGGGGGATGAGGACATGCGCAGCTCCTGCGGGGCGTTATTTCAGGCTTGGCGGCATCGTCACAGCCCGGTTCGGCCGATGTCAACTGAAGGCCCGCCGCCGATCCGCAAAATGAGCAGATTCTTGGCCCTGGCTTAAGGTCATTGCGAGCATCCTATCAGCCTCTGAACGTGGCTCTTGAAGCACTGCGGGAGCAAAAATGCTGATCACAGACGATTCAGATTGAGTCGGACGTGGCAGGGCAATAGTCGTATCTGCAGCCGACGTTTGAGAACGGCAAGAGTGCACTGGGCGGGATTGCGGTCAGTTCGAGCCAAGCCGGTCGGCACGGACCACCTGAAACCCATGCGGGCCTGCGGGCGCAACAAGAAGCTTCGGGGTGAGTATGCGTTTGTTGACGGGCATTGCGTTGGCCTTGGCTGGACTCGGCGCCACAGCCTACTTCGGAATTGCCACCGAGAACGACAAAGTGGCGGTCGACCGCCTCGCTGCGCTTGTCAGGATTGCAGCGGAGAGCTCGCGCCCTGCCCAGCGCGCCAGTGAGTTGCGGCAGGAGAAGGTCGCGGCCGCGATGAAATCAGATGCGGCCCAGCCAGACCCGCGTCAACCTATGTCGGACCCGCAACTTGGGCCGCCTGCAGTTCTGCCGGATACCCAGCCCGCCCAGATGCTGCAGGCCCCGATCAAGGGCTTGGTTGGAGACGCTGGGACAATGCCGATTCAGCGACCGTTCGGCATGGCAAAGCCCGAAGACGACCGCTCGCGCCGTGAATTGGCTCGTTCCATCCAGACCGAACTGAAGCGGGTCGGCTGTCTGGAGGGGGAGGTGGACGGCATTTGGACTGGCAGTGCCATGCGCGCCATGAAGTCGTTCACTGAGCATGTCAACGCCAGCCTGCCGACCGAAGAGCCTGATTATATTCTGCTCACGCTACTGCAAGGCCATTCTGCCAAGGCCTGTGGCAAGGAATGTCCAGCCGGCCAGGTGATTGCAAACGATGGCCGCTGCCAGCCGCGCGCAATCGTGACGGCCGCGAGCCGGGGAATTGTACCGCGTCAGTCGAAGTCGCAGACCGCTGCGATGCCTTCCCAGGCTGCTGCGAACGTGGCCCTGGCGGCAGCGACAACACCGGCCAATTCTGGCGCTGTCTCAGCGGAGGTCGACTCGCCGCCAGCAGACGTAATCGCCGCAGCCGAGCCAACGAAGACCAAGGGTTCAGTGACGGCTGAGCTGGGAAAGCCGAATGCTGCAGCTGCAACGACGAAAAGGAAGCAAAGTCCGCTGGAGTCCCCTCCGCCTGCGTCTTCGACCCCTCGGTTTGTCCAACGATTTACGCCGCCCCAGCCTTCCTACTTGGGCCGCAATTCCTTGCCCGGGCCGACTGGCATTCGCGCAGGCTCTCTCCCCGGGCCTTCGCGGGCGATCCTGTTCCAGAACCTGGCACGATCAGCTCCATAAGTCTGATACAGGGAGCAAATTTGGGCCTAAGCCCAGCCAGAGCTGCTGCGCTCGGCCTGGGTTTGATTTGACCTTGCCGAGACGAACAGGCTCCATGGAACCTCGCGTATCGCGCGAGCTCGAGGAGGCCATGCAAGAGGGACCGACTTTCACCGAGGCGACAAGTCGTGAGCCTGTCGTTCGGCAGCCCGTTCCCCTCGTGCACCCGCACCCACCGATTTTCCTGTCCAATGGGATGGCATTGGTTTGGGCGCTCGGCACGGCTGCGCTCTATTTTTTGGCGGCCCGGTCGGGCCTCTCCCTTCTACTGAAACCATCGAATGTTGCGGTGTTCTGGCCCGCTTCAGGCGTCGGCGCCGGGTTGATGATCATGGCTGGGGCCGATCCGCGAGCACGGCTGGCCGTTGCCAGCGGCATTTTCTTGGGAACTGCTGCCGCTAATCTGCTGGCGGACAGAAACCTGGCGCTTGTTGTCGTGTTCGGTCACTGCAACGCGTTCGAGGCGTTCTTGTTTGCAGGTCTGATAGGACGCGTCGCCGGGGCTCGGCAGCTTGCAAGCGTCCAAGGAACTATTTGGTTCTTGTTCTCAGCCGCTGCTTCGGCGGGCGCGATGGCCATTCTCGCTTCCGCGAGCTTGGTGTTGATGCGTCCGGCTTCGGGCCCGTTTTTTCGCATCTGGGTCGATTGGTGGGCGTCAGATGCGGTTGGTATCATTATCTTTGCACCGCTGCTGATGATTATCGCCCGAGAGATGCGCGAACCTCGTGCGTACGCGTTCGACGCACCGCACGGTTTGTGGCCGCTTGTTGCGTTGGTGAGCGTTGCTGGCGCGATCTACCTGGCTTCGCACTACAGCCTTCCAGAATGGTCGACAGTTCCGGTCGCGGCCCTGTTTCCATTCTTGCTCTGGCTCGGCGCGCGCAGCCGTCCACTCGATGCAACGGCCGGCATTCTGATCGTTGGACTGATCGTGGTGTTTGCCACGATCAACGATTTGGGACCGTTCGGGGACAAGGAACAGCCGTGGCCAGAACGCATCTTGAACGCACGTATTACACTGGTATCCGTGGGTTTTTGCGGATTGTTGATGGTCGCGGTTTTCACCCAGCAGAGGTCCGCTGAGGCAATCTTGCGTGCAAACCAAGCCCGCGTTGATCGCCTGGCAGCATCCGCTCCGGGAATGATCTACTCATTTCATATCGCGAAAAACGGGTATGCGACGATGCCGTACGCTTCGGCGGCAATCGGACATGTCCTCGGGACCACAGCCGAGACCGTCGCGAAGAACGGGCTCGCGCCATTTCGCAACATCAACCCAGCGGACCGCGCTGCTTTCGACGCATCGGTTGCGCGCTCACGCGCGGAAATGAAGACGTGGATGGCGGAGTTCCGATATCTGCATCCGATACGCGGCGAAATCTGGATCGAAGGTCACGCGGCGCCTGTGGAGGAGGTTGACGGCTCCGTAACGTGGCACGGGTTCCTGCAGGATATTTCACAGCGCAAACGAGCGGAAGAAAACGTCAAGGTGCTGATGGGCGAAGTGAACCATCGGGCCAACAATCTGCTGAGTGTTGTGCAGGCGGTAGTATTCCATACTGCGCGCCAAGCGGTCGATCCGAAGCAATTCGCTGACGTGCTCGACAAGCGCATCGATGCCTTGGCCGCGAGCCATACGCTTCTCGTCGCGGGGCACTGGCAAGGCGTGCGCCTCGACGAACTGGTCGAGCGGCAGCTTCTGTTCCTCGGCGACCTTGTGGGAACACGAATTGAGGTGAGCGGTCCAGTTGCTCTGCTGAAGCCTGCAGCGACGCAGGTCATCGGGATGGCGCTTCACGAACTCGCCACCAATGCTTTGAAGTACGGTGCAATATCCACTGCCCGTGGCCGCATCGGCATATCATGGTCGATCGCAGGCAAATTCGAGATGACGTGGCGGGAGCTCGATGGTCCGGCCGTGCCACCGCCACGCCACCACGGCTTTGGTTCTCGGGTGCTGCTCAACATGGCGAACCACCAGCTTGATGCCGAGGTCCGGCTTGACTTCAGCGTCTCCGGTTTGACTTGGGTCCTGACGGCACCGATCGACCGGGTGCTGGAGAGCGAAGGGGAAGGGGAACCATCGATTGAGCCCTCAGGGAGTGTCGGCTAGGTGCGTATCTTGGTCATCGAAGACGAAGCGTTGATCGCGGATCTTATTGCGGAGATCCTTAAGAATGCAGGGCATGAGATTGTTGGCCTCTGCGGCTCGCTCGCCAGAGCGGAAGTGGCCGTGGCAGAAGTCAGCATGGACGTCGCCATACTCGACGCCAATCTGCGCGGTGAGAGTACGGAGCATCTTGCAACTGACCTGCAACGCCGCGGTGTGCCGGTGATTGTCATTTCGGGGTACGAGCCCGCGGAACTCACGGGCGCTCTGTGCAACGCGCCGGCGCTCCGAAAACCGTTCTCGCCCGGCCGTTTAAGGGAGTTGCTAGATGGCGTTTGCCCCAGGGGCTGATCCACGTCAACCAGGGGCCTTGCCGCGTGCAGGCAATAACCTCTAGGGTTGCAAAATAGAAAGCAAAATTGCTGGGCATGAGCATGAGACTCGAGAGTGCGAAGGGATGCCTGCGCGGGATGAGAATCCTTGTTGTCGAAGACGAGGCCATGGCGGCCGATCTCATCAGTGTGAAGCTCGAGGAGCAAGGCGCCACGGTAGTGGGTCCCTCAAACTCGGTTGACTCGGCACTGCGGAAATTGGAGACGGATCGTATCGATTTTGCGCTCGTCGATATGGTTCTGCGCGACCGTCCGGCCGACCCGCTGTTTCAAGCTCTCGCGGGTAGAGATATTCCCCACATTGTCATTACAGGCTACGCGGCACTTCCAACCAATGCCCCCGAGTCAGCAGTTCTGCAAATTATGAAGCCTATCCAATGGGAGCTTCTATGGAAGGCTATGGCACCTTTTGCTCCTACTTGACTCTAGACGAGCGCCTTGTCTGCGTATATTGCTGATTTTCAAAGATCATAACCGGTGAGGGAAAGCCGGGCTCGCATAGTCTTGGGGAAGAGGCGCGCGTGAATATTTACGAACACGAGAAGATTGTCCTTTTCATCGATGGCCCAAATCTCCACGCAACCGCAAAGGCCCTGGGTTTCGACGTCGACTATAAGCGGATGCTTGGCTTGTTCCGGCGTCAAGCGCGGCTGCTACGAGCATTTTACTATACCACGCTGATTGAGCAGCAGGAGTATTCCTCGCTGCGTCCGCTCGTCGACTGGCTCGAGTACAATGGCTACTCGATGGTGACAAAGCCAGCCCGAGAGTTCGTGGATTCCCTCGGGCGCCGCCGCATTCGCGGTTCAATGGTCATCGAGCTGACCGTTCACGCAATGCAGCTTGCCGATCAATTCGACCACGCTGTGATATTCACCGGCGACGGTGACTTCCGAAGGCTCGTGTCGGCCCTTCAGCTGAAAGGTAAGCGTGTGAGCGTGGTGTCGACACTCGAGACACAGCCGCCTATGGTTGCCGATGAACTGCGCCGTCAGGCCGATGAATTCATCGATCTCGCCGATCTCGAGCCCGATATCGCGCGGGAGTTCTCCGATCGCAGGCCGATGCGATCAAGTGCTGACGTGGCGGGTGACGACCGGTCAGTGGATCGCCTGGACCGCTCGGACGAAGCGCTCCGCGAGACAGCCGAGGCGAGTGCTGGATCCTCATCGCAGGGCAGTGCATCAGGCGCACCCGCCAAGCCTGCGGTCAAAGTGACACGCGTCCGCACTCCGCGTTCGAGCAGCAGCACGTCAGGAAAGTGATGACGGCGTCGGTGAAGACACCACGGATTGAAGGCGCCAAATTGGCAAATCGGAGTTCGCGTGCTGGCCGAGTATGAGTGATGATCGTCTCGGTCGGTGAATGCATGGTCGAGCTGGCCCGGGGGTCCGATGGCCGGTTCGGGCTGGCGTTCGGTGGCGACACGTTCAACACGGCCGTCTATCTCGCGAGAGCAGGTACCGCTGTCTCGTACGCGACCGCGCTTGGCGATGATCCCTACAGTGCTGGTATTGTCGCGCTGGCAACAGACGAAGGCATCGGGACGGAGCTGATCGAGATCATACTTGGTCGTATGCCCGGCCTTTACCTGATCGAGACTTCAGCCGCGGGCGAGCGCACGTTCCACTACTGGCGTGATCGGTCGCCTGCGCGTGAGCTTTTCGACGGCGCATCTGATGACAGGATGGCGGTGGCGTTGAAGTCGGCCAAGCTCGTCTTCTTTTCGGGCGTAACGCTGTCACTCTATTCGGCTTTGGGGCTCGATCGCTTCGCTGCCGCACTTGCGGCGGCTCGCAGTGCCGGGGTCATGATTGCCATGGACGGCAATTACCGACCGCGCGGCTGGGCAGGCGATGATGCGCGCGCCCGTGCAACGTTCGAGCGATTCTGGCGGCTCGCCGATATGGCACTGCCGACGTTGGAAGACGAGACGATGCTGTGGGGTGACTCCGGCCCCGACACGGTGATTGCACGATTGAAGCACCTGGGTGTCGCCGAGGTGGTGGTAAAGCAAGGTGCGGACGGGGCAACTTTCGAGTTTGAGCGTGAGCACCGGCACGTGCCCATCCCGGAACAGGTGGCTGCAATCGACACCACAGCCGCCGGCGACAGCTTCAATGCCGGATACATTGCAGCACGCATAAAAGGCGAGGCGCCGGCTGCTGCTGTGCTCGCCGGTCATCGCCTGGCTGGTGTTGTGGTCCAGCATCGAGGCGCTATCGCGCCGCGCGATGCAACTGCGGCCGTATTGCGCTGAGCAGCATCAGGCGAGCACGACGACGGGGAGCGTCAATTCCGCCGTCGCGATCTCGAAGGCGATCTTGACTGGCAATCCCAGCTTCAACACGCTGGCATCGGCTCCACGCAACTGCGCTTGCAGGCGCACACCTTCATCGAGCTCCACCGTGACCAGCGCGTACGGCAGCTCGGCCTTGAAGCCAGGGTGGAAGGGGTGGTGCGCCACCGTCCAGCTGTGCACCTTGCCGGTCCCCTTGCTGTCGACCCACGTCACCGCCATCGAGTGGCAATAGGGGCAGACGGGGCGAGGGTAGTGCCGCACCTTGCCGCAATCGTTGCAGGCCTGGAGGCGCAGATTGCCCTGGCGCAGGCCGTCCCAATATGGCTGCGTGTCGGGGCTCGGCTCGGGCAGCGGCTTCAGATAGGTCGCGTCATTCATGATCGGATCCTATCCTCAAGCCCGCGCCATGATCGCGATGGCACCATCGCCCATGTCGCCGTAGCCGGTAACGAGACCGACCTCGGCGTCCTTCACCTGTGCCTTCCCCGCTTCGCCGCGCAATTGCCGGACAAGCTCGACGATGTGGTTCATGCCGGCCATGTGCGCCTGGGAGAGCAAGCCTCCGTGCGTGTTGATCGGCAGCGAGCCGCCGAGCTTGATGGCACCTGAGGCGACGAAGGGGCCGCCTTCGCCTTTCTTGCAGAAGCCCATATCCTCGAGCTGGCACATCACGATGTAGGTGAAGCAGTCGTAGACTTCGGCGACATCGATGTCGCCATGCTTGACGCCGGCCATGCCGAAGGCGCGCGGGGCGGCCTTGGCGATGCCAAGCGTGGTGAGATCGGGGCGCTGGGTGATCGCCGACGGGGAGTCGGGGTGGCCCTCCGCGACCCCCAGCACCTTGATGCGCGGCTTGGCCAGATCGCGGGCGTGCTCCGCAGACGAGACGATGATCGCACAGGCGCCGTCGCTCTCGAGGCTGCAGTCGAAGAGGCGCAGCGGATCGGAGATCATGCGCGAGGCCTGATGGTCCTCGACGGTGAGCGGCTTGGTCATCATTGAGTTGCCATTGAGGATCGCATTGTGGCGCGTCGAGACGGCGATCTCGGCGAGCTGGCGGCTGGTGGTGCCGTAGAGCTCCATGTGCCGGCGCGCCATGGGCGCATAGAGCTGCGCCGGTGCGATGGCGCCTGAGGGCATCTCGAACTCGCCGATGATGCGGAACTGCGGCATCTCGCGGACACGGCTGCCGATGCGCCCGCCAACGCCTGAGGAGCCGTTGCGCCCGAGCGGGATCAAGACGTGAGCGCAGACGCCGGCCTGGATCGCCGCCGCGGCGCACTGGATGCTCGCTACTGCGCTTGCGCCGCCGAGGGGCGTCACGGCCGAGAAACGCAGGTCCGGAATGCCGAAGCTGGTCACGAAGTCCTCAGCCACGACCGCCATGCTGCCGTAGACGATGATGCCGTCGATCTCCTGTGGTTTGAGGCCGGCATCGCGGATGGCGGCGAGGGAGGCCTCCATCTGCAGCGCCGCCACGCTTTTGCCGGACGCCTTGGAATATCTGGTCTCACCGACGCCCGTGACGGCGCATGTGCCCTGCAACGACATCGCTCCCACTCCCTCGTGATTGGCCCGGCGGGACCGCCGAATTCCGCGATTGCATGCTGCCATGAGCTTGGCCCATGCTGGACCGAGGAGCAACCGCCTCGCATGCAGAGGAGCCCCGAGCCCATGACTGCCACATCCGCCCCCGCGATTGATCTGGCCGCTCTGCGAAAGCACATCGGCACGCGAATGACCGAGGAGGATGTCGCCACGGCTGCGCCGCTGCAGATGCTCGTTGCGGCCTTCAACCGGGAGGAGCGGGCTCCGCAAGAAGGCGAGCCGATCCCACCCGGCTGGCACTGCGGTTATTTCCTCAATATGGCGCCACAGTCGACGCTTGGGGCCGATGGTTTGCCGCCGGGGTCTGGCGTGCTGCCGAAGATGCCGCTGCCGCGGCGGATGTTCGGGGGCGTACGCCTGACGTTCCACGCGCCCATTTGCGTTGGCGACAAGCTGCGCCGCGAAACCGAGCTCACCGACATCCAGATGCGGCAAGGCTCGACCGGAACGCTCATTTTCACGACGCAAACGCGGAAGATCTTCACGCCGCGCGGTCTCGCGATCACGGAGGAGTACGATGGAGCGTTTCGCGAGGAGGTCAAAGCGGGGGAGAAGAGCGGCATTCCGAAGCGCGATCCGGTGCCCGAGAACCTGCCATGGAAGCGCACGCACAAGTCGGATGCGGTCTCGCTCTTCCGCTTCTCGGCGATCACCTTCAACCCGCATCGCATTCATTACGACACGCCGTACGCGATGAATGTCGAGGGCTATCCGGGGCTTGTGGTGCATGGACCTTACTCGCAGCACTGTCTGATGGACTTCATCCGCGACATGACGCCGGGCAAGGCGATGAAGACATTTCATATGCGGGCCCGCGCGCCGCTCTTCGAGCCTGACCCCTTCACGCTGGTCGGGCGTCCGACGGATGGCGGCAAGGGCTGCGAAGCCTGGGCCCTCACGCCTCAGGGTACGATCGCCATGCAGGTGACGGCGACGTTCGGGTAGGTCGGACTTCGCCGAAACAACTGTCGTGCCCAAATGCAACCCCGCGGCCGGCTCACTCCGACCCAAGAAAATGCGCGATTGGCGCTCATAGCCATCTCTGGTTAGCTCGACGGCATGCCGCTCGCTCGATTCCTGCCGCCCGCGTTTGCCAAGCCGCGATTTCGCATTTTTGCGGCGGGCCAGGCCGTGTCGGTCGTCGGGTCCTGGATCCAGCAGGTGGCGCTGGCGTGGCTGGTCTATCGCCTCACCAACTCGGTATTTCTTCTGGGGCTCGCTGGATTTCTGTTGCAGATTCCGCATCTCTTCATCGCGCCGATCGCGGGCTTCGTCATCGACCGTGTGCCGCGGGTGAAGGCGCTGATCGTCATCAATAGTGCCTTGTGCCTTCTCTCCACGATCCTGGCCGCTCTCGCACTTGCCGGTGTTACGCGGATCGAACCTTACTTGGCTCTCGCAGTGCTGATCGGCATCTGCAACGCTTGTGAGTCGCCGGCCCGACAGACGCTGCTTGGTGCGATCGTCGAGGATCGCGCGCTACTGCCGAGCGCAATCGGCTTCAATTCGGTGCTGTTCAACTCCGGGCGCTTGATCGGTCCGGCCATTGCCGGTGTCCTGTTGCAAGCCTTTTCCGAGGGCGTCTGCTTCACACTGAATGCGCTGAGCTTCATCGCCATCATCGGCGCGCTCTTTGCCATGCGGCTGACGGACGAGCCGAGCGCGATCGCGAGCCAGACCAAGACGCCGGTGGGCGAGACGATCCGGCGTCTCGTCGCCCTCCCCGTGGCCCGCTATCTGCTACCGTCGGCCTCGGCCGTCGCCATGTTCGCGCTGCCGCTCAGCCACCTGATGCCGTCGCTTGCCGTCGATTTTTTCGGTGGCGATGCGCGCACGGTGGGCCTGCTGCTGAGCTCCTCCGGCTTTGGGGCGCTGTCTGCGGCGCTGTTCCTGTCGATGCAGACGAGCCATCGCGCACAGTTCCGCGTGGTCCAGGTGGCGCCGTTTATTGCAGGCGTGGCGCTTGTGGCTGTCAGCCAGTCACGGTCGCTCTGGCTGACCATGCCGCTGCTGGCTGTGGTCGGCGCGTTCGTACTCTCGACGTCGGTCTCGACCAACACTCTGATGCAGCAGTCGGTGGAGGATAGCTGGCGCGGCCGGGTGATCGGGCTCTATTTTACGTTCTTCATTGGCATGGCGCCGCTCGGCAATCTTCTGGCGGGAGCGTTGGCGTCGAAGCTCGGCCTTGCCACCACGCTCGCCTTCAATGGAGCGATGATGGCGCTGGCAGCCATCGTTGCGCAGCTGCGCTTGCGCGCGTCCGCCGGCGGCATGACGCGCTTGCGGGAAAGCGTGAAATTGTGAAGCGGGTTCGGTGTCTGGCTTTGTCGCCTGACACCGTGGCTACAGCCTCGCACGTATGCGCGGAGTCAAGGCAGATGCCAGACACCACACGGAGTCAGAGCCCCGCTTTTTCCTTGCAGTACTTGGCGACCTCGTCGTGGCGGGCGAACCAGATGCCGGCGCGCTGCCGGATGTACTGAATGTGCTCCTCCAGGATCTGGATACGGCTCGAGTGACCGATGACGTGCGGGTGCATGGTAAGGAGATAGAGCCCGCCGTTCTCGTAAGCGACATCGAACTCGCGGTTGAACACCTCGAGCAGGCCGGATGGCGGCATATAGGGACGCGCCGATCCGAAGCGATCCATCGTGAGATAGGGCGCATCGTCTCTGATCCATTCCACTGGGAGCTCGACAACCCCCGTCGGCTCACCGTCCTCAAGCAACTCGTAAGGATCATCGTCGGCCATCAGCGATGAATCATAGAGGAGCCCCATCTCACGGGTGATGGAGAGGGTGTGCGGGGAGAAGTCCCAGGACGGCGTGCGGATGCCAACGGGACGCATGCCGGTCGTTTTCTCGAGCACGTCGGCGGCGCGCATCTGCAGGTCGCGCTCGTTTTTCGGCGGCAGCGTGCTGTTGAGCTCGTGGATCCACGAGTGGATGCCGATCTCGTGTCCTTCGGCGATGACCTTTTTCTGCTCGTCGGGGTGCAGCATGGCGATGACCGCGGGCACAAAGAACGTTGCCTTGATGTCGTATTTGTCGAGCACCTTCAGGATGCGCGGGACGCCAACGCGGGCGCCATACTGGCCAGCAGAGAGTCGGCCTGGCGAGTCGTGACCCCAGCGCAGCGTCTGCGTCTCGTGATCGCTGTCGAAGGAGAGAGCGACGGCGCACCGTGCGCCCTTCTTCCAGGACTTGGGCTTCAGAGAGCGGCCGGCGCGCACCTTGTTGACGATCTTGCGCCACTTCTCCTCGGGCCACTGCCAAGCCTCGGCTTGCGCGGGTGTGTTGCCTTCCTTGGCTTTGGTCTGGGTCATGGGTGTAGCTCCGTACTCGGCGGGTATGGTCGGCAAAAGTGTTTCATGCCGCCCAGTTGCGGGCAAGCGTCTCGCTTCGATGATCGGCCGGAATTCGACGCCGGTCAGATCCGGTGGCCTTACGGTCCAAAGGGATTGTCGCGACAGCCCGCGTAAAAGACGAGATTGATCTTTCTCGCATCGGGCGATCGCGTGATCTCGGCCAGTGGCAACGCACGCTGCGCAAGGGCCCCATTACGCTCGGCGATCGGATAGTCGCCAGGCAACAGGAATACGGCGCCGTTGACCTCCAGACCGTGCCCCGTCGTGTAGATCACCGCCGCGTCTGCCTCGCGCGAGTGAGTTTTGAAATCACTGAGTGCCTTCCGCATGCCGCCTAGATCGAGGTCGAGTGCGATCTCGGTTTGGAAGCCCGCTCGTCGCAAGGCCTGAGCTATCCGGTCGGCATCATGCCGAGCACCAGGCAGCGACTGCGCTCCCGATGCCGAATAGCTGGAAACGACCATGACCAACGCCATCCGGCGTTCGCCGGTCGATGGCGGTACGAGCTGATGATCGCTCGCGATCGAGGCCGGCACATCGGCAATTTGAAGTCCTTGGCTCTTTCGTGCCGTCAGCTGCTTCAGCTTCGGCGCGAGCTCTGAAAGCGCGAGGGGAGCACTCAGTGCCTCGATCAATGCGCTCGCGAACGGATTGCCCCCTCCCTCGCCGTCATCGAGAGTTTGCTGGCCCGAAACGGATCCATGGAACACGAGGGTCTCGGCGGCAAGCTGCGGACTTGCCAGCGACAGGAAGACGAGCGCCACGGCAGCGCGTGCGATGCGGCCGCGACGTGCAATCGTTCGCCTGAAGACGTCTCGTCCTGTCACGGCAGCGTGTAGAAGCGGCGGGCGGTTTCGCGGAAGAGCTGTGCCTTCTCATCCTTCGACGCTTTTGCGGCGAGGCGTTTGAAGGCGTTCCAGTAGACGTGATAGCTGCCCGAGAGCTTATCGACGGGGAAGTTCGACTGGAACATGGCGCGCTTCGGCCCGAATGCCTCGATGCAGGTCTCGATGTAGGGCCTCCAGAGTTGCTCGAGCTGTTCCGAGGTTGGTGGTGAGGGCTTCTTGTCGAACTCGAAGCCGTTGACGCGCATGCCGACGCCGCCGAGCTTGATCATCACATTCTGGCAGGTGGCGAGCTCCTTGATGTCGCGCGTCCAGTCCTTCAGCACCTCATCGCGGCGGCTGTCGTAGTAGCCGAGGCCGAGCGGGCCGCCGCAGTGGTCCATGACGATCGGCTGGTTCGGGAACTTGCGCGCCAGTGCCGTCACGTCCTTCAGCTGCGGGTGATAGCACCAGGCATCGAACGTGAGGCCGAGCTTGCCGAGAACGGCGAAGCCCTCGTGGAACTTCGCGTCGTCGCGGTACATGTGCGGTGCAGGATTGGTGTGCCCGTTGTGGATCTGCGGCTCCTTGTCCTCGTAGCTCGCGACCAGCCGGATGCCCTTGAACCGCCCGCCGCCGACCTCGATCTGTTTCTCGAGCACCTCCTGCACTTTCGAGCCCAAGCGCAGTTCCGCGAAACCGACGATGCCTGCTGCAACACGCGTCGGGCCATATGCACCCGAGGCCGACATGGCGGCGATGCCGTTGACGAACTCTACTTCGCCGACCGGTCTCATGTGCTCCGGCCCGTCGGCGCGATAGCAGGCCGTGCACTCGAGAAACACGGTCGAGTGCACCTTGTGGCCGCTGCCGGTGTCCTTCAGCAACTCGCGGAGCAGGTAGGTGTGCTCGGGGAAGTCCCAGAGATGGTGGTGGGGATCGATGATCTCGAGGTCGGGCTCGAGGATCGGCTCCTTGACCTTGTTGAGCCAGTCGTCGGAGAGGCCCAGCATGCGCGAGCCGATGGTGGTATGGGGTTTTTTCATGTGTGGCTCCTCGCGGGGCGGGGCAGATGGCGGGCCGGCTCCGGAGCAGCAGCTCGGAGCCGCGAAGGAATTGACGTGACACGATATTAGAGGCCCCGCGCACTTTGGCCGTCAATGGTGTTCAGGGCAGCTCAGCCCCGCAACTTCGCGGGAACTTGAACGCAATGTGATGCCGGAGCGGTGATGTACGTGTTATGAGCTTCAGCGCGAAGACAACCGGAGGATCATCCTTCCCGTGTCCGTGAGCAGCAAGGGGGCTTGCACCTGCATGTTGAAGACCGAGTATACGGCCATCCCCGTGCAGGCAAAATTCTCCGACCCGGATGTGACGGCAAAGGGCGAGCCGCGGGCCATGGTGGGGCTCAAGCGCCTGGACACGCTGTGGTTCAACACCGGCACGCTCTGCAACATCACCTGTATCAATTGCTATATCGAATCGAGCCCGAGCAACGACCGGCTTGCCTACATTTCAGCCGGGGAGGTGAAGACCTACCTCGACGAGATTGATCGCGATCGGCTCGGGGTGCGCGAAATCGGTTTCACGGGCGGCGAGCCGTTCCTGAACCCTGAGTTCTGCGACATGCTGCAGGACGCGTTGTCGCGTGGACACGAGGTGCTGGTGCTGACCAACGCCATGCAGCCGATGCAGCGGCCCAAGATCAAGAAGCGGCTGATGGAAATCCGCGAGCGCTACGGCGCGCGGCTGCGCGTCCGCGTGAGCCTCGACCATTTCACGGCGGCGCTGCACGAGGCCGAGCGGGGCGCAAAGACGTTTGCCAAGTCGGTGGCAGGGCTCGATTGGCTCGCCGCCAACGGCTTCCAGGTGGCGATTGCCGGCCGCACCTGCTGGAACGAGACCGAGGCAGAGGCGCGGGCCGGCTATGGCGCGCTCATTGCGCAGCATCGGTGGCCGATCAATCCCGCGGACCCCAAAACGCTGATGTTGCTGCCCGAGATGGACGGCAGTCACGAGGTGCCGGAGATTACTACTGACTGCTGGGGCATTCTGAAGAAAAGCCCTGATAACATGATGTGCGCAACGAGCCGCATGATCGTGAAGCGTAGGGGTGCGGAATCGCCAACCGTTCTCCCGTGCACGCTGCTCCCCTACGATACGGCTTTCGAGATGGGGCCGACATTGGGAGCGGCAGCCCAGGCCGACGGCGGCATGTTTGCAAACGGCAAGGTGAAACTTTGCCATCCGAACTGTGCCAAGTTCTGCGTGCTGGGCGGGGGCAGTTGTTCCTGAGCTGACCGCGCCGTTGGCGTCGGAGGTGAACGGCTTGGGAGCTGGGGTGTGGACGAGGCGTCACGACAGCAGAAGCGGAAGGTGCTGCGCGAGCAGGTAAAGCTCGGCAGCAAGCTGCTGGCCGCAGGACTGCCGCCGAGGCCTGATCGCGGCGCCGTCATCGCAGTGGCGCAGATGCTGAGAGCAAAGCTCGTTGAGCGCGACAATCCAAGGCGCGCCAGCGAGGCGGCCGCGCTCAGCCATGCGCTGATGGAAAAGGCGCTGAAGTCGTTCCCGGCTCGCGTCGAAATCGCGTGCAGGAAGGGCTGCAACTATTGCTGCTATTCCTATGTCATGGTCGTGCCACCGGAGGTCTTTCGTTTGGCTGAGCTGGTGCGTCTGGGCCGCGCGGGATCGCTGACGCGCGAGGAGATCGAGCGGCGGTCGGCGCCGTTGCGCGGTCTTGGCACGGTGGATCGGACTGGCGCCAAGCTGCCGTGTCCGCTGCTCGATCAGGGCGTATGCACTGTTTATGACGCGCGCCCGCTGGTATGCCGGCAGGCGACGTCGCTCAAGCTGCAATCCTGCCTGGACGAGTTCGAAGGCATCGACATTGAGGGCAGTGTCGAGATTTCGTCGGCACATATGACGCATTCCGGCAACGCCAACGTGGTGATGCTCGGGGCGATGCGCGCAGCAGGTCTTCCGACGATTGCCTACGAGCTGTCATCAGCACTCGTAGCGGCGCTCGCGGCCCCCGACACGGAGGCGAGATGGCTCGGCGGCGATGACGTGTTCCGCGATTGCCCACGTGGCATGGCGCGGCCGGCGCCAACCGATCAGGTCGCCGCGCAGATTGCTGCGGATGTCAACAGATTGGCGACTTGACCCTGATGTGGTCGCGGCATCGAAGTGTGCGCGATACGCTGCCGTCGCGGGGGATGGCGCTCGGCAGGGCTCGCGGGAGAAATCAAAAGCGCCTTCGGTGAGGACCGAAGGCGCTCGTCAAATTGCGTTAGTACGATCAGCGCTTGACCAGCGCGTCGCGGATCTCCTTGAGATAAAGCTCGGATGGTGGTGGAGCTGGCGGTGCAGCTGCGGCCGCTTCCTTCTCGAAGCGCTTCTTGGCCATGTTCATGGCCTTGATCACGGCGAAAAGACACGCCGCAATGATCAGGAAGTCGACGACCGTCTGCAGGAAGGCACCGTATTTGATCGGCCCGGCGATCAGCCCTTTGAAATCGGGTGCGCCGCCGAGAGCTCCAATTGCCGGCATCAAAACGTTCCCGACCATCGACTCAACGATTTTTCCGAACGCCGCACCGATGATCACGCCGACTGCCAGGTCGACGACGTTGCCTTTCATGGCAAATTCTCTGAATTCACTGAGCAAGGACATGGCTGCGCTCCTGTCGAGGTTGATCTGCCGCGATGAGTCCGGATGCACCGGGAATGCGACCCACGAATCACGCTCACAACCTAAATGTCGGTCGTTCACTGAGCAATGCCCAGTTGCCGGCTGAGGTTAAGGCGCGTCGCTTTTTTAGTCTTACGAAACAGCAGGTTCAGATAAAGTCGGTCCTGCACGTTCGGCCGAAATCGAGTACAAGAGCAGGAAGCATTGCGAGAGCAACATGATTGCTGGCTGGACAGTCGCGATTTTGGGTTTCGGCTATCTCGGAGCGCTGTTCGCGCTGGCATGGATTGGCGATCGCACTTTCCGGACGCGCGAGGCGTCCGGTGTGCGTCCGCTCATTTATGCGCTTTCCCTCGCTGTCTATTGCACGTCTTGGACATTCTTCGGCAGCGTCGGCCTTGCCGTTTCTACCGGCTACGATTTCCTGCCTGTCTATCTAGGCCCAATCCTGATGTTCACGCTCGGCGCGCCGCTGATCGTGCGAATCGTTCGGCTCGCAAAGAGCCAGAACATCACCTCGGTCGCAGATTTCCTGGCGGCACGCTACGGCAAGAGCCCGGTGATCGCCGCGCTCACTACGGGCGTCGTGATTGCCGGAACGCTCCCCTACATGGCCCTGCAGCTGAAGGCCATCGCGGTCTCGGTCGAAACCATGCTTGGTCCGGCACCGCTCCTGGGTCTCGACCCGCGTGTCATCGATCCAGCGCTGGTGATTGCCTTGATGCTCGCGACGTTCGCGGTTCTGTTCGGCACCCGGCACATCGATGCAACAGAGCATCAGGACGGCCTCATGCTCGCGATTGCGGCCGAGTCGCTGATCAAGCTTGCCGCCTTCCTCATCATTGGCGTGTTCGCGTTGTTCTATCTGCTCGGCGGTCCGGCGGCGATGATCGAGCGGATCCGAGCGAGCAAGGACCTGGTAGGTCTATTCGGTAGTGGGTTCAACGGCGGCCTCTGGTTGACAGTGACGTTCCTGAGCCTCGTTTGCATCGTGCTGCTGCCTCGGCAGTTCCATGTGACGGTGGTCGAGAATCATTCGGAACACGAGATCCGGCGCGCGAGGTGGCTGTTTCCGCTCTATCTCGTTGCAATCAATCTGTTCGTGGTGCCGATCGCGGTCGCAGGATTGCTTCTGATCGCGCCAGGAACCGTGCCGGCCGACATGTTCGTGCTCGGACTGCCACTGCAGAACGGTGCGTGGACGATCGCGCTCATCGCTTTTATCGGCGGCATCTCGGCCGCAACTGCCATGGCGATCGTCGATGGAATCGCTTTGGCGGTGATGATTTCGAACAGCTTTGTCGTGCCGTGGCTTCTGCGGCGCGGCCGCGTCGGTGACGGCCCGGGCGCGGACCTCGCCGGTCTCCTGCTGACGCTCAGGCGCGTGGTGATTTTCGCGATCCTCTTGCTCGCCTACCTCGTATACAACGCGTTGGGGGAGGTGCATGCACTGGCCCAGATCGGCTTGATCTCGTTCGCATGCATTGCGCAGCTTGCGCCTCCGTTCTTTGGTGGGCTCGTCTGGAAGCGGGCGACGGCGCGGGGAGCCGTCGCCGGAATTGTCGCAGGCTTTGCTGTCTGGACCTATACACTCATGCTGCCATGGATCGCCAAGGCTGGATGGCTGCCGACAAGTTTCATCCAGGACGGTCCGCTCGGCATTGCACTTCTGAAGCCACAAGCGCTGCTGTTCCTCCAGTTCGATCCGCTGACGCACGGCGTGCTCTGGAGCATGCTCGCCAACGTGCTGGCATACGTGTTCGTGTCTCTGTTGCGGAACCCCGAGCCGATCGAGCGGCTGCAAGCGCAATTGTTCGTGCTGGATGATGCCCCGCGCCCGGCCGCAGCGCCGGCATTTCGGCTTTGGCGCACATCATTGACTGCCGGCGATCTGCAGCAGACGGTGGCGCGCTATCTCGGAGCCGATCGCACGCAAAGGTCGTTCGATGAATTCTATAGCAGCCGCGGGAACCGGCTCAGCACCGACGCTGAAGCCGATGTTGCGACGCTGCAGTTTACGGAGCGGCTGTTGTCGAGTGCCATCGGTGCGGCGTCGGCGCGCCTGGTGCTTGCGCTGCTTTTGAAGCGAGGCAATGTCTCGAGCCAGTCCGCGTTGCGCCTGCTTGACGACGCATCCGAGGCAATCCAGTACAACCGCGATCTGCTGCAGTCGGCGCTCGACCAGGTGCGCCACGGGCTCACTGTCTTCGACAAGGACATGCAGCTCATTTGCTGGAACCGCCAGTTTCGCGAGCTGATGAACCTGCCGCCGGAAATCGGGCGGGTCGGCGTGCCGCTGGTGAAAATGCTGCGGCACGCGGCTGAGCGTGGCGACTTTGGCCCCGGTGACCCCGACGCGCTGGCGGCCGAGCATTACACCAAGCTCGCCGTGACGCGCGAGACGTTCCGGCATCACATTGCCGAATCCGGCCGCATCATCGAGATCCGCACCTCTCCGATGCCGCAAGGCGGCATTGTGACAACCTATTCCGATATCACGGGCCGCGTGGCCGCATCGGAGGCGCTGGCCAAAGCCAACGAGACGCTGGAGCGGCGCGTTGTGGAGCGTACGGCCGAGCTGGCTGTCGCCAAAGCCAAGGCGGACGAAGCCAATCTCGACAAGACGCGGTTCCTGGCGGCGGCGAGCCATGACATTCTGCAGCCGCTCAATGCGGCACGGCTCTACGCAACGAGCCTCGCTGAGAGGCCGGCCGACGCCGGTGCCGCACGGCTCGCGCGCAACATCGACATGTCGCTCGAGGCGGTGGAGGACATCCTGGGAGCGCTGCTCGACATGTCGCGGCTCGATTCCGGACATATGGCGCCCGAGATCCAGGACATTGCTCTCGACGAGATCATGGTGCAGCTCAGGGTCGAGTTCGAGCCGCAGGCCCGTGCCAAGGGACTGCAGCTGAAGATCGTGCCGACGACGCTCTGGGTGCGTTCCGACCGGCGCCTGTTGCGGCGCATGCTGCAGAATCTCGTTTCCAATGCCGTGAAGTACACGCGAAGCGGACGTGTCCTGGTGGGCTTCAGGCGCCGTGGCGATCGCGTCATCGCGCAGGTGATCGATACAGGGCCGGGCATTCCGGCATCCCAGCAGGCGCTGATCTTCAAGGAGTTCCATCGTCTCGACGCGACGGCGGCGGACGTGAAGGGACTGGGGCTCGGGCTTTCGATCGTCGAGCGCATCGGTCGCGTGCTCGATGCCAAGGTCAGCGTGTCGTCCGAGCTCGGCAGAGGCACGATGTTCGCAATCGACTTCGCCCGGGGAACACCGAAGCCGCGGGGCAGCGTGGCTCCGATCCTGGCGCCGATCGGCATCGATCTCAAAGGCCGAACGGTGCTCTGTATCGACAACGAGCGGGCAGTTCTCGACAGCATGACCACGCTGCTCGAGGGCTGGGGCTGCCACGTGATCGCGGTCGAGACAACCGAGGCTGCCGTGGACGCGGCGCGGCGTGCCGGCCATCTGGATATCATTCTCGCCGATTATCACTTGACGATTGGGACCGGTCTCGATGCGATTGCCGCCATCAGGGCAGCGACGGGGATCGACGCGCCGGTGATCGTGGTGACCGCCGATCACTCGGCCGAGGTGCAGCAGGCAGTTCAGGCCGCGGGTTGCGGCCTCCTGCGCAAACCGCTGAAGGCGGCGGCGCTGAGGGCGTTGTTCGGGCAGTACCTGCTGCGGCGCTCGGCGGCGGCGGAATAGGGCTGGACGGATGGGTTGATGGATGCGGGCCGGGTGGTCTGCAGGCGTTGAGCTTGGCACGGTCGGAAAAACCAGCAGCGCGAGAAGAACGAAGCAAACGAGCAACACAACACAAACACCTCAGTCAATTGAAACGGGAGAATAGCATGCCGGGTGAGGTGGCGCAAGCGAAAATGTGAAAATATGAAATTAGTTCAAATGGTTATGGGTGCCTCTGGGGCGTTCTGAATTGTACCATGACGCTTGTGGGTGGGGATAAGTTGCGAAATCAAATTTCACGTGATTGCGGGAGAGGGTTAATCGCGCCGAGGATTGAAGACGGCCAAAATAGATAAAATTGTAAATATGTTTCACGTGAAACATTGTCCGGGTCCGGAATGGTCAGAAATAATCGTGAAGCCATTTCAGCGCCTCTCGAGAGCGACGCCCGTACTGCGAATTGCCTCGCTTGAAGCGAAGCTCGGCGAGGGCTCCGCCGATCCCCCATTACGGCTTCATGTGTCGCGGAGCGGCGATGACGCGGAGCTCACCTCTGATGTGTGTGCTCAACAAGCCTTACGGTTCGCGAGGGCTGGCGGCTTGCATTGTTCCACGTGAAACGCCATCGAGCGGCGCAGGGCGGCTCACTCAAGCCCGGTCCTTCTGCCAGTCGATGCCGCTGACCTTCTTGAAGGCGTTGGTGGCCTGCGTGCGGTTGTCGACGTCGAGCTTCTTCAGGATCTCGGACACGTGAGCCTTGATCGTGGCCTCCTTGACGCCGAAGCGATGCGCAATGAGCTTGTTCGATACGCCCTCCTCGTCGAGCATCATGAGGACGCGGATCTGCTGGGGTGTCAGCGTCGCGATGCGGGCGATGAGCGTGCGGGTTTCCTTGTCGTCATCTGGCGCCGCCTCGAAACCGGGAGGTGTCCACAGATCGCCCGCCAGCACGGCTTTGACAGCGTCGCGGATCATGGCGTCGGGCGTCGATTTCGGGATGTAACCTGCGGCTCCGCACTCCATGCAGCGGCGAATGGTGACCGGGTCCTCGGTTGCGGAGACGACGACGACGGGGAGGCTCGCGTGCTCGGCGCGCAGATAGAGGAGGCCGGACAGGCCCTGTACGTCCGGCATTGCAAGATCGAGCAGAACGAGATCAGTGTCAGTTTCAGTCTCGAGCAGCTGGGTCAGCTCATCGAGCGAGCCGGCGGCAAGGATACGGGCCGCAGGCAGCGCCTTCTGCACTGCACCACTCAACGCATCCCGGAACAAGGGATGGTCGTCGACAATGATGATGCGCAGGGTGGTCATAGGCCGACATGCAACAGGCTGGAATGGGAAATGTAAAGGATATCGGCCGGCATAGCTATTCGCCAGATGCGCCTACCGACAGACCCGCTCGGCAGCAGGAGGCCAACGGCCATTATCGGGCATGGCGCCAAGCGCGAAGGATGCGGCTCAGGGGGTCGGGAGCGGCCGGCGCCTTGGCGAGGTTGGCGGCGAGCCGGCGGTAGCTCTCGCCAGCAGCCTGATGATAGCCGCCGTCGACGCCCATGTCAGCGAGTCCCCGGGCGAGGTCATCCATCTCGATGGCCCAGCGGAGGGCTTTCTCGTCGAGTTCCGGGGCGGCATTGCGCACCGAGGTGAGGAGACCTGGGCGCACCGAATCGAGCTCGCCCGTGACGCGGTCGAGCAGCCCCACCTCCTCGGCCGCCGAGAGAATATTGGCGAGCAGAGCCACCGCTCCTTTGTTGGCGGCGGAGAACAGCACCTTCATCTCGGTGGCCTGGCTCAGGCTGTCGCCGAGGCGAATGACTGGCATGCGCTCGCTTTGGAGCGGCGCGAGTGTCGCAGAGCTCGGGCCCGATACGTAGAGCCGCGTTTTCATCTTGCCGCCGGGCGGCGGACCGATGATGCCGCCATCAGAGTAGACGGCACCGGCCGCCTCGATGCACCGTGCGATGCGCAGCGTCTTCGATGGCGTGATGGAGTTGCACTCGACGAAGTGCAACGGCGTGTTGCGGCCCTTGTGTGCGGCGGCAACCGCCTCGCCGAGTGGCTCGGCTTGGTCGGCCGGCACGATGGAAAGGAACGTGTCGCACTGCTGGATCACGTCGGCGAGCGAGGGCAGAAGTCGCACGCCGGCTTTTTCGGCGCGGTGGCGGGTTTTTTCCGACCGGCCGGCGAGCGTGGAGACGACCGTGAAGCCGCTGCCCTTCAAGTCGGCAGCGATACCGGAGCCCATCGAGCCAAGCCCCAGGACACCAATCACCGATGGTTTCGCGACGGCGGGCATGCGGGATCTCCTCTGCGGTTTGCGGCAACGCTAGCGCGTTCGTCGGGGCGGTGGAAGGCGCTGTTGGTGTTGCTGTCAGACCAAACTGTGAGCCACCCACGTTCACAGCTGCATCAGGTGAATATCGCTGGCCAATAGCGAGACCGTGACCTCCACGCCGGCGCTGAGCTCATTGCGGCGCGCAGCGTGCGTCGGCAGGCGGAAATTGAGCGCGTGCCCTTGGCTTCCATCGAGGCGGACGGTGACCGCGGTTTGCTCGCCAAGCGTCGACAGCGTGGTGATCGTGCCGGAGAGCGGGTTCTCGCGCTCACCCTGCGAGGGTCGCCCGCGCCGATGCAGCACGATCGACTCCGATGGGATCATCCAGTCGACCTGGTCGCCGGCCTTGAACGGCCCGGTCTGCGCAACCTCGAGCGTAACGTCGCCGAACGCGATACGGCCGTGCACTCCGGCATCGGCCATTGCCGGCGTGATCAGCTCGGCAGCGAACACGTTGCTCTGGCCGACGAGGTGCGCAGTCTCGCGTGTCGCGGGGCGCAGCCGCACATCGTCTGGTGAGCCGGTCTGCAGCACATGGCCCCGATGCAGAACGACGATGCGGTCGGCAAGCGCCATTGCCTCATCGAGATCATGGGTAACGAGAACGATCGGGATCTTCACGGTATCGCGCAGGTTGACGAGCTCTCGCTTCAGCCGTTCGCGGGTCATCTGATCGACGGCGGAGAAGGGCTCATCGAGCAGCAGCACGGCCGGGTCGCGGGCCAGTGCACGGGCGAGCGCAACGCGCTGGCGCTGGCCGCCGGAGAGCTGATCCGGACGGCGGCCTCCGAGGCCATCGAGGTTGACGGCTTTCAACAACTCGGCGGCACGCGTGCTGCGGGTCGCGTGGTCAAGGGCGCCGAGGGGAAGCGCGACGTTCTCCAGTGCCGTTAGATGCGGCAGCAGCGCGTAGTCCTGGAAGACGAAGCCTGCGCGGCGCTGCTGCGGCGACCGGGAGTGCGCGGTGCTGCGCGACACCTCGGAGACAGCAAACCACACCTCACCGCCGCACGTAATCTTGCCGCCCTCCACATCGGCGAGGCCCGCGATAGCTCGCAGCACGGTCGTCTTGCCGCCGCCCGAGGGCCCGACCAAAGCGAGCAGCTCGCCGTTGGCGCACGTGAAATCGACGGCCAACGGGATCGGCAGCACGCGGTTGGCGATCGAATTACGCAGCCTTACTTCGAGGCTCAACGGCCCACTCCCTCACGCGTGCGCGCGCCGACAGGACGGGCGGACAGATGCACGATGGCAATGGCAGCAAACGAGATCGCAAGCAGCAGCGCTGCCATGGCCGCCGCATCTGCGTTCTTCAGCGCCTGCATGCGGTCGTAGATGGCGATAGAAAGCGTCTGTGTTTCACCGGGAATGCTGCCGCCCACCATCAAGATGACGCCGAACTCCCCGAGTGTGTGCGCGAAGACGAGCGCCAGCGCCGACACGATACCGGGCCACGCCAGTGGCAGCTCCACGCGGCGGAACGTGTCGAAGCGCGATAGGCCGGACACCCAGGCGGCCTCGCGGTAGGCTTCGGGTATCGCTTCGAAAGCGCGCTGCATCGGCTGAATCGCAAACGGCAGATTGGCAATCAGGGAGGCGAGCAGGATGCCCGGGAACGTGAAGATCAGCGGCTGGCCGGCGACCCAGGCGAGCAACCGGCCGAGCGCGCTCGAGGGCGAGAATCCGACCAGCAGGTAGTAGCCGAGCACGGTCGGAGGCAGCACAAGCGGCAGCATCAACAGCGCTTCGATCACCGCCTTGCCGCGGACGTGCGACCAGGCGAGCCAGCGCGCGAGTGCGAGGCCAAGCGGAACAAGCAGCGCGCACGTCCAGAACGCGAGCGTTAGCGAAAGGGCGAAGGCTGTCCAATCCACGTTGAATTCTTTCTGACCGGAGGGTGCCGGGTAGGAGCGCGACATCCCGGAACGAAATTGCCGCTCACGACTTCTCCGCGATCTTTGCGAGATTGGCGAGGCCTTCTTCGAAGTCGCGGCCCATCATCTTGTCGCAATTGATGAACAGCGCCATGACTTTTCCGAGCAATGGTTGCTTCCCGTGCATTGCCCAGGTGACGTCGGTTGCGGCACCCTTCGGCTCGAGCGTGAACTCGACTGTGTTGTCGACTTTGAACGGCTTCACCATCGCGAGGCGGAGCGTCACGGTCGAGTTGGGGCGTGACTCGATAACCTCGATGTGTCCGCTGCCGGACTTGCTGCCGGCAAAGTGGAAGGTTGCGCCCTCGCCGCGCTCGGGGCCGCTGTAGCGGGCCGTGCCGCTGGTCTCCCGCAACGCGTAGGGATTCCAGCTATTCATCTGCCGGAGATTGTCGATAAGCGGGAACAGCTTTTCGGGCGCCGAGGAGATCGTGCGCGTGCGAGCCGTGCGGAACGTGTCTGGCCGACGCGAGGCGGTGAGCAGAATGATGCTGACGAGAAGCACGAGGACGAAGAAAACATACATGAGAACGTGCAGAACGATTTCCATCGGGGCCGCGTGGTTGGGTTGATCAGGGGCGGGCGAATCCGTAGCGCTGGAATATGGCATAACTCGCGGCTGACTTGAGGTAGTCGGCGAAGGAAACGCCGGCTGGACCCGACCGCTTCAGTACCACCAGCGTCTGATTGATCGGCGCATGCAAGGAGGTGGGCAGTACGACCGACTTCACCTGCGATGCGGCTGGCTCGGTTACGATGACGGACTGCGCCGTCAATCCCGCTTGCGCGGCCCCCGTTGCAACATATTGGGTAACCTGGCCGACATTCTCGCCGAAGACGAGGAGCGGTGCGATCTCGGGCAGCAGCCCGAGCTTTGCCATAGCCTCGCGTGCGGCGCGGCCGTAGGGGGCAAGTTCGGGATTGGCAATGGCAAAGCGCCGCAGTGTCCTCGCGTCGATCGCTGATCGGATACCGGCAAGCCCCGTATCGGGAGCGATGTTGCTCGCTGGATTGACAATTAGGCTGAGCCGGCCTGTGACGAGGATCTCTGGTGGCCCGGTGGTGAGACCCTCGGCGGCGAGCTTCTGTGTGCTCTCCTCGTCCGCGGCTAGAAAGACGTCGAAGGGCGCGCCTTGCATGATCTGGCGCATGAGGTTGCCGGTGGCTCCATAGACGACCACAGGCTTCGGGCGACCAGTTTTTGCATACTCCGCCACGATCTCCTCGATCGCGTCGCGAAAACTGGCGGCGACAGCGATTCGGACCTCCTGAGCGGCGCCGTGGCTCGGCGCCAGCAACAGTGCTGCGGCTGCTGCGGCTTTGATCCACGAAAGAGCCGAAATAAGGAGAGACCGCATGAGGGAACGGTGCATGTGTTCGGGCATCGCTGCATCAGTATCGCCGGTGGTGCACGAGGTCTAGCGGCGTCGGTTGAGAAGTGCCGCAAGCGAGGCGTTGCGGTCATTGCACCGTTGCACCCCTGGGTTTATCGGAGTCGGTAAGACGCCCATAAATTATTGGCCATCGACGAGCACGGCACGTGGTGCCAGCGCGCTGCGGTGAGAGCCTCGGTGATCGCAGGCTCTGTCGTCGCGCCATGCCGGACGTTCACTGGCGAGCCGGTGAATAATCGAACCGCCTCCTTCGAGCGCAGATTGCGATAGATCTCACGGATTGCTGATTGGGCGCTCATCTGCGAGACTTTTGCCAAACCGATGACAGCACCGGACGAGCCAAGAAGGGAGCCCCATGAAAACCCGCGCCGCCGTCATTTTTGAGATGGAGAAGTCGAGGCCTTATGCCACGTCGAAGCCGCTCTCCATCGAGGACCTCGATCTTGATCCGCCCGGCGAAGGCGAAATCCTGATCAGGGTCAGGGCCGCGGGCCTCTGTCATTCGGACCTCTCGACGATCAACGGCGACCGTCCTCGGCAGATGCCGATGGTGCTCGGCCACGAGGCGGCGGGCGAGGTGATGGAGCTAGGTCCCGGCGTGCGCGACCTGAAAGTTGGCGATCATGTGATCCTGGTGTTCGTGCCGAGTTGCGGCCATTGCTTGCCGTGCATGGAAGGTCGGCCAGCACTCTGCGAGCCAGGATTCAAGTCGAACGGTGCGGGGACGCTGATCTCGGGAGCAACGCGGCTCTCCCTCAACGGGCACCCGGTTTATCACCACGTCGGCGTGTCGGCATTTTCCGAGTATGCCGTCGTGGCGCGGGAGAGCGTGGTGAAAATCGATCCGACCTTGCCGTTCGAGGAAGCGGCGCTGTTCGGCTGCGCCGTGATCACGGGTGCGGGCGCGGTGATCAACACCGCGAAGGTGCAGCCGGGGACGACGGTGGCGGTGGTGGGCCTCGGTGGCGTCGGTTTGATGTCGCTGCTGGCGGCCCGCTTGTCAGGCGTGCGGGCGACGGTTGCGATCGACATGCTGGATGACAAGCTGAAGCTTGCGAGGCAGCTCGGCGCGACGCATGCGATCAATGCGCGTGATCCCAAGTGCGTCGAGATGGTGAAGGACCTGACGCAAGGCGGCGTCGATTTCGCGTTCGAGATGGCATCGAGTGTGAAAGCGCTGGAGCTCGCATACAAGGTGACGCGCCGCGGCGGCACGACGGTGACCGCCAGCCTGCCACATCCGACGCACACGATGGCGTTGCCCGGAACGAACCTTGTCGCTGAGGAGCGCACCGTCAAGGGTAGCTACGTCGGCAGCTGCGTGCCGGCGCGTGACATTCCACGCTTCATCTCGCTCTACCAGCAAGGATTGCTGCCGGTCGATCATCTCCTGAGCGAGCGCATCACGCTGAAGGACATCAACGCCGGCTTCGACAAGCTCGCCGACGGAGCAACGGTGCGGCAGATCCTGGTGCCGTGAGGGAGGATCGGGGGACTAGACGCAGAGTGTCCCATGTCATGCGGTGCGCCGGCGTCAAACTGCGTGCCCCGCAAGCTTGCCGATGATGGCGGTTGCCAGCATGGCGGCAGCGCCCCAGAAGACGACGCGGGCGGTCGGCTTCAGCATCTCCGAGCCGCCGGCCTTCGCGCCGATGGCACCGAGCGCGGCCAGCCCCACGAGACACGCGCCCGAGACCACCCAGCTGATCGATCCGGCCGGCGCCATCATCGCTACGAGCAGGGGAAACGCCGCGCCAATCGAGAACGTCGCCGCCGAGGTCAGCGCGGCTTGCACGGGGCGTGCGGTGACATGCTCGGCAAGACCCAGCTCGTCCCGGACATGGGTGCCGAAGGCATCCTTGGCCATCATCTGACGGGCAACCTCGCGGGCAAGGTCCGGCGCAACGCCACGGTCCACATAGATCTGGGTGAGCTCGGCGAGTTCCGCTTCCGGCTGCTCGGCCAGTTCACCGCGCTCGCGCGCCATGTCTGCCGCCTCGGAGTCCGCCTGCGAGCTGACCGAGACGTACTCGCCCGCCGCCATGGACATGGCACCGGCCACGAGGCCTGCGATCCCAGCCAGCACGACATCTGATCGCGAGGTCGCAGCCGCCGCGACGCCGACAATCAAACTCGCCGTCGAGATGAGGCCGTCATTGGCACCGAGCACGCCGGCTCGGAGCCATCCAATCCGGTCGACAAGGTGGGTCTCGCGGTGCACTGGATGCATCGGTCTGCCCTTCAGACCTCGTGTGCTGCTGCAGGCGCGTCTCGTGCGCGGCTTCAGCCAAATAGCACGAGACTCGCGCTCCGCAGCGAGAGCTCTCGAGCCATTCAGGACGACCAACATCAACCCATTGCACCCGCTACGATCGAACTAGTTCCACCGCCAGCGCCAGTTGCCCCAGCCCCATTGTCTGGGGCCTGCGGCATCGAGCTTCGACTTTTGAGCGTCGTCGAGTGAGGCATAGAACGCCTCGAATGCCGGCCGCACGGTCTTGATTGCCTGTTGCATGGCATCAAGCCGCTTCTCCATCACGCCGAAGCGATCGACGGCTTTGGCAGGCATCTCGGCTGCGCAGGCTGCCGAGATACTCTCTGCGGCTTTGGCCGATGCGGCTTTCAAGTCGGCGAGCTTCGCTTTCTGGGCATCGTTAGGCTTGATGGTTTGCTCGATCTGCGACATGCGCCATTCGGCCATGCCCGCCGCGCGCGGATGACAGGAGAAACCGAAGCCCGTGCCACCCATCATGCCAGGCCCCATCATTGAGCCGGGACCCATCATTCCGCCGCCCTGACCCATACCGCTGCCGGGCCCGGAGCCTTTCGGACCGCCTTGCGCAATCGCGGTCGCCGGCAGCAATGTGATCATCGCAGCAACGACTAGTGCAGTTCGTTTCTTGTGCATGGATCACCTGAGTGTTCTGAGGTTCGAAAGTGAGCCCCGGCTCCAAGAAATCAGGCGGGCCCGGCTGCATCTCTGATATGGATCAACAGCCGGGCGGAGCGCTTCGCAAGTGCCGGTCGATCGGCCATAATGGCTCCGAGCTCAGATCAGCCTCGAAGGCGCGCGCATGCCAGCACCCACGGCCCAGATTCTAACCATCTATCATCGGCGGATCGGCGATATCATCGTCACCGCCATCAGCGACGGCATACTCGTCAGAACACACGAGATGATGCACAACGTACCGGAGGAGGAGGGCAAGCAACGCCTCGATGCAGCCTTCCGCACCGAGTTCGCGCTGTCGATCAACGCCTTTGTGCTGCATGTCCAAGGCAGGCCCGTTTTGGTCGAGACGGGCTCGGGCAACTACTTCGGTGATGTGGCGGGGCATCTGCTGCCCAATCTGAAGACTGCGGGCGTCGATCCCGCCACGATCGAGACGATCCTCCTGACGCACATGCACCCGGACCATTCGGCGGGCCTCACGGACCTCACCACCGGCAAGCCCAATTACCCGAACGCCGAGGTGGTCGCGCATGAGAACGAGCCCAGGCACTGGTTCGACGATGCCGCCATGGCGAAGGGCACCGAGCGTGAAAAGAAGTTCATGTTCCAGCAGGCGCGCGAGCAGATGGCGCCGTACAAGAACCGTGCGCGCTATTTCTCCAAGGGCGGTGAGGTCTATCCCGGCATCACGGCAATTCCCGCGCATGGACACACGCCCGGCCATACGGCCTATCTCATCGAGTCGAACGGCGAGCGGCTGCTGATATGGGGTGATACGGTGCACATTCCGGAGGTGCAGGTGCCCCGGCCGGAGGTGGCCATGGTTGTCGACACGGATACCGCCGGCGCGATTGCCTCGCGGCGCCGCATGTTCGATATGGCGGCGTCGGAGCGTCTCCTGGTGACGGGCATGCACCTGCATTTCCCAGGCTTCGGCCACATCGCTCGGAACGCTCAGGGCAGCTATCAGTTCGTTCCCGAAGCCTGGCGGCAAGTCCTGTGAGCGTTTCGGTGCCTGGCGTTCGCCTAGGCACCGTAGCTCGGCCTTGCAGCGGTGCCGGGCCTAAGGCCAGCCGTGGGACACAGAGCTAGGAGGCATCCCATGTCCATATGGAAGCGATTGTTCGGAGGCGCCGGCGCCGGCGGCGGTGGCAAGACCATTCGCGAGGCCGAGCACAATGGCTACAAGATCGAGGCCCAGCCCTATGCCGAGAGCGGGCAATATCAAGTCGCGGGCGTCATTTCGAAGACGATCGATGGCGTGCGCAAGGAGCACCGCTTCGTGCGTGCCGATCGGTTCGGTGCCATTGACGATGCGGCCGAGGTGGCGCTGATGAAGGGCCGCCAGATGATCGACCAGCAGGGCGATCGCATGTTCGGGAGCGGGTGAGCAATCCTCACCCGTCGGGTCTCAGGCTTCAACATGACACCGCCAAGAGGACATCAGATCGCGTCCGAGTTAGCCCGGTGGCTGATCCCGACCCGTGAGAGTGACTTATGCCCCACCACCAACACGAGCTGACATTCGAAACACACGGCCAGGGCCTCACCGACATCACGCGTCAGGTGGCTGATGTCGTGCGTGCTTCGGGTGCAGCGACGGGCCTCTGCGTCGTCTACATTCGCCACACGTCGGCCTCGCTGCTGATCCAGGAGAACGCCGACCCGGATGTGCAGCGCGACATGCTCGCCTTCTTCAAGCGCCTCGTGCCCGACGGCGATCCGCTGTTCATACACACGGCCGAGGGCTCCGACGACATGCCGGCACATGTGAAGGCGGCTTTGACGCAAACCTCGCTCACCATTCCGATCGTCAACGGCCGCCTTGCGCTCGGTACCTGGCAGGGCCTCTACCTTTTCGAGCATCGTAACGCCCCGCACGAGCGCTTGGTGCTGGTGCATGTCATGTCCTGAGCGTCGCGTCAGCCGACGAACCTGGCTAAATCCTCGCGTCTTTCGGACGCCTCACGCCTTGTCCGGCCACAGCGTGACGATCGCTGAGCCATCGAGCTCGGACTTGCCTTGCGCATTAAGCAGCCGATAGAGCGTCAGCGCCTGACCGGCCATCGGCAGCGCCAGGCCCTTATCGTGGGCGGCGTCGTTCAGCATCTCGAGGTCCTTCAGAACCTGGCGAGCAAAGCCGCGCGGCGTGAAATCGCGCGCGATCATGCGCTCGAACAGGACCGGCAGCAGGTTCGAGCCGGCGTGCCCTTGAGCGAGTGCGGCCGGGATCTTCGCCGCATCGATGCCGTAGGCCTCCGCGAGCCGCAGGGCTTCCGCAATGACGCAGTGATTGGTCAGCACGAGCGCCTGATTGACGAGCTTCGTCGCCTGACCGGCGCCGAGCGCGCCCATGTGCGTCACCTGGCCCAGAAGATCGAGCACCGTGCGCGCCTTTGCGATATCGCCGGCCTCGCCGCCCGCCATGATCGCGAGCGTGCCAGACTCCGCCGCGCCGGGTCCGCCCGAAACGGGCGCATCGACGAAGGCCATGCCGGTCCGCTCGTTGAGCAGCGCCGCGAGCCGATTTGTCTCGCCGATGATCGAGGTCGAGGTGTCGATCAGCAGTTTCCCATCGAGACGGCCGGCGGAGAGTAGCCCGCCGTCGCCTTCCACGACTTGGCCGAGGTTCGCGGTCGTTGCGAGGCTGGTGATCACGAGACCAACGCGCCGTGCCACATCGGCCGGGGAACCCGCCGCCTCCACACCAAGCGGGGCGAGTGCCGCTATCCGTGCGGGGCGCACGTCATGACCGATGACGCGGTATCCGGTCGCGGCGAGACGCGTCGCCATGGCGCCCCCCATCAAGCCCAGTCCGATCAGTCCAACAGTGGAGGCGGTCATGGTGGCTCCCGGTTGCAATTGGATGCTGCGCTCGGTGTAGCGAACACCGATGCGGGGCGACTTGATCGAAAGTCGGGTGACGCGCTTCGTGAGGGCAGCGCGCATCGCGCCCGTCGGACAACTCCGGGCCCCTGTATACGAATTCGAACGATGCCGCGACAGATGCCATGCTCGGACCTTGATCTCGGGCCAACTTGCGGTCATGAGCCTTGAGGAAATGGATGATCCCAGGAACGGTATGTCGTGTAGGCTGAGCGATGGCGGGAAATGCGCCCAATGGCGCCGGCGGGAGGTTCTGCGCCTCGCTGGCGTCAGCGCTGCGGCTGCGGGCCTAGCGCCTGTAATGCTGCCCCGTGGGCTGTCGTCGGCGCTGGCCAACGACAGCGAGCTCCTGCATGGGATCGCCATGCATGGGCGGCCCGCTCTGCCGGCGGGCTTCGCGCATCTTCCCTATGTCAACCCGGCGGCGCCGAAGGGCGGCGTGCTCCATCTCGGCCAGATCGGCACCTTCGACAGCCTCAATCCGCTGAACGTCATCGGCGTCGCAGCGAACGGCATTCGCGAGTACGTCTATGAAAGCCTGCTGGCGCGCTCGCACGATGAGCCGTTCTCCCTCTATGGTCTCATCGCCGAAAAGATCGAGCTGCCCGATGACCGCCGCCAGGTGACGTTCCACCTCGACCCCGCCGCCCGCTTCTCCGACGGCAAGGCCATCACCGCTGACGACGTCTTCTTCTCATGGTCGCTGCTGAAGGAGAAGGGCCAGCCGTTCCACCGCGCCCACTATGGCAACGTCGAGCGCGTGGAGACGCCGTCGCCCGGCATCGTGCGTTTCCACTTCAAGGACAACGGCAATCGCGAGGCGCCGCTGCTCGTCGGTCTGATGCCGGTGCTCCCGAAGCACAAAGTGAACCCGGAAAGCTTCGAGAAGACCACTTTCACGCCGCCAGTCGGCTCCGGACCATATACGGTGGCATCGCTCGATCCCGGTCGCAGCATCACCTACAAGCGCGACCCGAATTGGTGGGGCGTCAGCAAGGCGCCGAACCGCGGGCGGCACAACTTCGACGAGATCCGCTTCGAGTACTTCCGCGATCAGACGACGCTGTTCGAGGCCTTCAAGGCGGGCGACGTGCACGTGCGCGTCGAGGATGACGCGGGCCGGTGGGCCGAGGGCTACGCCATTCCAGCCGTCGCGGATGGCCGCATCCAGCGCGCCGAGGTGCCGACAGGATTGCCGGCCGGCATGACCGCGCTGGTCATGAACACGCGACGCTCGATCTTTTCCGATCAACGTGTGCGCCGCGCCCTCATCCTGATGTTTGACTTCGAGTGGACGAACCGCCAGCTCTTCCACGGCAACTACACGCGCACCGAGAGCTTCTTCGCGCGCTCGGAGCTGGCTTCGCACGGCATCGCTGCCAGCGCGCGTGAGAAAGAGTTGCTGAAACCCTTCGTGAACCAGATCAAGCCGGAGATCATGGCCGGCTCGCACGCTTTCCCCAAGAGCGATGGCCAGGGCCACAACCGTACCAACATGGAGGCGGCCTTCCGCCTGCTCAACGAGTCAGGCTACCGGCAGGAGAACGGCCGCCTCGTGCACCAGACGTCACGCCAGCCCCTCAGCTTCGAGATGATGGCGGCAACGCGGGCCGAGGAGCGATTGTTCCAGACCTTCGCCAAGCCGCTCGAGCGGCTTGGCATTGAGGCGCGCATTCGTCTTGCCGACAGCTCGCAGCGGTGGTCACGCCTCAAGACGTTCGATTTCGATGTGATTCAGTGGACTTGGAGCGCGTCGCTCTCACCCGGCAACGAGCAGATGAATCGCTGGAGCCAAGCGAGCGCCGACGTCGAGCTGTCGCTCAACTATGCGGGCGTGAAAAACCCCGCCGCCGACGCGCTGATCGAGGCGATCCTAGCCGCCCGCGAACGCGAGGCCTTCGTCGATGCGGTGCGCGCCTTCGATCGCGTCTTGCTGTCGGGCGACTACGTTATCCCACTCTATCACGCAAAGTCACAGTGGGTCGCCTACTGGTCACATCTTCAGCGGCCGGAGAAGAGCCCTGTTTCCGGGCTCTCGCTGGATACATGGTGGGCAAGGCGATAATCGTGCGCGTGTTGCTTGCGTCGAGGCCGCGGGGCCAAGCCCTTGGATCTGACCCCGTGGCACGGGTTGAATCGCGGACTTCTGATCAGGACCGCATGTACCCTTCGAGCTCCTTGGAGGCCCAGTCGATAGCGGCCTGCACGGTCGCGCCGCCTTGCACGATGCGGCCGACCATGCGCGGCATCAGCGCCTGGCTGTAGATCTGCTGCGCAATTGCTGCCGGCGCCGGCTCCGCTGCCATGCTGTACTCCTGGTCGCCGGAATTCGGATAGTGGCGGAGCGTGCCGGGCGGCGGGCCCTGCTCGGACCAGGTCTTGAAGTCGGCGAAGCTGCGGAACGTGGCGAGGTCGAATCCCTGGCTCGCAGCGACGAGCTTCTCCGAGCTTTCTCGGGTCGAGAGATGATGCAGCAAGCTCATGGCCGCGCGCTTGTTCTTTGAGAAGTTCCAAACTGTCAGATAGTTTGCGGTCAGCGGATTGAAGCGGCCCTGCGGCCCCTTCGGCCAGGGATGATGCCAGACCAGCTCGGCGATCTTCGGTGCATCGCGCTTGGCAACCGCCCACGCCGATGGCGGGTTAAGGATCAAGGTGCCGTTGCCTGATACGAGCCACTTGTTGTTCGAGGCATCGTCCCAGGCGAACACGTCCGGCGGCAGCGCCTTGGCGAGACGCGTCAGGTAGTCGAGCGCCTGCCGCACGTTGTCGGACTTGACCGTGATGTTGCCCTTGGCATCGACCAGCATGGCGCCGAAGGCGCGGAACGCGGAGCCGATCCACTGCACGCTGTCGCCCGTACTGCCGATTGGAAGTCCGAACGGCACGCCGGCGGCGTGGCACTTCTGCGCCGCGGTGAGGAACGCATCGTAAGTCCAGGCGTCCGTCAACTCCTTGTTGACGGGGCCCTGCGCCGGATACATCGCGGTGACGTCGATGCCGGCGTGCTGCTTCATGAGGTCGATGCGCGTCGCGCATGGGTAGTTGATCGTCGCGCGCGTCGTCGGCACGCCGCGCCACACACCTTCCGGGCGACCGAAGTGCGCGACCGCAGGATCTACGGGGCCGTTCACCGCCTCGAGAGACTTGATGACGTCGTCGACGGGCTCCAGCGACTTGGCGTATTCCGACGGCAGCCAATTGTTCATCTGGATGATGTCGTGGCCGGATTTCGCCTGCGCTTCCGCGGCGGCCGTCAGGATCAGCTTGCCGCCGACGCTGGTGATGTAGTCGAGCTTGACGTTGACCTTCTCTTTTTCCGCCCAGGCATTGACAAGGGCCGTGCTCGCGTCGTTGGCGCCAGGCACCCAGTGATCCCAGAGCGCGATTGAGAGGGTCCCCGCGGCATGAACCCCGCTGACATAAGGCGCAGCGACAAGGCTCGAGGTCGCTGCCGTGGTCGCAAGAAAGCGTCTGCGGGTCACGGACGTGCCGGTCATGGGATTTCCTCCGGGTTGAGCGTGGGTCGTTCGCGAGTCTCCGATATTGCGTGTCAATGTGAAAATTGTCGCAGAAGTATAGGAGCGCTTTCGCCAGACTGGCCAATCACATTTGACGGTGGATCGCCAAGCCTGAGGCCGCTCCTTGTTCGACGGTGCTCCGAAAATGGCAAAGCCGCGACCGAATTCCGCGGTCGCGGCTTGCAGATTGCGATCGAGGAGTGTGAGCGCAGGCCCGTCAGTGGCGCGGCAGTTTGCGGCGCGGGCGGGCACGCTCGCGCGTGCTGCCGGTCGCCATCTGGGCGTTCCGCTCTTGGGCTTCAATGTCCGAGAGTACCGTCATGCGCTCCGCAGCCTTGATGGCAAGGTCATCCTGCGGGTGCTGGTCGACGATCGCGCGATAGTAGCGCCGCGCCTCCGAGATCTGCTTGTCGGCATCGCTTTTGGCGGCAGCGAGATAGAGCTCGCGCGCGGTTCCGGTCTTGATCAGCTTCTCGACCGTGCAGGACTGGAACAGGGCACCGCTGCCGATCTTGGTATCGAGGTCCATGACGGCGTTACAATCTTGCTTGTCGAAGGCGGCCTGTCGATCGGCGACCAGCTGATTGTGCGCCGCGATCCGTTTCGCTTCTTCTGCGCGTTGGACACATTGCGCATGCACCGCGCCTGAACCGATTTCGGTGTCTAGCTGCTGAACCTTGTCACAGTCACCGGCGTTGAGAGCAGCGATTCGATCGGTCGCGAGCCTTGCGATGATGCGGGCTCGTTCGGCCTGTTCGACCTTAGACACGCAACCGCTGTAGCGCGCGTCGCCGCCAATCTGCTCGTCGAGAGATTTCACCCGGTCACAATCCATGTCGGCGAGAGCGCGGTTGCGCTGTGACTTGAGCTGCGCGATCTGCCGCGCGTCGAGCTTCGGCGTTTCAGCTGCTGGCAGCGCTGGAGGTTGAAGCGCAGCACCGGCTAGTGGCGTGTGAGCTGTTGTTGCCGGCGCATCGCTGGCCGTTGGCGTCGACGCAGGTGCGGCGGCCGCTGTCTGCTGCTCCGCTGGTGCGGGAGGAGTAACTGGCGCAGGCGGCGATGACGGAGCCGTCGCCGCTACGGTGCCGCCAGCCGCCGGTTGGGTTCCTGCAGCATGCGCCGCTGGTTTCGCCTCTGCGACAGCTGCGGCAACCTTCGGTGGCTCTGGCTGTGAAGCCGGCGCGGCAGCAATTGGCGTGGTTGTCGACGGCGTGGGCGTCAGCGGATCGACAAGCCACACGCGCGTGCCACTCGGGCCCGCGGCGAGCAGCAGTCGCCCATCGCCCGAGAAGGCAACGCGCGTCGGCGCGCCGTTGGTGGTGAGATCGGCAAGGACCTTGCGTCCGTTGAGCGTCCAGATGTGCACGCGATCCTGCGACGCAACAGCAAGCCGGGCGCCATCCGGGCCGAAGGCGATTGCCGTCATTGGATGGGCCACCACCGGCAGCGGATCGAGGTCCTTGCCGGTGTTGGCGTCGACCAGCCGCAGGCTCTGGCCAGCTGCGGCGGCGATCAGATCACCGTTTTCCGACAGCGCCACCACCTCGACGGACGCCGCCGCGCTGCTGAAGCCGATGTCCTTGACGGCGGCCCTGTCGATCAAGCGGAAACGGGCGCCATTGGTCAGCACGACGCGCTGGCCGTTGCCGGACATGGCCGCGGCGACGGGAGCCGACAGATCAGCGCGGGCGGCAAAACGGTACGAGCCCGAACCCTTGAGGCCTCTTGTGTTGAAGATCTGAACGCCCGTGCTGTGCACGGCGGCAATTCGGGCGCCATTGCGCGAGGCGACGAGTGCGTCGAGCGCAAGCGGCAGATCCTTGCCGGAGCCTTCGAGCTCGATCGCGTCGTCGTTGGCGACAGTTGTCGGATTCCATGTATGGATCGAAACGGACTTGCTCTTCTTGCCCGCCGGTACGGCCGTCACGACTTGCGACGAGCTGGCGGCGATTACACCAAGCGCTGCATTGATATCGGCGTGCAGCGCATAAACGTCGCCGATCTTGCCGGTCCGAATGTCGATCTGGCGCAGTTCGATAGCATTCGCGGTGCCGTCGGCGGCCTTGGCGGGGCCAGTCACCAGCGCAACGGAGGCGTCTCCATTGGTGAAGCCCGCGCCGAGCAGCGGCGCCGCAATGCCTGGCGAGGATAGGAGCAGACGGGCGCCGCTCGGCTCGAGCTGGCCAAGCTTGGCGTAGTCGATGGTCGGTGCTGCCGGTGCCGCCACGGCGATCGGCGGTGTAGCGGCTGCCGCTGCAGCAGCAACGACCGGCTTCGGTGCTGGTGGCGCGGGCGGTGTCTCCGGCTTCTTCTTTACAACGGCCGCGACCACCGGACCTGGCGGCTCGGCCTTGGCAGCCGTTTCCTTAGCTGCAGTGTCCTTCGTCTTCGGGGCAGCCGGCTCGCTCTTCGCAGCCGCTACGGTCTCCTTGGGCGGCGCGCTGGGTCGCGCGTCCTTGACCTCGCGCGGCTCGCGCGTTTCTTTCGCGTCTTTGGTCGTAGCAGCCTCGCGTGCTGGCGGCTTTGGCGTCGCAGCCGGAGCTTTTTGATTGAGCGGAACGCCTGCGAGATCGACGCCCTTCTCACGCGCCCGGCGAATGGCCGCGCGCTCCTCTTCCTCGATCTTCGCGAGGTCCGTGGGCTGGCTTGCGGCTACAGGCCCGGCAGGCGCTGCGGCCTTGCCAGTCGCTTTCGGCTGCGGCTTGCTTGCCGCGTTGTTCAATTCATCCAGCATCGCCTTGGCCTGCGAATGCTTGGGCCAGAGCTCAACGGCCTTTGCAGCGCGCTCCTTGGCCTCATCGAGGCGGCCCTGGCGCTGCAGGACGACAGCCAACGAATAGAGCGCGGTCGCCTTTTGGCCGTCTGTGTTGGCCGCGTCATGGGCAGCCTGGAAATGCCGTTGGGCGAGCGCGAAGTTGCTGCCGTCGAATGCCTCGCGGCCATAGTTCATCTCGGTCGCGTAAAGGCTTTGGGCCGCGGCATGCGGCGAAGGCTGGGCAAGCGCGAGCGTGCTCGCGACAAGCAATGCCCGGACCAGGGTTTGTCTGCTCATAATCCCCCCTTCAAAACGCCGATCGTCGCGGCCGAAGCACCGCGCGTGGCCCGGAGCTTCAGCCCTCTACGCCATGCAATGGGTGAAGCGGTCGGTCGAAACCGCTCGAAAGTCAACTGCCATCAACGAGGTATGCACCGCTCGAAACTGGAGCTTCCACTCGTGGCGAGATTATGATCGCCGGGCGGCAGCGGTTGGAGCACCGGGGGACAATTTGGCAACACTGCGGTCGGATCGTGCGGTTTCGCCTGATGCCAGCTGCGCGAGCTCCATTGCGAGACCACGAGCCCCTTTCAGCCGCGCCGATGCAGTCTCCCAGTCGCCCTTGAAGACAAGCTTCATGTCGGGTTGCACCTTCACGAGGCCTTTCGATGCGGCGATGAAGGCGACAAGGGCATCCGGGTTGGCAAACTGGCCCTTTCGGAAGGCGATCGAGGCGCCCTTCGGTCCCGCGTCGAGCTGTGTGATCCCGGCGCGGCGGCAAAGCGCTTTGATCTCCACCACGTCAAGGAGGTGCTCGACCTCGGCCGGTAGCGGCCCGAAGCGGTCGATGAGCTCCGTGCCAAACGCATCGATTTCTTCGCGCGTCGCGAGTGTCGACAGGCGACGATAGAGTCCGAGGCGCACCTGCAGATCGGTGACGTAGCTTTCGGGCAGCAACACCGGCGTGCCGAGTTGGATCTGCGGGCTCCACTGGTCCGCCGTCTCGCCGAGATCGCCACCCTTGAGCGCCGCAATCGTCTCCTCCAGCATGGACTGATAGAGTTCGAAGCCCACCTCGCGAATGTGTCCGGACTGCTCGTCGCCCAGCAGGTTGCCCGCGCCGCGGATGTCGAGATCGTGGGACGCCAGCGAGAAACCCGCGCCGAGCGTGTCCAGCGACTGCAGCACCTTGAGCCGTTTCTCGGCACCTGCGGTCAGCTTCTGGCCGACCGGCGTCGTGAAGTAGGCATAGGCGCGTGTCTTCGAGCGTCCGACGCGTCCGCGCAGCTGATAGAGCTGGGCGAGGCCGAACATATCGGCGCGGTGCACGATCAGGGTGTTTGCGTTCGGAATATCGAGGCCGGACTCGACGATTGCTGTCGAGAGCAGAACGTCATATTGGCCGTCGTAGAATGCCGTCATGACGTCTTCGAGCTCTGTGGGCGAGAGTTGGCCGTGGGCGCGCGCGACGCGCAGTTCCGGCGTGTGCTCGCGCAGGAACTCGGCGACATCGTCGAGGTCGGCAATGCGCGGGACGACATAGAACGACTGTCCGCCCCGGTGGCGCTCGCGTCTGAGCGCCTCGCGCAGAATGACGGGATCGACCGGCGAAATGTAGGTTCTGACCGCCAGCCGATCGATCGGCGGCGTAGTGATCAATGAGAGTTCGCGCACGCCCGAGAGCGCCAGCTGCAGCGTGCGCGGAATAGGCGTTGCCGTAAGCGTGAGAACGTGCACGTCCTCCTTCAGCTGCTTCAGGCGCTCCTTGTGGCCGACGCCGAAATGCTGCTCCTCGTCGACGATGAGGAGGCCGAGCCGCGCAAACTGAATCGACTTGCCAAGCAGCGCATGTGTGCCGACGACGATATCGATCTGTCCATCCTTGACGCCTGCTCTAACCTCGCTCAGCTCCTTGGCAGCAACGAGCCGCGACGCGCGTCCGATCTTCAGCGGCAGGCCTTTGAAGCGCTCGGAGAAGGTCTTGTAGTGCTGGCGTGCCAGCAGCGTGGTCGGCACGACGACAGCGACCTGCAGTCCGGCCATGGCCGCAACGAATGCAGCGCGCAGCGCGACCTCGGTCTTGCCGAAGCCGACGTCGCCGCAGATGAGGCGGTCCATGGGGCGGCCGCGGCCCAGGTCCTCGATGACGGCATCGATCGAGGCGGCCTGATCCTCGGTCGGCTCGTGCGCGAAGCGGGCGATGAACTCGTCCCACGCGCCCTGCGGCGGCGCCATGGAGGGCGCCTCGCGCAGCTGGCGCAGCGCGGCGATGCGGATGAGCTCGCCCGCGATCTCACGCAGTCGCTTCTTGAGCCGCGCCTTGCGCGTCTGCCAGGCAACGCCGCCGAGCCGGTCGAGCTCCACATTGGTCTCGTCCGAGCCATAGCGTGACAGCAGCTCGATGTTCTCGACCGGCAGATAGAGTTTATCGCCTCCGTGGTAGTGGATTTCGAGGCAGTCGTGTGGCGCGCCGAGCGCCGTGATCGTGTTGAGCCCGACGAAGCGGCCGATGCCGTGATCGGCATGCACCACGATGTCACCGACCGAGAGGCTGGTTGCCTCGGTGATGACGTCGGCAGCCTTCTTCGCCTTGCGGCGCGGGCGCACCAGGCGATCGCCCAGGATGTCCTGCTCGCCGATGATGGCCAGGTCGGGTGTCTCGAAGCCGGATTCGATGCCGAGCACGGCGAGCAGCGGCGTGGTTTGCGGCTCGATCAGCGCTTGATCGTAGCTGTCTACTTTTTTGGCGCTCTCCAGGCCGTTCTCCGCCAGCATCACAGCAAGGCGCTCGCGCGCACCAGGTGTCCACGCGGCGACGATCACCCGCTTGCCTTGGGCAATCAGCGCCTTGATGTGGGTGACGACGGCACCGAACAGATTGGTCCCCTCGGTCGTGCGTTCCGCCGCGAACGAGCGGCCGGCGCGGCCTCGAAAGTTGCGGACCTTGACGTTGGGGTCGGCCTGCTCGAAGGGCGAGAATTGGCGCACCTCGCGGGTGCTGATGACGCGACGCCACTCGTCCTCGCCGAAGAACATTTTCTCGGGCGGCACGGGCTTGTAGGGTGGCGCACCGAAGGTCTGTGTTTCCAAGGCGTCGACGCGGGCCTGGAAGTGATCGCGGATCTGCTCCTGCCGCTCTCGCACCGCATCATTAGCGAGGTGATCGAAGGAGAGCGGCGCATCGGGCAGATAGTCGAGCAGCGTCTCGAGCTTCTCGTGGAAGAACGGCAGCCAATGCTCCATACCGGGATAGCGGTGGCCTGCGGAGACCGCCTCATACAACCCATCGCTTGCCGTATTGGCACCGAACGCCGCGACATAGGCCTGGCGGAAATGGCGCGTGGCGGTATCGCCGAACGCCACCTCGCTCATCGGCGTGAGCGTCAGCTTCTGAACGAGCTTCTGCGTACGCTGCGTCTCGGGATCGAAGCTCTTGATGCTCTCGAGCGTGTCGTCGAAGAAATCGAGCCGCACCGGCTGCTGGCGCCCCGGTGGGAAGAGGTCGATCAGGCTGCCGCGCACCGCGAACTCGCCAGGCTCCATCACCGTGCCCGTGCGCACATAACCGGCAAGTGAGAGCCGCTCGATCAGCTGAGTGCGATCGATGCGCTGACCGGCCGCGACGTTTCTCAAAGAGCGCTTGATGTGATCACGCGGTGGTACGCGCTGCAGAATAGCGTTGACCGTGGTCAGAACGACCGTCGGTTCCTTGCGCTGGCTCGCCGCGAGGATCGCAAGCGCCGTTATGCGCTTGGCGACGATCTCCGCGTTGGGACCGATGCGGTCATAGGGCACCGTGTCCCAGGCAGGGAAGGAGATCACCTTCACCTTCGGCGCGAAGAAGGCGAGGGCGGCCTCGAGCTCTTCCACGCGCCGGTCATCGCGCGCGATGTGCAAGATCGCGGAAGGCGCGCCGCGCACGGCCGAGGCTTCCGCCGCCAGCTCCGCAAGGACGAGCCCGTCGTAGCTGTCGGGCACGCCGGTGAGCGTCTCGACGCGCGCTGCGCCCCTGGCCCGAGGCGTGTCTGGTGCTTTGGCCGTTTGCGTCACGTCAGCCGTCCGCCTTCGCCGGGAGCCCGTGGAACGTCCGGATCTTCTCGACCAGCGGCATGAGCTCGCTCGCGCCGAGGCTCTCCCCCGTCATGATCCAGGCTTGAAGATCCGGGTCGGGCATCGCCAGGAGCTGTTCCAAGTCGCCAAGCTCGGCGTCGCTCATGGAGGCGATGTTCGCATCCGCATAACGCCCCAGCAGCCAATCCATCTCCTTGGTACCGCGGTGCCGAGCGCGGTAGAGCGCACGCCTGAGCCTAAGGTCATCAGCGAAGCAGGTGACGGTTGCTGCGGTCTTGGAATTGTCGGTCATGTTCCGGTCGCGACATCAAAGGTTGTGCAAAAGCAGAAACGGGCCCGTGGCAATTTGGATGCCCCGTGCCTCGATCGTCGCCTTCGGCGGAGCCGTGGTATACCGACTTCGTCCGGGGCTGTCAGCCATTACGTCACGCATGCCCGGCCTGCCGCCTCTGCGCCGGTAATTTGCGCCGTTCAACCTAAGGAGGCCCATGCGGCCTGAGGTGTTCAATCCGCTGTTTGCGTCGGCAACGAGCCTCACAGGCATCGGGCCGCGGCTGATCGTGCTCTTGAAGAAGGCGCTACGCTTGCCGCCGGGTGTCACCGAGCCGCGCGTGGTCGATCTGCTCTGGCATCTCCCGACCGGCGCCATCGACCGCCGCGCCGAGCCGACGGTGCGCGGCGCGGTGCCCGGCACCATCGCAACGTTCGAGGTGCGCGTGCTCAAACACTTCGCGCCGCCGCGCGGCAACAGCAAGGCGCCCTATAAGGTCCGCTGCGAGGACGACACCGGCCGGCTCGATCTCGTGTTTTTTCACGCCGAGCGAAAGTTCATCGAGCGCCAGCTGCCGATCGGCCGGACGCGATTTGTCTCAGGCCGGGTCGAACAATACAACGACACCCTGCAAATGGCCCATCCGGACTACATCGTCGAGCCCGAGAAGCGCGGCGATCTGCCGGTGATCGAGCCGGTCTATCCGCTGACCGCTGGGCTCTCCGGCAAGGTGCTCGGCAAGGCGCAGCGGCAGACTGCGGAGCGGTTCCCGAAGTTTCCCGAATGGCAGGAGCCCGATTGGCTGAAAGCCCGTGGCTGGCCTTCTGCTGTGGAAGCTGTGCACCGCCTTCACAAACCTGCCGATGCGGCCGATGTGTCACCCGCCGGCGTGCCCTGGCAGCGGCTCGCCTACGATGAGCTGCTTGCGGGACAACTCGCGCTCGCCCTGGTGCGCGAGAGCCTGCGCAATCGGCCGGGCCGCAGCACGACCGGCGACGGCCGCATCCGTGCGCGTATAGCTTACGCGCTGCCGTTTGCGCTGACCAATTCGCAGCGCCAGGCGCTGAAGGAGATCGCGGAGGACATGAACTCGCCGACCCGCATGCTCCGCCTCCTGCAGGGCGATGTCGGCAGCGGCAAGACGGTGGTTGCGCTGATGGCCATGGCCATCGCCGTCGAGGCTGGCGGGCAGGCGGCGATCATGGCGCCGACCGAGGTGCTCGCCCGCCAGCACGCGGAGACCATCGCGCCGCTCGCCGAGAAGGCGGGGTTGCGGGTTGGCCTCCTCACCGGCCGAGAGAAAGGCAAGGCGCGCGCAACGCTGCTCGAGCATCTGGCTGTCGGGGACGTCGACATTCTGATCGGCACGCACGCGCTGTTCCAGCCGGACGTGGTGTTCAAGGACCTGGCCTTTGTTGTCATCGACGAGCAGCACCGCTTCGGTGTTCATCAGAGGCTGGCACTGCAAGCCAAAGGTGGTGAGCACGGCGTCAACGTGCTGGTGATGACCGCGACGCCGATCCCGCGCACGCTGCTGATGACGCACTACGGCGATCTCGATGTGTCGCGTCTCACCGAGAAGCCCGCTGGCCGCAAGCCTGTCACCACCACGCTTGTCGCGCAGGACCGTCTTGAAGAGGTGATTGACGGACTGAAGCGCGCGGTCTCGCAAGGCGCGCAGATCTACTGGGTGTGCCCGCTGATCGAATCGAGCGAGGTCTCGGAGCTGGCCGCCGCGGAGGAGCGCCATGCGCATCTTTCACAAGTCTTCGGCGATAAGGTTGGGCTTCTGCATGGCGCCATGACCGGCCCTGCCAAGGACAAGGTCATGGAGTCGTTTTCCGAGAACAAGCTCTCAATCCTCGTTGCCACCACGGTGATCGAGGTTGGTGTCAACGTGCCCAATGCTTCGGTGATGGTGATCGAGCACGCCGAGCGCTTCGGCCTCGCGCAGTTGCACCAGTTGCGCGGCCGAGTCGGCCGTGGCAGCCGGCAATCGTTCTGTCTGCTGCTCTACAAGTCGCCGCTCGGCGAAACGGCGCGTGCGCGCCTCGAGATGATGCGCGAGACCGAGGACGGCTTCCTGATCGCCGAGAAGGATCTCGAATTGCGGGGCGGCGGCGAGGTGTTGGGCGCGCGCCAGTCCGGCATGCCCGAGTTCCGCGTTGCCGAGGTGCCTAATTTCCCGGACCTGCTCGCCGCCGCCCGCGACGATGCACGGCTCGTGCTCTCGAAAGATCCGAAGCTCACCAGCCCCCGCGGCGAAGCTCTGCGCAATCTCCTCTATCTCTTCGAGTGCGACGAAGCCGTGCGCCTGTTCCGGGCGGCGTGAGCACGAACGTCGCCGTAGGTCGGAGTGAGCGGGCCACCGGATCGCGGAGGACGGCACAGCGCCTCGTCCCGCGAAGTCCGACGGCTTGATGCTCGGCTCGTCGCACCAACGCATCCGCCCGTCGTGCAATGTCGGACTTCGCCGGAACGGGCGCCTCGGCAAACCGATCCGACACGGGCCGGCTCACTCCGACCTACGTTCGCCCTCACTGCGGCTCGATGCCGATCGACTTCACGAGCTTGGCGAAGTGGGCGATGTCCTTCTCCATGATGGCGCCGAGCTCTTCCGGCGTGGAGTGCGTGGGAAAGAGGCCGCTCGCCTCGAGTTTCTCGCGGATGTCAGGCATCTCGAAGACGCGTTTGAATTCAGCGTTGAGCTTGTCGATGATCGGGCGCGGTGTGCCAGCCGGCGCCGCGAAGCCCCAGAAGGTCGGCACCAGCGTGTCGCTGCCGCCGCCGACCTCGACGATGGTTGGCGTATCCGGGAAGTGCTTAGTGCGCTGCTCCGTGCCGACGACCATGGCGCGCAGCTTGCCATCGCGAACCAGCGGCAGGGCGCCAGTGAAGGCGGCAATCGCCAGTGGAACCTCGCCTTGCACGGCAGCGGCAAGTGCGGGTCCTGCTCCCTTGTAGGGCACGTGCAGCAGATCGATGCCGAGCCGCTGCTTCATGGCTTCGACGTTGACGTGGCCCATGGTGCCGATGCCGAGGCTGCCATAGGAGATGCTGCCCGGCTTGGCTTTCGCCATGCTGATCACCTCCGCCATCGATTTGGCGGCGAAGTCCGGATTCGCGACGATGACATAGGGGCCGTCGGCGACCTTGCAGATCCAAGAGAAGCTTTTCAGCGTGTCGTAGGGCAGCGTCTTATAGATGCTGGGGTTCATGTTGAGATCGCGCACGACCATCAGCAGCGTGTAGCCGTCAGGCGCGGCCTTGGCGGCTGCATCGGCGCCGATTGCGGCGGCGGCACCCGGCTTGTTGTCGACGACGATCGGCTGTTTCAGCGAGTCGGTCAGCTTCGGTGCAATGAGGCGCGCCATGTAGTCCGAGCCGCCGCCCGGCGGAAACGGCACGATCAGCTTGATCGGCTTGTCGGGGTAGGTGGCCTGCGCGGCGGCTTTGATGGCCGGTGCTGCCAGCGCTCCGCCGAGCGTTGCTCCGAATGCGCGCCGTGAGATGTGTTTCATGTGGTTCATTCCCCTCGTTCTATGTGTTGCGTGCCTGGCTCCAGCCTGCATCGCCTGTTGAATTGCTTATCCGCTTCAACATGGCATTCTCGATGGTCGGGGTCAGACCCATGAGTCTGACCTCTTCGATTCTCCAAGTGTTGGCCCGCCGCTGCAAGCGCGATCAGTTTCGCCTTATGTGTCCTTGCAACGATTCTGAGCTTGTAGCTTGCGTAGAACGTGAGCTTACACAACCCTTCGCTACTCGCTACTCGCTACTCGCTACTCGCTACTCGCTACTCGCTACTGCTGCTTCCATGCCTGCCGCAACGCACCACTGCTCCCAGGCTCGGTCGAGCGCGATCGGCGTCAGATTGAACGCCTCGGCCAGCTTCGCCTCACCAGGAGAGAGTTGCGAAATCGTCCCCATCTGCATGGCGCGCGCCTGCACGTCGGCATTCTTGGCGCCGTAAACCGTCCGAAACACCAGCTCGCGCACCGAGCGGCCTGCCGTTGTGGCGCCGTGCCGCCGGAGCAGCACGGTCCAATTCTTCCCGAGCGCCCGGGCCATGGCGGCGCCTTGCTCCTGCGTCGAGACCAGCAGATTGGTGTCGCCGAATTCGTCCTGGGCATCCCAGAACGGCACCGTCGGCCCCATCGTCGCACCCAAGTGATAGACCGGAACCAGCGTCACGCCGGTATTGCAGAACGGCAGCATGGCCGGTGCGTGATGATGGCACACGGCCATCACGTCCGGTCGCGCTTTGTAGACCTCGCCGTGAATGACCCGCTCGGCGAAAACGCGATGCGTCGTCGGTTCGATCGTGCGGCTGTCCAGATCGAATTCGAGAATGTCGCTACGCTCGACGAGGGCGGGCGCGCGCACCCTCGAGAGAAAGAACCGGTCCGCCCGTTCCGGATGCCGGCAGCTCACATGCCCGAAACCGTCGACGAGGCCCTCGTTGGCGAGAACGCGGCTAGCCGCGACGACATCGTTGAAAAGGGCATCGAGGGCTGCGGGCATGATTGGCGTTCTTTGTTGGGCCCCTGGCTCTGCCCTGCCACAGTTGCTCCGAGGCAAGAGGCGGGGCGTCAGGCTGGAGCCGGGCACTTACTGCTACCCCAAAAAATCCACGAGCTTGTTCACGAGCATCTCCGGCTGCTCTTCGGCGACCCAGTGGTTGCAGTCGGGCACGCTGCCGCCGGTAACGTTGTCGCAGAGTTCCTGCATCATCGAGACGATGACGGGTCCCCATCGCTGATCGCCGCCGAGAGCGAGCACGGGAACGGTCACCTTGTTCTTCATCCACGCGCGATTGTCGGCGGCGTCCTTCGGGAAGGCGCGGTACCATTCGAGCCCGCCGCGCGTGCGCCCCGGCATGGCGAACGAGCGCGCGAAGATGCGCAGGTCTTCCTCGTCGAAAGCGAGACGATTGTAGCAGCGGTCCCAGATGAAGGTGCTGACGTACTCGTATTCCTTGCCGGCAAGCAGCACCTCCGGCAGATGCGGCTTCATATGGAACGCGAAATGCCAGACGCGCGGGTCGGAGAATAGGCCGTCCCAGAACGACACGCCGGGCATCGGCACATCGAGTATGACGAGATTGGTCACCGCGCTCCGATGCGTGGCGGCGAGCGCATAGGCGACCATGGCGCCGATGTCGTGCCCGCAGACATGGAAACGCTCATGTCCGAGCGCCTTCATGAGGCCGACCATGTCGGTGCCGAGCTGGGCCTTGTCGTAGCCGGTAGCGGGACAATCCGAATGGCCGGCGCCGCGGAGATCCGCGGCAACCACCGTGTAGCGCTTGGCGAGATCCGGCATCACCTTGCGCCATTCCCACCACGTCTGCGGGAACCCGTGAAGCAGGAGCAGTGGCGGCCCCGACCCGCCGACAACGGCGTGCAGGTTGACGTCGCCAACTTTCACCATTCGGCTCTTGAAGCCGGAGAGGGTCATGTAAGTTTCCTTCGAAGCGTGGGTGGGGTCAGACCCATCGGCCTGACTCCGTTGCCGCCCTCGTGAGCTGGGGTCAGGTCAAAGGCCACTCGCCGTCAGCGTTGCACGTTGCGGCTGCGGGTGGGGGTGCCGAACTCGCGGTGGCAGACTTCGGCGAGCTTGGCGACGCCGTCGCGGATCGCCTGCTCGGTCGGATTGGCGAAGCAAATCCTGAGCCGCGTTTTGCCGAGCTCCTTGTTGCTGGACCACTCGACGCCGGGATTGATCGCCACGCCTTCCTTCGATGCCGCCTGGAACAGCTTCATGGTGTCGACGCTGTCGGGCAGCTTGACCCACAGGAAAATGCCGCCGTCCGGCCGCTCGAACTCCGCCGCAGTGCCGAATTCCGCCTGCACCGCCTCGATCAGCACGTCGAGCTTGCGCTTGAGCGCCTTGCGCAGCGACTTCACATGGCCATCGAAGTGCTGCGACGCAAACTCCGCCATCACCATCTGCTCGATGGCGGGCGTGCCACCGTCCGTCTTCACCGCCAACATGCGGCTCATCAGAGGCCAGCCGGCGATCAGATAGCCGAGCCGCATGGCCGGCGCGATCGATTTCGAGAACGAACCCAAGTGAATGACGCGATCGTTGCCGGCAAGCGCGCGGATCGCCTTCGGGCGCTCGCCCGTCCACGTCAGGTCCGCGTAGCACTCGTCCTCGAAGATCGGCACGCCATACATTTCGGAGAGCTTGATCAGCTCCAAGCGGCGGCTCTCGGTCATCACCGTCGCGGTCGGGTTCTGAACTGTTGGGATGGTGTAGATATACTTGGGCGTGATGCCCTTGATCTTCAGATCGGCGAGGATGTTGGCGAGCTTGTCCATCTGGATGCCGCCCTTGTCGAGTGGCGCACCGACCCAGTTTGCACCAGCCCGCGTCACGCGGGTAATCGCGCTGCCGTAGCTCATCTCCTCGCCGATGATGGTATCGCCGGGTGTAAGCAGCACGCGGTTTACGAGATCGAGGCCCTGGTTCGAGCCGGAGGTGATCAGAATGTCGTCGGCAGTGCAGTCGATACCTGCGTCGGCCTTCACTTTCTTGGCCACGAAATCGCGGAGCGGCTTGTAGCCTTGCGCACCGCTTTCGAGATTGTAGGTGGCGAGCGTGCGCCCTTCGCGCTTCAGGACAGACTCGGCGGCCTTTACCAGCGCGTCGACGGGCGTTGAATCGGGGTCATTGTGGCCGCCGACGAAATTGTACTTCGGGAAACCCGCCCACTTCGGCGAAGCAGGTGGCAGATCGGGGCGGAGCAGGGTGGTGTAGTCGAGCGTGGCAGCGGCCATGGGGTCCCTCGGGTCTTGGCGGTCGTTCAAGATGTGCAGCCATCTTAGGAGGGGATCGCTGGCCTTGGCCATCCCTTGCGCGCATAGCTTCCGGCCGTGGATCGTTCGGGATCGTCGAAGAGGAGATTGGCGGCGCCTGGCCGGGGCACGCTACACTCTGGTTCGAAGCAATTGCCCAGAGAGGCCCGTCATGACTGAAGAGCGCATGTATCACGCGCACGTCTATTACGATGCCGGCACGCTGGCGACGGCACGCACTGTCTGCGAAGGCGCGCGCGATGCGCATGGCCTGGTGATGGGGCGCATGCACGAGAAGCCCGTCGGCCCGCATCCCGACTGGAGCTGCCAGCTTCTCGTGCCGCACGGAAAGCTTGCCGATGTGATGCACTGGCTGATGCTGAACCGCGCAGGCCTCAATGTGCTGATCCATCCCGAGACCGGCGATCACCTGAAAGACCACACCGACCACGCCGTCTGGATGGGTGCGGTCCGGCCGCTGGATGTGGGGATGTTCAGGAAGGGGACGTAGGGCTGACAAGCGTGCGCTTGCGGTTGCAGGCGCGTGCCGCCGCCGATCAATCCAAGTCGAGATCGGCGAGACGCACTGCAAGCACTGGGGCAAGATGGGGCTTTAAGGTTTCGGTCGGGATGGCGTCCCGCACCTCTGCGTAACCCGCAGGCCCAGGCTTAAGATGAATGCGGGTCGATTGAGTTTGTGCATCGATGACCCAGTACTCGCGGACACCGAAGCGTGCATAGACGTTAGCTTTGGTTGTTTGGTCGTAGCCAAGACTCGAGTCCGCGATTTCGACGACGAGAAGAGCCGCGGACCCGCGAACGTCGTAGGACTTAATCGAGGTAGGACGCACAAGGAGGTCGGGCTCTGTGTAAGTCGAATCGTCGAGATTGAACTGGCGCTCAGTGCTGACCCAAATGTCCTCTGGGACTTTCCTCAGCCAGAATTGCCCGAGCTCATCGGCAATGACTTCGTGCTTGCGGCCTTTGGGTGACATCGGAACGATCTCCCCGCCGATCAGCTCGAACCGATCCTCCGGACCGAAAGCGCCCAGCTCTGTCAGCCGCAGCAACTCGGCCGTTGTCCAGCGCCAGCGGGGGACACCCTCTGCGGCTTGTGTCGGGGGACGATGCCCTGGACGGATGTGCGAGTTCATAGAGGAAGGATAGCAAAGCGAAGGCGCGAGCGCGAGGCTTCAAAGAGAGATGTGGCACTCAGCGCGCCTCTGGGGGGCGCGAGCCGGTCGAGGTCCTGCCTGACATGTTTGCGAACGTCGTCAGCCGAGCTCTCGCCGCCCTCTGCGAAAGCTTCGGTCAGCCTCTCGCGCAATCTCCGCTGCTTGGCTTGGTTGATGGCGTCGAACACAGCGTCCTCAGGCGTCGCGAGGGTGCCGGCTGCTACTTCTGCCAGCACCTCTGCTCCGCATCCGGTGCGAGCTCGATATTCACAAAGCCTTGCTCAAGCGCGCCACACGCGGTGATAACAGTGCCGAAGGACGCCTCGCAGCAACAGAAATCCGACAGCGGCGAGAACGACGCCCTGGACAAACCAAAACACCATCTGAACCCAGTAGCGTATTGGATCCCAGGCTTTGGTGACTATGACGTCACCGGTACCTTCAACCAGATTTGGGCGCATAAAGTGTCCGTCCCAAAGGACGATGCCCAAGACGCAAAACGCCTTGACGCACAGCCAGAGACATAACGCGCCTACAACTGATTTCGCCACTGCCATAGAAACACCGAGCAACCATCCATCAATTATCCAAGAAGCTCCTGAGCTTCCTTGACCGTGACGGATGCTTCAGCTTACGCAGCGCCTTGGCTTCGATCTGGCGGATGCGCTCGCGGGTGACCGAGAACTGCTGGCCGACCTCTTCCAGCGTGTGGTCGGTGTTCATGCCGATGCCGAAGCGCATGCGCAGCACGCGCT
>CAZCQH010000022.1:0-87466 GCA_964500805.1 uncultured Hyphomicrobiaceae bacterium
CGCGCAAGCACCCCCTCAATAACTCCGCGGCATCCCGAGCACCCGCTCCGCGATGAAGCTTAGGATCAGCTGCGGCGACACCGGCGCGATCCGCGTCAGCATCACCTCGCGCATGTAGCGCTCCACGTTGAACTCCTTGGCATAGCCGAAGCCGCCGTGCGTCATCACCGCCTGCTGGCACGCCTTGAACCCGGCCTCCGCCGAGAGATACTTCGCCGCGTTCGATTCCGCCCCGCACGAAAGGCCCTGGTCGTAGCGCCACGCCGCGTTCATCGTCATCAGCTGCGCCGCCTGCAGCTCCATCCATGCCTCGGCGAGTGGATGCTGCACGCCCTGGTTCTGTCCGATCGGCCGTCCGAACACGATCCGCTCCTGCGCATACTTCGACGCTTTCTCGATCGCGACCAGCCCTAGTCCCACCGCTTCCGCTGCAATCAGGATGCGCTCCGGGTTCATGCCATGCAGGATGTACTCGAACCCCTTCCCCTCCTCGCCGATCCGGTCCTCGAACGGCACCTCGAAGTTGTCGAAGAACACCTGGTTCGAATCGACCGACTTGCGCCCCATCTTCTCGATCTCGCGCACCTCCACCCGCTTGCGATCGATGGTCGTGTAGAACAGCGACAGCCCCTCGGTCTTCTTCTTCACCTGGTCGGCGGGCGTCGTCCGCGCCAGCAGCAGCATTTTCTCGGCCACCTGCGCCGTCGAGATCCACACCTTCTGCCCGTTGACCACATAGCGGTCGTTCTTGCGATCCGCGCGTGTCTTCAGCTGCGTCGTGTCGAGACCCGTGTTGGGCTCTGTCACCGCGAAGCAGGACTTCTCCTTGCCCGCCACCAGCGGCGGCAGCATGCGCTGCTTCTGCTCTTCTGTGCCGAACACCACCACCGGGTTCAACCCGAAGATGTTCATGTGCACAGACGAGCAGCCCTGCATGCCCGCCCCCGATTGCGCGACGGCCTGCATCATGACAGCCGCTTCCTGAATGCCGAGCCCCGAGCCGCCGAACTCCTCCGGAATGCAGATGCCGAGCCAGCCGCCGTCGGCCAGCGCCTTATGGAAATCGTGCGGGAATCCGCCCTCCTGGTCACGCTCGCGCCAGTAGTCCTCGGTGAATCGCGCGCAGACCTGCGCAACACCATCACGAACATTGTCCTGCTCTGGCGTGAAGTTGAAATCCATCCTTCGGCACTCCCTGGAATCTGTGAGCCGCGAGATGCGAGCGCGTCCTCGCTCGCCACGCGTGAAGTTCGGTTGCGAGCTTAGCAATGCGCTGCGCTCGCCGCGAGCGGTGCATGTTTGCAACAATTGCCTGCCATTCTGACTCCAGAGAGCAAGGCAACGAACTGAATTCGCTTGAATTAACCTCTTGTTAACCTGCCCCGCCAAAGCTGATTCTAGCAAGGATTCCCGATTCGTCCGGGCAGACAAGTCGGAGGTCCGCGCTGAAAACTGGGTCCAAACTGAAGGAGACGAGAATGGCTAAGGTTGCCAAGAAGACGAAGACGAAGGTCAAGGCGAAGACCAAGAAGACCACCGTGAAGCGCGCCTCCGTGAAGCGCTCCGGCAGCGCCCGTCGCGCCACGAAGGCACGTCGGAAATCTCGCTGAATATCCCGATTAGGTCGTGCGAGCCTCGCAAGGGGAGCGCCGACCCGTAGGATGCCTCGGCTGGCGCCGCTGCAGCGGTGACCGGCCGATCGCATTTTTGGGCCGCTTTTTCGTGGGCCGCTGGTCACTCTCCGTTGCATTGCCGGGCACGCACACATAGGTTGCCGCAGCAAGAGTCGAGGCTGAACCGTATGCCTCACGCGATGAGGCGCAGCATTTTGCGCCCACAGCCTGCAACCGGATACCGCCCCATGTCTGCCCCCATGTCAGCCGCCGAGATCGCCGCCGCCCGTGAAGCCCGCGCTTGGCCCTTCGAGGAGGCCCGCCGCCTGATCCAGCGCCTCGATAAAATTCCGGGTGGCAAGGACAAGACCGTCATTTTCGAGACCGGCTACGGCCCCTCGGGCCTGCCCCACATCGGAACTTTCGGCGAGGTCGCGCGGACCAGCATGGTCCGCCACGCGTTCGAAGTGCTCACCGAGGGCCGCCGCAAAACGCGCCTGATCTGCTTTTCCGACGACATGGATGGCTTCCGCAAGGTGCCGGGCAATGTGCCCAATCAGGCCATGCTCGCGAACTTCATCGACACGCCGCTCACCAGCGTCCCCGACCCATTCTCGAATGAGCATCCAAGTTTTGCGCACCACAACAACGCGCGCCTGCGCCGTTTCCTCGATCAGTTCGGCTTCGAGTACGAGTTTTTCTCGGCGACCGAGGTCTATAAGTCCGGCGCCATGGACCAGACGCTCCTCCAGATGCTCGAGGTGTACGACAAGGTGATGGAGATCATCCTCCCCACCCTCGGCCCCGAGCGGCAGGCCACCTATTCGCCCTTTCTGCCCATCAGCCCCAAAACCGGCAAGGTTCTCTACGTCCCGATGGTCGAGCGCCACCCGAAGCAGGGCACCGTCGTCTATGTCGACCCCGAGACCAGCAAGAAGGTCGAGACGAAAGTCACCGGCGGCGCAGTCAAGTGCCAGTGGAAGGCCGACTGGGCGCTCCGTTGGACCGCGCTCGGCGTCGACTACGAGATGGCCGGCAAGGACCTGATCGACAGCGTCACACTCTCATCGAAGATCTGCCGCGCGCTCGGCGGCACCCCGCCCGAGGGTTTCAATTACGAGCTCTTCCTCGACGACAAGGGCCAGAAGATCTCCAAATCCAAGGGCAATGGCCTCACCATCGAGGAATGGCTCAAATACGCGAGCCCCGAGAGCCTTTCACTCTTCATGTTTCAGAAGCCGAAGGCGGCCAAGCGCCTCTATTTCGACGTCATCCCGCGCGCCGTCGACGAATATCTGCAGTTCATCGCCGCCTACCCGGGCCAGGAGGACAAGCAGAAGCTCGACAATCCCGCCTGGCACATCCACGCCGGCCATCCGCCCGCCGCCGAGCTGCCGATCACCTTCGGCCTGATGCTCAATCTCGTCTCGGCCTCGAACGCGCACGACAAGGGCGTGCTGTGGGGCTTCATGCGCCGCCTCGCGCCCGACGCGACGCCCGCGAAGTATCCTCTGCTCGACCACCTCGCCGGCTACGCCATCGCCTACTACGACGACTTCGTGAAGCCGACGAAGAAGTTCCGCGCCGCAACCGAGCAGGAAGCTGCCGCACTCGAAGCGCTCGACAAAGGCCTCGCTGCCGCGCCAGCCAACGCCAGGGCCGAAGATCTGCAGAACATCGTCTACGAAGCCGGCAAGACCAATGGCTTCGCGGAGAACCTGCGCGCCTGGTTCCAGGCGATCTACGAAGTGCTGCTCGGACAGTCCCAAGGCCCCCGCTTCGGCTCCTTCATCGAGCTCTACGGCATCCCCGAAACTCGCGCCCTGATCCAAAAAGGCCTCTCCGGCTCCCTCGCCAAGGCGGCGTAAGGCGGCGGAAACACAGTCTTGACGCCGTGACGTTAGAGGGCTATGTAAAGAACGTCTTTACATGGATGCTCGATGCGATTTCGAGACGGAACATTAAGGCGCTTTTGGAAAAATGGACGCGCCAAGGGCATCGACCCACGTTCCGAAGAACATCTGAAGGATCTCCTCTCGGCATTGGATGCGGCGACGTCCCCGACGGACATGGCTGTGCCGGGATGGGATTTCCATCCATTGAAAGGTGATCGGAAAGGACAATATGCAGTCGAAGTTCGAGGACTCTTTCGCTTGGTATTCGAGTGGGCGGACGGGGAGGCGATTCGCGTGAGGCAGGAGGACTACCATGGAAAGTGACGAGTTGGCTGGCCGGCCCGGCTTTCGCCCGTCGCATCCCGGGCGGATATTGCGTCGCAGTATCGACGCGATGGGCCTCACGATAGAGGCGTTCGCCGATCATATTGGCGTTACCCGGCAAACGGTTCATTCTATTTTGGCAGAACGCAGCAGGGTTTCAGCTGATGTTGCCGCCCGGATTGGCCGAGCTCTCGGCACATCGGGACAGTTCTGGCTGAATTTGCAGAGCAAGCATGATGTCTGGGCGGTTGAAGATATACCCGAGATCCGCGTTATCACGAATTTGGTCGCCCTGAAGCGCGGCCATCTTGAGGTATCAAGAAGGGATGTGGTTGCTCGCTCAAGGTATGAAAGCACGGGCAAGAAGGTCGCGTCAGCCGCGTCGAAGATCCTGCATAGCAAGTCAGCGAGCGCCGCTGAAAAGGCCGTCGCGGCATCTGCACTGACTCAGTTTAAGTCCAAGAGGGAAGCGACAGGAAAGGTGGTTGCATCGAACGCAGCCAAGATCTTGAAAGACCCGAAGGCGACCAAGCATGCCAAGTCGGTCGCAGCTTCTGCGCTAACTCAAAAACGAAAGAAGTAATTCAAATACTGGCCAATTGAGGCATGCGGCAGCATCCAACGAAACCCTGTGTGCCCGCCGCTGCACCCTGGCATGACGCAAGTCACCCCGCTCTTTCACCTTGACGCCACCAGCGCCCCGCCCAACCATGCGCGCGATTTGTACCATCGCGCGACAACCGCAAGGACACCCCATGAACCTCGACCTCCAAGGCAAATCCGTCCTCGTTACCGGCGGCAATCGCGGCATTGGCCTCGCCATCGCGCTGGCGTTTGCCGAGGAAGGCGCCAACGTCGCGATTTGCGGCCGCGACAAGGGTGCCCTCGCGGAAGGCGAGGCAAAGATCGCCGCCAAGGGCGTGAAAGCGAAAGCCGTCGCCACTGACCTCTTCACCGCCGCTGGCTGCAATGCCGCGGTCGCAGCTCCGGTGGAAGCCTTCGGCAGCCTCGACATCCTGGTCAACAATGCTTCGACCGCCGTCAGCGGCAACATCGAGACGCTCAACGACGACCAGCTCATGGAGCGCCTCAACGGCAAGACGCTGGCCTACATGCGCTGCTGCCGCGCCGCGCTGCCGCATCTCCGGAAGTCGTCGCGCGGCCGCGTTATTTGCATCGGCGGCACCGCCTCGCGCACCGGTGGCGACACCGCCCTGCCGAGCGCGCTGGGTAACTCGGCGATCTCCGCCTTCATCAAGCAGTTCGCCAATATGGTTGCGGCCCAGGGCATCACCGCCAACGTCGTCCACCCGCCCTTCACCAAGACCGACCGCTATCCAGCGCGCCGCGCGGCTCTCGCCAAGCAGCTCGGCGTCAGCGAGGCCGAGGCCGACAAGCGATACGCGGCCCAGTTCCCGATCGGCCGCATCGTCGAGCCGTCGGACATCGCGCCGATGGTGCTCTTCCTGGCGTCGCCGCACGCTTCCGCAATCACCGGCCAGAACATCGCCATCGATGGCGGCTCGACCCCGGGCATCTTCTACTGATCATCCAGCACGCCGCCGCAGCAGCTCGAGAACTCCCTCGAGCGCCATGTCGCAATGATCGGATGATCAACGCCCTTGACCCGCAGCGCCGCTTGCGGGCCTCGCTGGTGCCTGCCCGCTCGCGTTTGGCGTGGCGCCCGTCGCCTGCGCCCCACCCTGTCCAGCCAGCGACCACATTGTAGTCGCGCCGGCGTCGCCGCCCATGAACGTGGTCGGAAACGTGCCGCTCCAGCGCTCCACCTTCTTGTACTCGACGACCAGCGGGTTCTGCGCCAGCGCCGCCCCCATCACGCGGATTGCCTCGGCCTGCGCATCGCCCTGCACCTTGATCTCGTAGGCGCGCCCATCGGCGCGTGCCTTGTCGGCATCGCGCTGCGCTTCCGCCGACTGTGTCACTTGCGTCGAGGTGAGCTTCTGCCTGTCGAGCACGAATTTCTCCGTCTCCGCTTGCTCGCGCGCCACCTGTTTGTCGCGGATCGCCTTTGTATACTCCGGCGGAAATCCGATGTTGACGATCGAGAAGCCGGTGATCTGCACGTCGTCGGGCATCCGCTCCTCGAACGCCCTCTTTGATAGATCGCGATACTCGACGCGCTTCCTGAGCAGATCGTTGACCGTGTAGCGGCTCGTCACGCCCTTCACCGCATCGTTCAAGCGCGGCAGGATGATGCGCTTCTCGAACTGGTCGAGCGAGCCGAACTGCACGTAGAGGTCCTTCACCTGACTGCGCTTCACCAGCCAGTTCACCGTCACCTTGATCGGCAGCTCCAGCGGGTCCTGCGAAGCGGCATCGAGGTCCATCGAAAAGGCGCGTTCGCGCACCTCCATCTCCTCGACCGTGTCGGCATAGGGAATTTTGTAGTGCAGCCCCGGGTCCACGACGTCGATCACATTGCCGAACCGCTTCACGATCCCGACATGGCCCGCATCGATTCGGTAGACGCTGAGCCAGGCCGCCCCGGCAAGCAGGGCCGCGGCGACGATTGCGATGCGCGGCGTTCGCCCGATGCCCGGTAGCTGGGGCGGCGTCGGCAACTGCGCTGTCGGAAACGGCGACTTCATGGGATGTCCGTTCAATTCGCAGGCAAATCCGGACGCACGAGCGACACTGGAAGCCGGCCAAGAAAGAAGGGAGTCTCCGGCACATACTGCGGACTCCGCCGATTCGCTTAATGAGCCGTTAAGAAACTGACTGCCGCAGAAAAGGCGCCACCTAGGCCGACCTAGCCGCATCCAGATCATCCGACGCAGTCCGTGTCGCTTCGAGCCGACGTGATGAGCGTCCGCACTGATGTGCATTACGAAATCTTGTTTTGCTGAATATGGACATCGCCGCGCCCGCTGCCAATATCTGGCGCATGCCCTCAGCGCACCAAGAGCTCGTCGCAGCGCGCTTACCGCGTCACGGCTTCGCCTTCGTCGAAGCCGATCGCATGCGCTCGCTTTTCGAGCAAACGGGCTCGCTCACGGATTGGGCAGCCTTTGCCGCGAGCTGGAACGATCTTGGCCTCGACACCTACATGGCGGACGGTGGCCGCTATCGCCGCCGGCGCCATGCTGTTTATCGCGCTACTGCTGATGGTAGAATCGAGCGCCAGCCGCATCAGCCCCACTACCAGGGCCGCGACTACAATCAGTTGAACGGCGGCATTGACCGCTGGTTTGAGCCCGTGACGGACGAAACCGCGGCCAGCGACAGCCTGCAGACGATCCTCGCCTACTGCCTCGCCTGCTTTGGTGCTCTCGCGCCCGCGACGCGCGCCTGGCACGTCGAGATCCATCAGTTTCGTATCGAGGCACGCGCCGGCACCGAAGGCCGCCCCACGCCCGAAGGCATGCATCGCGATGGTGTCGACTACGTGCTCGTGCTCTTGATCGACCGCACCAACATCAAGAGCGGCACCACCACCATCGCCGATCTCGAGCAGCGTCCGCTGGGGAGCTTCACGCTCACGACGCCGTGCGACGCTGCCATCGTCGACGACAGCCGTGTCTATCATGGCGTTACGCCCGTCGAGCCGATCGACCCGTCCGTGCCCGCTCACCGGGACGTGCTCGTCGTCACCTTTCGGAAAGCGCAATAGCGCCCCGGCAGCGTCGCGCCTGCGATCTCACGCTGGCTCGCGCCGCAGCTGCTTCGCCTCGCTGTCCATGCGCGCGACCTCGCTGTGCAGCCACTCGGCGAAAGCGCGGATCTTGGGGCGTTTCTCGAGGCCGTCCGGGCAGACGATCGTAAAGACGCGGTCGGCCTTCAGCACCAGCTCGAAGGGCTGCACCAGTCGGCCGGTGCGCAAGTCGTCGTGCGCCAGCTCGCACAGCGCCAGCAGCACGCCGGCGCCCTCCCCCGCCGCCTCCAACGCGTGATCCGAGCTGTTGAACCGTAAGCCCCGCGATAGATCAACGTTGTTGACGCCGGCCGCCTCAAGCCAATCGATCCAGGTCGGCGTGCCCGGCAGTATTCCGAGCAGGTCGTCGTGAATGAGCGGAGCACGCACCAAATCGGCCGGCGCCTTCAGGTCGAGCTTCTTGATCAGCTCCGGGCTTGCCACCGGCGTCACGTGGATGTCCATGAGCTTGCGCGACCAGAGCCCGCCTCCGCTGAGCCGGCCATTGTTGCGAATCGCGATGTCGACCCCATCCGTAGTGAAGTTCGCGAGCTCCCTCGATGCGGAAACGCGCGCCTCGATCTCCGGATGCGCAATCATGAACCGGTAGAGCCGGGGTGCCAGCCACTTGGCCGTGAACCCGGGAGGCGCGCTGATCACGAGGATCCGCTCCGAGACGTCCCGGTCCAGGAGGTTCACTGATTGCCGAATTTGCAGGAACGCCGCGTGCAGCCCGGGGTAAAGCAGCTGCCCGGCAGGCGTCAGCGCGATGCTCCGCGCCTTGCGCTCGAAGAGCTTCTCGCCAAGGAAATCCTCGAGCCCCTTGATCTGATGGCTGAGCGCGGCAGGCGTCACGGCGAGTTCGTCGGCAGCGCGGGTGAAACTCAGGTGCCGGGCAGTCGCCTCGAAGGCGCGCAGGGCGTTAAGTGGGGGCAGGGGACGGGGCATTTGACTTTAGTTTCTCTCAATCAAACGGTGCGAAATGATCGTTTGTTTTCCCTTAAATGGCAATGCATATCTCAATCGTCGAGATGATCATGAGCACCAAAAAACAGATCATGATCGACAGCAAAAACAAGGAGAACGGTCATGACAACCATAGGCAACAACCCCTTCGGATTTCACGGTGTGGATCGCGCGGTCGTCGAGGCTGCCATGCGCAAGGCTCGCCGGGAGCGCAGCGAGGCCGTTTGGGCCATGCTGCAGAAGATTTTCGGGCGCCGGGCGGACCACGAGGACAAGGTAGATCAGACGCCTGCCGATATCGGCTCGATCGCGAACGCGGGCGTTCACTGACGATCATCCTGCTCAAAGCTCAGGGGCGCTGATCCCTCCCCGGCGTCCCTCGCGGGCCGGTTGCCATAGCGCACCGGCCCGCTTTTCTGTCCAAGTCGTCGCGTCACATGGACGCCATGCTCAGGCGCCCGTAAGCGAAGCGGCATGATACGTCGCCTCTACGATTGGATGATGCAAGCGGCCGGCCATCGGCGCGCACCGCAGGCCCTGTTCTGGGTCTCCTTCATCGAAAGCTCCATCTTCCCGATTCCGCCCGATGTCATGCTGATCCCCATGGTGCTGCGGGAGCGCCTCAAAGCATGGGCCTACGCCACGCTGTGCACTGCCGGCTCGGTCCTCGGCGGCATCGCCGGCTACGCGATCGGTTACTACCTGCTCGAGTACATCGGCCAGCCTGTGATCAAGCTCTATGGCCTCGAGAGCAAGTGGGGTCAGCTTTCGGATTGGTTCAAAGAGTGGGGCGTTTGGGTGCTGCTGATCAAGGGGCCAACGCCATTTCCGTACAAGGTGCTCACGATCTTCTCCGGCGCCATGCACATGAACATTTGGGCGTTCATTGCCGCGAGCATTCTCTCTCGCGCCATGCGGTTCTACATGGTTGCTGCCTTGCTGTACTGGTATGGCGAGCCGATCCGGGAGTTCATAGAGAAACGGCTAAATTTATTGGTGACTTTGCTTGTTGTCTGTCTTGTTGGCGGCTTCATTGCGATCCGATATCTGTTCTGAGCCGCGCCGCCGCTTCGAGCAGGCAGGTGGCGACAGCTCCAGACTGAGTCTCTGCGTCCCGAGCGATCGATGTCTTCAGCCCGCTACCCAGCAGTTTCGCACCCGGCCTACCGCTCCGGCGCGCTGACGCTCTTCCTCGCAGCCGCGGCCATTGGCGCTGCCCTCGTGCTCGAGCGCGTCGGCTATTCGCCCTGCCCGCTTTGCCTGCAGCAGCGCTGGGCCTACTACGCCGGAATCCCGGCCTTGTTCCTGGCGCTGGCGCTTTACGCGGCCGAGTACAGGACCGCGGCAGCAATTGTCTTTTCCGCCGTCGCACTCGCTTTTCTCGCCAATGCCGGCCTCGGGATCTATCACGCTGGCGTCGAGTGGAAATTCTGGCCTGGTCCGGCCACGTGTGCGGCAGGCACGCTGCAGCCGCTGGCGCCGACGCCAAAGGGCGGCATTCTCCAACAGCTCGAGTCGACGCGAGTGATTCGCTGCGATGAAGCGCCTTTGCACATTTTTGGCTTGTCGCTGGCGGGTTGGAACGTGGTCGTGTCGCTTTTGGCCTTTGCGCTGGCTCTGAAAGCCGCAATTTCGGCTGTGCAGCGCTGAAAACGCGCCTCGGCGCAAGTTATCCACAGATTGACTCAAACCCGCTTTCGAGCGCGTTGCGGCTGCAAGGCCTGGATTTACAGGCACTCCGGCGTTCTATGAACGTTCTGTTTGGATAATGCCCAGAGTCGACCATTTTTCGATCATTGTGTTGTCACAGCGCAACGGCTAATTAGGCCTTGTCCGCGGAACACGAAGTGAACATCCCGGCGTGTTGAGTTCGAGTGTCAGTGCCCAGTTCGAGTGCATGGTTGCGTCAGCGTAGGTGCCTCAGCGAGCCGGGTATTGGGAAGCGTTGCGTCAGTCCCAGTCACGCCCATGTCATCGGGGCGTCGTTGTGTAGAGGCAAGATGAGCTCGAGGTCAGTGGCGTCCTTTGTGCGTTCCGCATCCAAGTTGTCGGGTTTGAGTAAGCGTCGCGTTGGTAGCGTCTGTAGCGTCCGAGTGAAGGTCAGCGTTGCGTCTGCGTCGAGTGCTGTAGCGTCTGCGTCCGGGTCGGTCCTCCATGGCCCCAAGAGTGTGGTTCTCGCTGCACTCCAAAGTTCAAGGCGAGCGGCTGCTGAAAGAAAAGTTGAGCGTATTCAGCAGCGGCTCGCTGGCTTGGCCCCACGCGGGACGGCCGCCAGGCAGTGGCTTGTGTCGGCTCTAGGGAGTGTTTCGTATCTGTCGAGTTTGCGTCCGGTTGTCCGCGTTGCGTTGCGTCAAAGTAAGCTGCGTTCGCACAGTGAAGCTTCGTCAGTCGAGAGTGTCATGTCGCGTTCGTTTGCAACGAGATCATTCGGTCCTGCGTCCGAGTTCTGCGTACCGCCGTCCGAACCGAAGACCCGTGCGTCCAATGGTGAGTGGCGTCCAGTCGGTGATGTGATGCGTAGTGTGATGTCCCAAATAGCGTCGAAAAAGGTCGAAGCGTCGACCACAGTGTCCAGTCAGACCAGGCAGGTTCATTGAGAGCTGATCGAAGAGCGAGGAATTCGGTGCCTCCCCGAGGGCGCCAGACGGAAAACGACAAGCGCTGCGAGCGGTACGACCATAGGTCTCTCGAGGCAGCATATTGCATGGTCTCGCGTAATGCGGCCAGAGCGCTCGGGCGCTTGTCGTCCCTTTCTCTTCCGGCTTGGTCATCCAACCACAACGAGCCCCCAAATGATCGTGTCGCTCCCTATCTCCCAATCGGCAAAGCGCACCTCCGAGGCAGCGCCGGCCCACGTCGATCCGATCCACTGGCATCAGTCAGTCGGCTACGCCCGGCAAGCGTGCGCCCGCATCTTTCGTGATGGCGGTAACCCGGCCCACGCGCTCGAAGCCTTTGGCCTCGAAGGCCGAGGTGAGACCGACTGGGCCCGCGCCGTCGAGCGCATCGCCGAGGCGCTCACTGCCGCCGGCGGTCTGAAGCGCGCCGCCTGACCTCCGCGGGCGCTGATCGCCCCGCTCAAGCGCCGTATGCGGCTGCTTTGCAGCGCTCTCGGGTCGTGGGCTTTGGCTGGCGGCCTCAACATTCCGAAGGGCTCGGCTCCCCCATCCGGGCCCTTTTTCTTTTCGACGCATCTCGCGCCAGCAAGCCGCAGGTTGCTCACCATCGCGCGCGTTCCGGGTTCAGCGGACCGGCGATTTGCGCTATATGCCTCCTGCGGGCGACAGCACCATGGCCACGCCTGTCGCTCCGCAGGACCCAACGACGATGAACAAGCCCGAACGATTCGACAGCGTCGCTGACGTCATGCGTGCGATTGGCCAGCGTGCGCGCAGTGCGCAGGCGGAGCTCGCCACCGCCTCCACTGCCGCCAAGAACGAGGCCCTTGCCATTGCGGCCCGTGAGCTGCGCGCCCGCACGCCGGAGATTCTCGCGGCTAACGCCCGGGACTTGGCCGCCGCCCGCGAACGCGGTACCGCGGGTTCGTTCCTTGACCGCCTGCTGCTCGACGAGAGGCGTATCGATGCCATCGCCAAGGGCCTGGAGGAGATCGCAGCGCTGCCCGACCCGGTCGGCGCGGTCATTGCCGAGTGGGAGCGTCCCAACGGCCTCAAGATCGAGCGCGTCCGCACGCCCCTCGGCGTCATCGGCATCATCTACGAAAGCCGTCCCAACGTAACAGCGGATGCCGGTGGGCTCTCGCTCAAGGCGGGCAACGCTGCGATCCTGCGCGGCGGCTCCGAAAGCTTTCATTCGAGCCGCGCCATTCATGAGTGCCTCGTCGCGGGGCTCGCCGCGGCCGCGCTCCCGGAAGCCGCGATTCAGCTCGTGCCAACCACCGATCGCGAAGCCGTCGGGCACATGCTGCGCGGTCTCGGTGGGAACATCGACGTCATTGTCCCGCGTGGTGGCAAGGGCTTGGTTGGCCGTGTGCAGGAGGAGGCGCGCGTCCCCGTGTTCGCGCATCTCGAAGGCATTTGCCACACCTATGTCGACCGCGCTGCAGACGTGGCCATTGCCGTGCCACTGGTAGTCAACGCCAAGATGCGGCGCACGTCCATCTGCGGCGCCACCGAATGCCTGCTCGTCGACCGCGGCGCGCACGAGCATAATCTCGCGCCGATGGTCAAGGCATTGCTCGACGCCGGTTGCGAGGTGCGCGGCGATGCGGCGACGCAGGCCGTCGACCCGCGTGTCAAGGCGGCCGCGCCGGACGACTACGGCAAGGAATTCCTCGACGCCGTCATCGCGGTCAAAACCGTCGATGGCGTCGACGCGGCAATCGAGCACATTCGCAGGTACGGCTCGCAGCACACCGACTGCATCATCACCGAGCACGCTGGAACCGCAGAGCGTTTTCTGAAGCGCGTCGATTCGGCCGTCGTTCTGCACAACGCATCGACGCAGTTCGCCGACGGCGGCGAGTTCGGCATGGGTGCCGAGATCGGCATCGCCACCGGCCGCATGCACGCCCGCGGGCCCGTCGGCGTCGAGCAGCTGACCAGCTTCAAATACATCGTCCGCGGCACCGGCCAAGTGCGGCCGTAGCCGCCGCCGGTCGAATTCTACATTGGGAGGACAGGTCGCTGTCGGATCACCGATGGCTCTGGTGGTTTCGGGTTGGAGTAGAGGAACATGCTGCGGCATTTGCTCGGGCGACAGTCACACGACGTAATTCCAAGCTGCCAGCCATAGCCCACCGAGAACCATCGCAATGCCTGCGACGCGAGCGATTGTTGGACCGGTTGGGGCGACCTTCTCCACCAATACGTAGATTGCAAGACCGGCAATCCAGAGGAGGTTCATGACGCCGCCGGCAAACAGTAGCGCCATCAAGAACCAGCAACAGCCGAGACAATAGAGGCCGTGCTTCCACCCGAGGCGCAAAGCACCGGACGTGCCAGGCTTGAAGTGCTGCGCTAGGTACTGCGCAGGAGAGCGGCAATGCTCCAGACAGACATGTTTCAAAGGCGTGAATTGATATAGCCCGGCAGCAATCAGCAGTGCTGTGGTAAGAATCGGGCTGATGCTCCACATCATCATTTGATGGACAAGTCCGGCCCGCTCGAAACTCCATTGGAGTCCGGCAGCGATCAAGCTGAAGGCAGCCCAAGACAAAAGGTAGCCAAGTGCAAAAACGAAAGTCGGGACGACGCCGGTTGGGAGCTTTCCCTGTCGTTGCTCGTGGCGGTATGTGCGACCGTAAAGGAGAATCATCGGAGCGGCGCTCGGCGTCATCATGGCGATCATCATGATCCACCACATGAAGAACATGACGAGCGCATAGCCGATTGACCAGCTCTCGAACGTGGGCGCGTAAGCAGGCGGCGGGAACCGCCATGTCGTCATCGAGATCGCACTCATGCCGGTGCCCGACCCGATCAGGATCCAACCCCAGGCCAATGTGATGATGAGCAGCAATCCCCCGATCACGAGGAGACGCTCGCGCCGAAGGATCACCTCGACGGCCGTGGCGTCCCCGGTCATGACGGCTCAAACCTGACGGCTCTTGACAACACCATGGTTGTTTAGGTGCAGGCGTGCGAACTGACCGTAGCTATCCTTCAGGTTCAACTGAATTTTGCCCTGCGTGGTCGCGCTCCCGCTCCCCATTTCGGCGATTTCGTATTCAAAACCCTGCGGGATGTCGATGCGGACGCGATAATCGGAACCTGAAATCGGATTCTTGATCGGCTCACCGCGGCATTCGGCAACGCCGGGCACTACGAAGCGACCCTTGCGCGCGTCAACGTCGACGTCGAATTCGATCTTGGAAAAAATTGGATCGAAGACCTCGGTAAGCGTCGAAGCGAAGACAGCAAAAACCGTCGCAAACGGATCCGTATCCTGGCCCGACATGATCTTCAGTATGGCCTCGCGCTGCGCCGGGCTCGCCCTCTCGTCGACGAAAGGCTGCGCCTTGCCGTTGCCCTCATGAATGGCCTTGGGCCACTGGAACACGCCGCCGAATCGTAGACCATCGAGGCGGACGTCGCCGTAGTGGCCCTCGGTGATCTCGTTGCAGACCACGGCCTCACAGTGGCCGTACGTGGGATAGGCGTTGAACTGGCAGGGGCAGCCGTAAGCGCAATTGCAGTTTGCAAATTCAACTGTGCGAATTTCCCAGGGCGTCATCAGACTTTCTCCCTTGAAGGCCCGTCAGCCTTTATTACCATACCCCAGTTGCCTACGTCCGGTAAGTGCCCGTGAATAGAAGTTTGGCAGGGTAACCTGCTCGGTCATTGCGATCCGCTCTATTGGCGCATGCCGCTCGACCCGCCTTACTGCCGAGCACCCAAAACACGCCTCAACGTCTCGCTCGTCGACCTGTCGAGCCAACCGTCGACCCGCGCCGGCCGGAAGTGGCGCTGGAAGGCCTTGAGCACAAGCATCGATCGCTGGTCCATGCGGCCCGAAACCGAGATGCCGTAGCCATAGTGTGCGAGCAACCGCTGTGCCTCCGCAACGGCAGCGCCTGCCGCGTTGGGCCCGAGCCCCGCATCCATCGGATCGACCGGCGCCGGCGCAACCCAATGGCCGACGCCCTCGCGTGCAAGCCATGCCCAGTCGAACTTCTCGCCCGGATCGATCTTGCGCTCCGGCGCGGTGTCGGAATGCGCAAGCACGCGCTGCGGTGCAATCCCCCAACGCGCAACGACATCGCGGCCAAGCGCCACGACCGCCCGCATCTGCGCTTCCGGAAACTCCGGATAGCCCATCTCGTGTCCCGGGTTGTGGATCTCGATACCGATGGAGCGCGAGTTCACATCGGTGTCGCCCTGCCAGCTTCCCGCGCCGGCGTGCCACGCCCGCTCGCTTTCGGTCACCAGTTGCGTAATGCGTCCATCCGCGTCGACCACGTAGTGGCACGACACGCGCGACTCCAGCCGGCACAACCAGTCGATCGCCTTCTCACACGAATGCATCCCGGTGTAGTGCAGCAGCAGGATATCCGGAGTCTGGCCGCGCCGTGTCTCGAAATTGATCGCCGGCTGCACGGCGGCGGCCAGCGCGGAGTCGGCCGCGAAGCTCATAGCCCGCGCTCCTTCGCCAGCGTGTCGAAGGCGGCATTGATTGCCGCCAACTTTCTCTCAGCGATGACGATCAGCTCCTCTGGCACGCCATCGCCGCGCATGCGATCCGGATGATGCTCGAGGATCAGCTTGCGATAGCGCGCCTTGAGCTCCTGGTCCGTCGCGGAGGGCTCCAGCCCAAGCACCTGGTAAGGGCTCGTGCCGGCCGCGACGAACATCGAACGGATGTGTGAGAAGTCGCTGACGGCAAGCTTCAGATGCCCGGCCGCCGTGGTCAGGAAGCTGTCCTCTTTCTCGTGCAGCACGCCGTCCGCTACCGCGATCACGAACAGGCCTTCCAGCACGTCACGTCGCAATTCAGGGTGGTCGGAGAAGAGGCGGCCGATCTGGCGAGCGTAGTCTTCGAAGCCAGCAATATCCTGCTTGGCGAGGTCGAACACCCGGCGCACATGCATTTCGTCGTCAGGCTGGACATCCACGATGCGGCGGAAGGCGGCCACCTCGTCCGTCGTAACAGCTCCGTCCGACCGTGCGACCTTGGCGCAGAGCGCGATCAGCGCAATTGTGAAGCGGACATCGTTCTGCGGCTCGCCGTCATTTGGTCCGCCACCCACCAGCCGCCGAAGTGCATTGAAGAACGAGCCGTTCGCCGCCGCTGTGGCAGAGGTTGCCGCGTCTGCAGCTTTTCGCCAGAGATTCATGTGGTTGGCATCTCAATAGCCGTTCGAGCGAGGATCCGCTGGCAAGAAAACTTGCCCGCGTGATGGCCGCTCACAGAAATCACTGCGCCATTATTAAATCAGTTTGCCCGCTTAAGTGCTGCGACACTCGGCTCATAGACGGAGACAATGCATGTTGCAGCCTTCATCGATTGCCCTCTTGATCACCTGCACGCTCAGCCTGGCGATGCCTGCTTTCGCGCAGTCGGCACAGGACGCCTTCGGCACGTGGCAGCATCCCGAGAACGGCAGCCACGTCGAGATGTACAAGTGCGGCGACGGCCTTTGCGCCAAGATCACCAAAGTCATCGACGGCCAGAAGGCTGATGACAAGAACCCCGACCCTTCGAAGCGAGGTCGGCCGATTATCGGGCTCGTCATAATGGCGGGCGCCAAGAAGAAAGGCGACAACGCCTGGACCGGATCGCTTTACAACCGCGCCGATGGCGCCAGCTACTCGGGCACCATCACTGTGAAGGGCAAGAACGAGCTGGATCTCACCGGCTGCACGGCAGTGGTTCTATGCAAAACGGTGACGTGGAAGCGCGTTCAGTAGTGTGCGGAAACGCGTCGTGCGGCATCGTCAATGCTTGGAAATTAAGAGGCTGGCTCGCGCCGCTCGATCTGCGGCCGAACCGCCCCGCTCGGTTCGCCAGCCAGCCTCTTGCCGTGACTCTTAGATCAATCCCGCGCCTGGCGCGCGAGCCGAATCTCATTCGCGTGGCAATGTGCCAAGCCTGGGGAAAACGCGGCGCGATGAGCGCCAAAAGTCAACGATACGAGTGGCTTTTCCCAGGTTCGCTGCTGTGCATTCAGCGTGCCGCCGTCGCTCCCCGTTGCCGGATCATCACACCGCCAATCAGGTTGTGGCTGGCAAGCGTGGTCGTCACCGTTCCGTCTGCCGGTGCCTCACCCCGCAAATATCGAAGCAGCTGGGCCGGGATGTCCCAATAACCCCAGCCACGGCTGTCGATGCCCGTCAGCGGCGCCGTGTAACGCGCCAAAGTGAACTTGTATTCGACGAACAGCGACACGCGCGACAGCCGGATCTCGATGCCCGTCAGCACCTGTCCGGCTGGGCCGGTATACTGGTACTCGTAGGTACGCCTCTCCTCGTCGGTGAACTGCACCTCCGTGTGCGGCAGCGACACGCCCGCGCCAATGCCGGCGTATGGCTGCAGCGCCGGCGTGATCCGGCCGAGCCGCGCCAAACCGTTCAGCGTCAGCATGTTGTGGCCGTGGCTGAACTCCAGATGCTTGAACGTCTTCTCGATGGTCTGCGGCTCAGGCGCCGGCTTGCCATTGCGCGTCCCCGAGAAGCGCACCACCTGACCCCGCTGCGAGATCGCCTTCGAGTGCGTAAAGTCGACCATTCCGCCGAAGGTACCCTCTCCCCATCGGATGGCACGCAGGCCATAGTAGATCGGGCTCTTGAACGGCCGTCCGTCCCAATTCACGCCATGCACCGTCAGATCCGTGGTGCCATGTTTCAGAAAACGCAAATCGCTTGGGTAGGTGAACGGAATGCCACCGTATCCACCGTACTGCGTCTCGGGGGCGCCGCCGATCACGTCGGCAGGACCATCCTGGGCGGTTGCGGCGTCCCGATCTCGTCTGTCGTCCGAGACATCGGCCATCAGCACCACAGAGGCCCACATCAGCAGCCCCGCCACGCCTGACACCGCACTGAAGAGGTCGATCACGGCTCCCTTCGATGTATCCCGTTCGGGCCGTGCCAGTCCGTCAAGACGACGGCAAGTCTCCTGTCGCGCGATCATGCCAGCGATTCCCCCATCGCATCCCTCGGCGCACTCCGTCACCCCGGCCGAGCCCACTGAGCTTTGACCGTGATCAAGTGTTCCCGCTCATCGGACCTTTTGCCGGCGAACCGCCCGGCCGAACCGCAGTTTCTTGATCACCACGCCCATCGAACCCGGTTGTGGCGCTGCATCGTAGGCGCTAATGCATCGCCAATGACTGCGACATCGCGCACACTCAAGGCCGGTTCCGGCTCTTCCGCCCCGTCCTCCGGCGGACGCGAGCTCCTCCTGCTCGAGTCGCGAGGCTTCGCCGACTACAGCCTGATCGACAGCGGTGATGGCCGCAAGCTCGAGCGCTTCGGAACCATTCTGGTCGACCGGCCCGAGCCGCAGGCACTCTGGAAGCCCATGCTCGGCGCCGCCCGCTGGAACCAGGCACACGCGGTTTTCTCTGGCGAGGGCGAGGACGAAGCCGGCAAATGGCGCGTCCAGGGTGCCGTCCCCGAGACTTGGCCGATCGGCCTGAAAGGCGTGACGTTGCTTGGCCGCCTCTCCGCCTTCCGCCATCTCGGGCTCTTCCCTGAGCAGCTGCCGCATTGGGAGTGGATGCTCGAGGCAATTACCGCATTCAAGCCGAGCCCCGAAACCCCGCGAGCCCGCGTGTTGAACCTCTTCGCTTACACCGGTGCCGCCTCGCTGCTCGCCGCTAAGGCAGGCGCCGAGGTCACACATGTTGATGCATCGAAGAAAGCCATTGCCTGGGCGCGCGAGAACCAGGCCGCCTCGAAGCTTGGCGACGCCCCGATCCGCTGGATGCTGGACGATGCCCGCAAGTTCGTCGCCCGCGAGGTGCGCCGCGGGCGCCTCTATGATGTAATTCTCGTCGACCCGCCCAAGTTCGGACGTGGCCCCGGCGGCGAGGTGTGGGACCTGTTCCAGCACCTGCCGCCGCTGCTCGACGATTGCATCAAGCTCCTCGCCAAGGATCGCGCGCGCCTGGTGCTCACGGCCTATGCGATTCGCGCGTCCGCGCTCTCCATCGGCCAGCTTCTTGCAGCATTGCTTGCGGAGAGACGCGGCACGATCGAAACCGGCGAGCTTGTCATCCGTGAGGAGAGCGGCGCACGCGGCATCTCGACGTCGCTCTTCAGCCGCTGGAGCGCAAGCAATGGCTGAGCCTGCCTTGCGCATCACCAGCCTGCAGAATGACCGTGTCAAATTCATTCGTTCGCTCGAGATGCGCAAAGCCCGCCGGGATTCGGGGCTGTTCGTTGCCGAAGGCGCGGCGCTGCTGATCACCGCCCGCGACAACGGCTGGGTACCGCGCACGCTGGTGATGGGTCCGGCAGCGGAGGAAGCGGAGGCCGCCCGCGGCTTGGTCGCCTGGGCCCGCGGCGCCGGTGCCGAATGCCTCGAGGTCTCCGCCGCCGTGCTCGAAAAAGTCGCCTCGAAAGAGAACCCGCAGAGTATCATCGCTGTGTTCGAGCAGCGATGGACGCAACTTCCCGGTTCCGGATCCGCTTCTGCTGCGCGCTCAACATCACCTGCAGGTTCAGCGCAAACGTTGGAAACCTCTGCGTCGCTTCAAGCCCCGCTCTGGCTCGCTCTCGAAGAGATCCGCGACCCCGGCAACCTCGGCACCATCATCCGCACGGCAGACGCGGCCGGCGTCACTGGCATCATCCTCGCCGGGCAGACGTGCGATCCCTATTCGCACGAGGCCGTCCGCGCCAGCATGGGCTCGATCTTTGCCATACCGCTCGCCCGCTCGGACCGTGATGGCCTGATCTCGATTGCCAAGTCGTGGCCGGGCACCGTCGCTGGCGCCCACCTCTCAGGCACTGTCGATTTTCGCAAGGCACGCTACAGTGCACCGATCCTGCTTATGATGGGCAACGAAGGCGCTGGGCTCTCCCCCGAAGCCTCTGCCGTTTGCCGGCAGCTCGTGCGCATTCCCATGGCCGGCAAGCTCGACTCGCTCAACCTGGCCGTTGCCACCGCGCTGATGCTCTACGAGATTCGCCGGGCAGTTCTGAAAATCTGAACGCTCACGTTCGCGCGATGATTCGATCGAGAACCGAATCCGGGAAGAGCCGCTTCAGAACCGCCGCTGCATGCGTCGGCAATCCGACTCGGTAACGCGCGCGAGGACGAGGCGACTCCAGCGCATGAATGAGTTTCGCCACTACCGCCTCGGGTCCAAGCCTGAACCGGCTTGATGCGTTCTGGCCCTGCTCCATCTCCTTCATGCGCCTGAGATAGAATGCGCGGTGCGGCGAGGCCTCGACAGAAATGCTCTTTCGGAACACGGCCAGCGTAGACGCTACGAATTCGGTCTCTATGGGCCCCGGCTCGATCAGCGAAACCTGAATGTTCGCCGGTTTGAGCTCGATGCGCAGAGCGTCGGACAGCGCCTCTAGCGCGTACTTGGAAGCGCTGTAGGCTCCGCGATAAGGCCCCGAGATCAAGCCCAGAACCGACGAGCACATCACGATACGCCCGTGCCCTTGTGCCCGCATGGCCGGAACGATCCGCCGGGTCAAATCGTGCGCGGCGATGACGTTCACCTCCAGGTGTCTGCGCAGCTGATCGGCCGAGATGTCCTCCATGGCGCCGATCAGCCCGTAGGCCGCATTGTTATAGAGCGCGTCGAGCTTGTTGACGGTGCGCCGCAGCGCTTCTTCTGCGCAAGCTGCAACCGACGCTTGATCCGACAGCTCGCACGCGATCGTCTCGAGCCCGTCTTCCCGCGCGAGCCGCTCGAGATCGGCAGGTTTGCGTGCGGTTGCGAGCACCCGCCAGCCACGCGACTTCAGCGTGCGCGCCGCAGCAAGGCCGATACCCGAGGAGCAGCCCGTGATCAAGATCGACCGGTTGGGCTTCGATTGGCTCATGCGCCGCTCCGGCTAGACGTAAACGCCCCCGCCGACCGCAATTGAGATCAAGCGGGGGCTCGAGCTCTGATTCAGCTGCTCACTGTGCCGTCGACAGGCGGGTTGACACGATCCGCTGTACATTGATTGCCGAGCGATCGATTAAGTCCCCGACCTTCGGACTGATGACGTTCTTCCAGTGATCGCTCTCGTAGACCGCCTTGTAGAGCCGCTCCTTCTCCGCCTCGCTCTCGAAGCGGCGCAGCCACACGTAGATGCTCTCGTCGGTCTCGCCGCGGAAGCTGCCCGTGATCACCGCGCCTTTGGAGATCTGAAACGGGATGATTTCGCCTTCCATCAGCTCCAGCCAAGACTGCATCTTGCCAGGCTTGATCTTGTATTGACGCAACTCGTAGAACGCCATGGTGGATCTCCGTTGTTAAGGTCGACGGATTGGCACTATAGAACCGGCGTCGCGTCCAACGCCACGAGAATGACGCGTACGGTTTTGTTCGGCGCCAAGCGTAGAATGCAGAGCAGACCGCTTTTCGCGTTCCTGAAGCCCGCCACATCAACTGCACGGAGCAAGTCCGCAATGAGCAAGACAATGAAGCCCGAGACCATTGCGGCGCAGGCTGGCGGCCTGATCGACGAGTTGACCGGCGCCATCGTCCCGCCGATCCAGATTGCCACCACATACATCCGCGATCCTGACAACCAGTACCGCCGTGGCTACGACTATTCGCGCCCCGACAATCCGGTCGTGCGCCTGGCAGAGGATGTGCTCTGCCAACTCGAAGGCGGTGCCCAATGCCAGATGTTCGGCTCGGGAATGGCCGCCGCCACAGCTGCGTTCCTGTCCCTCGAGCGGCCCGCGCATGTGGTTGCACCGAACGTGATGTATTGGGCGCTGAAGAAGTGGCTTGCCGAGCAGGCACCGTCGCATGGAATTAGCGCAACCTTCGTCGATGCCACGAGGCTTGACGCCATCGGTGCCGCTATCCGGCCCGCTGGGACGCGTCTGATCTGGACAGAGACGCCAGCCAATCCGCTGTGGGGAGTGACGGACATTCGTGGTGCCGCTGACCTTGCGCATCGAGCCGGCGCGCTTCTCGCCGTGGACGCGACGGCCTCGACCCCGGTGCTCACGCAGCCTCTGGCACTCGGTGCCGACGTGGTGATGCACTCGGCGACCAAATATCTCAACGGCCATTCCGACGTGATGGCTGGTGCGCTTGTCTTCCGGAACAAGGACGCCTACGCCCAGCGCGCCAACCGCCACCGGTCGAACCTCGGGGCGATTCTGGGCCCGTTCGAGGCTTCACTGCTCTTGCGCGGGATGCGCACGCTCCACATTCGCGTCCGCCACCAATGCGCCTCGGCGATGGCTATAGCGCGACACTTCTCGCGCGATCCGCGGATCATCGAGGTTCTCTATCCGGGGCTCGACTCGCATCCGGGGCACGGCATCGCTGCTGCGCAAATGAGGGGCGGCTTCGGCGGCATGCTGTCGGTGCGCGTCAAAGCCGGTGAGGCGGCGGCGATCCGCGCGGCGGCCAATGTCAAGATCTGGAAACGCGCAACGTCTCTCGGTGGCGTAGAAAGCCTGATCGAGCACCGCGCTTCGGTGGAAGGTGCCGGGACGCCATGCCCGCCCGACCTGCTGAGGCTTTCGACAGGCCTGGAGGATACGGCTGACCTGATCCAGGACTTGGAACAGGCCCTTGGTGCCAACGCCTGACTATGCCCCGGAATGAAAAAGGCCCGGATGTGATCCGGGCCTTTTCAGCGGCTTCACTTACGGGAGAGGAAATGCGTGCCGCAACGCAATCCGACGTCTCGGGTTATGGCGCGCTGCTTTGCAGGTCGCCAAACACGCCGTCCGTGCGCGGGGCGCTGTCACGCAAGTCGTCGAACACCGAGCGGGGAGCCGTGTCACGCAGGTCATCGAAGATCGAGCGCGGCGCGGAATTCTGGATGTCCGTGAAGATGTCGGCGCGCGGGGCCGTGTCGCGGAGGTCGTCGAAATAGGTGCGGGCTTGTGCCGAGCCGGCGACGAGGCCGAGGGCGAGGAGTGCAGCAAGAGCGGTCTTCATGATCAGTCTCCGTCCATTTAAAGGGCTCGAGTAGGATTTGGCTTTTTTGGCTCAGACCATCTCACGCGAGCGGGTTGATTTCTCAGGTTCCGTTTCGTCGGCGATGTATGTCATAGCTCACGAGGCGTATATGCGCCCTGCCCTCCCACGAAGCAAATCACCTTGCGTCACGTAGGCGTGAGAGGTCTTGTGATCGGCCGTGAAGATCTTGTGTGCGCGGATTTCGAGAAGATGCTGCCTGCAAACCGTCTGCGGTCAGCCTCTTTCAGCCCTCGATCTCGGAACGGAGCAATTCCAGCTCCAGCCACTGCTCCTCGGCGGCCGCAAGCTCGCCTTGTGCAGCGGCGAGGCGCGAGGTCGCTGCATCGAAGGCCTTCGCATCTTTGCGGAAGAGATCCGGATCGGCGAGCTTGACGCCGAGAGCCGCCACCTCTGCCTCGAGCTTTGCAATCGCCTTCGGCAACATCTCGAGCGCGTGCTTCTCCTTGAACGACAGCTTGCGCTTCGTGGCGATTGGATCGGCCGTCGGGCGTGCAGGCGTTTCCGGCACGGGATGGACCAGCTTGCCGGCTGCTTTCACGTCAGCACCTGCAGTTGCTCGCTTCAAGTCCTCGCCCTTGCGCTGCGCGAGCATGTCGCTGTAGCCGCCCGCGTACTCGATCCAGCGGCCATCGCCCTCAGAAGCGACGACGGACGTCACGACGCGATCCAGGAAATCACGGTCATGGCTCACCAGCAGCACCGTGCCCTGGTAGTCGTCGAGCAGCTCCTGCAGCAGATCAAGCGTCTCGAGATCGAGGTCATTGGTCGGCTCGTCCAGCACCAGCAGGTTTGATGGCTTAGCGAGCGCACGCGCCAGCATCAGCCGGCCACGCTCACCGCCTGAAAGCACACGCAGCGGCGTCCGGATCTGCTCCGGCGTGAACAAAAAATCCTTCATGTAGCTTGCGACGTGCCGAGCCCGTCCGCCGATCACCACCTGATCGCCCCGCCCCCCGGTCAACGCTTCGGCTACTGTCCAGTTCGGATTGAGCGCCTCGCGCCGCTGATCGAGCGTGACCATCTCGATTTCCGTGCCAAGCTTCAGCGTGCCCTCATCTGGCGCCAGTGTACCGATGAGCAAGTTGATCAGCGTCGTCTTGCCTGCTCCGTTCGGACCCACGATGCCGACACGGTCTCCTCGGCCAATTCGCAGCGACAAGTCCCGCACGATCGCGCGCCCATCGTAGCTCTTGCACAAGCCGGCTGCCTCGATGACACGCTTTCCGGACTGCCCCGCTTCGACCGCCTCCATGCGCACGTTGCCCTGAACGTGCCGCTGCTCGCGGCGCTCTGTCCGCATCTCTGCGAGCCGCGCAACCCGCCGCACATTGCGCTTGCGCCGTGCCGTCACGCCACCGTGCATCCACTGCTGCTCGCGCTCGATGCGGCGGTCGAGCTTGTGCCGCTCCAGCTCCTCCTGCTCCAGAAGCTCGTCGCGCCAGGCTTCGAAGGCGCCGAAGCCCTTGTCGAGCCGCTGCGTCCGGCCGCGATCGAGCCACACCGTCGTGCGCGACAGCGTCTCGAGAAACCGCCGGTCGTGGCTGATCATCACGATCGCCGCGTTGAGGCGCTTCAATTCCGCCTCCAGCCACTCGATGGCCGGCAGGTCGAGGTGGTTGGTCGGCTCGTCGATCAGCAGCACATCCGGGTTCGAGGCCAGCGCCTGCACGATCGCGGCCCTTCGCGCCTCGCCGCCGGAGAAGGCCGCCGGGTCGGCGTCGGCATCGATGCTGAGCTCACCCAGCAGTGCGCGGGCCCGGTTGGCGTCGTCCGCCGGCCCGAGCCCCGCTTCCACGAATGCCAAGGCTGACGGAAACCCGGAGAGATCCGCCTCCTGCGGCAGGTACGCGATGCGCGCGCCCGGATGCGCGAATCTCTCGCCGCGGTCGGGCTCCACCCGCCCCGCCGCGATCTTCAGCAGCGTCGACTTGCCGGAGCCGTTCCGCCCGACGAGGCAGATGCGATCGCGCGGCGACACACTGAAATCGGCCCCGGTCAGCAATGGCGTGCCGCCGAAGCTCAGATGGATGTCGCGAAGGGCCAGCAGCTCTGTGCTCATGCCCCGCTCATAGCGGGACGGCAGGCCCGGTCAAGCCGGCAGCACGATGCCGCCAAGCATCTGACAGCAGCGCGCTGTCTCGCCGCTTGGCAGCTTGCCGGAGAATCTTGCTATGGGGGTTCTCCGTGCCCGCCCGGGGCCGCGCCAGATCGGAAGGATCCCAGGAATGTCGACATGGCACATTGTTTTGCTTGGGATCATCGAAGGTCTGACGGAGTTCCTCCCTGTCTCCTCAACCGGCCATCTGGTGCTTGCCGACAAGTTCTTGGGGCTCACGTCGTCGGGCACGTTCAAGATTCTGATCCAGCTCGGCGCCATACTGGCCATCGTGACCGTCTACGCGGCGAAACTCCTCCGTATCCTCTTCGACTTGCCGCGCGACCGCCGCACGCAGCTGTTTGTCCTCGCGGTCATTCTGGCCTTTCTGCCGGCCGCCGTTTTCGGCGCGCTCTTCCATAAGACGATCAAGGGCATCTTTCTCGAGAGCCCGCTGATCGTTTGCATCTCGTTGATCCTTGGCGGGCTCGTTCTGCTGGCCGTGGACCGCTGGAAGCTCACAGTGCAGCATGACAACGTGATGGACATCCCGCCCAAGACTGCGCTGATGATCGGCGCCTTCCAATGCCTGGCGCTCGTCCCTGGTGTCTCTCGGTCCGGCGCCACCATTGTCGGTGCCATGCTGCTCGGCGCCTCCAAGCGCACCGCCGCCGAGTTCTCGTTCTTCCTCGCCATGCCGACGATGGCCGGCGCCTTCGTCTACGATCTCTACAAGAGCATCGGCGAGATCGACGTTGCGGTCATCAAGTCCGTGGCCTTGGGCTTCGTCGTCGCCTTCATCACGGGCGTGCTGGTTGTGCGCTTCCTGCTCGACTTCGTGAGCCAGCACGGTTTTGCGCCCTTCGCCTGGTGGCGCATCATCATTGGCGGCCTCGGCCTCGGCGCACTGCTGGCTCTCGGCTGACCGCACCCAGCTTGAGGCGGCGCGCCGTCTGAGCAGGGCACCCGAGCCAGTGCACCTCGGAATTAACTGTAACCCACGAATTCCGGGCAAACTTATCCCCACCCCTCTGGGCGGCCTCATACTCGCCTGTTCCGCTGATTGGCGGGAACAGGCCCAACCGCCCGCTCCCATCCGAGCAGTGGAAGCCCCGCACCCCGCAAGGGTTGCGGGCGCTCTTTGACATCGTGAATAACAACGGACGGTGGAGAGCCTCCCTCCCGGGTCCGTTTCGACACTTAAGTCCGTGTCGAAACTGCAGGCGGTCGCAGGATGGCGCGTGGGCAAATTCCGGAGCTTGCTCCGCGCCATCCGCCCGGGTTCGGGGGGTTGGCCTCTGGCGGCTCGGTCTGACGTCCGCGTACGACCCTCGTCCGGCGCCACACGCGAGGCGCCTAACCCTTCCCGATAGCGCTCGCGTCGCTGGTGTCGACGTAGGCCGGATCGAGCCAGCCGTTCTCGTCGTAATCGGCCATGCACTTTTCCGCGAATTCCTGCAGGGCCTGGTAGGTGCCATTGCCCTGCGCCACCTGCAGGGGAAAGAGACGGATCAGCTCGTAGTTGCCGGCGTAATTGATTTCGTAAAGTTCGTGCCGCGCTCCGAACTCCGTGCCGATTGCATCCCACAAGAGCTTCATCGTCTTGATGCGCTCCTTGTAGTCGATGCCGTAGGAGCCGCGCACGAAGCGCGCGAGATATTTGGAGATTTCGGGGTTCTTCAGGTCGTTCACGTGGCTCGGCAGGTAGATCAGACCTGACGCCACGATTTGCTCGACGATGCGGCGGACCGCTGGATAGGCCTCGGTCGCGAACAGCCGATAGGCGGTCGACGCCCTGAGCTGCGGCAGCACGGCTCCGTCGACCCAGGGATCGGGCTGGCTGATCATCGCGTCGGAGAGCGACCAGAAGAGGTTCCGCCAGCCGATCACCTCTCCGATCTTCGCCTGCGTCGCCCGGTTGGCATCCGCGCCCGTCGCACGGCACGCCTTGATCAGCAAGCCGGTGATGAAGTCGAGCTTCACCGCCAGCCGTGTGCAGCCCTGCAGCGTGAACCCGTTGACGAAACCGGACTTGGGATAGAACTGCTTCAGCTTATCGACATCGCGGTGGATCAGCACGTTCTCCCAGGGGATGAATGCATTGTCGAACAGGATGATCGCATCGTTCTCGTCGTAGCGGCTCGACAGCGGGTAGTCGAACGGCGAACCTGTAGCCGCAGCCGAACGCTCGTAAGACTGTCGGCAGATCAGCTTCACGCCCGGTGTGTCCATCGGCGCGATGAACATCACCACCATCGACGGGTCGTTGATCTCCTGCGCCATGTTCTGGCCGAGGAAATTGTAGTGCGTCAGCGCGGAGCCCGTTGCCACGACCTTGGCACCGGACACGTAGATGCCGGCATCGGTCTCCTTCTGGATCGTGATGTAGACATCCTTCACTTCGTCAGCCGCCTTGTGCCGGTCGATCGGTGGATTGATCAGCGCGTGGTTCAGGAACAGCACCGCATCCTGCGCGCGTTTGTGCCAGGCGCGCGCATTGTCGGCGAACTTGCCATAAAACTGCGCATTGGCGCCGAGTGTGTTCATGAACGCGGCTTTGTAGTCGGGGCTGCGGCCCATCCATCCGTAGGTCATGCGCGCCCACTCGGCGATTGCGTCGCGCTGGCCGATCAGGTCCTCCCGCGAGCGGGCAACTTTGAAGAACTTGTGTGTATAGCCGCCGTTGCCGGTGTCGGTTGGCGTTGTCAGGACTGCTTTGCTTTTCTCGTCGTGCAGCGCATCGTACATCTTGGCGATGGAGCGGGCGGCATTGCGCAGCGCGGGGTGCGCAGTCACGTCCTTGATCCGCTCTCCGTAGATGTAGACCTCGCGGCCGTCCTTCAGCGATTCGAGGAACTCTTTCCCGGTGAATGGACGCTTCTTGCCCTTGAGCAGTTCTTCCGGAGCCATTTCACTTTTCCTGCGCTCGATTTCGGCGGATGATGCATTGATAGCCTACTTTCAGAAGCTTACCCAAGGAGTCCATCATGCCATTCGTCAATATCCGGATCCTCGAAGGGCATTCGCAGGAACGCAAGGACGAAATGGCGCGCCGCATTACCGAGACCATCACCGACGTCACCAAATTGCCGAAGGAGGCCGTGTGGGTGGTATTCGAGGATGTAAGATCCACTGACTGGTTCGTCGGCGAACGCAGCGTCCACAAGATTCAGGGTGGGAAATAGCCATGGCCGGATCCGAAGTATGCGAGATCCGAGATCCCGCGTTTCGTGAGGTCGTCGGCGATGGCGTTGCGTTCGAGAAGCTCGGCACCGGTTTCCTATTCACTGAGGGGCCGGTTTGGCATCCGGTGCACCGGCACCTGACTTTCTCGGACATGCCAGGCGACATCATGCGGAGATGGACAGCAAGTGGCGGCATTGTCACCTTCCGCCAACCCTGCGCCAAGTCTAACGGGCTTGTCTACGATAAGCAGGGGCGCTTGCTCATTTGCGAGCACGCGACAAGCCGCGTAACCCGCCTGGAAGCGGACGGGAGCACTACCGTGCTCGCAAGCCATTGGCACGGCCGGGAGCTCAATAGCCCGAACGACATCGTCGTGCGCAACGATGGCGCCATCTACTTCTCCGACCCGACCTATGGCCGCGCCGAGTACTACGGTGTTCCGCGCGACAAGCAGCTCGACTTCCAGGGCGTCTATCGCCTCGACCCCACGGATGGATCTCTGGCACTGCTGGCGAACGATTTCGGACAGCCGAACGGACTGTGCTTCTCGCTCGATGAGCAGCGGCTTTTCATCAATGATACCGACCGGCAGCACATTCGTGTGTTCGATGTTGCTCGAGATGGTTCGCTTGCGAACGGCCGCGTCTGGGCCGAGACGCGGGGCGAGGACCCGGGTGCGCCGGATGGCATGAAAATCGATGCCTCGGGCAACGTCTACTGCTGTGGGCCTGGTGGCATTCACGTGTTCGCGCCAGACGCTCGGTGCCTCGGTGTGATCAGGGTGCCTGAGTACACCGCAAACTTCTGCTGGGGCGATGCCGACTATCGCTCGCTATACATCACGGCAGCGACGTCTCTCTATCGCATGCGCACCAGCATACCGGGCCGCCCGCTGTATTGAGCAGCACGCGAATGCAAAAGTGTGCCGCCGGACACCGACGTGGTGCCTTTGGTCACCTACTTCGCCCATCAAATGAAGTGCATGCCGCCATTGACTTCGATGGTCTGTCCCGTCGTATACGCGCCGTCAGGCTTGCATAGCATGGTGATCACGTGCGCAATCTCGTCCGGCGACCCCTTGCGCCCGACCGGAATGTTGTGCGTATCGCTGCGGCCCGGAAGCACTCCGGCAGCGGCACCGCGCACCGTGTCGATCAAACCTGGCGACACGTTGTTGACCGTGATGCCGTGCGGCGCCAGCTCGACGGCGAGCGCGCGCGACATGCCGATCATTCCAGCTTTGGCCGCCGATACGTGCGCACGCCCTGCAGTGCCCAGGAACATCGAAATGCCGGTCAGATTGACGATGCGCCCCCACTTGTTGGCGATCATGTGCGGCGCGGCGTTGAGCGTGCACAGGAATGCGCAGTCGAGGCTTGAGCCCAGCACCTCGCGCCACTCCGCGTAGGTGAGCTTGGTGATCGGCGTGTTGCGGCGGACGGCGGCGTTGTTGATCAGAATATCGATCTTGCCGAAGCGCGTCACAGTCGCCTCGATCAGGCTTTTGGCGCCCGCCTCTGTTGAGAGATCGGCAAGGTGGCCATCGGCCTGCGCTCCCGCCATGTTGAGCAGCGATTTCGTCTCCTCGACGCCCTCACGGTTGGTCTTGGCGTGAACCATGACCGAGCAGCCTTCTCGCGCCAGCATCAGCGCCGTGGCGCGCCCGATGTTGGCCGCCGATCCAGTAATGACCGCAACGCGGCCGGAGAGAGTGGTCATGCGGGAGCCCTTTTTCTGGGTCTGGCCCTGGGCCTGACACCTTGTGCGATCTTGCAAAGTTGTGGCGATCCTGAGTGCGGACGACCTCTAGACTTGAACCGGCAGCCTTGAAATCGCCAGCGCGAGCGCCTGAGCCCGCGGCACGATCGAGTCGATCTCGAGATACTCCTCCGGCGTATGTGCGTTGCCGCCGACCGGACCGACGGCGCAGATGGTCGGACAGCCAACGCCGGCAGTAAGGCCCGAATCCGCGCAACCTCCGCTGAACTCTCCCTTCACTGTGAGTCCCGCGTCGGCAGCTGCGCTGGCGTATGTCTCGAACAGCTGGTTGCTGTCGGCCGATTGCGTCAGCGGCAAGAACTCGCCCAGGATCTCGACCGTCGCCGTCGTGCCTTTGACGGTCGCTGTGTCGATAATCTTCTGGATCGCTTCCAGTGCGTATGCGCGATCCGCTGGCTTCACGTAGCGCAGATCGATTCGGCCCTCCGCCTGCGGCGCTGTCGTGTTCACTGATTGCCCGCCCGAGACGAGGCCCACATTCAAAGTGATGCCGCGCGGCAAATCGGTCAGCGCATGAATGGCAACGATCTTATGCGCAATCTCGCCGATTGCCGAAATGCCCTTCTCGAAGTTGCCGCCGGAGTGCGCCGCTTTGCCAGTCACATTCATTTTCAGGAAGATGCCGCCCTTGCGTCCCGTTACGACATTCCCGGTCGGGCGGCCGGGCTCGGAGTTGAAGACGCAGCGAGCCTCTCTCGCGACACGCTCGATGACTGGGCGCGATGATGGCGATGCGATCTCCTCGTCCGACGTGATGAGTCCGGCGAGCGGAGCAGGCGCGCCTCCGAACCGCTTGAAGGCCTCCAGTACGAACGCGTTCATGACCAGGCCCGACTTCATGTCGACCACACCCGGCCCATAGGCGCGCCCGTTCTCGACCCTGAAGCGCCGCCGTGCCACCTCGCCTTTCGGGAACACGGTGTCGCGATGCCCCATCAGCACGACCGGCTTCTCGTTTGAAGGTGTATCGTCGAGTCGGATGTGGATCGCGTTGCCGAACGTTTCATGCGGCTCCACCTGTGTAAGCAAGCCGCGCTCGTTGAAGTGCCGAATGAACCGGTCGCCCACGGCATCGACGCCGCCCTTGTCGTAGCTCCCGCTGTCGATGTTCACGACCTCCTCGATGAGATCGATCATGGCCTGCCGGCTGTGGGCCAGCCAATCGCAGATCTTGGCCTCGTGAGGCTTCAATTTGGATGAGTCGAGGCCTGCCATGGCGCGTTCTGTGTCCTTGTGAGCGTTGGGATGGGGGTGGCGGCATTAAATGGGGCCGCCCAACTTAAGTCCAGATGACGCAGGCCTTGGCAGGGCCGTCCACTATCCCCAGATGGAGCATTGCGTCCGCTGTGGGCGGCCCGCAACGGCCTGTGCTGCCGCGCCGCAGCGAATTTTGTTGCATTGCATCAAAAAATGCTGCATATGCTTTGTAACAGGTTCCCGATGAAGACCGAAGCGAGTGTGCGATGAGCAAGACGAAGATCAAGAACAAGACCCTGGCGGATCTCGACGCCAACGACTGCCGTTGGCCCATTGGCGATCCGCGCCATGCGGACTTCCATTTCTGCGGTGCCCAGAAGCTGCTCGGGCGTCCGTACTGTGCCCAGCACTGGCAAATGTCGTTCGAGCCGCGCAAGCCCCGCGAGAAAGCCGCTCCCCCGGTGCAGCTGGTCCTCAAGGCCGCTTGATCACGCGCGCGTCCCTGAGTTCCGCAATGGCAAGGCGTCGCACCCTGCGGCGCCTTTGTTTTTTCCCTTATGCGGCGTGAGGTCTGGTCCACAACCCTGGACAACTCTGCGAGCGCCAGTGCATATCCGAAGCGGGGACATTGGAATCCAGAGCGACTTCGGTCGAAGCGCAGGGTAGGTCGAGCACGCATGGGCATTTTCAGCGAGATCTTCAGCTGGTGGGGCGGCAATACCTGGTCCAACCGTATCTATACGGCACTGCGCGGCCGCTTGGTCGGCACCGACGCGGAAGGAAATCGCTACTACGTCCAGAGCCGGGGGGTAGGCCCGCTTGGCGTTCCTCGCCGCTGGGTCATTTTCAAGAATTACGCTGAGGCATCGAAGATCCCGCCGGAGTGGCACGGCTGGATGCACTATACGGTCGACTCACCGCCGACTGAGGAAAACTACCAGCCGCGGCCTTGGCAGAAGCCCCATCGCGAGAATATGACCGGTACGGCCGAAGCTTACCGCCCGCAGGGTTCGATTTTGGTCGCGGGGAGACGGCCTCAGGCAACGGGCGACTATCAAGCCTGGAAACCCGAATGAACACGGATGCGATCGTGCCTTGGTCACGCTGACGCCGCTTTTCCGGCCAAGGGTATCGCTCGCGTCCTGTTTGGTTCGAGCCTAGACGCGCGTTCTGACGCCAGGGGGCATTGCTGGTACTGTATGCTGGTTCGGCAGAACAACACCGCTTCGCTCGGATGCCGAGCCGCCATCGCACTTTTCGGCGCGGCGCTCCTCGTCACCGCTAGTGTACCGGCTGCGGCTCAGCGCATCGAGAACGGAGTCGCGGTTTTTGCTGCCCTCGACAAGGTTACGGCGCGGATATCCAAGCTGGAGGTCAAGCTCGGTGAGACGGCGAAGTTTGGCGCCTTGAAGATCGTTGCTCGAGCCTGCTACTCGCGCTCGCCGACCGAACCACCCAAAACGACGTCGTTCGTCGAAGTGCAAGAGACGTTGCTTGACGGCAAGGAGCAACGCATCTTCTCCGGCTGGATGTTTGCCGAGAGCCCCGGCCTCAATGCTCTCGAGCACCCGGTCTTCGATCTCTGGCTGACCGAGTGTTCGACGCCCGTTAGAGCCTCAAGCCAGAAAGGCGCGCCGCCGGCGGCCGCTGCTGCGCCTCCGCCGGGGACGCCTCCCGCCAAGGGCCGTCAGCAGCCTGCAGCCGGTGCTGTGCCGGCTCCAAGTCAACCCTGGTCGGCAAACGCGCCCGATGATGAGCCGCTCGCGCCGCGCCGGCGCCCGCCGCGCTGATAACCGCGCCTCACTGCTTCAAGCCACGACCGCGTTCCTCGCCCAATACTGGCGCAGCATCACGGGTGAGGCGAGCGCCAGGCCGATCAGCGTCATCGTCCGGCTCGGCGTTATGACCAGTAGAGAAGCCGAGAAGAGCAGCAGCCGCTCCCACCTCTGCATGGGGCCGAACGCGAAGCCGGTCAGCGCCGCAGCCAGCATCACGATGCCAACCGTGCACCCGAGCGTCGTTTCGATGAATTCGGGCCAAGTGAATCCTTTGGCCACGATCAGCAGTGCCGGCGAGTAGACGAAGACGAACGGCACCAGCGCCTTGGCGAGCCCGAGCCGGAAGGCGGTGTTCCCGGATCTGAACGGATCCGCACCCGCCATGCTGGCGCCGGCGTAGGCCGCGAGCGCCACCGGCGGCGTGATGTCGGCGAGCACGCCATAATAGAACACGAAGAAGTGGGCGACGATGGGTTCGACCTTCATCATCGCCAGTGCAGGTGCTGCTACGGTCACCATGATGATGTAGGTCGCTGTCGTCGGCACGCCGGTGCCGAGCAGGATGCACACGATTGCCGTCATCACCAGCGTGTAGAAAAGCGCCATGCCCTGCAGGCTGAAGAACGGCAGGACTGCGCTGGTGTAGGTGGCGAACATGCTGGCCGCATTGGTGACGATACCCGACAGCTTGAAGCCGACGCCTGTCAGGGTGACGATGCCGACGATGATCCCGACCGTCGCCGCTGCCGCGCCAACGCTGATCGCATACTTGGCGCCAAGCACGAACGCATCGACGATCTCCGCCAGGCGCAGTTTGCCCTCTTCGTCCGTGGACACGCCCCAGGTGCAAACAACCAGGCTACCAGCCGCGATGAGACCAGTCCCGAGCCAGGTGCTGAGTTGATCGGTGACCACAGCGGCGATGATCGCCAGCAGGAATCCCACGGCGACATAAGGATTGCGGCGCGTGAGGCCGACCACGATGCATGCCGTTATCCCCCAGAACGCCGCGAGGTAGGGCGTGAAGCCAGAGAACAGCACGATGAGCAAAACGAACAGCGGGATCGATGTCGGCCAATCCCGCTTGATCACCGCACCGACAACCGGCAGCTCGGCACTTGAGAGACCCCGCATTCCGAGCTTTTTCGCCTCGAAGTGAACCTGGCAGAAGACACCGAAAAAGTGCATCACCGCGGGCACGACGGCAGCCAGCACGATCGTCTGGTAGGAAACACCGAGGAACTCGACCATCAGGAACGCGGCCGCTCCCATGATCGGCGGCGTGATTTGCCCGCCGGTTGCAGCGGTCGACTCGACGGCGGCCGCGAAGTGCCGCGGATAGCCGATGCGAATCATCATTGGAATGGTGAGTGAGCCCACGGTCACGGTATTTGCGATCGACGAGCCTGAGATCATGCCGAACAGGCCAGAGGCAAAGATCGACACCTTCGCCGGACCGCCGGAGAAGCGACCTGCAATTGCTGTTGCCAGATCGATGAAGAAGCGGCCAAGCCCGATGCGTGTCGCCAGCACGCCGAACAGCACGTAGTGGAAGACGTAGGTCGCAACAACACCCAGCGCCACCCCATAGATGCCCTGGCTCGTCAGATAGAGGTGGTTGACCACGCCTTTCCAGTTGTTCCCGGCATGATTGAGAATGCCCGGCAGGCTCGGCCCGAATAGCGCATAGAGGATCAGCACGATGGAGATGATCGGCAATGCAGCGCCGACGCTGCGTCGGCAGGCTTCGAGCAGTACGACGATCAAGATCGTGCCCATCACCCAGTCGATCGTCAGTGGATTTCCGACCCGGAACTGCAAGTCGTGAAACACCCACGGGACGTAGAGACTGGTGACGACCGCCGCCAGGAAGCATGCCCAGTCCAGCCAGCTGATGCCGAGTGGGTGCATCGCGCTCGACGGGCGCACCTCGCTGGCGCGCATCTTGAACATGGGAAAGACGAGGAAGATGAGCCCAACGACCAGCGCCATGTGAATGCCGCGATGCGTCGTCTCCGGCAGCAGGCCAAATCCCGCCGTGTAGTAGTGGAAGAACGAGAGTCCGAGCAGCATCGCTGCCACGAGCCACGCCGCTTTCGGCAGCAGCGGTCGGAACGACATCTCGGGATCGAGCTCAGCTTCGAGCTTCTGCAGCTCGGCATCACTCAGCGGTTGACCCGGCGTTGTCGTCACCATCTCGCTCACAGCCCATCGATTGCCGCGCTATGCGTTCGCGTAATAGCCCAGGCAGCTCCGGCGGGCAAACATCGCAGATTGCCAGCCAGGTCGCCGAAGCACACTCAGTTTGCTGTGCGGCCGAGCTCACGGAAAATGTCCCGCACGGGGCGGCTGGCGGGCCGAGGTTGTGGCGGCGCCCCGATCTGCGCAGGCCGCTGGGTCGCCGACTGCGGTCTGATACCCTCGGCAAGTCCGGATGCCTCCTGAGCGCTTGGAGTGTCCGCCGAGCTCGGAGTGTCCGCCGAGGTTGCCTCGCCACCAGGCGTGCCCCCCGGTAGAGGAACAGCCGTCGCCGCTACTGGCGCGCGCGGCGGTGCGTCGTTCGACTGCACTCCGGGCGACACGGCGTCCGAACGCGAGCCCGGCGTGATGCCGGGCTGCGGCGACTCGCTCCTTTGCGGCTGCCAACTGGGCAGCGGTGGTGGTGCCGGCTCCGCAGGCGTCTCGCGCTCGAGCCGGGCACGCTCCTCGTCCTGTCGCCGCACGCGCTCGAGCTCCTCGAGATCGCGCTCCATTTTTCGGACGACGATCTCGCGTTCGAGTTCTTCGAGCTGAAGTTTCGGATCGATGGAGCCTAGCTGGGCGAGTGGTCCGGCGTAGACGACCGATATGCCCGGCAGCTGTCGGCGCGCCGAGATATCGGCTCGCTGCGAGCCACTTGCCGGGGCCGCTGGCGTCGGCTCGATCCTCCACTCACTGTCGATCCGCATGGCTTCTAAGTCGATCACGGTCGTTCCGGACACGCGCCCATCCGGCGTCTGGGCGGTCATAGGTGTCAGCCGCGCGACGCCATCCGCGATTGCCACGGGAACGGTGCGCTGACCAAGTGGCAAAACGCCTGCAGACAATGCCAGCTCGAGGCGCTGTTTCAGCTGATCGGTTGCATTCTCCGCTTTCGCCGCGAGAACAGCGTCTGCCGCATCTTTGATCGCGCGCGGCGACAAATGAGTGAGCTTTGCCTGGGCAATCGAAAGCTCGCCGGTTCCGCGCAGCGCCGCGATAATACCGCGCGGGCTCAGTGCTTGCGACTCGAGCTCGGCCTTGAAGGCGAGCTGGCCGGTCACCGCCGGCTTTTCTCCCTTCACTGCAAGCGCTTCCAGCTTGGCACCTGCCATTGCCAAGGTTCCGCGCGCCCGCGTACCTGACGGCGCTCGCTCCAGGTTCACGGAACCGACAGCTTGGCCTCCGAGCGCATGGCCGTCCGTAAGCGCGAGCTCCAGACCGTTTTCCCTGGACGCAAGCTGCAGTGTCGATTTGCCAAGAGCTACGCCAGGCAGCAGCTCGAAGCGCGGTGTGTCGAGACTGAGCTGCCAACGCCAGCCTGAGAGCGCGCTGAAGTCGAATGTGCCGTCGTTCCAAGGGGATCCTGACTTGCCGTCGCGAGCCGCGCCTGCGTCCGGCGCAGCAACCGTCAAGGCATCCAGCACAGCCGGGAGACTGACGACGCTGGCAATGGCAGTGCCTTTTAGCAGCAATTGCGCCTGATCAGTCTCTGCAAGCTGCTCCACCTTGCCCGACACAATCGCATCGCCGAGCTGCAGGCGATCGGACGATAGCCGCAGTCGCCCTGGCTGACCGGCTATGGCGACAACGCCTTGCAGCCGCTTGCCCCGAAGCGACGGTCGCTCTCTGCCTGAAGCCGAAGGAGCCAATGCCGCCAGGTCCGGCACGGTCGCACGCAGTTGGCCGTCCACATTGGGCCGCGCCTGATCATCTATTGATAGCTGTCCGCGGAATTCGGCGCTGAGTCGCTGCCACTCGAGCGACGCCAGTGACACGAGACCGCCTTTCGCAGTGCCGATCGCCCGGACTGAAACGCGGGCTGGACCGAACATGGCATTCGCCGCGCTGGCCGCTCCCGTGAGAATCTCTGGCGCGATCGCGTCGAACATGCGCCGCGCATCGGGACCTTCGAGCGTTGCAGCCAGGTTCGTCCGCCACTCGCGCCAGCTCGCTCCGCCCGTCTCGATGCGGGCGGTAACGGAGCCGCGCTGTCCCCCGAGCAGCCCGTCCGCGCTGAGGTCATAAGCATCCGGCGAAGTCTCACCGACACGTAAACGGCCAGCCATGCGCAGTGGCATCAGGCTTTCGGAACGTCGCCGGTCAGGAATCCAACTGTCACCCTGGCCGAGCAGCTTCAGCAGCTCGGTAAGGCCCTCGGGCGTGTCCGCGGTCACCGTATACGCCAGACTGCCCTTGGCACCTGGCTGCGAGAGACCGGCAATGTCACCTTGCACCTCGAGCGACCACCCGTCAGACCCGATTTTCAGCAGCGGAATCGAAAGATTGCCGTTCTGAACCTTCAAATCGGCAGTGACATCACGGAACGCCGCAGTGCCCGCCAGGACGCGGCCGATGCGCAATTTGATGTTCGCGTCTGGTAATGCTGTCGATGTACTTGTGGTGCCAAGTGTGCGGGCTTTCTCTCCGAGCACGCGGATGGCGTCGGCTGCTCCCGACTTGCCGCCCATCAGTGGCGTCAAATCCAGCTCGGCTCCTTCGAGCGACAGCGCGATATCCCGGGACGGCCCGGTCAGCCTCACCGCGGCTTCGCCCGTGATGCTGCTTCCAGCAAGCTGCAGTACGAGATTTGAGATGGCCACGCGCTCAGGACTGAGCGCAACGCGCCCCGCCAAATGAAACGGACCGTCGCGCCCGATCTCCGGCAGCGCGAGGTGTCGGCCTGCCCAATTGGCGAAGCGCGTGGAGCTGGCCCCGCGCAAGATCACATCGCCATTGAAAGCGGCGGAGTCACCTGTGGCGTCGAGCAGCCCGGAGGCCTGGAGCTTGCTGTTGCCGGGCAGGCCGGCCGCGGCCTGCAGATGAAGTCCCGTCTCTTTGCGCTCGAGAATCAGCGTGAGTCCACTCACGACGTCACTGCCGAGATTTGCCTGCTCGAGAGAAATGCGCGCCGTTGCCGGTGTCCCGGCAGGCAGCTGGTCGGCGAGCTTCTTGGCGAACCGCCGCAGAAGCTCGGGCACCGGCGTCGCTGCACCGGCTCCAAGGATTCGGTCGAGGTCGAGCCATCGCGATGAAAGCGCGACATTGGCATTGAGCTTCGGCTGCCAATCGATCTGGGCCTCGCCGACCGCGAGCTGAGGACGGCCGTCCTGCTCGAAGCTGAGCGCAATGTCGGACACCTTGGCCCCGGCTGTGTTGGCCGCGACGGTGCCCTTCATTTCGAAGGACACGTCCGCGCTGGTCTTGGCACCATCGTCCGAGGTGGGCAGCGGAAGCTTGGCGGTCAGCTCCCCGCTCAACACCGGCTTGTTGAGCAGATCCTGAACCTGCCCGTCGATAGTGTAGCTTGCGCCGCTGGCAGGTGAGCGCATTGTGCCTTTCAAGCGGACACTGCCATCCGCTTCCATGCGCGCAGTGGACAGGCGCAACTCTCGGGCGCCGCCCTGCAGAATGAAGGCAAGCGATGTTCGGTAAGGCCCTTCCAGCGCGGCGGCCGAAATTTCGCCGTTGACGTGGTCGATGCGGCCCTTCTCGTCGCCGGATGCGTCCAGCAAGGCAATCGAGCCATCATTGACGCGCACTTGGCCGAGCGACACCTGATTTGGAACGAAGGCGGCCTTCTCCGGCCGCTCCGCAAGACTCGACCAATTGCCGCTACCTTGGCCATCGAGAACCAAGGTCAGCTGTGGCTTCCGAAGCTCGATTTCCGTCGCTTCCAGATTCCCACGGAAAAGCGGCGAGATAGCCAGCCAGACAGTCAGATCCTCAGCTCGGAACAGCGGCTCGCCGACGGCGGCGAAGGTGTCGGCGATCCGCACTTTTTCCAACCGGAAGTAGGGCGTCGGCAGCAGCCGAAGGTTCACTTTGCCGCCGACCCGGATCTCGCGGCCGAGAAGCTTTGTCGCCTCCTCCTCGAGCACGCCACGATACCGGGTCCAGTCCACGAACACCGGCACGACGAAGAGGGCGGCCAATAGGCCGACCAGCACGCCCCCGATGATGAGCAGGACTCGGTTCATGCGGCCCTATCGGTACGGGCGGCGCCGCAGAAAGCCGCCACGCGATGTGTTCTCACGAGCATATGCTTACGAGAGGCTGCTGGGGTCAATGGCTCCGCTGATGCTTTGTGTCTCGCCGTCGTCTGCATCGCGGGCCATTTCGCTCGCGCCCGTGGTCTCGACCTGCAAACCTGTGTTGAATGCATCGCCTCGCGCCTCGAATCACTTTGAGCGGTGCTGGCGGGCTTCGAGCCGCCATCTTCACCACCTGCGCGACGCTGGCTCACGGGACGCATCGCGACAGTTTGTCCTTCTACGGCTGACAATCGAAATTCGCGCCAATTATTGAGCTTTTTGCACCCTCTTAATGACCGGTTAGCGGCGTGCGGAATTTTTTTGTTGCGTGGGTCATTTTTGGTCTTGCACGGGGGGGCAATTGGCCTCATATGCGGGCCTGCCGTTCGTCCACCTGCCCTTAAGGTCAAGGACACATCCCCAAACCCCAAAGGTAAGGAGCGGACGGGTCACAATCTGTCTACTGGTTGGGGAGGGTCTGATGGCCTACAAAGACACCCTCTTCCAATTGGGGATGGACTTGACTCGTTCAAGCCCCGCCCAAAAGGAAGAATCCACGAGCGAAATCGCGCCTGTCGCGCATTCGGAAGAGCGTAAAGACTTCTTCATCGAGCGTGATGGCGTGAGGTTTGCGGGAACGCACCTCATCATCGACCTGTTCGGCGCCAAGCGTCTGGACGACCTCAAGCACATTGAGCGCACGCTCAAGCGGTGCGTTGAGGTGGCCGGTGCGACGCTGCTCCACATCCATCTCCACCACTTCACGCCCAATGGCGGTGTGTCGGGCGTGGCGGTGCTGTCGGAGAGCCACATTTCGATCCACAGCTGGCCCGAGGCCGATTATGCGGCCTTGGACGTCTTCATGTGCGGCGAGTCGAAGCCGCATCTCGCGATCGACGTGCTGAAGCAGGCCTTTTCCGCCCAGGACGTCGTGGTGAAGGAGCACAAGCGCGGCGAGGAGCTCGAGCAGCTCAAGTGGCAGGCGGCGTCCTCGAAGAAGGCGCCGGTTCGCCTTCCGAAGCCGATCAAGCAGCACCGCGCGGTTGCCGCGGTGGCCTGAGCCCTTCGCCCCTTGCTGAGAGTACCCGCGCCCCGGAGCCTGAGGCCCCGGGGCGCTGCTGTATCGGGCGTGGTTCAGCACCGGGCTAATCTTGTTCCGACAAACCCTTGCAGCAGCTTGGCCAAGCGTGCGCGGCTGTTGTAATCACGCTCCGACACCGACAGCTGACGCGCCTCCCCGGAGCCTGCCCCATGACCGCAACTTCCGAAGACCGCTGGATCGAGGAAACGTTCCATCCGCACTGGCGCGTCCGGCTCAAGGCCGACAAGATCTTGCACGAGGTGAAGACCGACCACCAGCACCTCGTCATCTTCGAGAACGCCACCTGGGGCCGCGTGCTGATGCTCGACGGCGTCTGCCAGCTCACCACGTCCGACGAGTTCGTCTATCACGAGATGATGGCGCACGTGCCGCTGATGGCCCTGAAGGACCCGACCCGCGTGCTCGTTGTCGGCGGCGGCGATGGCGGCGTACTCCGCGAAGTGTTGAAGCACCCGTCTGTCGAAAAAGCGACTCTGTGCGAAATCGACCGTTCCGTCGTCGATTTGTCGCTAGAGCATTACCCGGGGATCGCCGGCGGCTCGCTCGACGACCCGCGCACTGACCTCGTCATTGCCGATGGCCTCAAGTATGTCGCCGAGACCACTGAGAAGTTCGACGCGATCATCGTCGACAGCTCCGAGCCGATCGGCCCATCCGCTGTCCTCCACACGCCGGAGTTCTTTGCGGATTGTAAGCGGGCACTGAACGAGGACGGCATCCTCGTCACCCAGAACGGCCTGCCCTTCCTGTTTCCGGAGCATCTTGCTGGTACCACGGGCGCCTTCGCGCGCCTGTTCAAGCACGTGGCGCCGTACATGTGCACCCAGCCGTGCTACTTCGGCGGGCCTTTCGCGCTCAATTGGGCATCGGACGATGGCGACCATCTGGAGATGTCAGCTAAGAAGCTCGCAAAACGGTCCGAGAAGCGCAGCATCGCGACGAAGTACTGGACGCCCGAGGTTCACGTTGCCGCATTCGCCTTGCCCGGCTACGCGAAGAAGGTCGTCGACGCCGCCGTCGATTCGGTAAAATCCGAGGGCGGTAAGCCCAAGCGTAAGAAGTAGGCGCGAATGCCAGGGTGCAACTGGATCGACGCCATTTGCAAGCGTGGTCTCTTGAACCTCACTGCCGTTTGAGCCCGCCAATCGTGGTCCATGCCGATGCTCACAGCCAACGCTAAAGGCGTTTACGTCATCGCCGCTACACCATTCACGAGTGCCGGCGCTATCGATCACGCCTCGATCGAGCAACTTGTCGAGTTTTACGCGCGCTGCGGTGTCGATGGCATGACAATCCTCGGCGTCATGGGGGAGTTCCAGAAGCTCTCCGAGTCCGAAACCCTCGACGTCGCACGCTGCTTCATCGCCGCCACGCAAAGACGGTTTCCCGTCATCGTAGGCGTCTCCAACCCTGGCACCAGCCTGCTCGTGAAAATCGCCAGCACCTCGATGGAGCTAGGCGCTGACGGCGTCATGGTGATGCCGGTTGCGGGCCTCAGGACGGACGATGCAGTCAGCGGCTATCTCTCGGCCGTTCTGACGGCACTGGGCCCTTCAATCCCGGTTTGCATTCAGGATTTCCCACAGCTCTCCGGCGTGCATTTCTCCGCCAACTGCTTCACATCACTTGTCGATCGCTTTCCGCAGATAGTGATGTTCAAGCATGAGGAGTATCCGGGATTGCGCAAGCTCAGCCAGATTCGCCGCGCGTGTGACGGCACCGCGCATCGCCGCGTCTCGATTCTGTGCGGATTCGGCGGCGTGCACCTGCCGCAGGAATACTTGCGCGGCGCCGACGGCGCGATGACCGGCTTCGCGTTTCCGGAAATGCTGGTAGCAATGGACCGCAGCTTTCGTGCCGGCAAGGCGACCGAAGCCGAAGACCTGTACGACCGATATCTTCCGGTGCTGCGTCACGAGCTCCAGCCGGGCATTGGACTGGCCTTGCGCAAAGAGATCCTGAGACGTCGCGGCGCCATCGCGTCGAGCGCGGTACGCCAGCCCGGCCCGAAACTTGATGCCGACGACATCGCCGAGCTTGACCGCTTGCTGGCGCGCCTCGAAATGAAAATCGGCCTGCCGATCACCGAGATTGCGTCAACCGGCTAAACCGCGGTGTAGGCGCCGTCGATCAGCAGATCCGACCCGGTCATGAAACTTGACGCATCGCTTGCCAGATAAAGTGCGCCGCGCGCGATTTCTTCGGGCTGGCCCAGGCGGCCGATCGGATGTTTCGGGACCGAATGGGCGCGCGCAGCCTCCATGCTGCCCGCTCGGAAGGAAATGCGCGGTGTCTCGATGGCGCCCGGCGACAGCGTGTTCACGCGGATATTGTCGGCCGCGTGGTCGACCGCCATCACCTTCGCGAGCTGGATCAATGCGCCCTTGGTCGCGCAATAGACGCCACGTCCCGGCGCGCCGACGCGCCCCATCTGCGACGCGATGTGGATGATGCTGCCGCCGCCCGCCTTCGCCATTGCCGGGATGACCGCGCGGCTCATCAAATAGGCGCCGGTGAAATTGATGGCCACGGCCCGGTTCCAGTCCGCAGGCGAGAGTTCGACGATGGTGCCGGTTGGCTCTCGCATTGCCGCCCCGTTGACCAGCACGCGCGGCGCCCCATGCGCAGCAACTGCTGCCGTTACCGCCTCTGCGATGCTCGCCTCGCTCGTCACATCGCAGCGATGCGACATTGCTTTGCCGCCTGACCCTGCGATGTGCGCCGCGGTGTCGGCAGCTCCCTTCTCGTCGACATCCAGGCAGGCGACGTATGCGCCCGCAGTTCCGAAAATCTCCGCAATAGCACGGCCGATGCCGAGCGCGGCGCCAACGACTATCGCGGGCTTCCCGTCAAGGCGGAACATCGCATCGGTCATAGGTCATTCACTCCTTCAGCGGCCGTAGGTGCCGCGCACAAACTGTCGTCTCAGACTAGCGCGCCACGGCGAAATTTGTAGAGAACGTAGGAAACGATGAAGACGACCCACGCGGCGATCCAGAGCGCGACAGGCCACATGTCCAATCTCGGCGGCGACTGCACATTTGCCCGCATGATAATTGCGTGAAATGCCGTCAGCCACACGGCCGTGCTGATCCCGATCACGATGCTCAATCGCGTGCTTTCTCCAGATGCTTGTGACGGATCGTGGCCGAGGCCGGTTCTGACAGTCTCGCGCAGACGCATCAGTGACCAGCTCGTCGGCACCCTGCTGGTGATCCAGTTCCCGATGAGTAGAATCAGCGCTGGCCCAACGGTCATCGCCATGGCTGTCGCAATCCACTGATCGCGCGCCATGCGTCCGAGGGGCTGTCCGCTTGTCCAAGCAGTGACAACCACCTCGGGCAATCGACTTCTGGTGCTGGCGATCCAGAGCAGGCATGCCGTAACGATCGCGAGGAGTCCTGACCACAACAGCAGATTGGACGGTCTCTTCGGCAGTTCGGCGGCCATTGGCTAAGTTCCCTCGGTTTCGAGGGCTCCACTTATTCCACGATTCGCATCACCGCTTCGATCTCGACCGACATATTGTTTGGCAGCGAGCCCATTCCCACCGCCGAGCGGGCGTGACGGCCGCGATCGCCGAGAACGGCGACAAAGAGGTCTGAGCAGCCATTGATGACTTTCGGCTGCTCGCCAAACCCATCTATGCCATTGACCATGCCCAGAACCTTCAGCACTTCAACCTTGGCCAGGCTGCCGCCCGCTGCCTTTTGCGCCGCTGCCAGCAGACCGAGTCCAACCAGCTTTGCGTGCTCATACGCCTGCTCGACGGTATAATCGCGGCCAACCTTTCCCACGTAGACTGACCCGTCCGGCTTCCGAGGTCCCTGACCGGAGCAATAAATCGTGCGGCCGTCCAGCTTGAACGGAACGTAATTTGCCACCGGTGTTGGAACGTTTGGAAGAACAAGTCCCATCGACTTCAGTTTTTCCTCGGGCGTCATAAAGAGCTCCTACTGGCTGATCACCACTCACATTGTGCGACGCAATCCGGTCTTTGACCAGTGCAGCACGGGTCTTGGCAGCCTTACGCCGCCGCAGGTGCTAATCGCCGCGAACGCAGGTGGAACCCAAAATCGTTGAAAGCGTTTTTAAATATCTCATGCGAAAATCGGAGGATATTCTGATGAAACATCTCGTTTACGCTGGCGTGATCGGGTTGACGCTTGCGTCGTCGGCCTGGGCCCAGACCACGACTCAGCCGTCTACGACGCCGGCTACACCGCCGGCCACTGCGCCCAGCACGCCATCAGCGGTGCCGGCCACCCCGCAAGGAACGATGGCGGCTGGTCCTCAGTGGCACCAGCGCATGGAAGGTGAGATGCGGGCGAGCAAGTTGATCGGTACCACGGTGCGCAACGCCGCCAACGAGAACATCGGCGACGTCAACGACGTGCTGATTGACCCCTCGGGTAAGGTAACTGCCGTTGTGCTGGGGGTCGGCGGCTTCCTCGGAATTGGCGAGCGGCTGGTAGCGGTGAACTTCAGTGACGTGAAGATGACTCAGGACGGCAATACGGTCGCGCTGACCGTCAATGCGACCAAGGAAAGCCTCTCCTCTGCGCCGCAGTGGAGCTGGACTTCCGACACAACCGGACGAACCACGACTGGAACAGGTACCACCGGAACAGGCACCACGGCTCCGGCTGGCACGAAGCGGTGAAGTGACGTTCCCCGAGGCGAAGGCGCAGAGAGCCGTTGGAGGGCTGCTGCGCCTTAGCCATTTCCGATCCGGGCGCGATTGCCACTTTGACAAAGGCAAGCGATGGCAAAGCAACTGCATCACATCACTGATGGTCCCGATAAGCCGGCCCTTCTGTGGGCCCTTTCGTATCCAGAGCGCGAAAGCGTCCATTTCACGCTGGAAAATGACGCGATTGACGTCCGCATCTCACACATGGATGAGCTTTCAGGTGGCCTGAATTTCAAGCTCCGGGGCATGGTAATATCGGGCACACATAAGGATCGCCCGTTTGCGTCCGAATACGATGTCGAGAGACGCGGTCGGGCACGCTCACCATTGACGGCTCATGAACGCTCGACTTCAGTTCCGGTCTCGACTTACGCTTTGGCGCTCTCCTTCGCGGCGAGCTTTGGAAACTTGCTTCCTCGCTTGGGGTGCCACCATTTGCCGGCAACGACCGTACCTTCGGCGACGATCTTCTTTTCGCCGATCATGCGTTCTCCAAGCACGTCCTCGTAATCGAACTTGCCCTCTTTGACTGAGAGGATGGTGGCGTCACCCGCACTGCCTGGCTTGAGGCTCCCCAGTTTGGGTCGCCTGAGCGCATGCGCGGCATTGAGCGTCGATTCTTTGATGACCTCCGCCAGTGGCATGCCGAGACACAAAAACTTCGACATGGTCGTAACTTGGTCGTAGGCCGGACCGTTGATGCACAGCGTATGGACATCCGACGAAATGGTATCCGGGTAGAATCCATTCGCCAGCATGGCCCGCGCTGTCTTGAACGAGAACGAGCCCTTGCCGTGGCCGATGTCGAACAGCACGCCCTTCTTGCGCGCCGCCAGCACCTCCGGCTTCACCTTGCCTTGCGCAGTGCAGGGCGCATTGGGAAACGGTCGGAACGCGTGGGTCAGTACATCGCCCGGGCGCAGCATGTCGAGTACGGCCTCGTAGGACGGAGGTGGATGGTCGATGTGGCACATCAGCGGCACGCCGAGCTCGTCGGCGACCTGCAGCGCCACGTTAAGTGGCGCCGTTCCTTGGTCGCCGGACGCATGCAGTCCAACCCGCACCTTGATGCCAACCAGCACGTCACGGTTCTTCTCGTAAACCTCGACGGCGTCGCGCGGCGCCATCAGATGCATGGATTGGCTCTCGCCATACATGATCGTGTTCGAGAACGCATAGATACCTGCAAACGAGATGTGCAGGTAGGCGAGTATGCGTACTTCGCTGCGCTCGATCACGTGCTTGCGGAAGCCCATGAAGTTTCCCGGGCCGGCGCTTCCGGTATCGATCGCTGTCGTGACACCCGAGGTGCGGCAGAACTCCTCCGCATCGATGCCGAGTGAAGTGCCACCCCAGTAGACGTGTGTGTGCAGGTCGATCAGGCCCGGCGAGACGATGTACCCCGAGACGTCGCGGACCTCGGTGCTCGAGCCAGGTTTAAGGTTGGCTCCGACAGCCGCGACCGTTCCGCCCCTGAACGCAACGTCCGAAACCCCATCGAGCTTCTGCGAGGCGTCGATAACGTGCCCGCCCTTGAGAAGGAGATCATAGTCGGCCATGATTGTCCCACGTCTGTTTTGCCAGTTGGACGCGTACGCTGCCTTTCCCCAAGGCTTCGCGCAAGATGTCAGTGCAAATTCTGCCCAGAGGCCCAGCCCCGGATTTTCGGAGAGCATGGGCATCGAGTATGTGAAATCCGAAAAAGTGTTCAAAACGCCGGGCGACGGCGAGGGTGCAACGAGCGGTGGCTCGAGTACGATATCTACTGCCGCTTCGGTGTCACTCGATCAGCAACTGAATGGGCTCTATGTTCTACGTCGTTTCGAAAACGTTCTGGTTCTTTTGCCAGCCATCGAGCCTGATCGCGCTATTGCTGATTGCAGGCCTCCTGTTGTCGCGCTCAAAACGCTGCCCGCTGATCGGCTCACGGATGGCGTGGACAGGGACCGCTGCACTTCTGCTCGGCGGATTGGGACCGCTCAGCAATATGCTGATCCTGCCCCTCGAGGAGCGCTTCGCGGAGAGCGCAGCCAGGCCGTCCGACGAGCCGGCCGCCGGCGTCATCGTGCTAGGTGGCTACGAGGATGGCCGCATCTCTGAGCGGCGTGGCACCCTGCATCTGAACGAGGCGGCGGAGCGCCTGACCGAAACGGCACGCCTCGCGCATCGGATGCCTTCCCTTCCGGTGATTGTCAGCGGCGGGTCTGGCACGGTTCTGCTGGAGGACAGGCCGGCTGCCGAGGCGATCAGCGCCTACCTGCAAGCGATCGGCATCGCCAAGTCCAGAATCGTACTCGAGGCAAACTCGCTGACCACTTACGAGAATGCAAAGTTCACCCGCGATCTCGTTCAGCCAAGGCCGGGTCAGCGCTGGTATCTCGTGACATCGGCGGCACATATGCCACGTTCAGTGGCGGCGTTTCGGGCGCAGGGCTTCGATGTGATTCCTTGGCCAGTCGACTTTCGCACAGCCGATACGGGCGACTGGCGGCGCCCCTTCAATTCGATACCTGCAGGGCTGAAGCGCCTGGATGAAGCTGCAATGGAGTGGATCGGGCTCGTCGCCTATCGCGTGCTCGGCCGCAGCAAGGAGCTCTACCCCGCACCCTGAGCCGGGCCGCCGGACTACTTCTTGCTCGCCCTGGTCGGCGCCTCGCCGACGGGTGTTGGAAAGCCTTTGTTGGCTGGATTGAGCTCCGCCTCGAGATCGAATGTGCGACAGTTCTTTTCAGCAAGCCGCCCATTGAGTGCTTCGAGGCGGGCGCGGTCCTGTTTGTAGTCGGTCGCCGTGTCGCGCGCGTAGGTCGTGCTTTTCTTGAGCGGCTCCGTCACCTTTTGCAGCGTTTTGGATGCAGTCGAGGCTTCGACGCGATCGCCCGCTGTTCGCATTTGCATGATCTTGACGGCAATCGACCCGTTCAAGTTCTTGCAGTCGAGCTTCTGCTCCTGCTCGGTCAACTGATAGGCCCCGCCTTCGTCAAAACCGCCGCCCCTCGGCGATGCAGCCAGGATCTTGTCCCGCTTCGGTGAAGGGGGAACGTAACCTGGGACGGCCTGGGCGCACCCGCCGGCGACGGCGGCCATCGAAAACCAGAAGATGAGGCGGCGCGACATGGGCGGTCCGGTGCGATTCGAGGCCGGCTCAATGCGCCCGGAAAATGGCGGCTGTTGGGCCGGACGGCAAGGCGCCACGGCCAGCCATCCCCAAGCGCGGAGATAGGTCTGCGGCGCCGGGCAGCCATCCGCTGCCAAAAGGCTGGGAATGGGCTGGCCGTCCGAGCCTCCCATGTTAGGTTTCGATGGAGCTGACGCGACGGCTGGGGAGCGCCATGACCAACCTCATCGAAATCGACATCACGGAACGGTTTGCTTTCGCTGGCGGCCACGCCTTCGGCAACGTCGGACCCTATGAGCGGCTGAAGGGCCGAGCGCGCTTCGCAGTCGATCTCAAAGCGAAAGCGCAGACCGGCATCTGCGACATCGAGAACGCGCCGCGCGATGCAAAGGGTCTCGTCCACTTCGCGACCGACATCTCGATTCTCAGGCCGGTCGATTCGGCAAAGGGCAGCAAGCGGCTGTTTTTCGACTGGGGCAATCGCGGCAACATCCGCTGCCTGCAGTTCTTCAACGATGCGCCGGGCTCCAATGACCCGCGGACGCTAGAGCATGCCGGCAACGGCTTCTTCATGCGCCGAGGCTACACACTTGCCTGGGCCGGATGGCAGGCCGATCTGCTTCCCGGCGGCGACCGGTTCCTGCTCGATGTGCCGGTGGCGACCGAGAATGGCAAGCCGATCACGGGACCTGTGCGTGTCGAGTTCATCCCCGACAAAGCCGGGGTGAAGACGCTGCCGCTGTCATCGCGCGCGTCGACGCGCAGTCACCCCGCCGTCTCGCTCGATACCCGCAAGGCAAGCCTCACGCGGCGGCGCTATCCCAACGACAAGCGCATCCCCGTGCCCCACGACCACTGGATGTTCGCGCGCACCGAGTCGGGCATGGGCCTCGACGCTGTGGGCGCGGAGACCGCGATCGTCGCCTCCGACCAGCACATCTATCTGCCGGGCGGATTCGAGCCGGGATGGATCTACGAGCTCGTCTACGAAGGCCGCGATCCGCTGGTGTGTGGCCTCGGCCATGTGGCCGTGCGCGACTTCGTATCGTTCCTGAAATCCGGCAAGCCCGATGCCGCGGGCAATCCCAATCCCGCTGGCGGGCCGATCGAGAAGGCCTACGGCTGGGGCCGTTCTCAAACCGGCCGCTGCATCCGCGATTACATCTGGCGCGGTTTCAATGCCGACGCGAACGGCACGAAAGTTTTTGACGGCATGCTTCCCCACGTCGCCGGCGGCGGCCTGATGTGGATGAACCACCGCTTCGCCAATGTCATCGTTTCCGGCGGCCAGCAGTACGAGGATCATGAGAATATCGCCGATCACTTCCCGTTCGCCTATTCGCAAACGACTGATCACCTGACCGGCAAGACGGACGCCATCTGCAAACGGCCCGACACCGACCCGCTGATCTTCCATACGCAAACCGCGACCGAGTACTGGCAGCGTCGCGGCAGCCTCGTCCACACGGACACCAAAGGCAACGATCTCGCGCCGCCCGAGAATGTGCGCGTCTACCTCTGGTCCTCATCGCAGCACTTTGCTGATCCGCTGCTGAAGAAGCCGACCAACGCCGGCGTCTGCCAGAACATCCAGAACGTCGTGTGGACGTCGATGTTCTTCCGCGCGCTGCTCGACAATATGGATGCCTGGGCGACCAAGGGGACGTTACCGCCGGAGAGCCGCATTCCGACGCGCCGGGGCGGTACGCTGGTTGAATGGGAGGAGTGGCAGCGCAAATTCCCGGCCATCCCCGGGGTGATGACGCCGAGCGCGCCGAATACGCTTGAGCTTTTGGACTTCGGTCAGCGCGCGGACCAGGGCATTCTGGACGAGCCGCCTCGTCGGATGGGCAAGTTCTACGCTGTCATGGTGCCCGCCGTGGATGCCGACGGCAACGACGTCGCCGGTGTTCGCGCGCCCATGGTGCAGGCGCCTCTCGCCACCTATACGGGATGGAATGTGCGCCAGCGCGGTTTCGGCCATGGCGCGACGCATGAGTTCACCGGCTCGACCATTCCGTTTCCCGAGACACCGGAGGAGCGCGCGGTGACCCGCGATCCACGTAGCTCGGTGGCGGAGCGCTACGCCGATGTCGCCGCCTACCAGAAGGCGATCGGCGAGGCCGCGAAGAAGCTTGTCGCCGAACGGCTGATGATCGACGAGGATGTCGAGCGCTGCATCAGGGCAGCCGCCCACTGGCACAGCCCCCGCCACGACGTGAAGCTCTGAGTCATCCCGGCGAAGGGCCGGGACCCACGCCGGCGTGCAGCAGCGCCGCGCCGCCGAGCTCGATCGCCCCGCGACACCAGCCGAATCGAGAAGCCTATCCCAAAGAGAGCCTCCAAACCCCGCCTCGCATCTGCAACACGGGGCTTGGGGGCCGGACTGGGCGCGGGTGCCAATTCCGAGGGCCATTCTCATCGGTTGTCATCAAAATTCAGCTGGGGGTGGGAGGGGGGCCGCTAGGGGGGTAGCCACTTCGGCCACCACCCCTCCAGAACCCCTCAGAATGCGACAGCGCGAACATCGAATTTTATCGATTTTGTTAACGTTTCGATAACCTTAACAAAACAGGCCGGAACTCCCGTCCCGAACACTGCGCCCGGGCGAAATCGCTTGGGTTGCTGCCCCGCCAACCGGCCACGCGGCGCGCGCGGGCGATTCAGCGGAAGGGTTCGGCCGGGCATCGTCGTAGCTGCCCTGCACGTGTCGGGTATTCGGTGTGCGCTCGTCTGTCTGCTACAACTCTCCCCGCCCGATTCACGGCGCGCATCCTCGCGAGGTTCCCCAATGGACATGTTCGACTGGCAGTTCCCTTACCCCTCGCAGCGCATGCCTGTGCTGGCGCGGAATTGCGTGGCGACCTCCCAGCCGCTTGCCGCCCAGGCCGGCCTCGCCATGATGCAGAAGGGCGGCAACGCCGTTGACGCCATTCTCGCCACCGCCATCGCGTTGACCGTTCTCGAGCCAACCAGCAATGGCATCGGCGGCGACGCCTTTGCGATACTTTGGGACGGCAAGGGCCTCAAAGGCTTGAACGCCTCGGGCCGCTCGCCGGCAGCCTGGACACCGCAGCGCTTCAAGGGGCACACCGAGATGCCGAAGCGCGGCTGGGATTCGGTCACGGTCCCCGGCTGCGTCTCGGCCTGGGTCGAATTGTCGGCAAAGTACGGCAAGCTGCCCTTCGCCGACCTGTTCGAGCCCGCGATCCGCTATGCGAGCGACGGCTACATGGTCTCCCCGACCATCGCCCGCCTCTGGGCCAACGGTGCTGCGGAACTGGGCAAGTATCCGGGCTTTGCCGAAGCCTTCATGCCGAAGGGGCGCGCGCCGCAGCCGGGCGAGAAGTTCGTCTCCAAGCCGCATGCCCGCACATTGCAACTCATCGCTGAAACGAGAGGCGAAGCCATCTATCGCGGCGAGCTGGCGGAGAGGATCGCCGCCTTCGCCAAGCAGCACAATGCAGCACTCACCGCCGCTGACATGGCCGCGCACACGCTCGACTGGGTGGAGCCCACCGCCATCGATTATCGCGGCTATACGCTGCACGAGATCCCGCCCAACGGTCAGGGTATCGGCGCGCAGATCGCGCTCGGCATTCTCGAGAACTTTGACGTCAAGGCCAACGCCATCGATAGCGCCGACGATCTGCATCTGAAGATCGAGGCCATGAAGCTCGCCTTCGCGGACCTCTACGAGTACGTCTCCGACATCTCGACCATGCGCGTCACTCCGGCGCAAATGCTCGACAAGGCTTACCTGAAGACCCGCGCGACGCTGATCGACGTAAAGAAAGCGTCGAAGCCCGCGCACGGAAATCCGGCCTCCAGCGGCACCGTCTATCTCACCGCCGCCGACGAACGCGGCATGATGATCTCCTACATCCAGTCCAACTACTCGGGATTCGGCTCCGGCGTCGTCGTTCCCGGCACCGGTATCGCCCTGCAGAACCGTGGCTCCGGATTCGTTTTGAAGCCCGGTCACGCCAATATCGTCGCCCCAAAGAAGCGCCCGTTCCATACGATCATTCCCGGCTTCCTGACCAAGCACGGCAAACCGGTAATGAGCTTTGGCGTCATGGGCGGATCCATGCAGGCGCAGGGCCACATGCAGGTGATCTCGCGCATGGTCGATCACGGCCAGAACCCGCAGGCTGCGAGCGACGCGCCCCGCTGGCGCATCGATGCCGGCGTTCGCGTGGGCATCGAGCAGGGCGTCGCACCCGAGACGATCGCCGAGCTCAAGTCTCGCGGCCACGACTTGGTCGAGGCCGGCCGCTGGAGCACCGACTTCGGCCGCGCCCAGCTCATCTACAAGATGGAGGACGGCTATCTCGCCGCCTCCGAGCGCCGCACCGACGGCCAGGCGGTTGGTTTTTGAAGGCGCGTGTTATCGCGCATCACTCGCCGGAACGTGTGTTTTGAGGAATTGACGCACCCGAGCGATCGTTCGCGCCTTCAGCTCGGGCGGCTCTTTCCAGGGATAAACCGTCACCTCGGCTTTCGGCGCCAGCGACGCGATGTCGACGCTGCTCTGCCAGGGATGAGACGAGGTGGCGTCCGGCAGCACGAGGATCGGGGTCCGACAGTTCCGCGCGAACTCGCGCGATACGCTGTAAACGAAGTCCGGACGCACGCGGTAGAGGTTGTGCAGATACGTCTCGATCGTCGCCATTGACACGTCGGGTCGCCGCTCGCGAAACTCCTTGGCCCAGCCGTCAAGCCCGTGGTTCCACATGACGTCCGGCTCCTCCGGACTGTGCCCGATCGTCTGGCTGATGATCGCGGCGACGACGCGATCCGGAGCTCGCTCCATCAGCTTCATCGCGAACGAGCCGCCGATGCAGTTGCCGAAGAACGCGAACTGGCGAATGTCGAGGTGGTCCATGAGCCCGAGCTGGTCGTCGGCGAACGCGTTCCACGGGTTCTCGACCGGAACCGGACCCGTCGATTCGCCGTTGGTGGCGTTACGCTGATCCATGGTGATGACGCGGAAGTCGCGCTTGAACTCCTCCATCATATTGATGACGGCGTTGGGCCAGTTGATGATCCGCGAGTTCAGTCCGCCGCCCGGAACGGCGAAGAGCGGGAATCCCGAACCGACCTCCTGGTAGCGGATGCGGACGCCGCCCTTCCCGTAGTACCCCGTCTTCACTGAGCTCATGTCGTCTTCCCTTGTGAGTCCTATCAGCAGATCTGGTTGAAGCGCCGCACAGATCGCCAGCTCCGTCGTCAGACTAGCTGCGCCCCATGTTCTTTGTAAGGGTGTTGACAGCTTCGGAGCCACTTGCTGTCGGTGGGTCAGAGGCGGCATGCTACGAGGCGCCAAACTGGGGTTTGATGGAGACGCCGCGTGCGCGTTGATGTCACGATCACGCTCGCGCGGACCAAATCATGTCGCTCTTCTCACTCGCACGCGCCGGCTTTCCGACTTTGGTTGGCTACTGACCCGGTCGGGGTCAGACCCATGGGTCTGACCCCTGATTGACGACCACCGGCGCTCTCAACTCTGCTCGAACACAAACGAGGCTGACCGATGACCGCAACAACAACCGCCTGGCGCGCCGATCCGCTGACGTGGGGCCACGGACCACGCGTGTTCGAAGTGTTCATCGAGCCGACGTGCCCGTTCTGCGCCAAGGCATTCGGCAAGCTCGATGAGATGCTGGCCACGGCCGGCCCGGACAAGGTGACGATCAAGATTCGGCTGCACTCGCAGCCCTGGCACATGTACTCGGGTGTGGTCGTTCGCTGCATTCTCGCCGCGTCCACTTTGCCGGAAGGAAAAGAAGCCGCCAAAGCCGTCCTCGCCGCAGTAATGGCGCATCGAGAGGAGTTCGAGTTCACGAAGCACGCCAGCGGCCCGAACATGCTCGCAACGCCGAACGACATCATCGCGCGCATCGAGAAGTACAGTGGCATCGAAGTCGCCGAGGCGTTCGCCATCCCGAACCTCGATCGCGAGATCAAATGGCACACCCGCTATGCCCGCCAGAACGGCGTCCACGTCTCGCCGACCTTCATGATCGACGGCATGGTGCAGGCCGACATGAGCAGCGGCGACAGCGTGTCCGATTGGGTCGCCCGCTTGTCGTAATCCCGACTGGCATCGGCTGGCAATCGGCGGGAGAGTCTCGCCGCTAACAAGGATGACACCCCCGCTGTCCGCAGGGCTGATCCGTCTGGGACGCGGTGCCTTATCTGGAGGTAAATCGTTTTGCTTCGGGTGATGTCCTCTATGGTGGCGCCACTCGACTCGAGCCGGATGCCATGACTGCGACCCACAGCCCCCCGACAGCCTACCGCCGCAACGTTGCATTGCTTGCAGTCGCGCAAGCCATGTTCATGACCACGCAATCCATGGGCATCGCAACGACGCCATTGCTCGGGCATTCGCTGCTTGGCGCAGACAAGTCGCTCGCCACACTCCCGATCTTTCTGACGCACGCCGGCATTATGACCTCGACGATTCCAGCCTCGCTACTGATGGGCCGGATCGGGCGGCGCAACGGCTTTTCCCTCGGCGCCGTTCTGACGATCTTCTTCGGCCTGCTCGCGGCCTATGCGGCGTGGGTGCAGAGTTTCCCGCTGCTCTGCCTCTCCGCGTTCATGCAGGGCTCTGGCGCGGCGTTCGCCTGGTATTACCGGTTCGCAGCAGCGGACGCCTCGCCGGTCGATTTCAAGCCCAAGGCCATCTCCTACGTGATGGCCGGCGGTATTGCCGCCGGCGTCATCGGACCGGAGCTGGCTAAATACACCGTCGACTGGTTCTCGCCGCTGACGTTCCTCGGCGTCTACGTGGCGATCGCCCTGGTCGCGGCGGCCAATCTGGTCATGCTGCAGGCATTGCGCATTCCGAATCTGACCGCGGCGGAACAGGCCAAGGGCGGCCGGCCCATATCCGAGATCGCAAAGCAGCCTGCGTTCGTTGGCGCAATTGTGTCATCGATGTTCGGTTATGGCGTAATGACGCTGGTGATGTCTGCAACGCCGCTCGCCATGTTGGCCTGCGGCTTCAACTTCGGCCATAGCGCGACGGTGATCCAGATCCACATAATCGCAATGTTCCTGCCGTCATTCTTCACTGGGCATTTGATTCAGAGATTTGGCGTGCTGAACATCATCGCAGCAGGCGCGATTATCCAAGTTGGATGTGCGCTCACCAATCTGGCCGGCATCGAACTCTTCCATTTCGCCTTCTCGAACGCACTGGTGGGCTTGGGCTGGAACTTCACGTTCGTCGGCGGTTCTACGCTTCTGACCACGACCTACCAGCCGGTTGAGCGCGCAAAGGTACAGGCGGTGCACGACTTTCTGGTTTACGCGACGACAGCCACGGCGGCGGCGCTGTCGGGCTTCCTGCAGGCACAGGCCGGATGGACCGTCATTAACATCGCGACGCTGCCGATGATGGCCGCCGTCGTGCTCGCGACCATTTGGCTGCGCGGCAGGCAGCGCCAAGTGGAAGTTGCAACGGCCTGAGCTTGCCGACGCACATGGCTGGCAGCGAGCCACAATTGCGGCGGCCAATCCGCCCGCGTCAGTCCAGATCGAGCGGATACACCGGGCGGCGGACGTTGACGAAAGGAAGCCGGCGAATGTCGTGCGACGTCACGCCGTCACCTTCATCGACAACGATGATCTCACCGGCAATCGGCGCATAAGCGCCGCGGAAATGCTGCATGGATTTCACCGCGAGGACGGACTTGTGCTTCGGTTCGATGCCCGCGATGCGGAAGAAGCCGAGGTCGTAGTTCTGGAAGCGGCGAGTCGCGAGCACGATTTCGACTCCGCCAACCTTGAACGCGGCGGTTGGGCCGAGGTCGATCTTCATGCCCGTCATCATCGGGCCGGTGATGGTGAAGCGGCCATCGGACAGATGCTGCACGGTGCCGGTCGCGCGGACGGGGCGGCTGAACTTCGGATCTGTCTTGCCCCCGACGTCGAGCGTCAGCGTGGCTCCGACGCCGGCTTTGGCACAGGCCGCCGCGCACTCGGGGTCAACGATTGTCGCTACGGCGGCGTTCTGGAGATCAGCCTCGATCATGGCTTTGAGCAGGCCGGTTGAATCGGAGTAGCCGCCTCCACCCGGGTTATCCGCATAGTCGGCAATCACGAGCGGCGCGCCGGCCTTGCTGCCTTTGGCTTTCGCCGCGGCTATAGCGTCGGCGACGGTGGCAAAGCTCACCGAGCGCTCGCGGTGAGTCTCCCAGATGTAGGCACCGAGCTCGTCTGCCATCGCCTGGAACCGCGGGCCCCCGCCATCTCCAACGATGACAGCGGTCGGGCCGACTTCCGGAATGTCCGCCTTGTAGAAGCCGGCGTTGAGCGAAGCGGCGAGCACACCGGGTTGCGTCCTGAGCACGGCGAGTTTCTCGAGGCCTCGGGTCATGGAGCCGGGTTGCGTCGTGCGGCCTTCGTCGAGGCCGGTCATCGCTTGCGTGCGCGCGACGCAGGTCCGCGGCTTGATCTCGCCCGTTAATGTGCGGGCCACCAGCGCAACTGTCTCAGTGGCGATCTCGTACATGTCGATGTGCGGGTAGGTCCGGTAGCTGGCGAGGATATCGGCCTCGCGCGCCATCTGGTCGGTGACGTTGGCGTGGAGGTCGAGCGTCGCCGCGATGATCACCTTCCGCCCGAGCTTGGCGCGCAGGCGCGATAGCAGCTCGCCCTCGCCGTCGAAGAGGTGCTCGGCGACCATAGCGCCGTGAAGATTGAGCAAAACCGCGTCGAGCGGCCCGGCATTCTCCGCGTCGGCGACGATCTCGCCGGCAATCGCCTCATAGCAGTCGCGCGTCAGCTTGCCGCCCGGTGTGGCGTCCGCGACGATCGAAAGAACGGGCTCCCAGCCGTGCCTCTTGCAGCCGTCGAGGAAAGCGGCGACTTCGGTATTGGTGCCCGGATAAACACGCTCCAGCTCGGCGCCGCGATGAAAGCCGCGCTGGCGATAGGCAGCGAGATCGGTCTGCTGAACAGAGAACGTGTTGGTTTCGTGCTTGAAGCCGGCGATCAGGACGCGTGTTGGCATGTCGGGCGACTCGCAGGTTTGGTTGCGGATGCGTTGGCGCTTATTCGGGTTTCAGACCGACCGTCTTGATGACATCGCCCCAGCGTTTGATCTCGGACTGCTGAAACGCGGCAAAAGCAACACCATCGCGCGGGCTGACCGTGAGGCCGAGTTTCTCGATGCGCGCGCGAACATCAGGACGCGCCATTCGCGCGCGCACGCGCTGGCCGATGTCGTCGACCATCGCCCGTTCCACGCCCTTCGCGGCGAAGAGAGCGAGCCAGGACTCCGCTTCCGCATCCTTCACGCCCTGCTCGGAAAGGGTCGGAACCGCCGGGACTTGGGGCGCGCGCTCCTTGCCGGCGACTGCGAGCGCGGTCACCTGTTGCGACTCGATCGGCCCGGTGACGGTCGGCAGCACCGCGAGTGCCAGATCGAGACGCCCGGCAGCAATCTCGCCGGCCATTTGCGCGGCTCCCTGGAACGGCACATGCTGCATGCGGGTCCCCGTTCGCATCATGAAGTTTTCCATGGAGAGGTGCGAGCCCGAACCGATGCCGGTTGAGCCGAAGTTCAGCTTGCCGGGCTGCTCCTTGGCGCGGGCAATGAGAGCCGCGACATCCGCGGTGCCGAGGTCTTTGCGCACGATCAGCACGTGGTGCATGTCGACCAGCCCCGCGGCCGGCCGGAAGTCGGCCACCGGATCATAGCCGGCGTCCTTGATCAGAAACGGCGCCGTGGCATGCGTCTGGATATTGCCGACGAGCCAGACGGAGCCGTCGGCCGGTGCGTTGAGAACGTACCGCGTGCCGATAGCTCCGGATGCGCCCGGCTTGTTCTCGACGATCACCGCTCTGCCGAGATCATCCTTCAGCTCGTCGGCAACGATTCGGGCGAGCGCATCGGTCGGCCCTCCAGCAGGGAATGGCACCACGATGCGCGTCGGATTGATCGCCTGCGCGTGCACGTTGACGCTCGGGGCCGTCGCGATCATTGCCAGCGATCCCGACGCCAGCAGAACAGCCCGGCGATCGATGATCCTTTTGTTCATGCCTAGCCCCTCTTAGACGGCGACGGCCATGCCGTCGCGGCCGGGATCGGCACCGCCGTCCATCTTGCCGTCGATGATCCGGATCGCATGCACGCCGGCGAAGTGGAAGTTCATCGGCCAGCGGCGGACAGTGTAGCCGCGGCGCTGCAGGTCCGCCTCCGTCGAGCGCAGGATGCGGTTGGTGACATCGAGCGTATCGGACGTCGCATTGAAGCGCGGCGCGTGTACGGCCTCGAGCGCCGACATGCCGAACTCCACGACATTGAGGATCACCTGCAGGATGCCCATGGCGATGTAGGTCCCGCCCGGAGCACCGAGGATCAGGAACGGCTTGTCATCCTTGAAGATGATCGACGGCGCCATCGACGAGAAGCGCGACTTGCCTGGGGCAAGCGAGCCGGGCCGCCCCGGCCGCGGATCGAACACGGCCATGGCGCCGTTGTACATGAAGCCGAGACCCTCGGTGACGACGCCCGACGGCGTACCCAGCGTGTGGGTCATGGTCGCGCAGACGCCGTTGGCGTCGGCCGTGGTGACGTGAGTGGTATCGGCGCTCTCCTTGCCGCTCCTGAAGCGCGGGACGCGCGTTTTCTCGCCGCGCTTGATGCGCTCGGAGAGCGGGCGGGCGTAATCTTTCGAGGTCAGCTCGGCCAAGGGAACGGAGACGAAGCGCGGGTCGCCGACTTTGGTGTCCTTGTCGACGGTCGCGATCTTCATCGCCTCGGCCACAGTCGCGATGTACTCCGGCGAGTTGTGGCCCATCGCCTTCAGATCGAAGTTCTCCAGAATGTTGAGCATCTCGATCAGCATGACGCCGCCACCCGGCGGGCGGATGGTCGAGATGCGCAGGCCTCGATAGCTGCCCCAGAGCGGCTCTGTCGTCTCGGGCTTGGCGCCCTTCAGGTCCTCGAGCGTGATGAGGCCCCCGTGCGCCTTCATATCGTCGGCAATGCGGCGTGCGATCTGGCCCTCGTAGAAATCCTCGACGCCCTGTTCGGCGACGCGCTGCAAGGTCGTGCCCATGTCGGGATTTCTCAGCGTCTCACCCATCTTGTGAAGCGAGCCGTCGGGCTTGGCGTAGATCTTCCGCGTCGCCGGCAGCTGCGTCAGGAAATCCGAGTGCGGCGCGCGGCCCTCTGTCGGCACTTGGTTCCAATAGGCGGCGACGTGGGGGCGGACCATGAAGCCGTCGCGCGCGTACTTGATCGCGGCGGGCAGCAGATCCTTCAGCCGCATCGTCCCGTAGCGCTTCAAGGCCTCGTCATAGCCCCGAAGCGACATCGGCGTCGTGATCGCGCCATAGCCGATTTCATTGACGCGACCCTCCAGCAGGAACCCGAAGCCGTCCTCCGCCTCGCCGATGAGCAGCTTCTCCCACATGTCGGGCTTCACGCTGAGCGGCGCGCGACCGTGGAAGTCGTGACACACGTGGCGGCTGTTCTTCGGGTCGTAAACCTGCAGCGAGCCGAAACCGGCGATGCCGCACATCTGCGGATCGACAGCGGTTTGCACCAGCGCCGTCGCGATGGCCGCATCGACCGCGTTGCCGCCGGATTTCAGCGCCTCGACGCCGGCTTCCACCGCCTCGGGCTGCGCAGCGCAAACCATGCCATGAGTCATTGTGGGGTTCCCCTCATTTCAGGTGGTATGTCGGTCCTCGGCTTCAGCCGATGAATTTCCAGTATGTATCCTTCTTGGTGACATAGCCGTCGCGGAATTCCCAAAGATCACAGCCCAGGTACTCGAATGGTTGGCCACCCTTGGGCGTGCCGCGCACGGTCCATTCCGAGATGGCTTTCGTCTGGTCGACGATCCAGTGCCGCATCTCCTCCCAGCGCATGTCGGGGATCTGCTCGTAGCGAGCGCGCAGCACCTCGGCAATCTCGCGTCGGCCGCGGCAGACGCGGCCTTCCGGCGCCTTGGGTCCGCGCGCCATCAGCCAGATGCAATCCTCGGTGAAGTGCGAGACGATGAGCTCTGGATCACGCCGGTTGAAGGCATCCTGGATCTCGTCGAGGAGGGCGATGGTGAGTTTGCGGGGGCTTGGCATGGGCGGCACCTTGGCTCTGTGCTGATGAGAGGACGCGCAGCGTATTGCGACACTTGACCAGCATAGCGCAGCTTTGCCGCCATCGGCTACGCTGCTTCCATCCGGGCTTTGGTTCAGCTGCCTGTGACTGCTGGCGGCGATCGGACAAGGCTGACCACTGATGAGATCGAAAGGGACGATTGATCGCGATGACGGCACGTCCAGAAGCGATGCAGGCAGTGGCGCGGCTTTATCACGCCTACATGACCGGCCTGATGCTGACGCTCGTCGCGCGGCGAAGCGCGGCGGATGCAGCCGAGTGGGTTTTCCGAGTGTTCCGGCACCAGCATCATGAGAAGTTTCTCCCGAGCTTCGAAAAGCTGGGGCTTCGCGGCATGCCGGATGCGGTGGCGTGCGCGGCCTATCACTACCTCTCGAACAGCATCGGCGGCGTGTCGGTCGAGTTCATGCGGGAGAGTGACAGGAAAGCTTGGGTGCGCTTCGTCCCGCCGCGCTGGATCTATCCTGGCGCTGCGATCTGCGGCATCCCAAGCGAGGTCTCACGGGCGATGCTTCGCGGCTGGTACGCGCAGAACGGCGTCTCGCTCGGCAATCCGCGACTGGGTTTCGTGTGCACGGCGCAAACCACGGACGGCCAGCACGGCCTAGCCGGTTATTTCCTCGAGCACGACCGCGAGCTGACGCCGGAGGAGCGTTTGCAGTTCCGCCCGGGCGAGCTGCCGCCCCCGTTCGATCCGGCGGCCGCGCCGAAACTCCCGGCAGCCGAGTGGCCGCCGGAGCGGCTTGCGAAAGCCGAGCGCAACTACACGATGGAGTATATCCGCAGCGGTCTGCCGCGCCTCGTCGAGCTGTTCGGTCCCGCCGAGGCGTCCCATCTCGGCCGCATAACGGGACAGCTCATCGGCGCCCAGCTTTATCGCGAGACAGCCGCTCTGCTCGGCGTATCGGCAGACAGCGCCGACGCGTTCGCGCACTGGATGGCCGGCATTGCGGAAGGCGAAGGCGACGGAGCATCCACTGAGATAACGTCGCCAAATGTTGTGCTGGTGCGGCGCGAGGGCTGGCGCCTGATGCGTGGCCTTGGGTCCTTGTCGCCGGCGATATTTGAAGCGTGGAACGGCCTCTTCGAGGGGGCGCTCGCCGTGCACAACAGGTTCCTCAGGCTTGAGGCTCGAGAGCGCCTTGATTACGGCGATCCGGCGTTCGTTTGGGCGGTCCGCAAAATACAGGCGCGGGCCGACGATTGAAGAATGGCGGCGACGCGATAAAGTCGCGCAATCAGCACGCCACACCAAATTCGGGGATCGGATATGGCCTTTGCCGACACTCTCAAAACGCTTCCGAGCGTCGCGACGCTCGCTGCGCTCCAATTGATCGATCAGGCCACTGGCGCCGTAGTCTCAACGATCGAGCATAAGCCGGGCCAGATCGGCTCGCTGGCCGTCTACAATCATCTCGCGCAGAAGTTCGGCGCGATCACGCCCGAGGCAGCAGCCCACGGCCTCGAGCTCTATGGTGAGCACACCGTCGACGCGCGCGCCAATCCCGGCAAACATCCCAACGTCGATCGCCTCATCGCGCTGATTGCAGGTGGCAAGACACTCGATGTGAAACGAATCGAGAAGTAGGGTCAGCGCTGCAGCCTCAAGAAAAGGTCGGGTGCCTGGCTATCGCCTGGTACCCGACACCGGCGCACACGAAACCCCGTCACATCCCGGCACGCAATATCGGCGAAGCGATCGACTCGGACATGATGTTGACGCACGCGGGCTTGCCCGACGCGGCAGCCGCAAGCGCCCGCTCCACAGCGGGAACGAGCTGGTCGATGCGCTCCACCAGCTCGCCGTGGCCACCGAGCGCGACAACCACCTGATCATAGCGTGTCGGCAGCAGATCGCAGCCGTGCATGCGGTCTGCGCCGTAGTCGCGACGTTGGATCTGGCTTTCCGCGTTCCAGCAGGCGTCGTTGCCGAGAATGGCGACAAACGGCAGCCTGTGGCGCACGGCCGTGTCGAACTCTGCCATATGAAAGCCGAAGGTGCCGTCGCCCATCACTGCAATCACGGGTGCACGGCTCTCGGCGCGGCGCGATGCAACGGCCATCGGAATCGATGAGCCGATGGAGCCGGCCACCGAGTTGATCATGCGACGATTGACCGGCAGCAAGCTTTGCGCCCATTGCGCAAACTCCCCGCCGTCGCAAATGAGCACCGTCTCGGGGTCCCGTTCGACGATCGGACGCAGCGCCCGAAAAACCTCCGCGGCGTGTAGCCTGCCCGCTGTCTTTGATTTGAGATCGGCCCAGGACGCCGGACGGTTGTCGAGCAGCGCCCGCGCCTCCTTGAGCCACGCATCTGAGCGCTTCTTTGCGCCCGCCGCCCGCTGCACGAGCGTTTCGCCGGCAGGTCGTATGTCCGCAACGGTTCCGATGACGAGAGCCGAGCCCTTCTCCTTCGCAGCACGTTCGACGAGGCGGCCGTCCGGATCGATGGAGATGACGCGCACGTTCGGATCAAAAGCTGGGCCCTTCGCCCATTTGATGGTGAAGTCGAGCGCCTTGCCCAGCAGCACGACGAGGTCGGCGCGTTTCACGACATCGCTGAACGCGCCGAGCGTTGCGTCGTTGGCGCCCCGCGGGCTCTCGATGATGGCCGTCGGCGCACCGGTGGCGGCTTCGATGCGGGCGAGCAGCGCGCGGCCGTCACGCGATGAGAGCGCCGGGCCGGCGAGGACGACGGGGCGTTGCGCCTCGGCAATTGCCGCGAGCACCGCGTCGGCAATGGCCGGTGCCAGGGCAACGGGCTGCGGGTTCGCTTTGCCCGCGTCAGGCCAGCGGATGGCGTTCTGCTCCACCGTCTCGTCGAGCAGATCGGACGGAAGGCTCAGGTGCACGGGGCCCGGTCGGCCGGAAGCCGCGATCCGCATCGCCTCGGCCAGATCCTCGCCGAGCGATGCTGCGCTGGTGGCCATCCACGACGCCTTCGAGACTGGCTCCGCCATATCGGCCTGGCGGATTTCCTGAAAGCCGCCGCGGCCGAGCTCCCACGTCGCCGCATGCCCGGAGAGCAGCACCATCGGGCTCTCGGCCGAAAGCGCGGTGAACAGCGCGCCAACTGCGTTGGCATGCCCAGGACCGCCGGTCACCATCGCAATGCCGGGCTCGCCCGTGAGGCGTCCCCACGCGTCGGCCATGTGCACGGCGGACGCCTCGTGGCGCACGTGTATGAGCTCGAGCTTCGTCTCGATGGCGGCATCGAAGATCGACATGATGTGATTGCCCGAGAGCGTGAAGATCGGGCGAGGCCCGAGGCGCGCGAGGCTTTGGGCGACGATGTCCGCGCCGCGGAGCTTGGTGGTCATATGTAGTTCCCCGATGTCAGCGATCTGGAGCGAGCCAGCCTGAAGTGATGACCGACACAATGCCGGGACCCGATCCGCAGGTCCATACTCCGGATGCGCAGAGGTTATTGCGTGTGGTGCAAGCGTAAGCGAACCGCGTGAAGCGCGAGTCTTGGGGGGGCAGACTGGTCAGACTCCGCAGCGCCCGACCCCGCAGCCGCCCACCGCGCTCGATTGCGCTTGGAACCGAGGTAATACCCGTTGGAAAAATCAAAACGGCCGGTGGTGCCGGCCGTTACCGCAGTTTGAGCTCAGGCGTTGATGTGGTGCTCAGCGCGTCAGACTCTCAGAGGTTAAACACCCAACCGACGCTCAACAGCTCACCGCAAGCGCGCGTTGATGCCCTCGAGCGCCTTGGAACCGGGGCAAAGCTCGCTCATCGGGATGGCGTTGAGCGGGCGGTCGTCGCTGCCGAGCACATCGTGCAGGTCCTCCTCCTGCTCGTTCACATAGAGCAGGCCGGTCGCGATCTCGCCTTTCGCCGCGTTGGTGCGGATCGTGTTGATCGCAGCGTCTGCGCTGGTGGGATCGTGGCCTTGGTCCAGCTTGTGCAGCACGAGGCGGGAGCCATCGTGCATCGTCACCGCCTTCGACGTGCCGGAGGCATAGTCGACCGTGATCTCCTCCTTTGGCTCCACGTAGTCGACGCGGCCCATCGCCTGGTTGTGGGCGCGCACGTACTCGAAGCTCTTCGTCGCCGCAGCGTGGTTGTTGAAGGTCACGCACGGGCTGATCACGTCGAGGAAGGCAAAGCCCTTGTAGCTGATCGCGGCCTTGATCAGGGGAATGAGTTGCTTCTTGTCGCCCGAGAACGAGCGTGCCACGAAGCCGGCGCCGAGCTGGATCGCCATCTGGCAGAGGTCGATCGCCTCGAACGGGTTCGCCTCGCCCTTCTTCGACGGCGACGACTTGTCGTTGGTGGCCGAGAACTGGCCCTTGGTGAGGCCGTAGCACCCATTGTTCATCACGATGTAGGTCATGTTCAGCTTGCGACGCACCGCGTGGCAGAACTGGCCGAGACCGATCGACGCCGTATCGCCGTCGCCCGAAACGCCGATGTAGACGAGGTCCTTGTTGGCCATGTTGGCGCCGGTCGTCACCGACGGCATGCGCCCGTGCACCGAGTTGAAGCCGTGACTGCGGCCGAGGAAGTAGGTCGGCGCCTTCGACGAGCAGCCGATGCCGGAGAGCTTGGCGATGCGGTGTGCAGGGAGATCCAGCTCGTAGCAGGCCTCGATGATCGCCGCTGTGATCGAGTCGTGCCCACAGCCGGCGCAGAGCGTCGACATCGAACCTTCGTATTCGCGATGCGTAAGACCGAGCGCGTTCTTCGGCAGCGCGGGATGGTGGGCGATCGGCTTGGCGATGTAGGACATGCGGTTGGTCCGTGCGTTAGGTGATGGGTGTCCAGCGATAGATCGTGCGAAGCGGAACTGTGACGTCGATAGCAGGTAGGGCGAGCTTGGCATCTAGGCCGTCGGCGGGCAGACCTCGCCACTGGTTTGCGCGGTCGTAACGCGTCACCGAAGCGACCTCGGTAGAGACTGTCACGTAGTGCTGACAGTTCGGTATGCTGGCGTAGACGCGACGACGCCAAGCCTGGTCCTTTTTGGTATTCGACTTGGAGAGCACTTCGAACAAGATCAGCGCATCATCCGTGATGTGTGATCCTCGCAGTTCGCCTTCCATCACGAATGCATCCGGCTGGGGAAGGCTATTCGGCGCAACCGGCACTTCTGTGCTGATACCCGGCATCGCAGTCCAAGCTGAGTCTTTGCGAAGCTTCGCTTCGTCGAGCGCTGCCGTGATATTGGCCACGATACGCTGATGCCAATCCGTGGCTGATGGGCTCACCACGGCTCTCCCGTCGATCAGCTCCCACTTCTCGCCGTCAGGGCGCGCGTCATAGAACGCGAGGAACTCCTCGACGGTCATCTGATCGGACTCTGCCAGCTTGGCCGGCATTGGTGGCTCCGCTAGTGCTTTCAAGGGGTCGGACCCAAGGGTCTGACCCCGACCTGGTTTACTCTGCGGCTTGCTGCTTCGACGGTGCAAGCTTCTTCAGGACGGCACCACGCACGAAAGACGCGGTCATCGGCATGCCGTCGTAATTGAGGGTGGCAATCAGCTTCTCGGCCGGCACCTCGGCCTCCATGGCGAGGAGCTGACGCATCTGCGCATCGCGGTTCTGCTCGACGACGAATATCTGCTCATGGGCGGCGCAGAAGTCGCGCACTTCTTGGCCGAACGGGAATGCTTTGAGGCGCATGGAATTAAGCTTGAAGCCATCGCGCTCCAGCAGGTCGAGACCCTCGAGAACGGCGGGCCGCGTCGCACCGAAGTAGATGACGCCAACTTTCCCATTCTTGTCCCGCGTCGAGATCTCGGCTTTCGGCACGATCTTGGCAGCGGAGTCGAATTTGCGGCGAATGCGGTCGATAACGCGGGCGTGAATTCGGCCGTCTTCGGTGTAGCGCGCGTACTCATCGTGCGACGTGCCGCGCGTGAAGAACGATCCCATCGTCGGGTGCGTGCCTGGCAGCGTGCGATAGGGGATCGCATCGCCGTCGATGTCGAGATAGCGGCCCCATGGCTGACCCCGGCGATCCTTGAACGACTCGAGCTCCTCGGCGGTGAGCACCTTGCCGCGATCGAATTGCTTCTTGTCATCCCAGCTGAACGCGTCGGTGACCCAGTCGTTCATGCCAATGTCGAGGTCCGACATGACCATGACCGGGGTCTGCAGCCGTTCGGCGAGATCGAACGCCTCGACACCCATCGAGAAGCACTCCGTCGGGTTCGACGGGAAGAGCAGCACATGCTTGGTGTCGCCATGTGAGGCATAGGCGCACGATATGATGTCCGGCTGACCGGTACGTGTGGGCATGCCGGTTGAAGGCCCGCCGCGCTGGATATTGAACAGCACGAGCGGGATCTCGGCAAAATAGGCGAGCCCCAGGAACTCGCTCATCAGCGAGATGCCTGGGCCGGAGGTGGCCGTGAACGAGCGAGCACCATTCCAGGCGCCACCGATCGCGACGCCGATGGCGGCGAGCTCGTCCTCGGCCTGTACGATACCGTAAAGACGCTTGCCATCCTTGCCGACGCGGAAGCGCCGGGCATGCTTCTCGAAGCCCTCCGCAAGCGAGGTGGACGGCGTGATTGGATACCAGGCGCAAACGGTCGCGCCGGCGTAGACTGCCGCGAGTCCGCCTGCCTCGTTGCCCGTCACCATGATCTTGCCCTTGGCGCCCTCGGCGTGGCGGACACGGATCGGCAGCGGACAGGTGAAATGCTCGCGGGCATACGTGCGGCCGATCTCCAGCGCTTCCATGTTGGCAGAGATCAGCTTTTCCTTGCCCTTCAACTGATCCGCGACCACGCCCTCGATCACTTTCACGTCCATTTCGAGCAGCGCGGAGAGTGCGCCGACATAGACCATGTTTTTGAACAGCTGCCGCTGGCGCGCATCTTTCCATTTCTGGGCGCAGATCTCGGCGATGGGGATGCCGAGAATGGTGATGTCGCTACGGTTCCAGATGCGCGGCATCGTCGAATCGTAGAACAGCCAGCCGCCTTTCACGACCTCCTGCAGGTCTTCTTGGTAGGTTTGCGGGTTCATCGCGACCATGAAGTCGACGCCCTCGCGGCGGGCGACGTAGCCCGCCTCCGACACGCGCACCTCGTACCAGGTCGGCAGTCCTTGGATGTTCGAGGGGAAGATGTTCTTGGCGCTGACCGGGATACCCATCCGGAAAAATGTCTTGGCGACCATTGTGTTGGCGCTGGCGCTGCCAGAGCCGTTCACGGTCGCGAACTTGATGACGAAATCGTTGATGCCGCTCATTTCAGAAACCTTGTCTGGCTTAAGGTCAGCGTCTCATCGGATGTAGGCGTTGTGGTGCGTGAGGCAGGCCTTGGAGGCCTGAGCCTCGACGTAGATGAATTTCTGCATGTCCCAGGCACCGGTCGGGCAGCGTTCCGCACAGAGGCCGCAATGGAGGCACACGTCCTCATCCTTGGCCATGATGCGCCCTGTTTGGCCGGGCTTAGTCAGCGGCGCCGAGACATAGATGTCCTGCGTCTTGTTGAGCGCTGGCACCCGTAGCTGCTGACGCAGCGCATCCTCGTCATCGTTGTCGATGAAGTTGATGCAATCGACCGGGCAAATATCCATGCAGGCATCGCACTCAATGCACAGATTGCCGATGAACACGGTCTGCACATCGCAGTTGAGGCAGCGCTCGACTTCCTTGGCCGCGAGCTTGTCGTCGAAGCCGAGCTCGACTTCGATCTTCAAGTTGCGAATCGAGGTCTTCTTGTCGGCGTGGGGAACGGCTACGCGATGGCCGGCGTCGTAGTTGTTCGAGTAGGACCACTCGTGGATGCCCATCTTCTGGGAGACGAGCGTCGCGCCAGGCTTTGGTCGTTCGGTGATGGTCCGGCCGTTGCAGTAGGCATCGATTGAGATCGCCGCTTGGTGGCCGTGTGATACAGCCCAGATGATATTCTCCGGCCCCCAGGCCGCATCGCCGCCGAAGAAAACGCCCGGGCGCGTGGACATGAATGTCGTGCGGTCGACCTTCGGCATGTCCCACTCGCCGAACTCGAGGCCGATGTCGCGCTCGATCCACGGAAAAGCATTATCCTGACCGATTGCCATCAGCACGTCGTCGCAATCGATCGTTACAAGCTCGCCCGAAGCCTTGAGTTGTGGGCGGCCCTTGGCATCGGTGCCGGTAATGATCATCTTCTCGAACACGACACCGGCGAGCTTGCCGCCCTTGATCACGAACGATTTGGGCGCATGATTGTCGAGGATCGGGATGCCTTCGTAGACGGCGTCCTTGATTTCCCAGTCGGAAGCTTTCATCACTTTGCGCGGCGACCGAACCGTGACTGTCACCGCCTCGGCGCCGAGACGAAGTGCGGTGCGGCAGCAGTCCATGGCTGTGTTGCCGCCGCCAATCACGACCACCTTCTTGCCGATCGACTTGATGTGGCCGAAGGCCACCGACGTCAGGAAGTCGATGCCGATATGGATGTTCTTGTCGGCTTCCTTGCGGCCGGGGATTTCAAGATCCTTTCCGCGCGGTGCACCAGTGCCGACGAAGATCGCGTCGTAGCCCTCGCCGAGGATCTTCTTCATGCTCCTGACGTGGCCAGCCTCTCCAAAGCGCGTCTCGACGCCGAAGTTTATGATGCGATCGACTTCTTCGTCGAGCACGCCCTCGGGCAGGCGAAACGACGGGATGTTCGTGCGCATCAAACCGCCACCCTTGGGGTCCTTTTCGTAAAGGACACAGGTGTAGCCGAGCGGCAGCAGGTCGCGAGCAACCGTCAGCGAGGCGGGCCCCGCACCGAGTAGCGCAATCCGCTTGCCGTTTTTCAGTTTCGGAATGTCCGGCATGAACGCATCGATGTCGCCCTTGTAATCGGCAGCAACACGCTTTAGTCGACAGATCGCGACTGGCTCTGCATTCTTCTTGCTCGGATCTTTGGCGTTCTCTTCGTCGCTGGTCTGGATGCGGCCGCGTCGACACGCCGGCTCGCAGGGGCGATCGCACACACGTCCGAGAATGCCGGGGAACACATTGGATTCCCAGTTCAGCATATACGCGGCGGCGTAGCGCCCCTGGGCAATCAGCCGAATGTATTCCGGCACCGGCGTGTGCGTCGGACACGCCCACTGGCAATCGACGACTTTGTGGAAGTACTTCGGGTTATTGATGTCTGTGGGGGCCATGCGACCCCTTGCTCGCGCCGCGATCTCGCTCGCCTGCATCTCGCTCTTGTCCTTGGTCGTTAATTCAGCGCAACCGCATCCTAGCCGATCGGGACACATTAGTCCCAATGGCCTGGGCCAAGCTGGTCTCCCCTAGATGGGCTCTTCCATCACACGGGCGCAGTTCTTAGGCTGAAATCGTGGCAGGTGCAATTGTCTGCCTGAGGCGGATATTAACAGTTCTCGGGAAAACACTGCTGCGCGAGAGAAGCCGGTGTCGACAGGGCACTCGGGACCGGCTTAATGTGGTTCAATGAGCTACCGTCCGCTTACCCTTGTTGCCGTTGCGATGGCCGACGTAGCCCGGTCTGCGTGGGTGATGGACGCCGTTCTGGACGCCGAGCGGCTCGGCAGCATGGATCGCTGGCCGGCTCTTTCAATCCTGTGTCTCACGGGGGCCCTGTCGATCGGTTTGATCGCGCTGGCAGGCAGGGCCGTGCTGGAAGCTGACCAAGTGGCCTCACCGCCTCCATCGTGACACCGGCGTGTGCCAAACGGCCGTGTTGCAGAACTGCCGCACGAGCCCTAGATCTGGCCTATGTCCACCCTTGCTCAACGTCTGGCCAACCCGACGCGGTTCCTGAGCCTGTCAGCAAAGATCCTGCCGGTAACCACTGCACTGGCCGGGCTGCTGCTGCTTGTCGGCTTGATCTTGGCTTTCCGCGCCCCGCCTGACTACCAGCAGGAGCATACGGTCAAGATATTGTTCGTTCACGTGCCGAGTGCGTGGCTGGCGATGGGCATTTACGCGTCGATAGCGCTGTCGAGCATCGGCCTTCTCGTATTTCGGCACCCCTTGGCAGATGTGTCGGCCAAGGCGGCGGCTCCGCTTGGTGCGGCGTTCACGCTTCTCGCTCTGGCCACGGGCGCACTTTGGGGCAAGCCCATGTGGGGCACCTATTGGGTGTGGGACGCGCGACTGACGTCAGTTCTCATCCTCTTTTTCCTTTACCTCGGGCTCATTGCGCTTCGGTCCTCGCTCGATGACGAGGCGCTGGCGGCAAAGCTGACGGCCATCCTGGCGATCGTCGGCGTCATCATCTTGCCTGTTATCAAATTCTCCGTCGACTGGTGGTGGACGCTGCATCAGCCCTCGACGCGGTTCTCCGGCAGTCTCGATCCCGCATTTCGCTGGCCGCTCTGGACGATGGCGCTGGGCTTCCTGCTAGCCTTCGTAGCGATGCATCTGAAGGCAATGCGCAACGAGATCCTGCGCCGGCGAATCAAGGCGCTGACGAGGCAGGCGGTCGAGCGGGCATCCCCCGGCTCCGCCGGCTTGGGCACCGGGACAGTTGGCAGCGTCGCAGGAGGACCGCCTTGATGCTCGGCAAATACGCCGCCACGATCATTGCCTGCTATCTGCTCGCTCTTGCTGTGATGGCAGGGCTGGTTGTTTGGCTGGTCGCCGACGGTCGCCGCCTCACGCGCGTGCTGGCGAACCTCGAAGCGCGAGGCGTCCGACGCCGTTCCGCTTCCTCGGGCGAGATCGAGTCTGCTCCCGAGCCGAACATGCGAAGCTGAGCCGGTATGATGACTGATACGCGCTCTGGACAGCCTGCGTCGAGTGTGGTCGAGCAAAGCGCTCGCCAAACCGGCCCTGCGCGCAAGCCGCTTGGCTTGGTGTTGGCGCCCGTGCTGATCTTCCTTGCTATCGCCGGCATGTTCGCCTTCTCCCTCCAGAAGGGCGATCCTTCGAAGCTGCCGTCGGCCTTAATAGGCAGGGCGGCCCCGGAGCTCAAGTTGTCGCCGTTGGACGGCTTGATCGAGGGCGGTCACAACGTGCCGGGCATTGTTCCAGCCGATTTCAAGGCTGGTACGCCCGTTGTCGTGAACTTCTGGGCGTCGTGGTGCGCGCCTTGCGTCGAGGAGCACCCCGTTCTGATCGAGTTGAAGCGGCGCACCGGCGTTGCCATTCTTGGTATCAACTATAAGGATCAGGCCGCCAACGCGCGCCGCTTTCTCGCGCGATACGGCAACCCGTTCGCCCGAGTCGGCACCGACGGCGACGGCCGCGCCGCGATCGAGTGGGGCGTCTATGGCATGCCCGAGACGTTCGTCGTCGACGGTCAGGGCAAAATCGTCTTCAAGCACGTCGGTCCCATTAGCCCCGAGGCGCTCGACCAGCAGATCATTCCAGCCATCGAGCGAGCTAAGGCAAAGCGGTAGTTGACGAGAAAATTCCTCCTGGAAGCTGCTGCGTCACAAGCTTCCCTCGAGCCCCGCTTGCTTCACCACCTTGCCCCAGCGCTCCGCCTCTGCCGAGACAAAGCTCTTCAGCTCATCTGGTGGCGGACTCTCGACGAGCACCATTCCAAGCTTGCCGATCTGCTCCTTCGCATCCGGCATCCGCGCAATCGCTTTCATCTCGGCCGCCATCCTGTCGATGATCTCCTTCGGCGTCCCGACTGGCGCGGCCAGCATCGTCCAATTGACGGCATCGAAGCCCGCTACGCCACCTTCTGCAACAGTCGGTATTTCCGGCATGATGTCCCACCGCACACCGGACGTGACTCCGAGCGCGCGCACATTGCCCGCCTTGATCTGTGGCGGCGCCGGAAGCGGGTCCGAGAACAGCAATTGAATATGTCCTGCGACCAGGTCGTTCATCGCTGGCGCACTGCCGCCATAAGGCACGTGCGCGATATCAATGCCGCCAGCCATCGACCGAAACATTTCGGTGATCATGTGATGCGCTGAGCCAGGTCCGCCCGAACCGTAGTTGAGTTTTCCAGGATTGGCCTTTGCGTAGGTGATCAACTCGGCCACGGACTTGAAGGGCTGCGAGGGGTGCACCACCAGCACCATCGGAATGCGCGCGATGAGCGCCACCGGCTGCACATCCTTCACGGGATCGTAGGAAAGCTTCTTGTACATCGTTGGGCTGATCGCCAGCGAACTGTTGCCCGCGAGCACGTACGTGTAGCCGTCGGGCGTCGATCGCAGACCCGCGTTGACGCCGAGAGTAGAGCCGGCACCCGGGCGATTCTCTGTCACAACCGGCTGGCCGAGACGAGCCTCGAGCCGCGTCCCGAGCGCGCGCGCGACCGCATCGACGGCTCCTCCGACAGGCCACGGCGCGATGAGCTTGATGGGGCGCGAGGGGAAGGCTTGCGCTCTGGCACTTGATGCGGCCAGCCCGGCAAGCGCCGGGGCGGCGGCTGACATGGCGACCATTCGAAGAAGCGAGCGACGGGCAAGCGTCATGGGCGGGGGCTCTTGTTGCTGTGATGGCACAAGGAATGTGACCTTCCCCATGCTATGCCGCCACCCGGTGCTCCTCAAGCATCTCTGCACCGTCACGATCTATTCCCGAAATGGTCCTCGAACGCGATCACCTTGGATGCGCCATCGCCATAGAGCGGCAGGAACCCAGGTAGCTGCTCGACACGCACGAGCCAGCGGGTCGATCGCAGGCCAATCCCTTCTGCGCTGAGCGCTGGCCCAGTCGAATGTCCTCTTCAATTCGCCCATGCAAACCCCCGTTGCCATTCGGCGGCGCATCAGCGTAGCGTTGATGTTGGCACAGTGAAGCGTCCGAAGCGCATCGGGAGGTTACATGCTGGCGAAGGCTGGAGTTCGGAAAATTGCGGCGGTACTCACCGCCGCAGCGACGTTGGCGAATTTCGCACCGGCTCGCGCGCAGGACGCCAAGGATTGGCCGTCGAAACCTGTACGAATCATCGTCAACTATGCACCGGGCGGATCTGCCGACAATACCGCGCGGCCTTATTCCGAGCGGCTCGCGAAAGCGCTCGGCCAGCAGTTCGTGCTCGAGCACCGCGGCGGCGCGTCGGGAGCGATCGGACTCGAGGCGACGATGAAGGCGCCGCCTGACGGTTACACCTTTGGCATCACGCCGATGCTCTCCGTCGCAATCATGCCGCACCTACGCAAGGTGGCCTATGATCCGCTCAAGGATCTGAAGCCCGTGGCCATGGTCAGCATCGCGACCGTGCTTTTTGCCTCGCATCCGTCGGTGCCAGGCAAAACCATGCAGGAGGTGGTTGCGCACATCAAGCAGAACCCTAGCAAGCTCAGCTTCGGCACCGCTGGGATCGGCTCGATGCTGCACATCCTTCTGGAGGTGTTCAATCGCGAGCACGGTATCAACATCCTGCACGTGCCGTATCGAGGCGCGGGTGAATCGATACAGGATTTCCTCGCCGGCGTCATTCAACTGCACGGCGACCCCAATACCTTCCCGCACATCGCCGGCGGCAAGGCCAACCTGCTGGCCATCATCGACAAGGGCCGCCATCCCGACTACCCGAATGTGCCTGTCTTGAAAGAGCTTTATCCATCGATCGACTGGATCTCCTGGTTCGGCATTTTCGCTCCGCCAGGTACGCCTGATACGATCGTTGAAAAATTCGCGGCTGAGCTCGCCAAGAGTTCGAAGGAGCCTGAGGTCGACACGTTCCTTCGCAAGGTCGCCCTGTCGCCGGCGTCGAGCACACCGGCTGAGCTCGGCGTGCAGCTCAAGAAGGACTACGAGCTCTTTGGCAAGATCATCAAGGCGTACGATATCAAGGTGGAGTAGCCGCGCCGCATTTTCACTCTCGCGCCTTGCCACTCTCCAGGACGTCGCGACCAATACGATCGGCCCTGCCGCGCTCGGCACGCCGGGGTTTGCCTCGTGATAGTGTCGGAGAGTGCCTCCAGGCCACCAATGCAACAAGTGTCGGCGTCCTTTCGACTTACGACACGCCCGCCAGCAGATCCTTCTTCTCGAAGCCCTCCTGCACGATCTGCAGGCGGTCTGCAGCGATTGGTTTCACCAGCGTCATCGCTTCGTCTGGCGTTCCGCTCAGCCACAGATCGCGCTCTGCGTCCGTCGTCAGCAGCACCGGCGAGCGCTCGTGATTGATGCTCGATGTCAAAGCATTCGGCAGAGTCGTCATGAATGAGAACGTCTGGATGTCGACGGCCGGCCCATCTTTCTTGACCGGCCCTTTGTAATATCGCCAGATCCCGGCAAATGCGAACAGCGGGCGCGGCTCGTCGCTCTTCAGCGCGAACCAGTGCCATGTCGCTGGTTTCCGGTCGTCGTGCGGTTCGCAGAAGGATGTCGCGGGCACGAGGCAGCGGCGCTCACGAAACGATGGCGTCCAGAAATTGCTCGCGAACACCTTGTCGTCACGCGTATTGGTGACGCGCCGAGGCGCCTTTCCCGGCTGCGGCAACACGAAGCCCCACGACATCGTGACCAGCTCTCGCTCGCCGTCGGCAGACGTGCGCACGACGGGCGCCACGTGACCTGGGAAGATCGCGTCTTTCGGTTCGAAGGCCGTCATGCGATTGTGGCTCACGCGGAATAGCGCGGCCACTTGGGCTGGCATGCGGGTCAGGCTGTAGAGATTGCACATGATGCCAGACTATACCGTCGCGCCGACTTCGGCCGCGCGCACAGAGAGGACAAAACGTCGGCGCGAAGGCCTTTCGAAGGGGGCATAGGCAGAGCAATTCAGACCGCCACGAACTGACCCGTGCCCTGGTTCAGAGCGCCAAGCGTGCCGCTGGCGATGTCGAAGTGCGTCGCATGCAGCGAGATGCGGCCTTTGCCTTCCAGAATCTGGATGCACGGGAACGTCCGCAGATTGGCTAGCGACGTCTTCAGCCCCTCGCGCTCCAAGGCGGCCAGCTGAACATCCGCCGGCTTGCCGGCGTGCGCGCTCACCACCTGCTCGCGGGCGCTGTCGAGCATCGACATCCAGTTGGAGATGAATTGCGCTTCGGTTTGGCGGGCGGCGCCCTGTTCGAGAGAAGCGCGCACGCCGCCGCAATGTGAATGCCCTAGCACGATGATATGTTTCACGCGCAGGTTCAACACCGCGAATTCCAACGCCGCGGAAACACCGTGGTATTTGCCGCCGGTCTCGTACGGCGGCACAAGGTTCGCCACGTTGCGTACGACAAAGAGCTCGCCCGGCATCGCAGAGAAAATGGTCTCGGGATCGACGCGGCTGTCGCAGCAGGAGATCACCATGGTCTGGGGGCTTTGGCCGTGCGTCGCCAGCGCCTCGTACTGGTCGAGGTTCGGCGCAAAGTGGCGGAATTTGAACCGCCGGTACCGGTCCGAGAGTGCTTCTGGCAAGAGGCTCATGGTGTCTCCTTTTGCTTGGATAAGCTTCAGTAGCCTTCCTTCATCAGTGGAAACGAACTGTCGTAGCCGAACCGTCCAACTGGCAACGCCTTGGCGAGATAGCGCTTGTCGAGCTCGGCGTAGGACGTAACGCCCAGCATGCCGAGCGTGCGCCGCACCTCGTCCTCGAGCAGCTCGAGCGCACGCACCACGCCCGCTTCTCCGCCGGCCGCCAGCGCCAGGCCTTGCAGACGGCCCATACCAACCGCGCTCGCGCCCATGGCCATCGCCTTCACGATATCACTGCCGCGCATGAAGGCACCGTCGACGACAACCTCCGCTTTCTTGCCGACTGCATCGACGACCTCCGGCAGCACGTCGAGACCACCGAGCCCGTGGTCGAGCTGGCGCCCGCCGTGATTTGAGACGTAGACCACCTCGACGCCATGCTCGACGGCAATGATCGCATCCTCGGCAGTTGCGATACCTTTGAGAATGAGCGGCACTTTGAACTTTTTCCGGATGCGCTTGATATCGCTCCAGCTGAAGGCCGCTTGGAACGGATCGCCATGATCGCTGGCGGTTCCGCGCCGCGCTGTCGGCTTATAGCGCTTCGCCAGGTCACGCTCGCGCCGGCCGTAGTAGTCGAGGTCGACCGTCAGCGCGACACCGGCATACCTGTGCTCGACAGCAGCGGCGATCCGCGCGTCCACCCAGTCCGCGTCGCCTCTAACGTAGAGCTGGAACAGCTTCGGATGGCGCGGCGCCGCCGCGGCGACTTCCTCGAGGCCGGGCTTTGCCACCGAGCTCAGCATATGCAGGCAGCCGAACGAAGCGGCAGCCTTGGTTGGCGCAGTGGCGCCGACCGGGCACAGGTCCTGCAGCGAGCCGATTGGTGCCAAGATCACCGGCAGGCGCATGTCGATGCCGAGAAGCGTCGCGCGGCACGAGACTTCCCCGACATTGCGCAGCACCCGCGGCCTGAACGCAACGCTGTCGATTGCGGCGCGGTTGCGCAGAAGCGTCGTCTCCGTCTCGGCGCCGCCCATTAGGTAATCCCACGTCTCCGGCGAAAGAGCCTTCTTGGCCGGAGCATAGAATTCGTGCAGCACCTCGAAGCCCGTCTTGGTCATGGTTTTCCTTGTCCCTCAGCGCGTTGCATGCCGTCCCGGCCGCCGCGATAGAGCAGCGGGGGGGCGGGCGCAAGCGCATTCGAGACATGGCTGGCTTCTTATGCGATCCGGTGCATGTTAGGGGATCGGAAATGGCCAGCGAGACGATCGGTAGTAGCTGAGGACTGATCCATGCAAACCATCAAAGCACTAACGTTCGACACCGGCGGAACCATTCTCGACTGGCATTCAGGCGTCAAGCGAGAGCTGGCAGCGGCCGGCGCCCGGCGCGGCGTCAGCGGCGATTGGACTGAGCTCACCAACGAGTTCCGCCGCCGCTCGCTCGCCGGCATCGTGAACACCATCGGCACCCGCTACAACTTCGACGACGTGCATCGCGATCAGCTCGAGCGGCTCCTGAAGGAGAAAGGCCTCGGTGCATTCACAGCAGAGGACCGCGAAAAGATCATCGGTGCGCTGTTCCAGCTCGACGCCTGGCCCGATTTCGTGCCTGGACTCACCCGGCTGCGCGCCAAGTTCCCCTGCATCTCGTTCACGCTCCTTTCGACAGCGCTGGTCATCGCGGTCTCACGCAAGAACGGCATCGTCTGGGACGCGGTGATCTCCTGCGAGATGCTCGGCATATACAAAGTGCGGCCCGAGGCCTATCAGGGCGCGGCCAAGCTCCTGCAGCTGAAGCCCTCGGAGATCCTGATGGTCGCCTGCCACAATTTTGATCTCGACGCGGCTCGGAAGGAAGGCTTCAAGACGTGCTTCGTGAAGCGTCCCAACGAGTGGGGCCCGCCAGGCCCGCCAGATCCCAATCCCAATCCCGGCTGTGATCTTGTTGTAGGCAACTTCGGCGAGCTTGCCGACCGGATGGGTTGCTGAGCCGAGGTACCGCGAAATGTGCCGCACGGCGGTTCAGGCCGAATGCCCCCGGCAAAACGCAAAGCGGATTGGGAGCCGATGTCTTTCGAGCTGATGCTGAAGGCTCTTGGCATGTCATCGGGGAGTGAAGCGTAATGCCGAAGCGTATCGTGTCATCGGATCGCGTTTATCGCAGCCGGCTGCCGTTCGCACAGGCGACCATGGCCGGCGGCTTCATGTTTGTGTGCTGCACCGGCACCGATAAGGACGGTCGCGTAGCGCCGGACATCGAAGTTCAGACACAGCAGTGCATCGATAACATCCGCGCGCTCCTCGAGGACGCCGGCGGCACGCTCGACGATGTCGTGAAATGCACCGTTTACGTAACGGACAGAATCCATTGGCAGCCGATGAATGATATCTATTTCGCGAACTTCTCGACCAATCCGCCGCATCGCGTGTCCTGCATCGTCGGCGGCCTCGGTCGGCCCGAGCTGCTGGTCGAGATCGACGCGACCGCCTATCTCGGCGACAACGCGCAAGCCTGATGCCGCCGCCATAACTAGCTCGGCAGCTCCGCCGCGCGCTTGAGGTCGGCAAGGTCAACGGCAAGCTGTCTTTCGATCGTACCGCGCATCAGGTAACCGAGCGGCGCCAGAAGCCGAGCCGCCAGAGTTTGCGGTGTTCCATCGAAGATGAGCCGCAACCGGGTTCCTGCATCGTGGGCTTCCAGCAGATGTTCTGCCCGATAGGCGGTGCCGCGATTCGTTGCGGTCAGCACGAAGCGCTGCGGCGGCGAAATCTCGGCGACAGTCATCTCCTCAATGGCTTCGCGGCCAAACATGGTTCGCGTTTCGCGAAACCGCGTGCCGAGGTCAACCGGTCCCTCCGTCAGCATATCGATCCGCTCGATCGCAACCATCGTCTCTGGCCATCGCTCGACATCGGTCAGCAGGGCAAACACGCGTTCCGGAGAGGCGGAAATCGCAGTCTCGACGCAAATGCGCATGGCCGGCCTATTCATGTCTTGGTCTGAAGCCGAGGTAGCTTACATGCAATGATGTTCGCATATCGGCAGATAGGCATCTTCGCAGGGAGCTGAATATGAGTCGTCTTGAAGACCTCGACCCGGTTCCAGGTGACCGGTTTTCGTGCGACGCGGTTGAGCAGGTGATCGTGCCTCGGGCGCGCGATCTCGGCGGCTTCGAGGTGCGCCGCGTCCTGCCGTCCGCTCGCAAGCAGATGGTTGGGCCCTTCATCTTTTTCGATCAGATGGGACCCGCGGAGTTCCTGATCGGCAAGGGGATCGATGTCCGTCCGCATCCCCATATTGGCCTTGCGACGGTGACTTATCTGTTTCAGGGCGAGATGTGGCATCGCGACAGCCTCGGCACCTCGATGGTGATCAAGCCCGGCGAGGTGAACCTGATGACCGCGGGTCGCGGCATTGCGCATTCGGAGCGCGAGACCAGCGAGGCAAAAGCGCAGCCGCGAACCTTGTTCGGCATCCAGTCCTGGCTCGCGCTGCCGAAGTCACACGAGGAGACCCTGCCGGCTTTCGCGCATGCTGGCCTCGATGAGCTTCCGCGCATCGCCGGCGAGGGCAAGCGGGTGCGCCTGATTCTGGGCGAGGCCTACGGCGCGCGCTCACCGGTGGAGTTCCCGCATCCGACGCTCTACGCCGAAGCCGTATTGGCACCTGGATCGGTGATGCCATTTGATGCCCATTATGATGAGCGGGCGATCTATGTGGCCTCCGGCGAGATCGATATCGCAGGTGACAAGTTTGAGGCGGGCCGCCTGCTCGTCCTCAACCCCGGCGATCGCATCTCGGTTCTCGCGCTCACCAATGCGCGCCTTATGTTGCTTGGCGGCGAGCCCATGGACGGCCCACGTCATATTTGGTGGAATTTCGTATCATCATCGAAGGATCGCATTGCCGCGGCCAAGGCTGACTGGACCGCGGGCCGGTTCGACAAAGTGCCGGGCGACGAGAAAGAGTTCATTCCCGCCCCGTGATGAGCCGTTAGCTGGGTCGCGTCACACCGGCCGGTCGCCCTTCTTGACCGTGAGCTGTGCACGGTTGTCTGCGGCTGGCAGCATCTTGGAGGGATCACGCGTCACGACGACATCGATGATCGTCGGCAAATCCGTGTTCTCGAGTCCCTGCTGCAGCGCCCGCGACAGCCGCTCCGGATCGGTGACGCGGATGCCGTGGCAGCCGAACCCCTCGGCGATCTTGGCGTAGTTCATCTCCACCAGGTCCGATGATTGGTAGGCACCCTGGCCGTAGACCGCATGCTGCAGCGCCTTCACGTAGCCCGAGGCGGCGTTGTTGAACACGACGGCGACGAAGCTCGCACCCGTTCGCCGCGCCGTCTCCAGCTCGCCGAGACTCATGTTGAAGCCGCCGTCGCCCGTGAGCGAAACTACGCGCCGCTTCGGGCCTGCCGCCAGCTGCGCGCCAATGCCGCCCGGCACGCCGTAGCCGATCGAGGCAAAGCCGCGGTCGGGCAAGAAGTGCCGGCCCGCCTGCTTGGTGTCGAACATCAGGCCGCCCCAGTGCGCGGCAAAGCCACCGTCGGCCACCACGATGCCGTCGGCCGGCATGATCTTGTTGAGCTCGTTCATGAGCCGGCCGACGTTGATCGGGCTCTCCTTCGATTCGAGCCGATCCTTCGCGCCGACTCTCCACTCCGCCATGCGCTTCGGCAACTCGGCGATGTAGTCCGCGCGCTTCTGTGCTGCGGCCCGCCCGTTGCCGAGCGCCGCCGCCAAATCCTGCAGCGTTAGCTTGGCGTCGCCTGCCAGCGCGACGTCGGTCTTGGTCGTGCGGCCGATCTCGGTCGGGTCCACCTCGATGTGAATGACCGGCTTGCCCGGCGGGATCAGCGCAAAGCGCTTGGTCGCGATCTCCCCGAGCTTGCAGCCCACCACCAGCAGGCAGTCCGACGCGGCGATCAGCGCATTGGCAATCCGGTCATAGCGCCCGAAGAGGCCAGCGGAATGCGAATGCGCGCACGCGATCGCGCCCTTGCCTGACATGGTATGGGCGACCGGAATGCCGTAATCCTCGGCGAACTGCTGCAGCACCCCCCAGGCTTCCGAGATGTGCACGCCTCCGCCTGCAAGAATGAGCGGCCGTTCCGCTTTGGCGAGGATAGCCGCGGCTTTCTCCACGCTCGAGCCGTCAGCGCGCGTGCGCCGCGCCTGCGCTTTCAGCGTGTCGGGATCGATCCAGAAGTCGCTCTCGGGGAAATCGAACTCACCATGCGCGATGTCCTCCGGCACATCGAGGATCACCGGCCCAGGCCGCCCGCTCGTGGCAACGGCAAATGCGCGCCGCACGTGCTCAGGCACGCGTTTGATGTGCTCGAAGCGAATGAGCTCCTTCGCAGCCGGCCGCAGGATTTCCACTTGCCGCGCCTCTTGCGTCATGTTCTTCCAGGCATGCTCGCGATTGGCATCGCCGATGATCGCGATCATCGGTATGCCGGCATTGAGGCTCTCGATCAGCGCTGTGGTTAGGTTCGTCGCGCCAGGTCCAAGCGTGCCGTCCGAGACGGCGGGGCGGTTCGTGACCTTCGCCCAGGCATCGGCCGCGAAGGCGCCGCAGCGCTCGTCGTTGATCAGGTAGTGTTTGAGGGAGAGCGCCCGGCACGCCTCGTAGAACGGCAGCAGCTGGAAGCCGCCCATGCCGAACATCGGCCCGCAACCAGAGAGCTTCAGCATCTCGGCCAAGGCCATGCCGCCGGTGATGCGGCGGATGGCGGGTGAGGTCGTCGTGGTCATGGTTGCCCTCGCGGTTCGGCACTCTGTGCTTGTGTGGTCAGCGTAGTCTGAAGTGGGGCTAGGCGGTAGTGGGCACCCTCAGATGCCCTGACCCGGTACGCAAGGGAGGGACAACTGCGCCTTGATGTGCCGCTGACGATCAGCGCGCCCCGGGGACGGTTGCATGCTCGGGAAGCGGAGCTTGAACCTCATTGAGGAGTGAGGCGCACGGCGGCCTATGCGTCAAATACACATCAGTTTTGGAACGGACCTCGCCGAGGCAGCGTTCAAAAGCATCTGACAGATGGAGGCGTTGATGCGTAGCATTTTGATTGCAGGAGCAGGACTGGCAACGGCGGCGTGTTTGGCGGTTGCGGCAAGCGCGCCAGCTCAAGCAGCGCCGATGCGGCTGCCAGGCCTACACGTCGACCAGTCTTCGCTGGTCACCCAGGTTCATCGGCGCCGCTACTTCCACTGCCACAGGCGGTGCTACCGCTCTGCATGGCGCTGGCATTGCCGCCGATACTGCCATCGCCGGTGGTGATGCCTCTCCGGCCCATCATGCACGAGCTTCCGAGCCGAGCGTTCATAGCGGGCGTGTGATCAAATCTTATCTGGCACCGGGGATGGGTTTTCCGAGTTGCCGGCCGTCGCGCCTGCATCGACGGGGTGCACGACACCTGTAACCCATCGCGCCATGTCGGAGCAGAGGTACACAACTCCGTTGCCGACGTCCCAGCCCGTGCCTTCGGTCTGCAGCAGAGAACGCTTTCGGCGTGCCTCGCGGAGCTCCGGATCCATGCCATTGCCGCGCGCATAAACCATCGGAGTGTAGACCATTCCTGGCGCGATCGCATTGACGCGGATTCCTTCCCGCCCGTGATGCGCCGCCATCGCGCGGGTCATATTCACGACCGCACCCTTGGAGGTGGGATACATCAATCCAGCGTGCCCGCCTCTGAGACCCGCAACCGACGCGATGTTCACGATCGAGCCTGCCTTCAGCTTGCGCATCTCAGGGATCGCAAAGCGCGCCATCAGCATCATCGAGGTGACATTGATCCGCATGTCGCGGTCCCAGTCGTCGAGATCGAGATCGACGGCCGTGCCGCCCGTCCCTCCGACGCCGACGTAGTTGACCAGAATGTCAAGCCGGCCCCATTCGGCAACGGTCGCATTCACCGCTGCTTCGCAAGACTTCGGCACTGTCACATCGGCATCGATCACCATGGATGAGCCTCCCTCCTTTTCGATCATCGCCTTGGTCGCCTCGGCGTTTTTGATGACGGAATCGATGAGTGCGACCTTGACGCCTTCCCGCGCCAGCAGGACCGCCGCCGCGCGGCCATTGCCGATGCCATCGGCGCGCGAGCCCGCACCGGTGACGATCGCGACTTTTCCTCTGAGGCCCATATCCGGCATGTGCGTTCTCCTGTGACGATGACGTGTGCGGCGGAGTTTAGCATTGAGTCGCGCCGTGAAGCGCTCCGTTCAGCAGGTGCCCGATGTCTCGCAGAGCGCGACGTCGTCGTGCGACGTCGTCAGGCCCACTCGCGGAATTCCTGCCCCGACGCGCAAACCACCGGTGCGCGGGGCGTGGCGATGAATGCGAGGTCTCAGGATCTGCGCTTGGGCCTTGGGCGTCCCGGGGGTGAGTCTTCGATGGGCTCTGCACTGCGCTCGGCTTCGCGCTCGCCATCATCGCCCGACACCGGCATAATGACGATAACGCGCCTGCTGGCGATGTCGATCGTCGGAACGAAGGCATCTGAGAATGGTATGAGCTCGGTCTGCCGCAAGCCTTTGAGCGCAACTTCGATCAGGTCGCCGGCACCGAAATTGTGTACGCCGACGACGGTTCCGATCTCCGTGTCGTCGGGAGAGAACACGGCAAGCCCGATGAGGTCGGCGTGATAGTACTCGTCCTCGGCGGCAGCAGGCAGCTTCTCGCGCGGCACATAGAGCTCGGTGCCCATCAGCGCCTCGGCTGCGTTCCGATCAGCAATCCCCTTGATGCGACAGATGACGCCCTTGCCGGTGTCACGCACGACCTTCAGCGAATAGGCGCGCGTGCCGGCTTTGTCGTGGAGCGGACCGTAAGCTGCGATGTCCGCCGGCACGGCTGCAAACGAATGCACCAGCACCTCACCGCGAATTCCATGCGCGGCGGTGATGCGGCCGAGCAGGATTGGGGCAGGTTTTGCCATTCAGGTCTGCCCGCACTTCTTTGGCGGCCGCATCGAATGTCGCAACCATCAAGCAATCCCGGCGCTGGGCGCCGGGATTGATCGCTTCACGCCGCGGGCTTCGCCTCGCCACCCTCGGCGGCTTTAGCGGCGGCCGCTGCCTCGCGCTCCTGGCGCTTTTTCTTCGGCTTTGCCTTCTCGGGATTGTTCGACGCTGTGCGCTTCATCAGGCCGGCGGCATCGAGAAAACGGGCGACGCGGTCCGTCGGTTGCGCGCCGACCGAGAGCCAGTGTTTGCAGCGCTCGAGGTTCAACTTCACGCGGTCGGCGTGGTCCTTTGGCAGCATCGGATTGTGGGAGCCGATCTGCTCGATATAACGGCCGTCGCGCGGCGAAGAGCTCTCGGCAACGACCACGTAGTAGTAAGGGCGTTTCTTGGTGCCGCCGCGAGAAAGGCGGATCTTCACTGACATGACTGGTCTCCTTGTGGGTTTCTCATAGCGTTAGTTCAGGTTCGGGAAGTGACGCCAAACTTCAACGCTGGCTCCCCGTAATTCGATGTGGCCATCGCGCGTGGCGCCGAGCCGTTTCGCGACAGCCCGCGAGCCTGCGTTATCGCTCGCGATGTAACTCACTGCAGTCGGCCAGCCGAGCTCGCGAAACGCGTATGTGCAAGCGCGCGAGGCCCCCTCGGTCGCATACCCATTTCCTTCATGAGCCTCGACAAGGCCCCACATGATCTCAGGCTCTGGCCATCCGGACGGCTGCCATAAACCCGTGTAGCCGACGAACGCATCGTCCGCTTTTCGCTCCAGCGCCCAGTTGCCGAAGCCGCGCATTTCCCAATGGCCGACGAACATGGCAATCCGCCGCCATGCATCGTCGCGATTGAACACGCCACCTAGATACTGCTGCGTACGCGCGTTGGCGCACATCTCGGCATAGGCATCGTGATGCCGCCCGCGCCAGCGCGTAAGGCGCAGCCGCTCCGTCTCGAGCTCCGGCACCGCGACGCTCATTTTTTCTTGTCTCCGCCGGGGAGGCCCGGAAGCACGGGTTTGGCTCCAAAGCCGGGAAGACCCGGAAGACGGAAGCCGCCGCCGCCGCCGAGGCCCGGCAACGGCGCACCTTTGGGCGGCAGCGCGCCGCCACCGGCACCGCCCGGCCCCTTCGGCGGACCATCGCTCTTCGGCAGCATGTCTCGGATTTCCTTCGGCAGGCTCTCGAGCGCCTTCGGATCGAGCTTGGCGAGCTCCGCCTGCATTCTCTCGAGCTCGGCTGGACTCGGACTCCCCATGCCCATCCCGCCCATTCCACCGCCGAGACCCATGGCGCCGGCCATCTTGGCCATCATGCCGGGATTCTTGCCGACCATCTTCATCATGTCGGCCATCTGGCGATGCATCTTGAGGAGCTTGTTCACATCCTCGGGCCTGGTGCCGGAGCCGGCCGCGATGCGGCGCTTCCTCTTGCCGTCGAGCTCTTTCGGATTCCGGCGCTCGAACGGCGTCATCGACGAGACGATGGCGATCTGACGCTTGATCATGCGATCGTCGAAGCCGGCCGCCGCCATCTGGCTCTTCATCTTGCCCATGCCGGGCATCATGCCCATCACGCCGCCCATGCCGCCGAGCTTCTGCATCTGGCGCAACTGATCGGAGAGGTCCTCGAGATCAAAGACGCCCTTGCGCATCTTCTGCGCGATCTGCTGGGCCTTCTGAGCGTCGATCGTCTCGGCGGCCTTCTCGACGAGAGACACCACATCGCCCATGCCGAGAATGCGCCCGGCGATACGAGCGGGACGGAAGTCCTCGAGTGCGTCCCATTTCTCGCCGACGCCGATCAGCTTGATCGGCTTGCCGGTGACCGCGCGCATCGAAAGCGCCGCGCCGCCGCGCCCATCGCCGTCGACACGCGTCAGCACGATGCCGGTGACGCCGACCGTCTCCTCGAACGCCTTGGCGGTGTTCACCGCGTCCTGGCCGGTGAGCGCATCGACAACAAGCAGCACTTCATGCGGCTTATTCTGTGCTTTCACCTGTGCAACTTCGGCCATCAGCTCCTGGTCGATGGTGGTGCGCCCGGCGGTATCCAGGATCACCACGTCATAACCGCCGAGGCGCGCGGCATCTTCCGCCCGTCGCGCGATCTGCAGCGGCGTCTGGCCCGCGATGATCGGCAGCGTATCGACCTCGGTCTGCTCGCCGAGCACGCGCAACTGCTCCTGCGCCGCCGGACGGCGCGTATCGAGCGACGCCATCAGCACCTTGCGCTTCTCGCGGTTTTTCAGCCGGTAGCCGATCTTGGCCGAGGTCGTTGTCTTGCCTGAGCCTTGCAGGCCGACCATCAGGATCGACACCGGCGGCTGCGCGGCAAGATCGATCGGCTCGGCATCGGAGCCGAGCATCGCGACCAGCTCGTCATGCACGATCTTCACGACCATCTGGCCGGGCTTGATCGACTTCAGCACCGTTGCGCCAACTGCCTTCGCGCGCACCTTGTCGATGAACGAGCGCGCCACGTCGAGCGCCACGTCTGCCTCGAGCAGCGCGCGGCGAACCTCACGCATGGCCTCGTTGACGTCGTTCTCGGAGAGCGAACCGCGGCCCGTCAGCTTGTCGAAAACGCTCGACAGCCGGTCGGACAGGGTCTGGAAGAGCTCAGCCATGTTTGTCTCCGAACCCCAATCCGCGGCTCACCGCGGATACTGGGAAAGTGGGCATCACGCGCCCGGCACCTTCATCGACTGGAATTCGATCATAACGTGCGTCTGATACGCCGGCCGCTTGGTCAATTTCTGGTACCAGGTCTCGACGTTTGGCAGCTTCGGACGCTGGATCGGCATATTGAAGTATCGATACATCAATGTGCCCACTGCAACGTCGGCGATGCTGACCTGATCGCCGACGATGTATTGCCGGCCGTGCAACTGCTGGTTCAGAATGCCGAGCTTCTCGCCGGCCCGCTTTGCGGCCGCAGTGACCGCCGCCACGTTGCGCTCATTGGCTGGCGTCCTGATCAATTGGAGGAAGCACGTGCCGATGACGTCGCTGTATATGGTGGTGAGCGACCAATCCATCCAGCTGTCCGCCTTGGCAAAGGTCATCTCGTCAGCAGGCGAAAGCGTGCCGCGGCCGTAGCGCTGGCCAAGGTGCCGCACGATCGCATTTGACTCCCAAAGCACAAAGCCGTTGTCATCAATCGTCGGCACCAGCCGGTTCGGATTGAGCAGCCCGTATTCCGGCGTATCGAGGCCCCCAAATGGGCCGCCGAAGTCGAAGCGCTGATGTTGAAGCCCGAGCTCGCCGACGGCGAACATCACCTTCTGAACGTTGACCGACGTTGTCCGGCCCCAGATTTTCAACATGTCAACTCGCTCGCTTCACTTGTGACCCAATGGCCCACATCCAAAAGCATTTGCGCCCGTGAGCGAAGCTCGCTGACGGACGTTGACCGCAAGACCGTGACAGCAGTGCCCTTTCGGCACTGCACCCTGGTCGTACGGCGGCTCTGGATCCCAGGCCGATGGATAGCCGCTCAATCGGGGATGGCGGGGGAAAAGTCAATGGGATGGCTGTGAACGAAATCCAGCCGGGGAGCGGAACGCACGTCGATGGCGCACCTCAGTTCAGGCCTCGCGTTAAGACCCCTGTGCAGCACATTTGGCGTGGCCGGCCCTAAAATGGCGCCTGCCCGCTGTTGCGCTCGTGGAAACTATTTGCGTGTGATAGGGCCATATACGCCCTCTCTGGTTGCTGAACGCACATGATGGGCGAGGCTACTCCGCTTTGGGCACTGAGGAGCTTCTACCCGGATCAATTCCTCATGGGCTAATTTCAACGCTGGTGGGCGGCGTCCCGGGACGTGGTGTAGGAGGCGGGGGCGGCGGCGTTGCGCGTAGG
>CAZCQH010000023.1:0-85810 GCA_964500805.1 uncultured Hyphomicrobiaceae bacterium
ATCAAGCTTGCCTCGACACGGCTATGGCTCAGGCTTTATGAGTCCGCAGCCTAGTGTTGATCGAGCAATTCGATGGACGTTTAATTTCTGCTTCGCTTTTCTCCCGACAGCGCACAGAGCGCGAGATCAGCATGTGGGAGAGGCGTCATGATGCGAACCGGAGTGGCGATTGGGGCCGTTTGTCTCCTCTGCGGTTGCGCCACGATCACCAAAGGCACAACCCAGGTGGTCTCGGTCGACACGCCAGGCGTGCCGGGCGCCAAGTGCTTGTTGTCATCGTCGTCCATAGGGCACGTGAACATCGTTACGCCGGCGACCGTGAACCTACAGAAGGGGTCTGAGAACGTCGCCGTTCGATGCACCAAAGAATGCTTCACGGACGGTTCGGGCATCATCGGCTCGGGTACCGAGACAATGACTGCGGGCAATGTGCTTGTCGGTGGCGTGATCGGACTTGGCATTGACGCAGCCAGTGGCGCTATGAACAAGTACAATGAGCAGAACCAGATCTCGATGGCGCCGATACCCGGCTGCCGGGCAAAGATCGCGAGCGCATCGTAGCGCACGGGCCAAAGGACACGAGGATCACCGACGCCGTCAAAATCGCCCTCATTGTCGCCGCCGCTGAGAACGGCGTGATTGGACGCGGCGGCCAGCTGCCCTGGCGCATGCCATCAGACCTGAAGACATTTCGGCGCCTCACCCTGGGCAAGCCGATCATTATGGGTCGCAAGACCTTCCAGTCAATTGGCAAGCCGCTCGACGGGCGCGACAACATCGTGGTGACGCGGGACGAGACCTTTCAAGCGCCAGCGGGTGTCCGCGTTGCACGCTCACTTGACGATGCCCTTCGTATCGCCCGCATGTTCGCCAGCGGACGGGGCACCGAAGAGATCATGATCATCGGCGGTGCCGAAATTTATCGGCAGGCTTTGCCACAAGCCGACCGCATCTACCTGACGCGCATTCATGCCCGCCCCGACGGCGACGCCACCTTCCACGACCCGAGGCCCGAGATCTGGCACATAGTCGAGCGCACGCCCATTCCGCACGACCCGCGTGACGACCATGAAGCGACGCTTCTGGTTTACGAGAGGCTTTGATCCCTGCCTCGCCTCGGGCGCGCTTGCGATCGCCCTGCCCTCCGTGTTTCCTTGACGTCCCGACCCACCATGTCGCGATCAGAAATTTGCGCGCCACCGGAGAACCGCCATGCCCCAGAAGAAGCTCCCGGCCGTCTTCATGCGCGGTGGAACATCCAAGGCGGTAATGTTTCATGCCCGCGACTTGCCCGCCGATCGCGACGACTGGGCGCCGATCTTTCTCTCGCTGATGGGCTCGCCGGACCCGAGCCTCAGGCAGCTCGACGGCATGGGCGGCGGGGTATCGTCGCTATCGAAGGTGTGCATCATCGGTCCGCCGTCGCGCACCGACGCCGACGTCGATTACACCTTCGCGCAGATTCTGATCGACACCCCCCGCGTCGACTACGGCATCAACTGCGGGAACATGTCGTCGGCCATTGGTCCTTTTGCCATCGATGAAGGGCTGATCCCGCGCCCTAACGGCAACAATGCCAACGTGCGCATCCACAACACCAACACCAAGAAGATCATCGTCGCGCGCTTTCCCATGGACGGCGAAGTCGCCGCGGTCAACGGCGACATGGCGATCGATGGCGTGGCGGGAACGGGCGCGCCGATCCGACTGGAGTTCATGGCGCCCGGCGGCGCGCGCACGGGCAAGTTGCTACCGACCGGCAATGCCATCGACATGCTCGACGTTCTGGAGCTTGGCCGCATTCCCGTCAGTATGGTCGACGCGGCCAACCCGTGCGTCATGGTCGCTGCTGAGACTGTCGGCGCCACAGCCACCGAGAAGCCCAGCGAGATCGAAGCCAATAAACCTCTTATGCAGAAATTGGAGGCGATACGCCGCTCGGCTTCAGTCGCCATGGGGCTTGCGCCAAGCCTCGAGGCCGCCGCCAACATGAGCGCGCCGTTCATTGCCTTCGTTGCGTCGCCTCGCGAAATGACAACGCTCTCCGGCCGCACACTCTTGCCATCCGAAATGGACATCGTCGTGCGCGTGATCTCGAGTGGGCAGCCGCACCGCGCAACGCCATTGACGGGCGCCATGTGCTTTGCCGTGGCAACGCGTGTGAAGGGGACCATCGCCAGCGAAATGGCTCAAAGCTTGGCCAAGGACGCGAGCCAGATTCGCATTGCGCATCCCTCGGGCCTGATCGTCGTCGATGCCAAGGTGACAGCAAGCGCGAACGGCAGCGCACACGCGGAATATGCCGCCGTCTATCGCACGGCGCGACGCTTGTTCGAGGGACGCGTGCTCTATCGGGGCTGACGCACTCAGCCCTGCTTCGCGGTGTGCCGCTCCACGTCGACGATGGCGATTGCGGACATATTGAGGAGCCCTCGAACCGTGATCGAAGGTGTCACGATGTGCGCTGACGCAGCAGCGCCGAGCAGAATTGGCCCGACCGGCACGCCGCCTGAGACCACCTTCAACAAGTTGAACGCGATGTTCGCCGCATCGAGGCTCGGCGCAATCAGGAGATTGGCGGCGCTTTTCAATCGCGAGTTGGGGAAAATTTCTTCGCGTATGAACGGCGACAGCGCCGAATCCGCATGCATCTCGCCTTCGACCTCGAGGCCCGGCTGCCAGGCGCGAATGATGCCGAGAACCTCACGCATTTTGATCGCTGAAGTCGTGTTCTCGCTGCCGAAGTTGGAATGCGACAGCAGGGCCACTTTCGGCTCGAGACCGAAGCGGCGCACTTCCTCCGCCGCTCGCAGCGTGATCTCGGCCAATAACTCGGGATCGGGATCATAGTTGACGTAGGTGTCCGCCATGAACAGCGGTCCGGTTGGCAAGATCATGGCGGAGAGCGCTGCAAAACCGCGCGCGCCCTGTTCTCTGCCGACAACTTGCGACACGTGCCGGAGCTGCGTCTGATAGCGGCCGACCGCGCCGCAGATCATTGCGTCCGCCTCGCCGCGCTTCAGCAGCAGTCCGGCAATCACTGTCGATCCGTTGCGCACCACACGGCGCGCATGTGACGGCGACACGCCCTGACGTTCCACAAGATGGTGATACTCCTCAGCCAACTGGTTGAAGCGCGGCTCCGTTTCAGGATCACAGATCTCGAAATCCGGACCTTCTTTCATCCTGAGGGCGAGATGCGGCAGCATGCGCTTGATCGACTCGCGCCGGCCGACAAGAATTGGTTTTGCAATCCGATCCGTGACGAGCTGCTGCGCACATTGCAGCACATACGGATGGTCGCCTTCAGCGAACACGAGGCGGCGCATCCTCTGCGACGACATGCGTTTCGCTTTCTCGAACACGGGCCGCATGACAAAGCCCGAGCGGTAGATAAAACCGGACAGCTTCTCGCGATAGGCACCGAAGTCGTCGATCGGCCGCGTCGCGACACCCGAGTCCATCGCCGCCTTTGCGACGGCAGGCGCGATTTCCGTGATGAGCCGCGGATCGAACGGCTTGGGCAAGATGTAATCCGGCCCAAAAACGAACGTTTCGGCGCCATAGGCCGCGAGCACGATGTCCGAGGCCTCGCCTTCCGCGATGCCCGCAAGTGCGGTGACGGCTGCCTTCTTCATTTCTTCGTTGATGGTCGTTGCGCCGACGTCGAGCGCGCCACGAAAAATGAAGGGAAAGCAGAGCACGTTGTTGATCTGGTTTGGATAGTCCGTTCGTCCGGAAGCGATGACCGCATCGGACCTGACAGATTTCACCTCATCAGGACGAATTTCCGGCACCGGATTGGCGAGAGCGAACACCAGCGGCTTTGCCGCCATCCTGGCCACCATGTCGCGCGAGACAACGCCGGCAGCGGAGAGCCCGAGGAACACATCGGCGCCGGGCAACACTTCGGCAAGCGTTCGCGCCCGCGTCTCCTGAGCATAGGGCTCCATGTGAGCGTTCATGAGCTCGTTGCGGCCGCGATAAACGACGCCCTTCACGTCGGTGAGCCAGACGTTCTCTCGCTTCAAGCCCAGGCTAACCAGCAAGTTGACGCAGGCCAATGCCGCGGCCCCTGCGCCTGATGTGACGAGCTTCACATCGCCGATTTTCTTGCCGACGATCTTGAGGCCATTCAGGATACCGGCCGCAACCACAATCGCCGTTCCGTGCTGGTCGTCGTGGAAGACCGGAATCCGCATGCGTTCCTTGAGGCGGCGCTCGATTTCGAAGCACTCCGGCGCCTTGATGTCCTCGAGATTGATGCCACCGAAGGTCGGCTCGAGCCTGACTACGGCTTCTACGAACGCCTCGATGCCCCTCTCCGCAATCTCGATGTCGTACACATCGATTCCGGCGAACTTCTTGAACAGCACCGCTTTGCCTTCCATCACAGGCTTCGCGGCCAGTGGCCCGATGTCGCCGAGGCCCAGCACCGCCGTTCCGTTCGTGACAACGCCGACCAAGTTGCCCCGGGCGGTATAGCGCGTTGCGGCCTGCGGATCCTCTGCGATTGCCTCGCACGCGTAGGCAACGCCGGGGCTGTAGGCCATCGCCAGATCGGCTTGGTTGGCGAGAGGCTTGGTCGGCTGAATGGCGATTTTTCCGGGCGGATCGGCCTCGTGGTAGTCGAGCGCACTCCGCTTCGAATCCGGCATCGCATCCCTCGTGCTGCTTCAGCGCGCCCGGTAGCTACCGCGCGGGCCTGGGAGCCATATTGGCACAAGTCGCATGTCACCAGTGCGACACGTGCACAGTCAGGCGCTCGACCGCAGCTCGTCAAGTGAGAACCAAGCCGCTGGTGTTCTATGACCGAGTCCCAAGGAAAACCTCGGACTTTTATTGCGATCCGATCCGTCAGGAGTAGAGTGCGCACCGGCTGACGGCGGAGTATTTCGCCCTGACGGGGAGTGCCATGAACGAGCAATTGCGGTGGCGAGCGGGCGAACCCGGCACGGGCATCGCCGATCTGCTTTCCCAATCGGCTGATGGCGACACTTTTGTCGGCGTCGGCGATCCGGGAGCACTTGAAGCGTTCTATGCCAGCGCACCCGCACAAGCGATGCCAGGCAGGGCTCATGCAATGCGATCTTCTCCCGGCGGGGGAAGCGAGCTGGCATTGACGCAGGCCTACCGACAGCGAGGATTTCTCAAGGCAAAGCTCGATCCGCTGCATTTGCAAGCCCCAGCGCCAGTCCCGGAGCTCGACCCGCTGCACTACGGCCTCGACCGGGCACGCAGCGGGGCGCTCGTCGAGCGCCTCGAAGCCATATACTGCGACGCCATCGGGTGGGAGATCGGCCATATCCACGACATCACCAAGCGCCGGTGGCTGGAAAGCCAGGCGGAAGACACTGGCGGGACCACACCCGATGTCCCTGCGCGCCTCGCCTTGCTGTCGCTGCTCACCCGCACGACAGCGTTCGAGAACGGTCTCAATCAGCGTATCCCCGGCGGCAAGCTGTTCGGTCTCGGCGGCGCCGAGACGTTCTTGATCGCTCTTGATGTGATATTGGCGGAGAGCGTCCGGCTCGGCGTGAACGAAGCCGTCATTGGCGGCATGCACCGCGGCCGCTTCAGCATGCTGGCCAATGTTCTCGGCAAGCCATTGACCTCTCTGATCCCGGAGATTCTGGGCAAGCCCGCTGTGCCCGACGACATCAGTTGCTCATCCGATGTTTCCTATCACCTCGGATACTCGGGGAATGTCGAGATCGGCGGCCGCCGCCTCCATCTCTCAGTGTCGCCGCATCCGTCCCATCTGCAGTTGATCCCGATCATCTCGCAGGGTCGTGCGCGCGCCAAGCAGACTGCGCACGGCGCCGACGGCAAGCTGCAAGTGCTGCCACTTCTGCTGCACACCGACGCCAGCTTCGCCGGACAAGGGCTCGTCGCAGAGATGCTGCAGCTCTCCCGCGTTCCGCCGTTCGATCTTGGCGGTACGATCCACGTCGTCATCAACAACCAGCTTGGCTTCACGACGACCCCCGAAGAGGGACGCAGCGCCCGTGCACCAACCGACATTGCCCGTCTCACCGAGACACCGGTTCTGCACGTCAACGGCGATGATCCGGAGGCGGTGTGGCGGGTTGCCCGCGTCGCAGCCCACTGGCGCGCGACCTTCGGCGAGGACATCCTGATCGATCTCGTCTGTTATCGCCGCCCGGGCCATAACGAGATTGATGAGCCGCGATTCACACAACCCGTGATGTATCAGGCGATCGATGCGTTGCCACCCGTCGATGAGCTCTACGAGCGCGCGCTGGCTGATGCTGGCATCGATACCTCGTCGGCCTTGATGGTCAGGGAGGAGATGGCGGCGGCGCTCAAAGCCGCGTTCGACGGCGCGAAGTCCTGGAAAGTCAACGCCGCCGACTGGTTCGAGGGCGCCTGGACTGGCCTGCGTGCCGGAACCGAAGCCGACATGCTGGCCGCGACCGCAACCGGCCTCTCGCGCGAACGCCTGACCGATATCGCCCGCATCATCACTACGCCACCGGATGGCTTCAAGATCGAGCCAAAAGTGCAGCGCTTCCTCGACGAGCGCCGCCGCTCGATCGATACCGGCGAAGGCATCAACTGGGCGACGGGCGAGGCGATGGCGATCGCCTCTCTACTGAATGATGGCACCGGCGTTCGTTTCGGGGGCCAGGACTCCCTCCGTGGCGCCTTTACCCAGCGGCATCTCGAGATCCACGATCAGGCGACGGGAGCGCGACATCTGACCGTCGCGACGGCCGCCCGCAACGGCGCCAAGCCTGAGCTGCACAACACGCCGCTGATCGAGCATGCAGTGCTCTGCTACGAGTACGGCCACTCGATTGCCGATCCGAACCGGCTCGTCATTTGGGAGGCGCAGTTCGGCGAGTTCCTGAATTACGCGCAGGCCGTGTTCGACCAGTGCATCGCCTGCGGGGAGGATCGCTGGCTCCGCTCCAGCGGCCTCGTCATCCTGCTGCCGCACGGCCTCGACGGCGGCGGCCCCGACCACTCGACAGGTCGGCCGGAACGTTTGCTCGCTGCGTGTGCGGGTGCCAACCTGCAGGTGGTCAACGCCTCGACGCCGGGAAATTTCTTCCATGTACTGCGCCGTCAAATGGCGCGCGCGTTCCGCAAGCCGCTCGTGGTGCTGACGCCAAAAGCCCTGCTCCGCCACAAGGCCTGCGTGTCGAAAATCGACGAGTTCCTGACCGGCACGGGCTTCCGCGCCGTGATCCCGGACACCGCTGTCACCCAGGCGCAGCGCGTGATCCTGTGCACCGGCAAGGTGTACTACGAGCTCGCCGCCGCACGGGCCGAGCGCGGGTTGGCAAGCTCAGTGGCGCTCGTGCGCGTCGAGCAGCTGCACCCCCTCCCGGAAGCCGATATCCGGGCGGTGCTCGCCGCCTACACCGACGCTGAGCTCGTGTGGTGCGAGGAGGAGCCGGAGAACATGGGTTATTTCACGCACCTCGACCGGCGCCTCGAGCGTGCCGCGCGCCGCACCTTCCGCCGTGCCGGCCGGCCCGCCGTCGCAACGCCGGCTGTGGGCGTGAAGTACTGGCACGAAGCCGAGATCAAGGCCTATCTCGATCAAGCGTTGGGCTGACCGTTCGGACCCCGCGTGGTTGGTCGATCCCACGGCTCGGCCGTCCGCCCACGCGCCCTCGGCGCCCCGCACCCGGCTCCGGCCGCAAGTGCCGGAGCCGGGCCTCGGGCCGGTGCCGCGCGAAGGGCCAAAGCCACATCGCAGTTTATTCACTTGTCAAAGAGCGGCCCGCAGCCGGTTGCCCGGCGCCGGGCATCCCCTGGGCGATCCCACGAGCGCACATTGCAGCGCGCCGCGAGGCCTCCTGATGGGACGTCACGGAGTATGAGGCCGCCCTGAGGGGTGGGGATAAGTTCGGGGAGATTTCGCACGCGATGGTTAATTTCGACGACGGCAGGTCGCACGGCGCGCCATCCAACTCCTGAACTGAGCCCAGCTGCGCCGCCAGGCACCCCGGGTCGTTGTTGGTACCCGGCTTCAGGCCACGTGCTCCTGAAGTCGGGCACCTGAGCCGCTCACTGTTTCTCGGGGAAGTAGTGGTTGGCCTGCAGCGTGTAGGGCGGGAACATGAACCGCTTGGCCGGCACGACCTTCGACGCGTAGGCCTTCTGCGAGCCATAGACCTTCTTGAAGAACGGGCTCTTGGCCGACTCGGCGGCCGCAACCTCGTCCCACGCCTTCAGGAAAGCCTGGTTGATCTCCGGCGGCGTGCTCAGGATCTTGACGCCGTGCTTGGTTTGCATCTCGTCGATCGCGTCGGCGTTCTGCTTCTGCCACGACGCCCACCAGCGCAGGAACGTCTCGCTCGTCGCCGACTTGATGATCTCCTGCTGCGCGGGCGGCAAGCTTGCCCAAACCTCGGTATTGATGATCAGCTCGCCAACCGACGCGGACTCGTGCATACCCGGCGTGTAGTGGTTCTTCCAGACGGTGTGCAGCCCGAGACGCAGGTCTTCGACGCCGCCGACCCATTCGGCACAGTCGATGGCGCCGCGCTCTGCTGCCGGAATGATTTCGCCGCCGGGCATGTTGACGACGGCCATTCCCATCTTGGCGTAGATCTCGCCGACGATGCCGGTCTGGCGGCATTTCATGCCTTTGAAATCGGCAAGGCTTTCGATCGGCTTCTTGAACCAGCCCAGCGCTTGCGGGCTCGCCGGCATCACCGGGAAAGCGGCGACATTGAGCTTCAGCTCTTTCTGATAGAACTCGTTCCAGAGGTCGAGGCCGCCGCCGTCGTAGAGCCAGCCGACGAAGTCGATCGCATCCATGCCGACGATACCGGCCGGCGTGTTGGAGAAAAGCGTCGCGGCCTTGTTCTTGCCGATCCAGTAGTAGGAGATGCCGTGGCCGCCCTCGATGACCTTCTTGTGCGTGGCATCAAGAATTTCGAAAGCCGGCACGACTTGCCCTGCCGGCATCGGGTTCACTTTCAACGCGCCACCGGTCATCTTGTCGACGCGATCGGCGAAGAAGCGGAAGTTGTCTTGCAGCGTCAGGCTGGTCGGCCAGGTCGACTGCATTTGGAGCGTGCGCGTCTGGGGCGATTGAGCCAACGTGGGCGCAGTAAGCGTTGTCGCGAGAGCCACAGCTGCCGCGAGCGCCTTGAAAGATGGACGGATCATTCGGAGCCTCACATTTCTTTAGCGCCGTCACGGAGAGTGCGGCGCAGCGCCGTTGTATCGGCGAGAGGCACACGTTGTCGATCGTTCGCCCCGCTTTCGCAGGGCGAAACACAGTCAACAACTTCGGCAAAATCTACGTCAGATGAACGAACTCACACTTGTTCAGGGGACCCATCGATTTTCTTGATGCGCCGCCATTGATGTCCCTGACGTCGCGCCGGCTTGCAGCTTCTCGGCATATTGCGAGGGCGTGAGCCGCGGCTCGATCAATTTGGTGACCTGCGAGAGGTCGGCAACCTTGTCGAGCGTTTCCAACCTCTCGAACAGCGGCATCAGCTGGTCATGCGCCAGCACCGAGTGGCCGCAATCCTCGAACTTCTCGAACAGCTCCTCGGTGGTCATCGGATAATCGCCGCCGCGGCAGACGAGATGGTCGATGCGCCGCGACAGGCGCCGACCGTCATTCATCGTGACGATGACCTCGGAGCCGAATTGGTTCGGGCTCTCCTCGGGCATGTCGGGATGCGCGCCCGTCTTGATCATCGGCAGCAGGCGGCGGACGCGATCTTCCATCATCGCATTGCCTTCGAAGTCGCGGATTTTCACTTGCCCGTCGGCAAGCGCGCGGGCAACCGCATACTGGATCGAGAATTTCGCCTGCAGCGGGGTGCGCGGATCGGGGTTGTCGGTGTGCGGCAGGCGCCGCTTGTGCGCGAGGATCTCGATGCCGGTGAGCTGGTCAGGCTTCACCTGCTCCTCCTTCACGAGCTTGAGCGCCATGGTAATGGCGGGATGCGTTGAACCGCAGCAAGGGAATTGCTTCAGGCCGTTGTTCTGCGTGTTCTCGATCTCCCACGGCGCGCCCCACGCCTCGAAGATGCGCTCGGCATCGTAGGTGCCTTTGCCGTTATAGACCTCGAACCAGCCTTGCTTGTGCTCGAACACACCTGGATTGGATTCGAACCCCTGCGAAGCGGCGAGTGCCGCGAAGAGACCGCTCCGCGCCGTATGGCCGACGTGCATTGGTTTGGTCATGGTGCCGAAATTGGCCTTGATGCCGGAGCCGAACGAAGCCGCAAGCGCAATCGCACGTGCGGTCGTCGCCACATCGAGTTTGAGCAGCCAGGCAGCAGCGGCCGCGGCGCCAAACACACCGAGCGTCGCTGTTGGATGCCAGCCCTTGTCGTAGTGGTGGAAGTGAACGGAGCGCGCTATGCGGATTTCGGTCTCGACGCCGATGACGTAGGCCGCGAGCGCCTGCTTGCCGGTGATTTTCAGCTGCTCGCCGAGCGCGAACACCGGCGCCGTCACCGGCACCGAGTGGTGGCCGCCAAAAATGCCGGAGACGTCGTCATAATCAAGCGCATGCGAGGCGACGCCATTGATCAGCGCCGCATCGAGTGCGCTAGTGCGGCGGTTGGTGCCGAAGATCAACGACGGCCCCGCCGCCTCCGCCACGCCCGGCGTCTTGAGCAGGATCTGCACGCAAGGCTCCGGAATACCCGAAAGCGTGCACGCCACCGTATCGATGATCGCCGTGCGCGCCTCGGCGATCGACTTCGGCGTCAAGTCCTCCTCGCGGAAGGCGCAGATCCGCTCCGCAATGCGCGTTGCGACGGGTGGCGGGTTGCTGCCGCTAGTGGTCATGTTTGCCTCCGCGATAAATCCGATGCTGTGTCCTGGTCGGGTTGGTCCCGGCCTCCCATTGCTCCGCGAGGTACGGAGCTAGAGGTTGTGACGCCGCGGTTCGACAAACGGCCTCACACCCAACGTCAAGCCGCGGCCCGCTTCGCGGCGGCGCGGCCCGCAATGCGGCCGAAAGTGGCGCCGGAGACGAGGCCGGTGCCCGCGGGATAGTTGTCGTAGAAGAGCCCGCCGATCATCTCGCCACACGCAAAGAGCCCGGGCATCGGCCGCCAATCCGTACCAACGACATTGGCATTCTCGTCCACTTTCAGCCCCCCGAACGTAAACGTGATTCCGCCCGTCACCGAGTAGGCGAAATAGGGAGGTTGATCGAGCTTGGCCGCCCAATTCGTTTTGTCGATAGCAAGTCCCTTGGTGGCGTAGCCGTCCTTCTTCGACGGGTCGTACGTTTTGTTGCTCCGCTGTGCGGCGTTGAATTCCTCGACGGTCTTGAGAGCTTGCTCCTTGTCGTCGATGTCGAGCTGCGCGATCAGTTCCTTCACTGAATGCGCGGCAATCGGCGTCGAGGTGGAATACCGCGGCTCGAGCAGGTGCAATACTTTGGCGTCGAACAGCTGATAGCCCTTGGCGCCAGGCTCCGCGAGAATCGCGCGTCCAAACTTGGCATAGGTGTAGAGGTTCTCGTCTTCGCCCTCGTCGACAAAACGGCGCCCGCGGCGATTGAGCATGACCCCATAGTGATAGGAAAGCCGGTTCGAACGGTCCGTGTATTCGCGCGGCGCGAATTCGCCCCAGTCGGCGGAGATCGGCGTTGCGTGGCAACCGGACCATTGGCCCGTCGGCATGGCGCCGATCGCCATTGCCATGCGCAAGCCGTCGCCCTGGTTCATCGGCGTGCCGCGCACCTTGGCAGCACCGACCAGCGGACCGATGTGCTGCGTGCGCATTTGCACGTTGGCCTCGAAGCCGCCGCAGCCGAGAACCACCGCGCGGCTGTGGATCGTTTTCAGACCATCATCATCGCGCACTTTTACGCCTGAGACATGGCCCTTGCCGTCGACGACCAGCTCAGTCGCAGCGCTCGAATAGCGCACCTCGATGCCGCGCTTTTCGGTTGTCGCAAACCAGGAGCGCGAAAGGCCGACGCCTTCGTGCTGCGCGCGAACGATCAGCCCGCGCGGCCAAATGACGATGTTGCCCTTTCTCACACCGGCGATTGTGCTGGCGGTCTCCATCTTCACGCCGCCGGTCTTGTGCATCCAGAACACGGTGTCCTTGGAATTGTTGACGAGAATGCCGGCCAGCACAGGATCGGTGCGTCCGTTGGTGACGCGGATCAGGTCGGACATGTAGTCCTGGCGGGTATAGGGGTTCACGCCCGCATAGAAGTCCTCGTACTGCTCCTCGATGCCGGGCAGCAGCGGGGCCAGCTCCTTCGGGTCGTCGAATGCGAACCGCAGCACGGCACCGGCCCAATGCGTATTGCCGCCGCGCAGCTCCCGCGGCGCCTTTTCCAGCACCAGCACCTTGGCGCCGTTCTCGTGGGCTGAAACAGCGGCAGCCATGGCGGCATTGCCGGCGCCAACGACGATCACATCATAATCTTGCATGCGTTGCCTTCATTTGACCGTTTCGAACCTCATTCACCGAGCACCGTCAGTCCCAGCAAGCTCCGCACGCCCGCGGCATCGAGCTCGCCGATGCGCGACGCCAGGCTCACAAGACGTTCGGCCGCCGCCGCATCGACGCGCGTCGACAGTGCATCGCGCACCTTCACCAGATGCTCGGCCTCGCTGATCGGCGGTGTGCCCCACTTGCCGCGCGGGCCGTTGCAGCGGGCTGCCAGAGCCTCGCCGTTCTCCAGCTCGACGCGAAGCAAGACGTGCATCTCCTCGAAGCGGCCGGGAATGGCAGGATCATGGTGCACTTCGAATTTGCCCAGCAAATCCTGCATATCCGGCTGGAACAGCCGCGCGTCGGTGAACGTGCGGATTCCGACTTTGCCATCGAGCAGCGCCGCCGACGCCGTGTACTGCAGCGAGAACTTGCCATCGAGACCGGTCTTGGGACGCGGCCGGTTGACGTAGTTCATCGGCGGCGCGGTGAGGTTGACGCGCTTGATTGCCACACTCTTTGGCAACTTCGAGTGCAACTCCAACGCGGCCGTGATGCCGAAGTGCGTACCGAACTGGCTCGGAAACATCTTGATCGCGTAGCCCGGCGAAACGATCCGCCATGGCGCGCGGCCGTAGTTCAGCAACTCCTCGCTCCGGAAGTTATCGTGGAAGGTGTCGCAGTAGCCCTGCTTTGCTTCGAAAGTCTCGGGATTGGCGGTGAACCCCCGTGCCGCCAGCATGGCCGCCTCAAGGCCGAGCGCCGCCGCTTGTCCGCAGTGTGTCGACTTGGTCATGGTGCCGACGTTGGCCAGCACCGATGCCGCACGCGACGCGGCAAGCCCAATGGCATTTGCAAGCTGCCGCGCATCGAGCCCGAGCAGATGCCCCGCCGCGACCGCGGCACCGAACGGGCCAGCGGCACCCGGCGCGTGAATGCGCATGGTCTGCGCCTCGAATTGTCCAGATGCTTGGCGAATCCAGCCTTGCATCTCCACGCCCTTGACCAGCGCCGTCAGAATTTCTCGGCCGGTCGATCCCCGCGCCTCGGCGATGGCCAGCACAGCCGCGAGCGTGGTCGAGAGCGCGTGGTTGGCTGGGCTCCACATCGGCTCGAAGTCGAGCACGTGCATCGCCGCGCCGTTGAGCGCCGCTGCCGAAACGGGATCGGTCTTGAAGTTCCAGCCGATCGCCGTTGCAATCGGCTTGCTGCCACGGTCCTGGTAGTGCGCGGCGAGAATCTGGATCGCTTCCTCCTCGGTCCCCGCAATGGCAATGGCGAGGCCATCGACCACCAGTTGCCGTGCCCGGGTAATTGCCGACTCGCCCAGGTCCTCGAAGCGAGCAGCAGCGATCTTGGCGCATAGCTCGGAGGTGATCGACATGGGAACTCGCGTGCGCGGAGAAGGACAACGTGTCGGCGGGTGACGGTGGAAGGTCAGGTATCCTGACATGTACGGACAAACGCAGCAAGCGCGTGCCTGCATTGCAGTTTACGGAAGGGCCGCAACAGGCCGGGTGTCAGGTCTGATCGCCCCGATTCTTGGATTATTCGCCCTCTGCACCTTTGACTTCACGCGCGCGGCACCCAAATGAGGTTCATCCCGTACGCCAATCAGCCGCTATCGCAACCCGGAGTCCGACGAAAGATGCAAGAAGCGAAGCGAGCGCAGCACCCATGATGCAATCTGATTGGGGTTGGCGTCTCATCGCGCTGGTGTCGCTGGCATTGTCCGTCGCCATCGTGGCGGAACGGGTCTGGCGCGGCTATCCACAAATGCAGCCGCCATCGCACGAGACAATCGCTGCCACGACCCGCCCCGTGATCAACGAAACAGTCGACCGCCCGCCGGCGTCAGGGACAGTAGCCTCGTCAGCTCCGCCAAGCGCTGCGACAGCACATGACGACTATCGCGCCTCTGACTTGTTCAAGGCAGCAGCCCCCTCCGTCGTCGCGATAACGGCAATTCGGGGCAGTCGCATGCTCGACAGCGACAGTGGAGGCTCAGGCTCGGGTTTCATTTGGGACACTCAGGGACACATCGTTACCAACAATCACGTTATCGACGAGGCGCGCGAGATCAACGTCGTGCTTGACGACGGCCGCTCGATTCCAGCGCGCGTCATCGGGCGCGCGCCTTGGGCCGATCTCGCCGTTTTGAAACTGTCCGAGGTTCCGTCCAATTTGAAGCCCATGCCGGTCGGCAACTCCAAGGATTTGCTCGTCGGTCAGACGGTCTATGCCATTGGCAATCCGTTCGGGCTCTCCCGCACGCTGACGACAGGCATCATCAGCGCCCTCGACCGGCGACTGCCGACTCCGACCGGTCGAGTCGTCTCTGGTGTGATTCAGACCGACGCTGCCATCAACCCGGGAAACTCGGGTGGGCCGCTGGTCGACACTTCAGGCCGCCTGATTGGCGTCAATACGGCGATCATCGCGCCCTCAGGAACCTTTGCCGGCGTCGGCTTCGCCATTCCGGCCGACGTTGTGAAGCGCATAGTGCCGTCGCTGATCTCAACCGGCCGCGCTCCGCTGGCCGGCATCGGCGTGACCACTCTTCCGGAGGAAATCGTCGCACGAGCTGGATTGAAAGGCGTTGTCGTTCAGGGCGTCAGGCGCGGGAGCAGCGCTGAGCAGGCTGGCCTTGTCGGCGTCGAGGAGCGCGGCCGGCTCGGTGACGTCATCACGGCGATCGAGGGCAAGCCGGTCACCAGCGTTGCCGACATGGCGATCGCGCTTGAAGCGGTCGGTATCGGCAAACGCGCCACGATCACCATTCAGCACGACGGCCGATCTCGCGATCTAGAGGTCCTGGTTCAGGACATCAATTGAAATTGCGTGTTTTGAGCTGGCATCCATTTGATCCGGAGCCTTGGAAACACGACACTTCACGCGCTCAAAAAAGGCGACAGATCACGCGGCAGCTACACGATCTGACCATCACGATTGCATTCGAGCAGCTTGGCTTCGATACTGCCGCTGGCCGCAATCGGCCCGCCAGAGGAGGAGCGCCATGACGATCGCGACGGAACTGACTTTTGTCGATTGCGATGGAAGCCCTTCGGCGGCGAGCAAACCAAAGGGCAAGCGCCGGGCGGTGACGCTGAAGGGCCAGCGTATCAGGACGATCGACATTCACGCGCATTGCGCGGTGCCCAAAGCGCTGGCGCTGCAGGGCTTGAAGCTCGGCGATGCGATGATGCGCGATGACCTCGACATGAAAGGCGGCCTCGCCGCACGGCTTGCCGACATGGACGCTCAGGCAATCGACATGGAAGCGCTGAGCATCAATCCCAACTGGTATCGCATCACCGATCGCGATCTCGCGGCAAAGGTCATCGAGGTTCAAAACGAGGCGCTGGCCGAAGCCTGTGCCGCCAATCCCGACCGCTTCGTCGCCTTTGCATCGGTGGCACTGCAGTTCCCGGACCTGGCAGCCCGGCAGCTCGAGACGGGCGTGAAGAAGTATGGCCTCAAGGGTGCCGGCATCGGCGGCAATGTGGCGGGCGATGAGATTGCCGATCCGAAGTTCCACCCGTTCTGGGCCAAGGCCGAGGAGCTCGGCGTGCTGGTCTTCATACATCCCCAGGGCGACGGTGCGCCGAGCCAGCTCGGCCAGCGCTTCAAGGGCAACGGCTATCTCTCGAACGTCATCGGCAATCCGCTGGAGACGACGATCGCCCTCTCGCACCTGATCTTCGAGGGCACGCTCGATCGCTTCCCGGGCCTGAAGATCTGCGCCGCTCACGCGGGCGGCTTTTTGCCGTCCTATTGCGGCCGCTCGGACTGGGGCTGCCACGTGCGCCCGGATCTCTGCACGAGCGGACCCAATTGGGGCCTGAAGAAGAAGCCGACCGAGTACCTGAAGCAGCTCTACTACGACACCATGGTGTTTCGCCCCGAAGGCGTACGCCATCTGGCGGCCGAGGTCGGCTCGAGCCAGTTGATGATCGGTACCGACTGGCCATACCCGTGGACGACCACATCGGTCGAGCTGATCCTCGAGACTCCGGAGCTCAGCGACGAGGAGCGCATCGCCATTCTCGGCGGCACCGCGGCCAAGCTGCTCGGAATCGGCGCAACTGCATGAGGTGCAGCGCTCCGAGATTGCGCTACATCTTCACACCGGCCGTCCAGCCGCCGTCGACGAGCAGTGTCGTGCCCGTGACGAAGCTGGCATCCTCCGACGCGAGGAACAGGATGGCGCGGGCGATTTCGCGCGCCTCGCCCCACCGCCCGAGCGCGTGAATGTCGCGGATCCGCTGCGCCATGGCGGCGTCCTGGAAATAGCGCTCGGTCAGCGGCGTGCGCGTGACGCCTGGTCCGACGGCCGTGACCCGGATGCCCTTTTCACCGAGCTCCATCGCCATCTCCTTTGTGAGCCCCACCACCGCATGCTTCGAGGCCGTATACGCCGCCCGGTTCGGCGCCGACGATACGCCGAGCGTCGACGCAATATTGATGATCACACCTTTCCTGCCTGCCTTCACCAGATGCCGGCCGAAGGCCTGCGAGCAGAGGAACGTGCCCGTCACGTTCACATCCATGACCTTCTGGAACTGCTCGTGCGGCAACTCCAGGACGGGCTGGATCTCGCGAATGCCGGCGCTGTTCAGAAGCACGTCCAAATGGCCGATCCGCTTTGCGGCGGCGTCGACGAACTCGGTGACGGATTGCGGCTTGGTCACATCCACCGCGAATGCGTGTGCACGACCGCCCTTCGTGCTGATCTCCTCGACAGTGCGCTCGGCCATTTTGATGTCGAGATCACCGCACGCGACCACCGCACCCTCGCCGGCAAATTCGAACGCCGTCTCGCGGCCGATGCCACTGCCTGCACCCGTGATGACGATACCTCGATCTTGGAAGCGCATGCTTATCTCCCTGAGTGTTGCGCGAGGAGCTTTGGCCTCGAGCCGGCTTGCTTATCCGAAACAGAGTGCACAGAAGGGCTTGAGCCAGCAAGATCAGTCACTGACTCGCGGCAGACCAGTCGCAGGTTCGCCCGTCGCTTGACTGCCGAGGTTCCCGAACGGCAGTCTCAGACACCAGACAAGGTGCGTCGGTCCATCCCCTTGATAAGGCGTAAGACCGATCGTCATTCCGCCATGCCCTGCAGATGGCTCCGGTGTGTACGTTCGAAAGATCCAATCCCAAAACGGAAAGTTGAACCCGTAGTTGGACGTATGCTCCTCACGGATCACCGAATGATGCACGCGGTGCATGTCAGGCGTGACAACGAAGCCGCGCAGAAACCGGTCAAGCCGCGGCGGCAGCGAAACATTGGCGTGATTGAAGACAGCGCCGCTGCTGAGAATGATTTCGAACAGCAGCACCGCGATCGGAGGCGCGCCCAGAGCCAGGACCCAGACGATCTTCCAGAGCATCGACAGCGCGATCTCGATCGGGTGGAAGCGGATGGCGGTCGTCACGTCGATGTCCTGGTCCGCATGGTGCATGCGATGCAGGCGCCAAAGACCAGGTATCTTGTGCGATGCCAGGTGCTGCAGCCAGAGAGCGAAATCAAGCGCAAGAATACTCAACGGCACAGCGATGAGCGCAGGCAGGTCGAGCAAGTGGGCGAGGCCGACTTCGTGCCGTTCGGCATAGTGAGCCGCTGCAATCGCAGCCAGGGGAATCGTGAACACCGCCATCGCGCGGACCAAGGCGCTATCGATCGTCACGATTGCGAGGTTGGTCGGCCAGCGGGCGAAGCGCCTATGCCGCAAGCTGCGCTTTGGCTGCTGCAGCTCGAGCCAGGCCATCAGACCGAAGACCAGCACAAACGCGGCGAGACGCAGAGCAAACTCGGGAATGCCGCCTATTGTCATATCGCTCCTCGCCAGAGGCACTCTTGCGCGGGACCCGTCCTTTTCCCATTAGTAGCACTATGGAACCCACTCCCGAATTCCTGATCACCGGGCCGGATGCGCCGACCGCGACCTTGCTGCTGGCGCACGGCGCGGGTGCGCCGATGGACAGCCCGTTCATGAACCAGCTTGCCGCCTTGCTGAGCGAGCGATCCGTTCGCGTGATCCGCTTCGAGTTCCCTTATATGGCGTCGCGGCGGACAACCGGAAGGAAGAAACCCGCACCCAAGGCTGAGCTTCTGCAGGATGTTTACCGGGCCGCGATCAAGGAAGCCTTGCCCGAGGTCAAAGGTCCGCTGGCCATCGGTGGCAAATCCATGGGTGGGCGAGTTGCGAGCCTGATCGCAGATGACGTGCACGCAGCAGGCAAGAGCGAGCTCAAAGGCCTGGTCTGCGTCGGCTATCCGTTCCATCCGCCCGGCATGCCGGAAAAACTGCGCACAGCGCATCTCGAAGCATTGTCGTGCCCCGCGCTCATCGTGCAGGGCGAGCGCGATCCCTTCGGCTCACGCGCTGAAGTCGAGACGTACCAGCTCTCGCGCTCCATCCGCCTCGCTTGGATCGGCGACGGCGACCACGACCTTGGGCCCCGCGGCAGCTCCGGCTTCACCCGCAAAGGCAACCTCGCCGCGGCAGCCGACGCGATTGCGGCATTCTTGGCCACGTTGCAGTGACAGTTGCGAGCGCTCAAACCAGAAGCGCCTTGCCGATCACCTGACGATCCGTGATCAGCTTCAGCGCATCGGCGGCTTTGGCCAGCGGCAAAGCATGCGAATGGTAGGGCGAAATGCGCTTGGCGCCGAGCCACCCGACCAGCACCTCGAGATTGCGGCGCGCACGTGCGGGATCGAGTCGGTTGAGCCCGCCGATCGTAAAGCCGATCACTTCAGCGTCCTTCACCAGCAGATGATTGGTCTTGGCGAGTCCCGGTCGTCCGCCCGTGAATCCGACGATGAGAATGCGCCCGAACGGTGCCACGCACCGCATCGATTCATCGAACACATCGCCGCCGACGGGATCGAAAATCACGTCCGCCCCGCGACCGCCCGTCAGCGCCAGCACCTGCTCGCGGAAGCCGTTGCTGTAGTCGATCACGTGGTCGGCCCCGAGCTTCTTGCACACCTCGAGCCGCTCCGGGTTGCGCGCCGTCGCGATCACACGCGCGCCCATCAGTTTGCCGACGTCGACCGTGGCCAAGCCGACGCCGCCTGCCGCCCCATGGACGAGCAGCGTCTCGCCCGGCTGCAGACGACCACGCTGCATGGCGTAAAGCGCAGTCGTGTAGTTCGAGCGGAACGCGGCGGCGGCTTCGAAGGTCACATGGGCGGGCAGCTTGATGACGTCTGCAGCGGGCTGCACGGTCTCCTCGGCAAAGCCGCCGCCCGACAGCACGCGGTCGCCAACTGCAAAGCCCTTCACATCCGCGCCGAGCGCAATGATCTCGCCCGCAGCTTCGCCACCAGGAATGAACGGCGGCGCAGTCTTGACGTGATACTGGCCCGCAATCCGCAGCACATCCGTGAAGCTGACGCCGCGTGCGCGGAGCCGGATCTTGACCTCGCCAGGTCCCGCCGTCGGCGAAGGAATGTCCTTCACGACCAGCGTCTCAGGCGTCCCGTAAGCTTCGCACATCACCACTTGCATGCTCGATCCTTCCAACGAGTCCCCCTTGGCACTGGCGATACGTTACGCAGGCCATCAGTCAGCGCAAGCGCTTCGGCCGGTCCGGTGGCGTACAATGCCGGCCGTCGAGACAAGGACATGGCTCTGGCGGACCGTGACGGTTTCTTGAGCATCGCCAATCGAACTGCGGGCCAGCAGCAGCGCGTCGATGCTCGGAGTGAACGCCTATGCAGAGGTCAGCTTCTTCCAGAGAGCCGCCTCGCCGAGGGTCTCGACAAACGCCTTGTGAGCCGCCTCGTCCCCGGGCGACAAGCGGCTCGACAGCGGCACCGGCCGCTGGCGCGCCGCGGCACGCGGGCGAAACCCACCACTGGCCGCCGACCGGCCGTTGCCCTTGAGCTCCAGCGTCGCCTGCCGCTCGCCGAGCAGCTCCACATAGACACCTGCCAGCAGCAGCGAGTCCATGATCGCGCCGTGCTTGGTGCGCTTGGAGTTGTCGATCCCGTAGCGCTTGCAAAGGGCATCGAGCGTGTTCGGCCCCGCCGGATGCTTCCGCCTAGCCAGCATCAGCGTGTCCACCAGTCGCTCGTTCGGAATGAGCGGCATCCCGGCGCGCGTCAGCTCCATGTTGATGAAGCCGACATCGAACATCGCATTGTGAATGACCAGTGGCGAATCGCCAATAAAGCCCAGGAAGTCCTTCACGATCTTCTTGAACGGCGGCTTGTCTTTCAGAAAGTCATTCGACAGGCCGTGAATTTGCTCCGCTTCGGGATGCACGTCACGGCCTTCCGGGAAGATGAAGCTGTGGTACTCGCGCCCGGTCGGAATGCGATTGACGATCTCGACGCAGCCGATCTCGATCAGCCGGTCGCCCTTGGCGGCGTCGAGCCCGGTGGTTTCAGTGTCCAGAATGATTTCGCGCAACATCGGCCCCCATCCCAATGTCCCTCGGGGAAAGGTAGCCGATTCGAGCGCAGGGTGCGCCCATCGAGACCGCAGAGAACCTTGCATGACAACCTGTGGATAAGCCCGACTCCGCTCTCACACGCGCCCGCGCATTGGCGCCTTGAAGCTACGGAAGAGCTGCTCGCCTTGACCGGCGGACGAGCTGGGCTGCAGATTTGGAGCCCTTTCAGATCGAGGCACTGATGCAACAACCGCCCCGCACCGAGCTCACGCCCGCCGAACAGCGCGATTTGCGCCGGCTGGCCGGCATCATGATCCCCGCCAGTGCGGAGTACCGCGTGCCCGGCGCCGACGATGAGGTGATTTTCGCCGACATCGTCCGCTCGCTCGGCCGCGACCGCGAGGACGTCCGCAAAGCGCTCGCCATGCTGAGAGAATCGGCCGGCGGCGCCTTCACCGATCTCGACGACGCGGGCGCCGGTGCGACGGCGATGGCGTTCCTGAGCCGCCAAGGGAAGGAGATCATCGCCCTCGGCCGCGCCATCCTGCAGTGCTATTATCGCGACGATCGCGTCTTCAAATCACTCGGACGCGAACCGCGCGCACCATTCCCGAAGGGCCACGACATCCAGCCGACCGACTGGTCTCTGCTCGATCCCGTGCGCAAGCGGAAGCGCATGTGGCGTGATCTCGACGGCACCGGGGAGGCACGCTGACATGGCTCGAACAGACACGGCCTCCGCCTCCAATCCTAGCGCCGCGCGCCCCACCGATGAGATCGTCGACGTGCTCATCATCGGCTCAGGTGCGTCCGGCGCCGCCGTGGCCTGGAGCCTCGCCGACACGCGCATGAAGATTCTCTGCCTGGAACAGGGCGATTGGATCAAGTCCACTGATTTCCCCGCAAACGGCCGCGATTGGGAAGCGCGCCGCTACGCCGACTTCGACATCAGCCCCAATCGTCGCGGACGCGATACCGACTATCCCGTCAATGACGCCGACTCTCCGATGAAGGTCGCCAACTTCAATGGCGTCGGCGGCGGCACGATCCTTTTCACCGCGCACTTCCCGCGCATGCATCCGTCCGACTTCCGCGTCAAGTCGCTCGATGGCGTCGCCGACGACTGGCCGATCGACTACTGGACACTCGAGCCATACTTCGCCGAGAACGACCGCATGATGGGCGTTGCGGGACTGGCAGGGGACCCAGCCTACCCCCCACTCACTCCGAATATGCCGCCCGTGCCGCTCGGCCGCTCCGGCACGCATTACGCGAAAACGCTCAACAGGATGGGCTGGCACTGGTGGCCGTCAGACATCGCGGTCGCAACGACCGAGTATGAGGGACGCGGCAAGTGCATCAATCTCGGCCACTGCACGCCCGGATGCGCGCAAGGCGCAAAGGCAAGCGTCGATATCACCTATTGGCCGCATGCGCTGCGGGCAGGGGTGGAACTGCGCACGCGCTGCCGCGTCCGCGAGATCACGACTAACGAGCATGGCATGGCTTCGGGCGTGATCTACTACGACCCGAACGGCGTGGAGCGCTTCCAACCGGCTGAGGTGGTGATCGTTGCATGCAATGGTGTCGGCACGCCACGGCTGCTGCTGAACTCCGCGTCGAGCCGCTTTCCAGACGGGCTCGCCAACTCGTCTGGGCTCGTCGGCAGGAATTTGATGGTGCACCCCTGGCCGCAGGTTTTCGGCTACGTCGACGAGGAGATGGACGGCGACCGCGGCCCCATGACGCTCATGTGGTGCAAGGAGTTCTACGAGACCGACCGCAAGCGCGGTTTCACGCGTGGATATACGCTGCAATTCGCGCGGGGCACCGGACCCGCCAACGAGGCGATCCTCAGCATGGCTGCCGGGCGCCTCCCCTGGGGCAAGGAGCACCACAGTGCCTATCGCACGCTGCTTTATCACAATCTGCGCGTCGGCGTGGCATGCGAGGATCTGCCCGAGGAGCACAATCGCGTCGTTCTCGATCCCGTCCTGAAGGACAGCCACGGCATCCCCGCGCCGAAGATCGAGTACAGAATCAGCGGCAACACCCGCGCCATGATGGAGCACGGCATCGCACGCGGGTGGGAGATCATGACCGCGGCTGGCGCGAAGAACATCTCCGTTCAGCGCAACAACTTGAACAGCCCCGGTCACCTGCTCGGCACCTGCCGAATGGGGACAGATCCGGCTCGGTCAGTCGTGAACGAGTGGGGCCGATCGCACGACGTGAAGAACCTCTTCATCGTCGACGGGAGCATCTGGGTCACCTCCGGCGGAGTGAACCCAACGTCCACGATCCAGGCGCTCGCCCTCTACATCGCCGACAACATCAAGAAGCGGCTGGCGAACTTGTTCGATTGAGGATGCAAAGACCCCAATAATTGCAGCACTCTCACGCCCAATGCTTGGCGTAGGCAGCGCCAGTGTCGCCCCGGGAAACACGCTCGCGCAAGAGCGCCACGACGCGATCAACCTCGGCTTCTGTCTCGGTTATTGTGACGCCCGTGTCGACCACAAAATGCGCGCGCTTGCGTTTTTCAGCGTCGGGCATCTGGCGCGCAACGATCTGATCATATTTTTCGGGAGTCATGCCTGGACGCTCGAGCACGCGCTTGCGCTGCACATCGTGCGGTGCGCTCACCACCACGACGACATCGACGCGCTTCTCGCCGCCACCTTCGAGCAGCAGTGGAATCTCGAGGACCGCGATGGCAGCACCGCGCGCGGCCTCTGCACGCAGGAACTCCCGCTCCGCTTGAAACACCAGCGGATGCACGATCGCCTCGAGCCGCTTGAAGCCGCCGGGATCGCTGAGCAGCTTCTGCGCAAGCTTCGCGCGATCGACCCCGTCTTCGCCTGTCGTGCCGGGAAACGCCGCTTCGATCGGCGCCACCGCCGCGCCACCCGCCGCATAGAGCTTGTGCACCTCCGCATCGGCATCGCAGACCGCGAGACCCAGCGCCTGGAACCGCTTCGCGACAGTCGACTTGCCCATGCCGATGGAGCCGGTCAGTCCGATGATCAGCATGTCAGGCCCGCCATGTTCGAAGGGAATGAGTGACGCGAGGAGACGGGCACCGCCGGCGTTGGTATCCCGGCCAGCGTCCCGGTCGAGGTCAGATCCATGGGTCTGCCCCCTGTTGGAGCATCGATCATCATGCCGGTATCGCCTTTCGCCGGCGGAGCTCGGCCAGCACTGGCAGCAGCGGCATGCCAAGAATCGTGAAGTAGTCGCCGTCGATCTTCTCGAAAAGCTGGATGCCGATCCCTTCCAGTTGATAGGCGCCGACTGAGGAGCAGATCACGTCGCCGGCCCGGGTGACGTAATCATCGGCGAACGCGGCGCTATAGTCGCGCATGGTCATCAGGGCGCGGTCGGCATGCGTCCACACCACCGTGCCACCCGCTGCTATGGCGACAGCCGCGTGCAGCACATGGGTCTGGCCGCGGAAATCTTCGATGTGGCGACGGGCTTCGGCGAGATCCTTCGGCTTCTCGAAAATGCGCATACCCAGTGCCAGCACCTGATCAGCCCCGATGACCAGCGCCTGCGGGTGCCCTCGGCTCACATCCTCCGCTTTGGCCTTCGCCAGCTCACCCGCAAGCGTTCCCGGACCCACGCTGCCGGTGGCGCTCGCGGCTTCGAGAGTACGCCTCAGCGCCGGCTCGTCCACCTGCGACGGCACCACCTGGAACGGCACGCCCGCAGCCTCCAGCATCTGTCGCCGGCTGCGGCTGCCGGAGGCGAGAATGATGGTCGGCGGCGTAGGCATTCAGGCGATCCGATGTGATCAGGGGTGGCAACAGTCGTTTCCCGGCTAGGGCCATTCCGCGCCGGCCATTTGCGGTCGCGCCGGACTCTGCTTACATGCCAGCCGTTCGGGAAGGCAAGCAACCCAGAGGGGCCCATGCCCAAGGTGACCATCTACACGACCAGCATCTGCCCCTATTGCATGATGGCGAAGCGCCTGCTGACCAAGAAGGGCGTTGCCTTTCACGAGATCGACGTCGGTCGCAATCCGTCACTGCGCGACGAGATGGAGGAGAAGTCCGGCCGCTACACCGTTCCTCAGATTTGGATCGGCGACACTCACGTCGGCGGCTGCGACGACCTTTATGCACTGGAGGACTCCGGCAAGCTCGATCCACTGCTCACCGCGTGAGCGTAGCGGGAAATTCCCGGACGCCTGCCACTGTTATCAAGTTCCAAGCTCTTGCGCGCCACGCCACGAGGCCAAGCCCATGTCCCAGGCGATATCCCCCAATTCCGCCGGCACAGTCGCGACGCTCCGCGTCGCCCTTATCACCATGTGCGCCTCGCGCACCGTCGAGGACAATGTCGCCACCGCCACCCGCCTGATCGAGGAAGCCGCAGCACAAGGCGCGCAGTACATCCAGACGCCCGAATTCACGACGCTGATGGAAATGCAGAGCGCAAAGCTCTTCGCTGCCACCAAGCCGGAGGAGAACAACCCCGCGGTCGCCCATTTCCAATCGCTGGCAAAGCGCCTCGGCATCTGGCTGCATCTCGGGTCCATGGGCGTGCTGGTGAAGCCAGATAAGATCGCCAATCGTAGCTTTCTCTTCACGCCTGATGGCCGCATCGCGGCGCGCTACGACAAGCTCCACATGTTCGATGCCGCGCTCGGCAGCGGCGAGAAGTTTCGCGAGTCGAAGAATTTCGAGCCCGGCTCCGAAGCCGTGATCGCGGACACGCCTTGGGGGGGACTTGGCCTCACCGTCTGCTACGACCTGCGGTTCCCGCAACTGTTCCGGGCCTTGGCGCAGGGTGGCGCGGGGATCATCGCCGTGCCGTCGGCCTTCCAGCGCTCGACGGGCGAGGTGCACTGGCAGCCGCTGCTTCAGGCCCGCGCCATTGAGACGGGGTCCTACATCTTGGCCTCCGCCCAGGCAGGCCAGCACGAGTGCCAACGCGAAACCTATGGCCACGCGTTGATCGTCGATCCGTGGGGCAAAGTGGTTGCAGAGGCCGGCATTGAGCCTTCCGTAACCATTTATGATGTTGACTTGTCGAAGATTCAGGAGGCGCGGCAACGAATTCCGTCGCTCGAGCACGACCGCCCCTTCAAACTGGTGCACCAAACCGCTACATAATTGGCAGTCATAACCGCCGAGTGCTATCTAGCGACCGATGATCAAGTACAGCCTCATCTGCCCGAAGTCTCATACGTTCGAGGGATGGTTCCCATCGAGCGCCGGCTTCGACGCGCAAGTGAAGAAGAAGCTCGTCACCTGCCCGCAGTGCGGCTCGACCAAGATTACCAAGGCACTGATGGCACCGCGAGTGCTCACCGCCGAACAAAAGGCTGAGACTCGTGAAAAACGCGCAAAAGCCGTCGCAGCGGCACAGGCGATCGCGGAAGCAGCGAGCAGAGGCGATATGCCGGCGCCGGCTCAACAGCAGCAATTCGCCGTCTCGCCGGAGCAGCGCGAGATTCTGCGCGAGCTGAAGAAAATGCGCGACGCGCTCTTGGAGAAGTCGGAGTACGTCGGCCCTCGGTTCGCCGAGGAAGCACGCCGTATCCACAATGAAGGTCCAAAGGCCGGCGGGAAACGCAAGGGCAAGGGCAAGGGCAAAGCGCCGGAGGGGCCGCTGGGCATCCATGGCGAGGCATCGCCTGCCGACGTGAAATCCCTGCTCGAGGACGGCATCGACGTTTTCCCGATCCCGGTCTTGCCCGACGACAAGAATTGATTGCACGCAGCTGGTCGGTAGCCAGACACCAACAGGGAATGGCTCCCGGGACGTTACGCGTGGATGCGCTGCCAAGTAGACGGGGCTACACTCAAGCTGTCTAACGGGTCAATCACGGAGCATGCCGCGTGTCGGTCTTCGAGCGCTACCTGACAGTTTGGGTCGTTCTCTGCATTGTCGCCGGCATTGCACTCGGCTGGCTGATGCCCGGCCTCTTCCAGGCCATCGGCGCAGCCGAGATCGCCAAGGTCAACCTGCCGGTCGCTCTGCTGATCTGGCTGATGATCATCCCCATGCTGGTGAAGATCGATTTCGCCGCGCTCAACCGCGTCACCGAGCACTGGCGCGGCATTGGCGTGACGCTCTTCATCAACTGGGCGGTGAAACCATTCTCGATGGCGCTGCTCGGCTGGCTCTTCATCGGCTGGCTGTTTCGGCCCTATCTCCCCGCCGACCAGATCAACAGCTATATCGCGGGTCTCATATTGCTTGCCGCGGCGCCCTGTACCGCCATGGTTTTCGTCTGGAGCAACTTGTCTGATGGCGAACCGCACTTCACATTGAGCCAGGTCGCGTTGAATGACGTGATCATGGTGTTTGCCTTCGCGCCGCTCGTGGCACTCCTGCTTGGTCTCTCGGCGATCACGGTGCCCTGGCAGACGCTGTTGCTGTCGGTCGGGCTCTACATCGTCGTGCCGGTGGTCATCGCTCAGGTCATCCGCAACTCGGTGATTGGACACGGTGGCGAGGCCGCGCTCGGGCAATTGCTGGCCAAGTTGCAGCCGCTGTCGCTGATCGCGCTGCTGACGACGTTGATCCTGCTGTTTGGATTTCAGGGCAAGCAGATCCTGGCTCAGCCCCTGGTCATCGCCATGTTGGCTGTGCCCATTCTGATCCAGGTCTACTTCAACTCAGGTCTCGCCTATTTGCTCAACCGCACGGCGGGCGAGGCTCACTGCGTAGCAGCGCCCTCGGCCCTGATTGGAGCGAGCAACTTCTTCGAGCTGGCAGTGGCTGCAGCGATCAGCCTGTTTGGCTTCGATTCCGGCGCCGCGCTCGCAACCGTCGTCGGCGTGCTGATCGAGGTGCCCGTGATGCTCTCGGTGGTCAAGATCGTGAACCAGACCAAGGGCTGGTACGAGTCCGCACCCGCGGTGAAGCGAGCGTCGCGCGTAGGTCGGAGTGAGCGGGCCACCTGATCTCTCAGGACTTGACACAGCCCCCAGACCCGCGAAGTCCGACAACTGGATCCACGGCATGATGATCGCGAAGGCTCGTCGCGTCGCGTCGGACTTCGCCGGACGAACGCCACGGCTCAAATGTGAGCGCGGTGGCCGGTTCACTCCGACCTACGGCCGGCCGTGACCTCAGCCATGCCGGGCGTTGCGCCGGTGCGTCTTTGCCTTGCGCAATTTCTCGGCGACGCGGCGCTTCTGGCGCGGATAGAGCGCACGCTTGTTCTTGGCGTAGGGTGGGGCTTTGGTGTTGGTGTCGGCCATGGCGGATATCCCTGTAGCGGTTACTTCAAAGCGTTCGAGGCGCTTATTGGCAGACCCGGCGAGACAATTCCAGCCCGAACCTCATTCCAGAACACGCCCGGTCACGCTCTCCCTGCTTCGTCCTTGAACAAAACTAAGGCCCAACAATTTCAAGCATCGGCCAGCGCTGCAGCCAGTCCTTCGAGGCAATGCGCTGGCGATAGATCTCGAGCTTCCGGCCAAACGTGGGAGTAGGCCGGACCCGCAGCTGCAGCAGGTCGTCGATCCCATGCGGCGCAATGACCTCGACGCGATCTCCGTTCAACCGCGCTGCAATCGCCGTCGCCGTTTCCGGCCAGTGGCGGATGGCATCCTCCGTGTCGCGATAGGGCGCATCGCCGTTGCGCTCATGCATGCGCGCCTGGTTGTGCACTGACCAGGGTACGTCGGGCAAAGCCTCAAACAGCCGCTTCTCGATCTCGAGATCCCGCGCGAGGCTCGCAGCGGCACAGTCGCAATAGACCACGTCAACGTCACTGCCAGACACGAACTCCACGGGCCGGCCGTGCAAATGGTCCCAGACGGCATTGCGAATGAGCCCAGCCCCGACCCAGCAATCCTCGATACCGATCATAGCAACGGGACGCAGCACGGACATGATCCGTGGCTGCTGTGAAAGGAAATCCGCCAGGTCGGATATCGTTCGCATAGCCCTTCCAGTATTCCGTCCCGCCGGCTGCTGGAATGTCATAGCGGCAAAAGCGCGTGAGTTGCCGGGCGAACATGTCGTTTGAACGACGAAAACTCAAACGGTCCGGACTTTGCGATCGACGGTCTCCCGGCGGCATCGATTTTTCATGGGCGACTGGCTTCGAGCTAGCCTACCCGGCACTGTCACTCGTCATCACATCGAAATCCCCGGCGAGCACCTGGGCGAGCTTGCCGGTGCGCCAGCTACCGTCGGCATTGCGTACGAGCGGTGCCGGTCCGCGGCGATAGCGGCGCACCACCGTGCTAATCCGCGGCACCTTGGTGAAGCCCGCCGCCAGTTCGGTCCGCAGCTGCGCCTTGGATTGTGCGCCGGCCGGCGAGGGCACGACCAGCACACGCGCCGCGATCCGGCTCGCGCCATTGGCCGCCTCTGCAAGCTCTTCGACGTGGAGCCCTACCTCCCGCACGAGCGTTCGATGAGCCCCGAATCCGCCAATCACCAACAACGGCAGCTCACCACTCCCGATGGGTTCGAGCTCGGTCAGCTGCATGTTCCGCTTGCGGCACCAATGGCGGTACATGTCGAGCACCTCGCGCTGCCATCGCGCGGCCTGCCGCCGTTCACCGCTGTGAGTCTCGAGCGCACCCTCGACCCTAACCGCAACTTCCGCAGGCGCCGCTTCGCCCAGATCGCGGAGCCCCTCGTTGACCAGCATCAACTGCATGGCGAGCCTTGACATCACCTCCCGTGCAGAAACCCCGGATTGATTGCGTCCGCGGGCTAACCGACCCTGCAGCGAGGCAGCCGTATCCGCCGCAACCGCGAGGCGGTCCATCAGCTCGTAGCGCGACAGTGTTTCGAACCGGTCAGCCCGCGACCAGAAGCCGGACTCGTTGATCGTAGCGGAGAGGCTGGCTTTCTCCGCCTCCCAGTCTGGCGCGGCGACGCGGGCGGCAATGCTCTCCTGTGCGGCTGCAAGCGCATCGATCTCGGCGGCGACCCCTCTCGGCATGAGCATAATCGACTGCAGGGATGGTTGCTCCACCGCACCATTGACCGTCCGAGCTGCTGGACTACTTGCCCCTGCCGGCGGCGGCACGTAGGCCTCACCGTCCCCATCCGGATCGACGAACTCCGCTTGAATGCCCTCCCCGTCACTCTTCATGAACACGAACTGCTCACCCTCGGGCGCCCGCCGCTCGACAATCGCGGCAGCCAACGGCGCCACTACGTACTGGTCGATTGCGCGCTTCAAAGGTCGCGCACCCATGTCCGGCGAGAAGCCCTTCTCCAGCAGAAACTCCAGCGCGGACGCCTCCCACTCCACCGCCCAGCCGCGATCTTTGAGGCCACGCCGACTATAAAGCCGGTCGAGCTCTTTCCTGAGAATGCCGCGCATCAGCTCACGCGTCAGCGGCTGGAATACGATCACTTTGTCGAGCCGGTTCTGGAACTCCGGCCGGAAGGTCTGTCCGACGGCGCGCAGCACCTGGTCGTTGGTGTAGACGTTGCGACCGGGTGCGAAACCCAATCCCGACGATTGATGGCTGGTCGCGCCGAGATTCGTCGTCAGGATGATCAGGCTGTGGCGGAAGTCGGCCGTCTGACCGTTGCTGTCAGTGAGGCGACCCTCGTCGAAGATCTGCAGGCACAGGTCCCAGATCAACGGGTTCGACTTCTCGAACTCGTCAAGCAGAATGAGCGAGAACGGTTGCTTCCGAATACGGTTGATCAGCGTGTCGGAGTCCGGCGGCACTGCCGGCCCGCCGATGATCTTCACGGTGGAATCGGGCGCCTGATACTCGCTCATGTCGAGCCGCACCATGCGGTCGACGGAGCCGAAGAGGTACTCCGCAATCGCCTTTGCAAGCTCGGTCTTTCCCGTGCCGGTCGGCCCCGCAAAGAGGAACACCCCGAACGGCTTTATCGGATCGTTGAGGCCCGACTTCAGCATCGCGATGCGCTCGACGATGCTTTGCACCGCCTCCGGCTGGCCGATCACGCGCGCCGAGAAGAACTTGGTGATCTCGGCAAGGTCGATGCGCTCGCTGCCATCGAGGATCGAGCGCGGCAGGCCGGTGAGCTGGGCAAGCGTATCGAGCACGTCGCGCCCGGTGAGACGCCGCCCGCTGGCCTGCTCGACCCTGAGCACCGAGACACGCATCAGCGACAGCGCTGACCCCGGCAGCCCCGAGGCAGAAAGATAGTGCCCCGCCGCATCGATCGCCGTCTCGGCGAACGACGGCTCGATTGTGAGCTTGAACTCCGCAGCGAGCGCCTTCGCGAGCCCGGCAGCCAGCGGCTTGGTCTCCTCCGCGTCCAGCGGCTCCAGCCGCACCACCTCGAACGCGCGCCGCATTGCAGGCCTCATCTGCATCAGCCGTGCTGCTTGCGCCGGAGTCGCCTCGCCCCAGAGCACCAGCCGCCCCGATGCCACTGCCGGCATGAGCTGATCGAGGATGGTGGCACTCTGAGCCTGATGCGTGCCGCTCAGCGCCATGCCAAGAATATCGGGCACGTACCAGATGATCTTGCGATTGGAGGCGAGCTCTTGCGTTGCCTGCCGGACACGCTGCTCAAGCTGGCCTATGTACTGCTGGCCCGCCTGCAGGTCGGCGGCTCCCGCCTCGAACACACGCCAGTTGTTTTGCCTGATGCGTTGGCTCAACAGCTTCAGGAACGAGGTCTTGCCCGAAAGCGGATCACCGGTCACCAGCAGCGACCGGATCGGTAAGCGGCCAAGCGCAGTCTGCGCGGCGGACAGCCCCTCGTTCCAGGCGGGCACGTCGAGCGGCTTGTCCGCACCCGTCGCCTGAGTCCAGAAGCGGCCGATTGCATCGAGGAACGACTTATTGTCCTCGGCCGTCGACTGGAATTGAAGCGACGTGTCGCCGCTCCCAGCATCTGCCGGCAGCAACTCCATCAGCCGCCGCGCAAAGGGGCGATCAAGTCGTCGCAGGAACTCGCGTACCGTGCCATGAATGGCGAAGTTCTGCGCAAGTTGGCTCCCGAGCTCGGGCGTCGCGTCTCGGCCTACGAGCGCATCGAAGTACGAAGCGAAGGCATCTCGCACCATTAGATTGTCGATCCACCAGCTCTCAATGCTCTGCAGCGGCGCCCCGGCAGCAACCGATCCTCCCTGTTTGCCGAGGTAGTCGAGCGCATAGGTCAGTTGCCAAATGCCAAAGGCGCTCGCAGTTTCGGCGACTGGCTGCGCCAGCTCACCGCCATCGGGACGCTGCTCGAGCGCCTTGATCGCCGCGCAGCCATGAGGCCAAGAGTTTCCGATGATGTAGCGACGCACCTCCTCGATCGGCACGCCCGGATCAGCAAAGATGCGCACCATTTCCTCGAACGAAGGCTCGCCAGAGAGCTCTCGCGGATGCGCAATATTTTCAGTAAGCGCCTGCATGCCATTGCACAGCCGCCTGAGTCGCATCGCCCGCGTATCTTCGCCTTGCGAGGTTGCCCAATTCGACGCAGCGCCCATCGCCGCGACACGCCCGAGCCATTCGCGAAGCACCCCCAGCATCGATTGCTGCCCCGTGCGCGGCTGCAACCCGAGCCCAGAGGCCAACGCCAGACCCGCTACTAGCCCCGTCAACAACCAGAGAACCGACCACACGCCGAGCCTGCTTTCGCGCCAATTGCGCGCCGCCAGATCTTGTCCGGCGGCACCCACCCCAAGTGATGCCTTGCTCCCTCGCACTCGCAGACCGAGAGACGTCAAGGACTTTATCTGCCATGGCCAATGTGGCCCTGCTGACAAACAGGTGCCACGCCGCTACTCTCTCGCGCAACAGTAACGCGAGCCAGCGCCAAACGCTGGCCCCACCAACCAGGGAGGATACTATGCGCTTGCGCGCCTTTGCGCTGGCTGCCGCTGCGGCTGCATCGATTGCGTTGACCACTCCAGGCCGCGCACAGACCGATTTTCCGTCGAAGCCCGTGACGCTGATCGTGCCTTTTGCCGCGGGCGTGTCGGCCGATCTGCTCTTCCGCGGTCTCGCCGAGCTTGCGCAGAAGCACCTCGGCCAACCGATCATCGTCGACAACAAGCCCGGCGGCAGCTCGACGCTGGGCATCGCGCAGATGGCCGCCTCCGCCAAGCCGGATGGCTATACCATCGCTCAAATCGCGATCCCCGCCTACCGTGTGCCGGTGATGCAGAAGGCGACCTACGATCCGGTGAAGGACTTCACCTATATCATCCTGATCGGCGGCTATACGCTCGGGACGGTGGTGAAGGCCGATGGCCCGTTCAAGAAGTGGCAGGACGTGATCGACTTCGCCAAGGCCAACCCCGGCAAGTTCACCTACACCACGATAGGGCCGGCAACGACCAACGGCATCGCTATGGAGCTGATGGCACGTCAGTCGGGCGTGCAGTTCACCCATGTTCCGGGCAAGGGCGGTGGCGAAGGTATTGCGGCCGTTCTCGGCAATCACGTGATGGCAATGACGGAAAGCCCCTCGTGGGCGCCGATGGTCGCCTCAGGTGAATTGCGGCTGCTGATGGTGCTCAATGGCGAACGCAGCAAAAAGTGGCCCGACGCGCCGAGCCTGAAGGAGCTGGGCTACAAGTACGAGTTCGACTCGCCCTTCGGTCTTGTCGGACCGAAGGGCATGGACCCCGCCGTCGTGAAAAAACTGCACGACGCATTCAAGGCCGCCTACGACGATCCGAAGGCGCCGGAGATCTACGCCAAGTTCGATTTCGTGCGCCGCTACATGAATACGGCGGACTATCAGGCGTTCGTGCCGAAGCTGGCCGCCGATGAAAAAGCGGCGCTGGAGCAGCTGGGGCTCGCGAAGAAGGATTGATCGGGACTGCAATTGCTCAGATCATCGCGCGGCGCGGCGTTGCCCGCGCCGCACTCGTTTCGGGAGACGGCCATGCCGAAGAAGACGGTGCTGGTGGCGGGCGCCTCGGGCCTCGTCGGCTACGCGGCGATGAAGCACTTCTCGCGTACGCCTGACTGCGATGTGATCGCCATCTCGCGTCGCCATCCAGGAGAGACATTCGGCGCCCGCTTCGTTCCGGTCGACCTGATGGACCGGCGGCAGAGCGCGGAAGCCGCGTCGTCGTTCCCCGACGTCACGCATGTCATCTACGCCGCGCTTTACGAGCGCCCCGGCCTTGTCGAAGGTTGGCGCGAGGCCGAGCAGATCCGCATCAACGACGAGATGCTGCGCAATCTTCTTGAGCCGCTGGCTGCAACCTCGCCAACTCTCACTCATGTCTCGCTGCTCCAGGGCACCAAAGCCTACGGTGTCCACGCTCGCCCCATGGCCTATCCCGCCCGCGAAGGCCGCTCGGAAGCCCGTGACGTCCCCAATTTCTATTGGAACCAGGAGGACTATCTGCGCGCGAAGCAGCGGGGCTCCTCGTGGGGATTCTCTATCTTCCGCCCCGTGCTGATCATCGGCTACTCGCAAGGCAGCGCCATGAATCTTATCCCGGCGCTCGGCGTCTACGCGGCGATGATGAAGGAGCGCGGTGAGCCTCTCTATTACCCCGGCGGTCCCGGCCGTGTCTCTCAGGCCATCGACGCCGATCTCCTGGCCCGCGTCATGGCCTGGGCTGGCGAGGCGCCGGCAGCGCGCAACGAGACCTTCAACGTTGCGAACGGCGACGTGTTCTCATGGCCGAATGTGTGGCCGGCCATCGCCGACGCCTTCGGCATGAAATCCGGCGAACCGCGCACTTGCTTCATGCAGCGCGAGATTTTGCCTCGCGAGGCCGATTGGGCACGCATCCGGGAGAAGCACCGGCTGTCATCGCCGGATCTGAAGTCGTTCGTCGGCTTGTCCTTCGAGTATGCCGACTACCAAATGGGAACCGGCCGCACCGAGCCGGCGCCGCCCTCGTTCTCCTCGACCATCAAGCTGATGCAGGCCGGCTTCCACGAGGTGATCGACACGGAAGTGATGTTCCGCACCGCTATCCGTGAATTCCAGGAGCGCCATTTGCTGCCGGCGCCCTGAACTACATCGGGAAACGCGCCACCTGGTTCGAGAAATAGTTCTCCACCGCCGTGGTGATCGAATCCGCGACCTTGCTCCGCCAGGAATCGGAGCGCAGCTTCGCCGCGTCCTCCTTGTTCGTGACATAGGCGAGTTCGATCAGCACTGACGGAACCTTGGCCGTCTTGAGCACGCGATAGGCAGCCTGGCGGTCGGGATTGTTCATCATGTTCGTGCTGGCGCCCATGTACTCGATCACCGAGCGCGAGAAGAGGCTGGTGCGTGTCTTGGTCGTCTGCACTTCCGTCTGCGCCAGATCGGCGAGAATGTCCTTCACCGCCGACTTGTCCTTGGAATCGGCGCTCGCCAGTGATTTGAGTTCGCGATCGGAAAGCACGTTCTGCGCCACCTCGCCTTTGGCCGAACGCTTGAGGTCATTGGCAACCGTCTCTCGCAGCGAGTAGATCGTGGCGCCGCGCGCCGACGAACCGGCATAGTCGGCATGAATGGCGATGAAGAGCGCCGCCTTGTTCTGCTCCGCAAAATCCCGCCGCTCATCGAGATTGACGAAGCGGTCCGTGTCGCGCGTCATCAGGACCTTGTATCGTCCGGTTGCATTGAGCTTGTCGCGCAGCGAATGGGCGAATGCGAGCACCACATCCTTTTCCACCGTGCCGTGACGCTGGGCGCCACTGTCGTGACCACCATGTCCGGGATCGAGCACGATGACCGGCTTGAACGCCCGTGCCGCGCGAGCCTCAGGCCGCTCCGCTTGGCGTGGAATAGGCGGTTGCAGGCCGACCAGACCGACGTTGGCCATGCTCGCCGTTGCCGAGGCTGCAAGCAGCGGTTTCTTCGGCTGAGCCCTTGCCGTCGTCTCGGCAGGAACGATCTCGAGCACCAGTCGCGGAGCCGACTTGCCGTCTTTGGCAGGCTCCAACGTCGACTTTTCGACTATGACCGGCTCCGTGACATCAATGATGACCCGCATCTTGCCGGCCGACGCAAGACCACCGCGGAAGCTCTTCACGAGTCCGATCGGTTGCTCGCCGGAAATAGCCGGTAGTTGCACCTTGACGTCGGGCAGATCGATGACCACCCGGTTCGGGCTCTGCAGCGAGAAGACTTGGAAGGTGGTCTGCTTTTCGAGACCGACAACAAAACGGGTACGCTGCCGGTCACCGTTGAGCGTTGTCGTCTGCTGAGCTTGAGCTGCGACGGCCTGAGGCGAGCCTTTGTCGATGGGCTGAGCCGCACCAGTGCTCGGCGCGCTCACCGTTCCCACAACACAAAACAATACGCCAGTGGCGACGCGGCTAGCACCCGCGCGCGCCAAACTCCGAGAACTCACGTCGACCCCCGTCTACGCAAACTGTCCGAAACTCGGGACGGCCCAGGTGTCACCCAGGAAAATGGCAATTTCCGGGATTAACCATGTCGGCTTCAGTACATCCAATTGTTTAAATCCGGCTTAACCGGTGCCGGCGCGATTGCGCGACGCTTGTCCGAGCATTGACCTGTAAGCTTATGATGCGTTTGCTTCTTTCTCACGGCGCTTGACGGCCAGAGCATTCCGAAACACGCGGAACTGGTCGCCTCGGGAACCGGCGAACAAGAATTCCTCACGCCGCGAGCGCTCCCCAGATCAAGGCCAAGCCTGCAACCAGCATGAGCCCGTCCATCAGCGACCTGAATTGATGCGCCTCGAGCCGCTGGACGATGCCCTTTGCAAGCCAGGAGCCGATCATCATGGCAGCGCCGACGATGGCACCCTTGACGAATGTCTCCCACGGCAGCGCGCCGAACCGCTGGAACACGGCCGACTTCGCCGCATAGACCGACATCGAACCCAGCGCCTCGGTTGCGATGTAGGCACCCTTGTTGAGTCCGAACGCGAGAAAAAATGGGGTATTGATCGGCCCCGTCGAGGCGACCATGCCGGTGATATAGCCGACGCCCGCGCCGGCCGCAGCGAGCCCCCAGAGCCCGATCGAGAAGTTCCGCGCCAGGAACCAGCGGCGAACAGGGATCATCGCCAGCATGAAGACACCGATCAACGCCTCCACCAGACGCGCGTCGAGGGCGAGGAACGTGCGTGCCCCGAGCATCACCGCAGGCACTCCTGTCAGCGAGTAGACCGCTGCTGCCCGCCAATCGACCTCGCGCCACCACACCAGCACTCGCGCCAGGTTCCCGAGCAGTCCGGCGATGCCCATGATCGGCACCGCTTCTTTCGGGCCGAACCCGATGACCAGCGCCGGCAGCAGAATTGTAGATCCGCCGAATCCAACGACCCCGCCGATCGTTCCGGCGATCAGCCCAAGCCCGAGTATAACAAGCCAAAGCATTCCAGATCGGCTCCCTTGCCCCGCTCAGGTCACGTTAGCGGGTGAAGAGAGCTTTTGCTCGCTTCCTAGTGGCTCAGCGACGGATCGGACGCGCCGTTCGCGTTCACAGGACTTCGACTCGTCAACGACCGGGGCAGTCATGTCAGCTCGAGATGCAGTGATCGCGCTTCGCCGTTTCGGCCTTGGCGCGCGCCCCGGCGATATCGAGCGAATCAAGGGTGATGCTCGCGGCTATCTCGCCAGCCAGCTCGGCAATCCGAAGGTCGCCCTGCTCAGCGATCCCGACCTCGAGGCCAGTCACTCCGTCTTCTCCCAGTCGCAGCGCCTGCAGAAGGAGCAAAAGGCCCTTCGCGAGTCCCAGAAGCTCGAGAGCGCTCCGTCCGCATCGGCGGGCAGTGAGCCGGGCCCGGCACGGCAGCCGCCAATGCCGATGCCGCCCGGCAAGCCAATGCCGCAACTGAAGCCCGGCGCCATCCGCCGCGAGGCGTTTCTCGACGAGGTCTCCGCGCGCATCGATCGCGCCATCGCGACCGAGACGCCGTTCCTCGAGCGCCTCGTTTATTTCTGGTCCAACCACTTCTGCGTCTCGGTGACCAAAGGCCCGGTGCGCGGCCTCGCCGGTGCCTATGAGCGCGAGGTTATCCGGCCGCATATCCTTGGCCGTTTCTCTGACATGCTGCTCGCCTCCGCAAAGCATCCCGCGATGCTCATCTACCTCGATAACCACATTTCCATCGGCCCCAACAGCCAGGCGGGCAAGAACCGCGGCCGCGGCCTTAACGAAAACCTCGCCCGCGAGATCCTCGAGCTGCACACGCTCGGCGTCGATGGTGGCTACACGCAGGGAGACGTGACCAACTTGGCGCGTATCTTGACCGGTTGGACCGTTGGCAATGTCGACCAGCCCAACGCCACGCCCGGAAAGTTCTTCTTCGCACCACCGCGCCACGAGCCGGGTGCCTGGAGCGTGCTCGGCAAGCGCTACGAGGACAAGGGCCTCGCCTCGGGCGAGGATATGCTCTCCGGCCTCGCGCGGCATCCCTCGACCGCGAAGCACGTCGCGCGCAAGCTGACGCGCCACTTCCTTGCCGACGACGCGCCCCAGGGCTTGATCGACCGCCTCGCGTCGACCTTCATGAAAACCGGCGGCGATCTCGCGGCAGTGACGAAAGCCCTGATCGCCTCTCCCGAGGTGTGGGACCCGCGACCGCGCAAGATTGCGCCGCCCTTCGACTTCTCCGTATCCCTCGTCCGAGGCTTCGGCGTCCGCCCGAAAGCCGCGGAGATCGCGCGTATTGCCGCTGCACTCGGCCAGCCCACCTGGGCTGTGCCTTCGCCCAAGGGATGGCCCGACGACGACCATGCCTGGATGGGCCCTTCCGCCATTCGCGAGCGCCTGCGCATCGCCGAGTTCATGACGCGCGAGGTGGACAAGAGTTTGGACCCGCGCAACGTCGCCGAAGTGCTGTTCGGTGACGCGCTTAGCGACGAAACGCGGCAGGCCGTCTCCCGCGCGGAGTCGCGTGATCAGGGCATCGAGCTGCTCGTCATGGCGCCCGAGTTCCTGCGACGCTGACTGTCGCCTATGGATCGACCGAGAAGGAGAAGATCATGCCGCGCCACGATGAAGGTCAGTTTGCCAGTGGCACCAACGCGTGCATCGAGACCGCTTCACTCTCCCGCCGCCGGCTGCTGGTTGGCAGCGCTGCAAGCCTTGCGCTGTGGAGCCTCATTCCCCGCTCGGCAATCGCAGGCGCGCGCGATCCGCGGCTCCTCACTGTCGTTCTGCGCGGCGGCCTCGACGGCATCGCCATGATCGCGCCCTACGCCGATCCAGACTACGCGAAGCTGCGCGGCAAGCTCGCCCTGACCACCTCAGGCGAGAATGCCGGCCTGCCTCTTGATGGTCTGTTCGTGCTCAATCGCAGCATGCCATTCCTGCACGGCCTTTATCAAAAGGGCCATGCGCTCGGGCTCCAAGCGGTCGCGACTCCGTATCGTGGCCGCTCGCATTTCGACGGCCAGGATGTGCTCGAGAGCGGCCAACCGGGAACCGGTCGCGTCGATGATGGCTGGCTCAACCGCGCGCTCGCCGGATTGCCGTATGCTGGCACAGCGGCGCCGCGAAAGGGACTTGTCATCGGCGCTGTCGTGCCACTTGTCATGCGGGGCCAGGCGCCGGCGCTGTCGTGGATCCCGAAAACCTACAATCTGCCGCTGCGCGAATCGACGATCGCTCGGCTGAAGGACCTTTATAGCGTCACCGATCCGAAACTAGCCAAAGCCTTCGCGGAAGGCATCGAGATCGATCGCATTTCGTCGGCCGATGGCGCCGCGATGCAAGCCTCCGCGCCACCAATGGCGCCCGCCGGCGCGGCTGCTGCGACAAACGTCAAACCGGCGGCAGACAGCGGCAAGATGGGCGCGGAAGGCGCGCCGCCAGCCCAAGCGCCGCAGACTCAGACGGATATGCAGCAGAACGTGCAATCCCAGCAGGCTCAGCGCCCCTTCCGCGATTTCATAAACACCGCTGAAGCCGCCGCCAAGTTCCTCTCCGCGGCGGATGGCCCGCGCATCGGCGCGCTGAGCTACAACGGCTGGGACACGCACGCCAACGAAGGCGTCATTCAAGGTCAGCTCGCCAATCGCCTCGCCGGCCTCGATGCCGCGATCAAGGCGCTGCACGATGGGCTCGGCGCCGCCTGGAAAGACACCATCATCGTCATTGTCACCGAGTTCGGCCGCACTGCCCGCGTCAACGGCACCGAGGGCACCGATCACGGCACCGGCATGGCGGCTCTCCTCGTCGGCGGCGCCGTGAAAGGCGGCCGCGTCATCGCCGACTGGCCGGGCCTCTCCGAAGCCGCGCTCTACGAGAACCGCGATCTTAAACCGACCCGCGACCTGCGCACGGTGCTCAAGGGCGTCCTCCGCGACCACCTGGGCGTCCCCGACGGCGTTCTCGCCAAGACCGTGTTCCCTGACAGCACATCGGCTAAGGCTCTCGACGGGCTGGTGACCTGATCGCGCTCGGTGCCGTAGGGTGCAATAGCGCGAAATGAATGTGGCCGGGCACTCAAGCAGCCAACGCGCGTATTGCACCGACGCTGTGTCCGGAGCCCGGATCGGTGCAATACGCGCGTTGACGTCTGAGTGCGTAGCGATTTCTGTTCCGCGCTATTGCACCCTACGGCCCGCGCCATCACTGATCAGCTCACCCCGCCGCCATCGCCCGCGCATCGATCACCGCTTGCGCCCACTCGTCGGGCCGCTCTTGCAGCATGTTGTGGCCGGCGTCTTTGAACACCCGATACTCATATGGCCCCGTGAACTTCCGTTTATGCCCGCCTGTATTGCCGCCGACGCCGTCCGCATCGCCATCGATCGTGAGCGCCGGCACGGTGATCGGGGGTTGCGCAACGAGCCGCGTCTCGATGTGCGCGACGGCCGGATCGCCCGGCACCAGCCCGAAGCGATGCCGGTACGAATGGATCACCACATCGACGAAGTCCGGATTGTCGAAGGCCTCCGCCGAACGCGCGAACATCGCCGCATCGAACCGCCACTTCGGCGACCACATCTTCCAGAGCAGCTCCGTGATGCCGCGGCGATTTTCCGTCAGCCCGCGACGCCCGCGCTCTGAATGGAAATAGTACTGATACCAGTAAGCCGCCTCAGCCTCCGCCTTCGCCGGTTCCCCAGACCGCGCGATGTTCTGGATGTTGTAGGAGTTGCCCGAGACCAGCGCCACGACCCGCTCCGGCCAGAGCGCCGAGACGATGCACGCCGCGCGTCCGCCCCAATCGTAGCCGCCGACCACCGCCCGCTCGATCTTCAACGCATCGAGCAACGCCAGCAGATCGGCGCCGAGCGCGGCCTGCTCACCCGAGCGCGGCGTCTTCTCCGACAGAAAACGCGTGGGCCCATAGCCGCGCAGATGCGGCACGATTACCCGCGCCCCGGCCGCCGCCAGCTTCGGCGCCACCTCGGCGTAGGCGTGCACATCGTAGGGAAACCCGTGCAGCATCACGCACGGCCATCCATCCGCCCGCCCTGACTCGAGATACGCGACGCGCAACACACCAGCTTCGATGCTCTTCACGTCCATGCCGCTCTCCTTGCTCAGCCGAGCGTCCAGCCGCCGTCGATCAGCATATGCGTGCCCGTCATCAGTCCCGACGCATCGGAGGCAAGATAGACAATCGCGCCCATTAGGTCCTCGACCTTGCCGATTTGCCCGAGCTTGATCTTCGAGAGCACGAAATCGCGCATGCCCGGGCGCTTCAGAACCTCCGTCGCCAGCGGCGTTTCGATGAACGTCGGGCACAGCGTGTTCGATCGCACGCCGTGCTTGGCAAGCTCCCACGCAATGCCGCGCGAAATTCCTTCCAGCGCCGCCTTCGTGCCGCAGTAGACCGAGCGATCCGGCCCCGTGATGAACGCCATCTGCGAAGAGACGTGGATCAGCGATCCCTTCGTGCCGGTCTCGACCATGCGCTTCGCCACCGCCTGCGCCACGATGAACGCCGAGCGGATGTTGAGATCGAGCATGTAGTCGAGGTCCTCGGTCTTGAACTCGAGGAACGGCTGCGGCCGATTGATGCCGGCGTTGTTGACCAGCACATGGAAGGGCGGCGCCTCGGCCACCGCTTGGCGCACATCGGCGTCCCTGGTGACATCCAGCACCAGCGCGTCCGCCGATCCACCCTGAGCCCGGATCGCAGCCGCCGCCTCCTCGATCTCCGTCCGCGTGCGCGCCGCCAGCACCACGTGCGCGCCATGCTCTGCCAGCGCCGCTGCCGCCGCGAGCCCGATGCCGCGCCCCGCGCCCGTCACCAGCGCACGCTTGCCGTTGAGGCGAAAAGACGGCGTCTTGGGCAGTTGTGTCATGTGAGCTTTCGCTTTCAGCACTGAGCCTTGAGTTCGGCCGCACTAAATCGAGCCCTCAGCCGCCGGTCAATGCACAAGCGGCGCCACATGCGTGACGCCGCTCGCCTTTCAACAGTGTGGGGCCGCCTGTCTATTCGGCCGCTGCCTTGTGGCTCGCGAGCACCTGATCCGCGAGCTTGCCGGTGACCTCAGCCAGGTGGTCGAACGCGGCCGTGTAGCTGCCGACCCCGGCTGTTGCGGATCTCAGTTCCACGATGAGATCCTGCAGCTCCGTTTCCGGCATCTGAGCCTCGACGGTATCCCAACCCGGCCAGCCTTCCCGGGCATCGAAGCCCAGGATCTGCCCGCGCCGTTGCGAGATGATCGCGTTGACCTTCGACGTCGCCTCGGACGGCGCACTGATCGAGACGTGCATCACCGGCTCGAGCAGCACTGGACTGCACTTCGGCATCCCCTCGCTCATGGCGAGACGTCCGGCCTGGCGGAAGGCCATGTCGGAGCTGTCGACCGAATGGTAGGAGCCATCGAGCAGCGTCACCTCGACGTCCACCACCGGGAAGCCGAGCGGCCCGTGGTTGAGATAGTCCTTCACGCCGATCTCCACCGATGGGATGAACTGCTTTGGCACCACGCCACCGTGGATCTTCTCGTCGAACTTGAAGCCTTCGCCCCGCCGCCGCGGCTTGATCTCCAGCACCACGTCGCCGAACTGCCCATGGCCACCCGACTGCTTCTTGTGCCGGCCGCGGATCTCGACCGGCTTGCGGATGGTTTCCTTGTAGGGCACCTGGCGTGGCTTGGTCAGCGCCTCGATCCCGTACTTGCGCTGCAGCTTCTCGATCGCGACGCGCAAGTGCATCTCGCCTTGCCCCCAGAGCACCATCTGATGCGTATCCTGGGCGTGGTCGAGGCGGAGTGTCGGGTCCTCTTCGATCAGCCGCGCGATGGCGTTCGAGAGCTTCACCTCGTCCTTGCGATCCTTGAGCTCGATGGCCATGCCGTAGACCGCAGGCTGCGCTTCAGTCGATTTGATCTGCAGAACGCCGCCTTTTTCCGTAGTCAGCGTCTCGCCGGTCTTGATCCGCTCGAGCCGGCCGAGCGCGACAGTGTCGCCCGGCTTCGCCGTACCGCGTTTGCGCGCTTCCTGGCCATGCATCGTGAAGACGCCGGCGACCCGCTCCTCGGTGCCATCGCCCATCACGGTCGCGCCATCGGCAATCTCGCCTGCGATGACGCGCACGATGGACAGCTTGCCGCCATGCACCGAATGCAGTGTCTTCACGACGTGAGCCGCCGACTTTGCATTCTCGAGCTTCAGCCGTTTGGCGGTCGTTTCAACGAACGGTGCCTCGTGCCGGAGCGCCTTCAGGAGGCGAAACACCCCATTTCCATTCTCGGCCGAGCCGAGCAGCACCGGGCAGATCAGTCCTTCGCGCAGCTCCCGGGCCAAGTCGTCGAAGACGCGATCTTTTGGCGGCTCCATGTCGGAGAGCAGCTGCTCCATCAGCTCATCGTCGTAGTCGGCAAGCCGCTCCAGCATTTGGAAGCGGGCTTCTTTCTCGCGTTCCTTCACCGAGTCCGGAATGTCGACGACCTCCGATGGCGCGTGCTCGCGGTAGACGTAGGCGCGCTCGGAGGCGAGATCCACATAGCCGGTGGCGATGCCGTTCTCCCAGATCGGCACTTGCCGCAACACCAGCGGCGTCTTGCTCGCCGGCTGCAGCATTGGAATGATTTCCCGGACTGGCGTATTGAAGCTGTCGATCTTGTTGAGGAACAGGAACCGCGGAATGCCGCGGTCCTCCAGCTGCTTCAGCATGAGTTGCAGAGCAGGCACGCGCTTCTCGTCAGGTTCCGTCACCACGACTGCAGCATCGCAGGCTGCCAGGACCGCGGCACTCTCGTTTTGAAACTCGATCGAGCCCGGACACTCGACAATCGTGAATTTGTCGCCCAGGAACTCGACATCCGCCAGGTTGAGCTCGACGCTCATGCCGTGGTCACGCGCTTCCGGGGAGCCATCCCCGATGGTGTTCTTGTCAGCGATTCGGCCCTGCCTCGTAATCCCGCCGGTTCGTGCGAGAATGGCTTCCAGCAACGTCGTCTTGCCGGACAGATACGGGCCGACCAATGCGATGCAGCGGGCGCTGCGGCCCATAGCTCCGTCTGATTTTCCCATGATGACGCTCCTCGCTGCCAAGCCGAAGCTCAGCTCTGAGCTCAGGCGTGCGAACGCGAGGCCGCGCCCGCGCCTGAGCAAGAGGACGCGGCAGACACATCGTGAACCTGCTTTTCCGCAAGTGCAAGTTGGAAACGTCGCCTGGAGGGTAAAGCCGATCACGGGACTGCCAACTGGTCGCAATCCCAGATCGTGCGCAACCTTGATGCGGCCGCATTTGAGAATACCTTCCGAAGCACTTCATGCTGGAGGGGATCATGAACGCAAGCGCAACTGCTGGGCTCGCGACGGCTATGGCACTGCTCGCCGTGAGTGCCGCCAGCGTCCATGCGCTCGAAGAAGCGAAAGATGAAAAAGATAAGATAAAAGCTTGTGAAATCACGCTTTGTTCGCTGGTGACCAAGAAGGCGCCGAACAGCGGCGACTTCAGCTGCAAGCTCTCGAAAACCTGGGCTAGGGACAAGATGAACGAGGCATCCGCCTCCGGCCGGATCACCTGGGGTTATGGCGCCGCCCGCTGCGCAGTCGACCTCAAGGTGCCGAGGTCGGCCATCGTCGCGGCTTTGGAGAGCCCCGAGGGGACGCTCCAAGTGCCCGAGCACTGGGTGCTGTGCGACGTCGAGCAGGATCAGAAAGGCGTCACCCCGGTGAAGCTGAGGCTTGCCCCGAAGATCACGTTCAAGGATGGCAAGGCCGTCAGCGCGTTGGTCAATCTGAAGGAAGTCGAGGGGCCATCCGCTATTCGAGGCCTCGCGATGTCGGTGGCGAAGCTGCAGGACAGCCTAGGCCTCTTTCACAAGAAGATGCTGAAGGCCATCAATCAGCAGCTGCATGAAAAGTGCCCGGTTGTCGCCGCGGGCGGCTGATGCCGCACTTGTGGTTCCGCCGCCAGTCGGTCGCACTCGCGCCCCGATCTTCTGATTGGAAAGCCGGGCTCTGGTTGCGGAGGCTCATTTGCGTAAAGCGCCGACCCGTTGGTTTATTGCGGCCATGATGTGCGCTGCATTCCTGGCACCGTCGGCGCGTGCTGCAGACCCTGACTGCGTCGAGCAATTCGAGCGCGGTCGCAATGCCGACATTGCCTGCGCATTCCCGACGCGCCTGACGCCGAAGGAGCAGGCAGACCTCAAACGCATCACCCGGGATATGCTGCAGGACGCAAGGTGCGTTGTGTCGATCAATATCGCTCGCGATGCCTTGGAAACGGCGCTGACCGCAGCCGATCATGTCTTCACGCCCGCACCCCAGCCTGTGCGTTGCGAGATTTCCATGCGCGACGCCACCATCGAGATCACCGGAGCATTCTCGCCCAGGATCGTGATTGCAGGCGGACGTGTGACGGACGCGACACCGGGCCTGGGCGAAGTCAAGGGAGTGTCAACGGTCCTCGCTTGGCCGGTGGTGCAATACATCAATCGCTCGTCTACGATTCGCGACGGCATGCTGACCGTGCTCAACGGATACCGCGAGCATCGCGCGCGCCGATCCGCATATGCGGCTCCTCTCCGGTGAGGCAGCCACATGCTCAGTTCGCACCGGGTACGTCCGGCTTGCGTCCGCCATCCAGAACCCTGAAATGGCGCCTGTCGAAACGAACGACCCTGGCATTCGCGAACTCCGGCATGAACGGCGCCTGCCGATTGCTTCGCTCGACCACGGCGTGCGGACGACCGTCCGGCCAGATCAACCAATGCTCGGCGAGCGCAAATTCCCGAAGCGGCTCGAATCCGAGCCACACCGGTGCATCGGCGGCGGAGATCGAGCCGACGTAGCGGCTGACCTTGGCGTCGAGATGCGTAAGCGGCATCACCGTCGCCTCGAAGCGAACCGAACGCGCGGCGGCATCTTGTGCATCGATTTCGAAGACGCCGACAGCGCCCTGATCGGTGATCCTGGCCATCGCGTGCTCGAAGTCGCTGCCTGCGCTGTTACCTATGAAGTCTGCGAAGTTGCGGCCTCGAAGCTCCGTACCGAAGCTGTCACAAATGCGCGTGCCAGCCAGCCGGAAAACGAAGGTTCGGCTGTCCAAGCGCTCCAGGATGAACGTCTCTGCAAGGATCGCCGAGATGCGCGATGGTTCGATCTCGAACCGCTTCGGCGCCATTCGGTCCCCGCGAATGTCGTTCCAATAGCCGTATAGAATCTGACTGGTTCGCTGCTTCATCTCTGGTCCTTCAAGCCCGCTCGCCTTCGTTCGAGCGCTTGAGAAACCGTCTGCAGGTGATCCATTTTGAAACACGCGCCCGACGGCATCGATCTGTCAGACGCATTGAGCAGGTTCCATGCCATGGCCCCCTTCGATTGGCGTCAAGGCCGGCCGAAAAGCGAAGCGAACATCAACAACGGTTAATTGCGGGCCCCCCCGGCCTCCGACGAGCATTTCGATTGCACCGTCGGTGCCGGACGGCTAATCGAGCAGCGGTTCAAGCGAGGGCGAGCCGCGTCGGGCAGTACGGCAAGTAGAGCGAGGAGAACCCGAGTGGCGTTCGAACCGAGAGCCCCGTCGCGCGAGCCGATCTTCAATGCCCCATCGATCGTGATGGCGATCATCGGCATTATGATCGCAGCTCACATTGTGCTTTGGGTCTTGGTACCGGAGAGCACCGCGCTGGTGGTTGTGGCGAACCTGGCGTTCGTTCCCTATCGATACGCCCATCTCGGACAGAGCCTTTGGGAGACCGGAGCCGCGATTTGGACCTTCGTCACCCACATGCTGCTCCATGGTGACTTCACCCATCTTGGTCTCAATTGTGCGTGGCTGCTTGTATTCGGTGGCGCGGTTGCCGTGCGCACCGGACCCAGACGCTTCTTGGAATTCTCCGTTGCCAGTGGCATCGCGGGCGCACTCACCTTTCTTCTGTTTCGCTTCGGCGATCCGGTCCCGATGATCGGGGCCTCTGGTGCCGTGTCCGGCCTCATGGGCGGTGCGATGCGGTTCTTCTTCCCGGCCATTGATATGGGCGGCTTCGAGCACTTCCGTCAGCGCCCGCGAAGCATACCATTGCTGACCGTGCGCGAGGCCCTGGCAGACCGGAGATTGCAGATTTTGCTGGCGGTATTCGCTGTGATCAATGCCGTCATGGCGCTTGCCTCATCCGCTTTTACGTCGGCCGATGGCATTGCCTGGCAGGCGCACCTTGGCGGCTTCCTGTTCGGGTTTCTGACGTACCAGTATTTCGATCCGCCGGCGCGTCCGAGACTGCACATCGTGCGCCCGACGCTGCATTGAGCCGCGAATTAGGTGGGACTGCCACACTCTTGCGGCTTAACAGCAGCGAGCGAACCGGCTTATGCTGGCGGCGTCCAAACAGGGATGGAGCAGCACATATGGCCTTCGGCATCGGAAAGGACCGCCTGAGCTTTCTCTATCTCAACATCGGACATTTCCTAGACCATCTGTTCACGCTGATCTTTGCCACCGCGGTTCTGGTGCTCGCCAAGGAATGGAAGCTGAGCTACGCGGAGCTCGTGCCCTACGCGACGCCTGGCTTCATCGCCTTCGGCCTCTTCTCGTTGCCGGCCGGCCGCCTGGCCGACAAATGGAGCCGCCACGGCATGATGGTCGTGTTCTTCATCGGCATTGGACTCGCATCGGTTGCGACCGGATTCGCGAACTCACCGTTGCAGATCGGCATTCTGCTCTTCATCGTGGGCGTGCTCGCGGCGATCTATCATCCCGTCGGCCTCGCCATGGTGGTCGGCAGCATCTCCACTGCCGTGAGCAGGGAAGCCTCCGCCGCCGGCTCGAATGGTCCAACGAGCCTGCTCATCGCCCTGATTGGCGGCGCGATACTCGTTCCCCTCTCGCTCTGGCTCGGCCTCGGCTACATCATCCCGGTGACCCTCGCCGCGTTGGTGGCACTTGCCTATTACAGGCCGACGGGCACCGGCATGGCCATCGGCGTGAACGGCGTCTGGGGCAACCTCGGCGTCGGCTGTGCAGCGCTCATCACAGGCTGGTTCATCGACAACGGCGGCTGGCGCTCGGCTTTCATTGTGCCCGGGCTCGTCTCGGTGCTGTTCGGTCTCGCCTACTGGTGGCACGTCCGCGACGAGATCGCGGCCGAGATCAACAAGCCCAAGCCGACGACGGCCAAATCGGGAACTGGCAACGCCGGCCTTTCCGCCGAAGCGAAGTCCGCCATGCTGCGACTGACCGCAGTCGTGTTCTTCACCACCGCCGTTTCGAGCCTCGTTTTCCAGTCGACGACTTTTGCGCTGCCGAAAGTATTTGATGAGCGCCTGCAGGGCATTGCCGGCTCGGCCACCTGGATCGGCCAGCTCGCGTTCATTGTCTTTGCGATCGCCTCGCTCGCGCAATTGATCGTGGGCTCTCTGCTCGACCGGCTGGGCCCGCGCACCGTGTTTCTTGGCGTCGCCGCCATCCAGGTCGTGTTCTTCGCGCTGATGCCGGGTCTGCGCGATTGGAACGCATTCGCCATCGCCCTCGGTTTCATGCTGGGCGCTTTCGGACAGATCCCCATCAACGACTACATGATCGGCCGGATGGCCAAATCGGAGCTCAGGGCCACCATCTACGGGCTGCGGTATATCGTGAGCTTTACGGTTCTGGCTGCGGCTCTGCCGCTCATCGCCGCGATCCACGCGAACTACGGTTTCGATACCCTATTCAGGGTTCTATCCGCTGCTGCTGCGGTGATCTTCATGGCAGTAACGCTGCTGCCGCGCGCGATTCCCGAAGGTGGCATGGCGATGCCGGCGGCCGCCAAAGCCTGAGGTGCTGCTCTCCGCGGCACGATCGGGAAAATTTGGGCGAAATCGCCCTTGCGTCAGTGCGCCGATGGATTGGGCCCACGCACCGATCTGAGGTGCTCGATGGCAGCCGTGATCTCATTACCGGCCTCTGACTCTGCCGACGATTCGGAGCCCCGCGCGGCATCTCCGTTGATTGCCGCCGCAAGGTCGCGCAGCATGCGTTGTCGCGCCGCGGCACCAACGGCCAGCGCCGTCAGCAGCTCCTGGATCATTCTCGTCTCCTTGTTCCGATCCGTCAGGTAGGCCGAGAGCAGGGCTTCGATTTCGCGTTGCATGAGGCGTCCACGTCGAGAATCATGACAGTTCAGTCGACATTGGGCAATAAATGTTAACAGATCGAAAACACATGTCCGGCGACGACCCGACATCAAAGAGGGTCCGGAAGAGCGCTCGATCTGGGTTCCAGCGCTTCGAGGTCGCCCATTGCGACTGGACCCTCGTCCGTCGCCTGGCAGACAGCGCGCCCGAAATTGAACAGGTAAAAGTGCCTTGCGGGCCCTATAACTCCGTGTCGCATCTGCAACACGCCATGCAGGAGGGCATCCAGCGATGGTCGCCTCCGGGAATGCCTCTAAAACGCGCTAGGATGCGATTCTAGAGGGGTCGGCAGGGGGGCCGCTAGGGGGGGTAGCCACTCGGTTCCTCGTGCGCCCAGACCCCCTTAGAACGCAACAGCGCGAAAATCCAATTTTATCAAATTTCTTAACGATTTTATAACCTTAACAGGCCGCTCTGAATGTGGCGGCGCCAACCCGACGCCTGGGTGATTTCGCCCGGTCGCCAATCCATGCCGCACGAGGCAAGTCTTGCCTCTGAGCCCTATAGCGCCTGCTCCCAAGCCGCCGGGATGATCCGATAGCCGGTGCCCGATTTCACCAGCCGCGAGAATCCCGGGAAGTGCATGTGCATCCCCGTCACCATCAGCTTGTCGGCGACCACCATGTCGAAGACGCGGCGCCGCGTCGCCTCCGCTTGCCCCGTGTCGCTGTCGAATGCCATGCAAACCTCGGGGCGCGCCGTCTGCACCTCCGGCACGTGCACGATGTCACCCCAGATCAGCAGCTGCTCGTTCCCCGACGCGACCAGGTATCCCGTATGTCCCGGCGTATGCCCGTGGAACGGCATCGCTGTCACGCCCGGAAACACCTCGCCCTTCTGGAACAGACTCCATTGTTTGCGATAAGGGTCCGTCTGCTCGCGGCCTGCCTGGAAGAACAGCTTCTTCTCGCGGTCGTTGCCCTTGGCCATCGCCGCGTCGTCGAACCAGTGCTTGGGCTCGTTCTCGTGCATGACCAGCGTTGCGTTCGGGAAATGCTTCTGCCCCGTCGTCATGTCGGTGAGCCCGGCCGAATGGTCCGGATGCATGTGCGTCAGCAGCACCGTATCGATGGTATTCGGATCGACACCGGCTGCTTTGAGGTTGTTCAGCAGCTGCCCGCCGGTTGCCGCCATGTACTTTCCGCACCCCGTCTCGATCAGTGCCAGCCGGCCTTTCGAATAGATCAGGAAGCAGTTCACCGCCGTTCGGCGCGCCGGCCTGAAATTCTCGGTGAGAATCTTTCGCGCCTCTTCCGGATCGATGTTCTTCAGCACATCGAGATTGCCGTCGAGGAACCCATCGCTCACCGCCGTAACGTGGATATCGCCGACCTTGCGGTGATAAATGCCGGGAATCTGCTTCTCGGGTGCCTGGATCACGATGTTCTCCCCGTTGGGTTGACGGGACCCTGGATCCCGCTGCTCGGCAGCTATGATAGCGCTATCGCAGGCCGTGGCGAGAGGTAATCCGGGAAGCGTTTCTTGCATTGAACGCCGCGGAGATGCATAGCTCTCGGCATATGGATCTCGCGAGACGACCGATGCTCCTCCTGATCGATAACTACGACAGCTTCACCTACAATCTCGTTCACTACCTGGGCGAGCTCGGGGCAACGATTGAAGTCGTGCGCAACGACAAGATCAGCGTCGCTGATGCGTTGAAGATGAAGCCGCACGCGATCGTCCTGTCGCCGGGCCCCTGTACGCCGAACGAGGCCGGCATCTGCCTCGAGCTGATCGCCAAGGCCGGCCCGACGATCCCCCTGCTCGGCGTCTGCCTCGGGCATCAGTCCATCGGCCAGGCCTACGGCGGCAAGGTGATCCGCGCACCCGTCCCCATGCACGGCAAGCTCTCGGCCATCAAGAGCGCCGGCAAAGGCATCTTCAAGGGCGTGAAGCCGCGCTTCGAGGTGACGCGCTATCACTCGCTCATTGTCGAGCGTGCGACGCTGCCTGACACACTGGAGATCACCGCCGAGACGGACGATGGCATCATCATGGGATTGCAGCACAAGACGCATCCCGTGCATGGGCTTCAGTTCCACCCCGAGAGCATTGCCTCGGAGCATGGCCATGATCTCCTCGCCAACTTCCTTGCGCTGGCCGGCATGACACCCAAGCGCCGGAACATCAAAACCGACCGCGTTGCCGCGTGAGCGCACCCGTAGGTCGGAGTGAGCCGGCCGAGGTCGACAAGGGGTCAGACCCATGGGTCTGACCCCGCCCACGCGGCCGGCTCACTCCGACCTACGGCCCGCGCGTCTTCGAGGGCAAATGGATGATCGGCGAGAGTCCGACATCGGAATTGGACAGCGTCGAGCCTGTGTCGTGTCGGACTTCGCGGGAACCGGTGCGATGCGTTATGACTTAGACCTCAGCCGCGATCACGCCGACCTACAAGCTGCGGCCAGGTCCAGGCTCCTGCATCACCGCGAAAACCGCCATGACACAAACGATCGATCTCGCAGCGCTCCAGGGCGCCTTCGCAAAGCCCGGCGCCGTCACATTCGAGATGAGCCCGCTCGGCGGCATCGTCGCCAAGCTCACCGCCGCCGGAAACTCCACCACCGTCGCCCTGCAAGGCGCACAGGTCCTCTCCTGGATCGCCGGCGGCAGGGAGCGCGTGTGGCTGTCGCCCGCTGCGCGCCTGGGCACGAGCAAAGCACCCCGCGGTGGCATTCCGGTTTGCTGGCCGTGGTTTGCTGATCACCCGCATGACGCCACGAAACCCGCCCATGGCTTCGTTCGCAGCCGCATGTGGGAGGTGATCGAAACCGGCAGCAGCGAACAGGCCGCATGGATCAGGTTCTCCTACGAGACCAGCACAGCGGATCTCGCGCTTTGGCCGCAAGAAGCGGAGGTGCAGCATACCGTTCATCTCGACGCCGGCCTTGCGCTGACGCTGACGACCTTGAACCTTGGCGAGGTCGGCTTCGTCCTGAGCCAGGCATTGCACACCTACTTCGCCGTGTCCGACATCTCGCAGGTGCACGTCGAGGGCCTCGACGGAACGAGGTACCTCGACAAGCTCGACAACTACGCGCGCAAGGTGCAATCGGGCGACATCACCATCGATCGCGAGGTCGACCGCATTTATGTAGGCGACATCGGAACCATAACGCTGATCGACCGCACCGCACCCGGGCAGCGCATCGCCATCAAGGGCAGCGGCAGCCATAGCTCGGTCGTCTGGAACCCGTGGATCGAGAAGACCAAACGCCTTGGTGACATGGGCTCGGACGACGCCTACAAGCGCATGCTGTGCATCGAGACCACCAACGCCGGCGACGACATTGCGCGCGTTCCGCCGGGTGAAGCGCATGTCATGAGCGTCCGCTACCAGGTGCGCTGATCAAAAGTTTGAGGGAGAAGCTCATGACGACACGCTTCACGGACAAAGCCGCCATCGTCACCGGTGCCGGCCACGGCATCGGCAGCGCGGTGGCGAGCCGGCTCGCCGCTGAAGGCGCCTCTGTCCTCATATGCGACATGAACCAGCAGCGCGCCGAAGCGAAAGCTGCCGAGCTGAGGGGCAGCGGCACCAAAGCCGACGCCATCGCAACCGACGTCCGCGATCGCGCCTCCGTCGAGAAAGCCGTCGCCCGCGCCGCCGACGCCTTCGGCCGTCTCGATATCGTCGTCAACGTCGCCGGCATCATGGACCGCGCGCCGTTCCTCGACATGACCGACGAGCTCTGGCATCGCATCATCGATACCAATCTCTACGGCACATTCCTGGTCTCGCAGGTCGCCGCACGCCGCATGATCGCCTTCGGCAACGGCGGCGCCATCGTCAACACGGCGTCGAACTCCGGCATCTTCGGTGGCCAGGGCCGCTCCGCCTATGGCGCCAGCAAGGCCGGCGTGATCAATCTCACCCAGTCCATGGCCATCGAGCTCGCACCCCACGATATCCGCGTCAACGCGGTGGCGCCCGGCCCGACCAAGACGCGACCCGAGCAGGGCGACACTGTCGGCCCGAGCGTCGCCTCCCGCATGCCCTTGAAGCGCTTCGGCAAGCCTGAGGAAATCGCCGCACTCGCCGCCTTCCTGGCCTCGGACGAGGCGAGCTTCACCACCGGGCACACCTTCGCGGCGGATGGCGGTTTCACCATCTCGGGAATTCTCGAAGGCTGATTGCCTTGCCGTCCCTGCTGGGCCAAAGTCCGCCCGAGCATCTCTTAAAGTCATCCCCGGAAGGAATGCATATGCAGGAACGCAATCTCGGCGGCTCGGGCCTCCGCGTCTCGGAGGTCGGCATCGGCTGCAATAACTTCGGCGGCCGCATCGATACGCGCGAGACGGGCCGCGTCATCGACAAGGCCATCGACCTCGGCGTCACTCTGTTCGACACTGCCGACATCTATTCGAACCGTGGCGGCTCCGAAACCGCCATGGGCGAGGTGCTGAAGGGCAAGCGCCAGAAGATCGTTCTCGCCACCAAGTGCGGCATGCAGATGGACGAGGCCGGCAAGCTCAAGGGCGCGTCGCGCCGCTACATCATGAGCGCCATCGAAGGCAGCTTGAAGCGGCTGCAGACGGATTACTTCGACCTCTACCAGGTGCATCAGGTCGATCCGCTGACACCCATCGAGGAGACGCTGCGCGCTCTCGACGACCTCGTGCGTGCCGGCAAGGTGCGCTACATCGGCCTCTCCAACCATCCCGCATGGATGGTGGCCGAGGCACAAGAGACCGCGCGCCGCTGCAATCTCAATTCATTCGTCTCCTGCCAGGACGAGTACAGCCTGCTTATCCGCGACGCCGACCGCGAGCTGATGCCGATGATGTCGAAGTATGAGCTCGGCCTGCTCCCCTATTTCCCGCTCGCCTGCGGCCTCCTCACCGGCAAGTACACCCGCGGAGCCATGCCCCAAGGCGCCCGTTTAACCGAGACGAAACGCTATCAGGACAAGTATCTCAACGATCGCAATTGGCGCGTCACCGAGGAGCTCTCGGCCTTCGCCAAGAAACGCGGACACACGTTGCTCGAGCTTGCATTCTCCTGGTTGCTGGCCCGCCCCAACGTGAGCAGTGTCATCGCCGGTGCAACGAGCCCGGAGCAGGTCGAGGCCAACGTCAAGGCCGCTTCCTGGAAGCTCTCGGCCGAAGACCTCGCCGAGATTGACCGCATTACGCTGGGGTAACCACATGCCGATCGACAAACGCGCCGCATCCGCGGCAGCGGCGCTCGACGGAGTGAAAGACGGCGCAACCGTCTTCATCTCCGGCTTCGGCGGCGCCGGCTTTCCCAATCATCTCATCCGTGCGTTGCGTGACAAGGGCACCAAGAACCTCACGCTCGTCGTCAACTCCGCGACACACCGCTATTCTCTGACCCACGAGTTGATCGAGAACGGGCAAGTGCGGAAGGTGATCTGCAGCGCCGCACGCGGCCACAGCAAGGATCTCTCGCCGTTCGAGAAGCTGCTGAAGGCCGGCAAGATCGAGCTGCAGTGCCTGCCGCAGGGCACCTTCGCCGAGGCGATCCGCGCGGGTGGCGCCGGCATTCCCGCCTTCTACACGCCCGTCGGCGTCGGCACCGACCTCACCAAGGGCAAGGAGGTGCGCCGCTTTGACGATCGCGACTATGTGCTCGAGCCTGCCATCAAGGGCGAGCTCGCGCTCGTCCGCGCGGACACCGCCGATCGCTACGGCAATCTGACCTTCCGCTACGCCCAGGCCAACTTCGGCCCGGCGATGGCGACGGCCGCGAGCCTCACCGTCGCCGAGGTTCGCGCCGTGGAGCCCGAGTTGCTGCCCCACACGCGTGCACAACTGCCGGGCATCTACGTCGACCGCGTCGTCGTCGCGCCGGTATCGGCTTGAGCGAGGGAGGATCACACATGGCACAAGTCCCGCTCAACCGCCGCCAGATGGCGTGGCGCGCCGCGCAAGACATCGAGGACGGCCAGCTCGTCAATCTCGGGCTCGGCATGCCGCTCGCCGTCGCAGACTACATCAAGCCGGACCTCGAGGTGATCCTGCAGTCCGAGAATGGCGTCATCGGCGTGGGTCCGATTGCGCCTGAGGGCCAGATCGACACCGACCTCGTCGATGCTGGCTCCCGGCGCATCACGCTGCGTCCCGGCGCCACCATCATCGACTCGTCTTGGTCGTTCGCCATGATTCGCGGCGGCCACATCGATGTGACGATCCTCGGCGCCTTCGAGGTCGCCTCCAATGGCGATCTCGCCAATTGGGACATGCGCGTTCCCGACAAGGGCCCGCTGGTCGGCGGCGCCATGGATCTCGCCGCCGGTGCCCGCGCCGTCTGGGTGATCATGGAGCATACGACGAGGAAGGGCGCCCCGCGCCTCATCGACCAGTGCACGCTGCCGCTCACCGCCAAAGCCTGCGTGAAGCGCGTCTACACCGACCTTTCCGTCGTCGACGTCACGCCTGCAGGGTTCATTGTGCGCGACATTCTGGACGGAATGAGTCGTGAGGAGCTGCAGGCCAAGACCGGCGCCAAGCTCACCTTCGCACCCGACTGCCGTCCACTTACCGCTCCCGCCATCGCGGATGACGGTTGAGTGGAGATGGGGGCACCGGCAGCACGATTTTAACGATTGGAGCGCGCCAGTCAGCGCGCATCAGCGCTCTTTTTGCCACCGCCGCCGGTCTCGGCCGGCGACGCAGCCCGCCGACCACCATTGATGCGCACCAGATCCTGGTCGAGCCGAAGCGCCGCCTCGTCGCCGAGCCGCGCACGGTAGACCTGCATGTTGGCGAGCACCTTCTTCACGTACTCCCGCGTCTCCTCGATCGGAATGCGCTCGATCCAGTCGATTGGATCGATGCTCGGCTCGCGCGGGTCACCGAGCTCGCGAATCCACTGGCGCGCCCGGCCCGGTCCGGCGTTGTAGCCGGCGAGCGTCAGCACATAGTTGCCGCGGAACTCGGCCATCCGGTCGCCAACATAAGCCGACGCGATCATCGCGTTATACGCATTGTCGGTGATCAGCCGCGGCAGATCGCATTTGATCTTGTGGTCCCGGCAGATGTGCTGCGCGGTGATCGGCATCACCTGCAGAATGCCGCGCGCGCCCGCTGACGAGATGATCGTGTTGTTGAATTCCGACTCCTGGCGCGCGATGCCGAGCAGCATCGCGGGCTCCGGCGGATCGCGCAGCGGCGTGTAGGCCGGGAACGGATGCAGGGGATAGGCATAGAACACCAGGTTCATGCCGCGTGCGATCCCCGTCTTTCCGATGCGGAGCGACGTCTGGTGATCACCGAGTGCGCCTGCGAGATGCGCCAGCATCGCCATCTCGCCTTCGGTCTTCAGGTGATTGCGCAATTGCGCGAAGAGCGCGACCTTGATGCTGCGGTCGAGCCCGAGCTTCTTGGCTGCGACCGCGGCTCTCACAACATCGAGAGCGTTGAAGCGCTTGGCTTCCTCGGCGGTCGGCATCGCCGGCAGCTTCGACCGGATATCCACCGGACCCGGCGACAGCCTCTGGCGGCCGAGCTGCCCGTGGAACGTATCGAACTGCACGGCTGCATCAGCATATTTTTTCTTCGCATCGTCGCCCCGGCCTGCAGCATCCAGCGCACGGCCGAGCCAGTAGTCGGCGCGCGCTTGGCTCAATGGCCCGTCAGAGGCGGCCCGCGATGCCTCGAGATGACGAACCGCATCCGCTGGCTTCTCCAAATAGCGAAGCGCAATCCACCCGGCCATGAAGGTCTGGTCCTTCAGGGGATTGACGGTGAGCGGCCCAGCATCCCGCACCAGGTCGTAGGCAACCTGCGGCTCACCGGCGCGCAGCGCCTCGTAAGCTGCGGCTCGCCGCTCGAACCACCAATCGTCGGGGCTGATGATCGCCTCAGGGTCAGACGGCGCTGCCAAGAGAATCTTTCTTGCCTCCTCATGCTGCGCGTTGCGCCGGTAGAGCTGCACCTTCTGGTAGGCGAGTCCCCAGTCGATCGGCTGCCCATCCGGCTCGGCAGGAAGCGCCGCGAGCAGCTGCGCCGCCTGTTTCGTTCTGAGGAAAATCGCCAGCCGCGCCTCGAACTTCACGTGCTCCGCCTGCGGCAACAGGGGGATCATCCGCCGCGCGATGGCCGCTCTCTCGGTCCGCTCGGCGCTGAACCGAACCTCGTCGACCAGAATGCGGTCCAACCGCCGGCGATGATCGCTCGCGGACAGCAGGGCGCCGAACCGCTCGAGAAAGCCATGCTCCAGACTGCCGGCGAGCTCGAAGTCGCGCCACGCGCGCGCGGCGAGCGCCCGAGCCTTCGATTCATCCCCTTCAGCCAGATAGGCCGACGCGAGCGCCGCAAATCCGGCTCCAGTCTTTGGCTCCTCGTCTTTGAAGAACGCCTTGATCTTCTTGGCGCTGCCACCCTGGGTGAAGAGTTGCTCCTCGGCACGGCGGATGAGCGTCTGACGATCGGGCCAGGCCGGATTGGTCGCCAGGAATGTCGCGAATTCCTGCGGCTCCCCTGCTCCGGCCCGCAAGGCCAGCCACTCGGCAAGACGCTTGAGACCTGGCTCCCCGATCTCGCCTCGCATCTCACGCGATGCGGCAATGTCGATGCTGTGCAAACGCACGGCATCTTTCAGCTTCTGCGCATCCTGCGGGGTCGGAACGAAATCCCTGACCGGCGCAATCAGCTGATCGAGCTTGGCCATGTATTCGGCTTCCGCCGAGGCAACCTGTACGCCGACGGGGGGTGCAGCACCGTCTGCCTGCACAGCAGCCGGGGGCTCAGCCGGCGATGCCGGCGTTTCCTGGGGAACCTGGGCCGCAGGCTGCGTCTGGGCCGCCTCCGTCGCCACCGGTCCACGCTTGGGATTAGCGATGGGCAGCGGTGGCATCACCAGCGGCGCGACGGTCGAAGCCTTGCCTCCATTCGCGGCATTCTTGGCTACGGCCTGCTCGGCCGGCACCGTGGAGGATTGGGTGATCGGCTGCGCCCATACACGTGTGAACGCGACCGCTCCGCCAGCTATGGGCAGCGTGATCACCAGAATCAACTTGATCAGACTTCGCAAGCCGTCCGCATGCTCCCGGGCAGTGGTCAAGCCGTCGCTCCGAATTCGACCGCTCGCGCAGTCGTGCAATTCTCACCTCTTGCCTTGCAGGCGCTTCACCAAAGGCATAAGATTTTGGCCGCATCCGGAGCTCCGACCGTCGGCGCCGGATATTTTTGTAAAGTACCAACCAGATCGGCGGCTTTCAAGGCGCGGCACTGCCGTCCCCCACCGGAGGAACGCCCATGTTCAAGGGCTCGTTCACAGCACTGATCACTCCCTTCAAGAACGGGAAGGTCGATGAGAAGGCCTATGAGCGCTTCGTCGACTGGCAAATCAGCGAGGGCACCCACGGTCTCGTCCCTGTCGGGACCACCGGCGAGGCTCCGACCCTCTCTCACGAGGAGCATAAGCGCGTGGTCGAGCTTTGCATCAAAACCTCGAACAAGCGCGCACCAGTCATTGCCGGAGCCGGTTCCAATTCGACTGATGAGGCGATCGAGCTCACGCAGTTCGCCAAGAAGGCCGGCGCCGACGCGGCACTGCATTCGACCGGCTACTACAACAAGCCGACGCAGGAAGGCCTCTATCTGCATTTCAAGGCGATCAGCGACGCCGTCGACTTGCCGATCATCGTCTACAACGTGCCCGGTCGCACCGTGGTGGACATCCAGCCGGCAACGCTCGCACGCATCGCAAAGCTGAAGAATGTGAAAGGCGTGAAGGACGCCTCCGCCAAGATCGAGCGCATGTCGCAGCATCGCCAGTTGATCGGCCCGAACTTCGCATACCTGTCGGGCGAGGATGCGACGGCCCTGGGATTCAATGCGCACGGCGGCAATGGCTGCATCTCGGTGTCGTCGAACGTGGCACCGCGTCTGTGCTCCGAGTTCCAGACCGCGACGCTCAAGGGCGACTACAAGCGCGCGCTCGAGCTGCAGGACGTGCTGATGCCGCTCCACGACGCGCTTTTCGTCGAGACCAACCCGGCTCCCGTGAAGTACGCCGCCTGGCGTCTCGGCATCATCGAGAGCCCGGAGTGCCGCCTGCCGCTGTCGCCGCTGACCGAGAACACGAAGAAGATTGTCGACGCCGCGCTGGCCCACGCCGGCCTGCTCAAGGCCAAGGCCGCGGAGTAGGTCACTTCGCTCCTTTCGGAATGGACTCGAAAGGCCTCGCTGACGCGAGGCCTTTTTTTGTATGCCGCACCGCCCAGTCTCGGCACCATTGCAAGCGCACAACTGAACCGGCGAAAACAAACCCCGCCGAGTTGTCGGGGCCTTGAGATCGATCGGCGTCGCTTTCGGCCTTCACCGGGTCGGCACCGGCTTGTCGCCGCGATAATCATAGAAACCGCGCTGCGTCTTTCGGCCGAGCCAGCCGGCCTCGACGTACTTCACCAGCAGCGGGCACGGCCGGTATTTCGAGTCCGCCAGCCCTTCATAGAGCACCTGCATGACCGACAAGCACGTGTCGAGGCCGATGAAGTCGGCAAGCTCGAGCGGACCCATCGGATGATTGGCGCCAAGGCGCATTGCCTTGTCGATCGCCTCCACGCTGCCAACACCCTCGTAGAGCGTGTAGACCGCCTCGTTGATCATCGGCAGCAGGATGCGGTTGACGATGAAGGCCGGGAAGTCCTCCGACACCGCTGTCTGCTTGCCGAGGCTCTCGACGAATGCCTTGGCCGTGCTGAATGTGCCGTCCTCCGTCGCGATGCCTCGGATCAGCTCGACGAGCTGCATCACCGGCACCGGATTCATGAAATGAATGCCGATGAACCGCTCGGGCTCCGACGTCTGCGCCGCCAGACGCGTGATCGAGATCGACGACGTGTTCGAGGCGAGGATGGCGCCTTGCTTCACCTTTGACTTCAGGTCATTGAAGATCTTGCGCTTGACGCTCTCGTCCTCGGTCGCCGCCTCGATCACCAGGTCGCAGTCGCCCAGAGCGTCGAACGAAGCTGCGAATTGGATGCGCTTCAGCGCACCCTGCATGTCCGAGTCTTTGATGAGACCGCGCGTCACCTGCCGCGTCATGTTGCGCTGAATGACGCCAATTGCGTTCTCGAAGGCTTCTTTCTTGAGATCGTTGACAGCAACATCGTAGCCTGCGAGCGCCACCACGTGGGCGATGCCATTGCCCATCTGCCCCGCGCCGATGACGCCGACCTTTTTGACCGACGGTGCCGGGCCGCTCGGGCTCGATCGCTTTGTTTTGACTGCTGCATCCATGATGCTGCTCCTTAAGCCTCCCCTAGCCCACCCGTCGATCCGCTATTTGCCGGCTTTCGCCAGCTCCTGCTCGAGCTCGGGCAGCGCCGTGAAGAGATCCGCGACCAAGCCGTAGTCGGCGACCTGGAAAATCGGCGCCTCGGCATCCTTGTTGATCGCAACGATGATCTTCGAATCCTTCATGCCGGCGAGATGCTGGATCGCGCCGGAGATGCCGACGGCGATGTAGAGCTCAGGCGCCACCACCTTGCCGGTCTGTCCGACTTGAAAGTCGTTCGGCACGAAGCCGGCATCGACCGCCGCGCGAGAGGCGCCCATTGCCGCGCCGAGCTTGTCCGCTACCGGCTCGATGTACTTCTTGAAATTATCGCCCGACTGCATGCCGCGACCGCCCGAGATGACGATCTTGGCGCTTGTCAGCTCCGGCCGGTCCGACTTCGAAAGCTCGGCCTTGTCGAAAGCCGAAAGTCCGGCAGACCCGGGAGCCGAAACCGCCTCGATCGGCGCGCTTCCCGTGAGCGCCACTGCCGGGAATGATGCCGTCCGCACGGTGATCACCTTTTTCGGATCACCTGACTGCACGGTCTGAATGGCATTGCCGGCGTAGATCGGCCGCTCGAACGTGTCGCCGGAAACGATCTTGATGATCTCGGAGATCTGCATCACGTCGAGCATGGCGGCAACGCGTGGCAGCACATTTTTCCCGGAAGCTGTCGCGGCCGCGACGAGCGCACCGTAGTTGGCCATCATCGGCACGATCAGTGCCGCAATCTCTTCCGCGAGCGCGTTCGCGAGCTGCGGAGCATCGGCGAGCAGAACTTTCGCGGCGCCATCAAGCTTCGCCGCCTCGTCGGCGACCTCTTTGCAGCCCGAGCCGGCGACGAGCACATGCACCTCGCCACCGAGCGCCATTGCGGCGCTCATCGCTTTCAGCGTCGCGGACCCGAGCGTCTTGTTATTGTGATCGGCTAACAGCAAAACGCTCATGTCAGATAACTCCCGCGTCCTTGAGCTTGGCGACGAGCTCGCCCGGATTGCCGACCTTCACACCAGACTTGCGTCCGGGCGGCTCGGTTGTCTTCAGCACCTTCAAGCGCGGCTTGATGTCGACGCCGTAGTCGCCGGGCTTCTTGACGTCGAGCGGCTTCTTCTTCGCTTTCATGATATTCGGCAGCGATGCGTACCGCGGCTCGTTCAACCGCAGATCGGTCGTGATGATCGCCGGCATTTTGAGCTTGACCGTCTCGAGACCACCGTCCACCTCGCGCGTGACCGCGATCGTATCGCCGTCGATAGCGAGCTTCGAGGCGAACGTGCCCTGGGACCAGCCGAGCAAGGCCGCCAGCATCTGTCCGGTCTGATTGCAGTCGTCGTCGATCGCTTGCTTGCCGAGGATGACCAGGCCGGGCTTCTCGGCGTCGGCAATACCTTTCAGCAGCTTGGCGACCGCGAGTGGCTCCACGGCTTCGTCCCCGGTCTCCACCAGAATGCCGCGATCGGCGCCCATCGCCAGCGCCGTACGGATCGTCTCCTGCGCCTTCGCCGGCCCGATCGAGACCGCCACGATCTCGGTCACCTGCCCCTTTTCCTTGAGGCGAATGGCTTCCTCGACGCCGATTTCGTCGAAGGGGTTCATTGACATTTTGACGTTGGCGAGCTCGACGCCCGTGCCGTCGGACTTCACCCTGATTTTGACGTTGTAGTCGACGACCCTCTTCACGGGTACTAGGACCTTCATCGGCGCTTCGCTCCCAAGAACATGCCGTTGCGAACTGGCGGCGAGCCGCTGCTGCGGCTCCAGGCGCACTTATAGCTGATATTTTGCACTGCGACGGCCTTGACCTCGGTTGAGGCAATTTGCCCGGGGTTTTCCGGGCTTCGCCGACCGTCAAAATCTCGCAGGTGCGAGAAGTTAGATTTTCGGCATCGCCGAGTCAATTCACGCTCGAGCAACAGACCTGCGCTCTTTTGCAGTCGTTAACGGGCGGCTTGGCGGCTCGCAACCGGCGAAGGCCGGTCGAATAGAGGAACCCCCGGCCGGCGCATGAAAATGACCAGGAGCGCGCCCGAGACGATGCCGCCGATATGGGCCCACCAGGCGATCGGTCCGGTGCTGGGAACCAACAGCATCACGAATTGAGTCGCGATCCAGGCGCCCAGCGCCAGCGACGCGGTGATTCTCAGCGGAATGAACCGGAACGCCAGCACCCAGACCCGCACATGCGGGTGAAGGAGCAGATAGGCCGAGATCACGCCCGCAACCGCGGCACTGGCCCCGATCAGCGGGATTTTTCCCCCGGTCTCGCCCACCGGCAGAACGCCGAATTTGAACAGCATGCCTGCGATTCCGATCTCGGTGCTGAAGGCATGCGCGAGGCCACCCAGCGCCCCGCAGAGCAAATAGAAAGCCAGGAATTTGAAATGGCCCAAGGCATCTTCCACGTTGTCTCCGAAGACCCAGAGGAACAGCATGTTGCCGGCAAGATGCATCGGATCGCCGTGCATGAACATGTAGGATAGCAGCGTCAGCGCTTCCGGAACCGCGATCGAATCGAAGGGACCCTGCGCCGCTCCGCCGAAGATGCGAACCTGGAACAACTCGCTCGGTATGACAGCAAAGCTCGCCGCCACCGCCTGCCCGCGCGGCGTGAGCTCCAACGCAAAGACGAGGATATTGGTGAGAATCAGCGCGATCGTCACCCAAGGCCAGCGAATAACTCGCAGCGGATTGTCGTCATGAAGCGGTACGAACACGTGGGCACCTTCTGGCAGGTTGTGCGGGAAGCCTACCTGCTTTTGCCGGGAACCCAAAGCACGTCACCTCCCGCTGCCGCATTGACGTGCCGGCTCGCGACGAAAAGATAATCCGATAAGCGGTTGAGGTACCTGATGGCGGCATCGCTCACCGGCTCATCCGGCAGCGCCGCCAACTCGACGGTGATCCGTTCCGCCCGCCGGCAAACCGTCCGCGCAACGTGCAGCGCAGCGGCGGCTGGTGATCCGGCCGGAAGTACGAACGACCGCAATGGCTGCAGCTTGCTGTTCATGTCGTCGATTTCCGCCTCCAGGCGATCGACTTGCGCTTGCGTCACCCGGAGCGGCTCATAGTCGAGCTTCTGTCCCTTGTCCGGCACGCACAGGTCAGCTCCCAGATCGAACAAATCGTTCTGTATCAGCATCAATCGCTGGTCGAGCTTCTGATCGCTCGTACCGAGTTGAACGCGCACCATACCGATTTGCGCATTGGTCTCGTCGACCGTCCCGTAGGCCTGGATACGCAATGCGTATTTCGCGCAACGCTCGCCCGTACCGAGCGCTGTCGTGCCGTCGTCTCCTGTCCGCGTATAGATTCGGTTGAGGACTACCATGTTCGCCTCCTGCGCGGCGTGAGCGGGATCTCCGCAGTTGGCCCCGTCTATCAGCTCCTCCGGCGTCGCGCCAATCGCCGATCGTCACGAGGCGGGTGACGGTCAATTCGCCCACGCCGCCCCGCTAGCCGTTGACAGTGCGTCTCCGGGATGTGGATAGTTTGGATTGAGCCAGCCGCCTCGAGAAACGGCGGCCAACAGAACGATCGGGAGGTCGTCCATGCGGAGCTCTGCTCTAGCGAAAGCCGTATTACTTGCATTGATGCTCGCCGCCAGCATCCAGCCGCTTGCAGCCCAGGAACAGAAGGGCACGTTGGTCTTCGCCGTCGAGTCGCTCGCCGCCCAGACGCTCGATCCGATTCTGGAGCAGCGGCCTGGCAACGCCGTCTATCAGGCCGCCATGTACGACAGCCTGGTCGGCTTCGATCTGGAGAAAGGCGGGCTCGGTCCAGGCGTCGCCGAGAGCTGGAAGCTATCGGATGACGGACTGACCTGGACCTTCAAGCTGCGCGCCGGCCAGAAGTGGCACAATGGCGATCCGCTCAACGCGCACGACGTGAAGTTCAGCCTCGAACGGCAGATGTCGCCGAAGTCGCTGGCCGCGGCTGCCGCGTCGATGCGCCGGTCGATCAAGAGCATTGACGTGATCGATGATCTGACTGTCAACGTCGTCACCAACAGTCCGCAGCTCGGCCTGCCTTCCAATCTGAGCCGCGCCGTCGCCCCGGAAGGCACGGTAATGCCCAAGAAGTACATCGAGACCGTGGGTGAAGAGGAGTTCCGCAAGAAGCCCATCGGCAGCGGCCCGTGGAAGTTCGTGAAGAGCGTACCGGGGGACCGGCTCGAGTTCGAGGCGGTGGACTACGCCCATTGGCGCGGGCGGCCAAACTTCAAGAATCTGACCATCCTCCAAATTCCCGAGGAGGCGACGCGCATTGCCATGACCCGCACCGGCGAGGCGTCCATCGCCTCGATCGGGCCGGAGACGATGCAAGGCGCTGCGCGGGGTGGCCTCGAGGTGCTCTCGGTGCCCGGCACCATGCAGGCCGTCTTCCAGTTCTGGGGAACGTGGCGGCCGCAGGCGAAGGACAGCCCGGTGGCCAAGGTACGCGTGCGCCAGGCGCTCTCGCTCGCCATCGACAGGAAGCAGGTGATCGAGCACGTCATGGGCGGCAAGGCCGAGATCCCGCGTCCCTACTCGACTTATGCGTTCACCGAGAGCCTCTCCGTCGACCGTTGGAAGAAATGGTCTGAGGAGAACTTCCGCTACGATCCCGAGCTCGCCAAGAAAATCCTTGCCGAGGAAGGCTACCCGAATGGCTTCGAGCTGAGGTTCGCCAACACGGCATTGCCCGGCACGCAGTTCATGGTCGATGTGGGCACGGCGATCGTCGACATGTGGTCCAAGATCGGCGTCAAGGTCACCACCAAGCACTACGAATGGGGCTCTTTTCCACCGCTGGTGCGCGCCAAGGACCAGGAGGGATTGACGGGTTGGGCCTCGATGTACCGCACGGTCGGACGTCCGGACTCGCCATGGCGCTACAATGCCGCGTTCTCGTCGCAGATCGAAACGGGAGAGCGGCTCTTCGGCGACAAGGAAAATTGCGACGCCGTGTGCAAGCGCTATGATGAGCTCGACCGCGCCGTGGTCAATGAGCGCGATCCGAAGAAGCGTACCGAGCTCAATGACCAGCTCATCGAGCATGTCGCCAATACCTGGATGTCGATCCCGGTGATCGAGGGCATGGGCTATTACGCCGTCAATCGAACCAAGGCAGGCGAGTTCAAGCCGATTCCGGGCCGCCATGAGCTTGGCGACGTGTTCGAACGCATTCCACGTCCTGACCAGAAGCCCTGGAAGAAGTGAGCCGGAGTGTGGCCAGAACTTTGAAAGCACGCGCCGCACAGGCTGAGCCTCGCGTCGTCCCGCAAATTCCGGCGAGGCAGATCGGCGCCCCATGAGCCGCTTCATCGCCCGCCGTCTGCTGCAGGGCCTCGTGCTGCTCTGCCTCGTCGCAACAATCGTTTTCTTTCTGGGACGGTTGACCGGCAACCCCGTCGACTTGATGTTACCGGAGGACGCGACGGCCGCCGATCGCGCTCAGATGATCAAGCGGCTTGGCCTCGACCAGCCGCTTTACCAGCAATTTCTTTCGTTCTTCACCAGCGCCCTCAAGGGTGATCTCGGCACGTCGATCCGCATGAAGCAGCCGGCGGTCGACGTCTTCCTCTCGCGTTTGCCGAACACGCTGATCCTGATGCCGTGGGCCCTCATGCTGGCCATGTTCATCGGGATTCCGCTCGGCGTGCTGGCGGCACTCAATCGCGGCGGCTTCCTTGATCGCATGGCGGGCACCGTTGCCGTGCTCGGCGTCGCGACACCTAATTTCTGGCTCGGAATCGTGCTGATCTTTGTTTTTTCGGTCGAGCTCGGTTGGCTGCCTGCCGGCCGTATGGGCGGTCCCTCTCATTTCGTGCTGCCGGTGATCACGCTCGGCACGTTTCTGGCGGCCGGCTTCATGCGCTTGACGCGATCGAGCATGCTCGAGGTGTTGGAGAGCGAGTTCGTGAAGCTGGCCCGCATCAAGGGCCTTTCCGAGGGCGTCGTCATCTGGAAGCATGCGCTCCGCAATGCGCTGATTCCGATCCTCACGCTATGGGGCGTCTTCGTCGGCAATCTCATCACCGGCGCCATCATCACGGAGACGGTCTTTGCCTGGCCCGGCATCGGTCGGCTGACTTATGAAGCAGTGATCTATCGCGACTTTCCGCTGCTGCAAGCCGTGATCATCCTGAAGGCGGTGCTGATCCTCGCCATCAACCTCGTGGTCGATATCCTCTATGCCTATGTCGACCCGCGCATTCGGTTCAGCTGAGGCAACGCATGCGCCGCGCACCCTGGATACCGATCGCGATTATCGCCATTATGGTGGCGATGGCGATCTTTGCGCCTGTGCTCGCGCCGCACGATCCGGTCAGCCAGGTCCTACGCGACAAGCTGCTGCCACCGTTCTGGATGGAGGGCGGCAACCCGAAATATATTCTCGGCACTGACGGCTTCGGCCGGGACATCCTAAGCCGCCTCATTTACGGTGCGCGCGTCAGCTTGCTGGTATCACTTCTGGCTCTGACTGCGGGCGGCGGCGTCGGCCTCGTCATCGGTATCGTCTCTGGCTACATCGGCGGCTTCGTGGACAATCTCCTGATGCGCATGGTCGATGCGGCCTTTACGTTCCCTGCCATTCTGTTCGCGTTGCTGTTGGCGGTGACCATGGGACAAGGTCTGACCACTCTGGTCATCGCCATCAGCCTGCTGCTCTGGGCGAGTTTTGCGCGCGTCATCCGTGGAGAGGTGCTATCTCTGAAGCAGCGGGATTTCGTTGCGCTCGCGAAAGTGCGTGGCTGCTCGCCGCTGCGGATCATGGCGACTCACATACTGCCGAACGTGTTCAACACGTTCATGGTGCTGGTCACGCTCAACATCGGCGTGGTCATTATCGCCGAGGCGTCGCTCTCGTTCCTCGGCGCGGGAATTCCGCCGCCGACGCCGACCTGGGGTCTGATGGTCTCGGAAGGCCGCGGTCGTATCTCCGACGCCTGGTGGGTGTCTCTCATCCCAGGCCTCGCCATTACCCTGCTCGTGCTCTCCGTGAACCTCTTCGGTGACTGGCTGCGCGACCGGCTCGACCCGAGGCTCCGGCAGCTATGAACGACATCGACGTTACCCCATCGCGAAAAGCCGGAACCGCAACGGCGGGCGCAACGGGGGGTGACATCGTCCTCGACGTCCGCGATCTCGCCACCTACTTCAAGCTGCGCCGCGGCGTCGTGAAAGCGGTGGACGGCGTGAGCTTCCAGCTCCGTCGCGGCGAGGTCCTGGGCCTCGTCGGGGAATCGGGTTGCGGCAAGAGCCTGACGGCCCTCTCCATTATGCGCCTGCTTCCGAAGGGGAGCGCGCGCACTGTGCGTGGCGAGATCATCCTCGGTGGCCAGAACATCCTGTCGCTCACGCCACGCGAGATGCGCGAGGTGCGCGGCCGCCGCTTGTCCATGATTCTCCAGGACCCGCAGACATCGCTCAACCCCGTGTTCACGGTCGGCGAGCAGCTGCGCGAGGCTATCTTTCGCAGGCGCGGCGGACGCAAGAAGGAAATTCTCAAGGAGGCCGTGGCCGCACTCCGCCGGGTCGAGATCGCGGCGCCGGAGCAGCGCATCACCAATTTCCCGCATCAGATGTCGGGCGGCATGAAGCAGCGCGTGGTCGGTGCCATTGCGCTGAGTGGAGCGCCGGACGTGCTGATCGCCGACGAGCCGACGACCGCCCTCGATGTGACGATCCAGTTGCAGTACCTGAAGCTCCTGAAGCGCCTGCAGCAGGAGAACGGCACGGCGATCCTGTTCATTACGCACGACTTTGGCGTCGTCGCGCGTCTCTGCGATCGCGTTGCCGTCATGTATGCCGGACGCATCGTCGAATGCGGCCCCGTCCAGAAGATCTTCGAGAATCCATCGCATCCCTATACCCAGGCACTGATCGCCTCGGTGCCGAAAATGACCGGAGCCCGCGGCCGCCTCACGACCATCGAAGGCCAGCCACCCTCGCTCATGGATCTGCCGCCCGGCTGCCGCTTCGCACCACGCTGCGCCCACGCCGACGACCGCTGCCGCAAGGAGTATCCGGGCACCTATAAGATCGGCGCCGATCATTCAGCCGACTGCTGGAGGCTCGCGCCGCAATGACTACCGAGCCACTGCTGCGGGTCGATCACCTGAAGAAGCACTACGCCGTCACCAAGGGCATCCTCTTCACCAAGACGCTCGGGCACGTCAAAGCCGTCGACGACATCTCCTTCACCATTCGCGCCGGTGAGACCCTCGGCCTCGTCGGCGAGTCTGGCTGCGGCAAGACGACGACATCGAAGCTGATCCTCAACCTGGAATCGCCGACCGGCGGCCAGATCCTGCACGATGGCAAGCCGGTCCATGGCCTCGAAGGCCAAGCGCTTCAGGCTTATCGCGCGACTGTCCAGGCCGTGTTCCAGGACCCATGGTCGTCCCTCAATCCGCGCATGACGGCGGGTCGCATCATCGCCGAAAGCTTGATCGTCAACGGCTGGGAGAAGGACAAGATCGAAGCACGCATCAAGGAACTGCTGACCCAGGTCGGACTTCGCCACGAGCAGGCGACGCAGTATCCGCACGAGTTCTCCGGAGGTCAGCGCCAGCGCATTGCGCTCGCCGCAGCCCTGGCCTCGCGCCCCAAGCTGATCGTGCTCGACGAGCCTATTTCCGCCCTCGATGTCTCCATTCGCGCGCAGATGATGAACCTGCTGAAAGACATCCAGACCGCGGACAAGGTCGCCTATCTGCTCGTCGCCCACGATCTCGCCACCGTGCGCCACATGGCCGACCACACGGTCGTCATGTACCTGGGCAAGATCGTCGAGCAGGCGCCGACCAGCTCGCTGTTCGAGGATGTGCGACACCCCTACACCAAGGCCCTGTTCTCGGCGGTGCTGATTGCCCGGCCTGGTCAGCAAGCCGAGGAGATCGTGCTCGCGGGCGAAGTGCCATCGCCGTTGAACCCGCCGAGCGGTTGCCGCTTCCATACCCGTTGCCCCTACGCCATGCCGCGCTGCTCGAGCGAGGAACCCGCTCTTCGCGCGGTGACGCCAGGGCATCTTGTCGCTTGTCACCTGTTTGACACGGGGGCGACGGCATCGCCAGCGCCGGCAGCCTCGACCGCCGAGGCGACGACAGGCCTCGTCACGTGAAAGCTCCCATCGGCACGCTAGCGCGCACGCCAGCCTGTGCTAAATGGCGGGGGAATCGCTGAGTGATCCATTGATCGGGGAGAAGCACGTGGCGGATTGGATCGAGACCTACCGAGGCGTCGTCAGCGCCTGGGAATGCGACATCGTCGAGCACTTCACGATTGCCTATTACTTCGATCGCTTCGCTGACGCGACCCGCAACTACGTCGAGCTGATCGGCGAGGCCGAGACACTCGGTCGTGCCATCGGCGCAGGTCCATCGCGCCTGGTTGCGACGTTCCAGCACGAGCTCCGAGCCGGCGCCGCCTTCCACATGACCAGCGCCGTCACCGGCCTCGATGCTAACACCGTGCAGCTCGGCCACCGCGTGACCGACTCGATCAGCGGCGAGGCCGTGACCTGGGTCGCGGAGACGGTGACGCTTCCAACCGACCTCTCCGCAGCAACACGGCGGAAACTGCAATCGCTCGTACAAGCATGGCCCGGCCCCAAGTCGCCCGAGCCGACTAAGCTGAAAACGCCAAAGGGGCCGCTTACCTCCCGCGATCGCGTGAAGCCCTGGGAAATTGACGAAACCGGTGTCCTGGCGCTGCCCGATTACGTTCACCGCTTCTCCGGTGCGGGCATGCAGTTCCTGACCTCGATCGGCATGACCGGTACCTATATGCATCAGAACCGGCGCGGCTTCTCGACCTTCCTGCTCGACGTGGAGCTGCTCGGCGGCGGCGCCAAGGCGGGCGAGCGCATCGACGTGCACACGACCGTCGAGCACCTCGGCAACACGTCACTGCGCTATGTCCACCACATGACGGCAAACGACAGTCGCGGCAGCCGGCCGATCGGTTCCATGGTGCAGGCCGGCGTGCAGCTCGATCTCGATGCCCGCCGTCCTACGCCATTCCCCGACGATATCCGCTCCGCTATCTCCGCCGCCTTGAGCAAGACGTGACGACCGCTGCCGTGGCGGTAGGTCATTGGCTATCATCAGTTGCATCCGCCAGGCGCGGTGCTACGAATTCGTGCGCCAAAGCTGCATAAATCGACAGGAGCCCGCCATGACTATCGTCGTCCGGCAATTGCACCCCCTATTCGTCGGCGAGGTCTCGGGCATAGATCTGGCAAGGCCGCTCGACGATGCAACCATCCGCGAGATTGACGACGCAATCAATCGCTACGCCGTCCTCGTCTTCCACGGCCAGAAGCTCGACGATGACCAGCTGCTCGCCTTCGGCCAGCGCTTCGGACCTATCGCCAAGCCGCGCGATCCCCGTGGTGGCCATCGCCTCAAGCACGCCGCAGTTGCCGACATCTCCAACCTCAATTTGCAGAACGAGTTGCGCAGCAGGGACGATCATCGCCGTCTCGACGCGCTCGGCAATCAGCTCTGGCATTCGGACGCTTCGTTCCGGCCGATTTCCGGCGCCCTGTCGATGCTGTATGCTCACATCGTCCCGCCAAAAGGCGGCGACACCGAATTCGCCGACCTGCGCGCCGCTTACGACACGCTCGACGACGAGACGAAGGGGTTGATCGACGGACAAACCGCCGTGCACTCGATCTTCCAGTCGCGCGGCCTGCTCGGCCACACCAGCTATACTGACGCCGAGCGCGCCTCGCTTCCCGATGTCCACCACCCGATGGTGCGCACGCACCCCGGCTCCAAGCGCAAGACGCTCTATCTGGGTTCGCACGCTTCGCACATCGTCGGCATGCCGGTCCCGGAAGGCAAGCTGCTCATTCGCGATCTGATGGACCACGCCACCGAGCGCCGCTTCGTCCATACCCACAAATGGGCCGTCGGCGATCTCGTGATCTGGGACAACCGCTGCACCTTGCATCGCGGTCGCCGCTACGACGACGGCGTCCACAAACGCGACCTCCGTCGCGTCACCACCCAGGACCTGGACAGCGTGAACGACAATCCCGAGCTGGTAGCCGCCCTCGGTGCCGCCTGAGCCCGTCATGGCGCACGTCGCAAACGGGCACGAGTTGCAGCATCACCCGTCCCAGTTTCCGGCCGATTCCGGCAGGGCCCCCGCTGTGAGCACCGCACGTCACTTGGCCAAATCGATTCTTCATAAGCGAATTTCGACGCTGGCGCGTTTTCCGGGCGGTCAGGTAGGAGGGTAGCCACTCGAAAACACCCCTCTCCAGCCTCACGTACGGGCCGCGTAGACCCAAAATTCGGGCGTTTTTTCTTTAGGCTAACTTTCCTCGCATCCAAGTGCCAAACCTGCAGCTGCAACACGACGCGATTGCCCATCACTGTTTCATTGGTCGATGTTGCATACCGTCCCAACGCGCGTGCATTATTGGCATCTGGACAACCGCCAGAGCGGGTGTCATTTTGTGAAACTCTGCATTTTGTCTTTGTTGGGGGAGCAATGACAATCGAGATTCGGCATCTCCATCCGCTGTTTGCCGCCGAGGTTGATGGCCTGGACATCGGCGCGGCGATGGATGACGCAACGCATCGCCTCATCGATAGCGCGATCAATCGCTACGGCGTGCTGGTCATTCACGGCAAGCCAACGCCCGAGGATCAGTTCCTCGCCTTCGCCAGGCGCTTCGGCAGCATCACGCCGCCACGCAACCACCGCGGCGCTGCCCGCTTGAAGCTCGCCGAGATCGCCGACCTGTCGAACCTCGATGACAACAGCGAGGTGCGCGATCGCGATGACCACCGCCGTATCGACGCGCTCTGCAATCAGCTCTGGCATTCCGACGCTTCGTTCCGCCCCATCCGCGGCGCGCTTTCGATGCTGCATGCGCATTCGATCCCGCCGTCGGGTGGCGACACCGAGTTCGTCGACCTGCGCGTTGCCTATGATCGGCTCGACGTTTCCATGAAGGCGATGCTCCAGAGCCTCGAGGCGGAGCACTCGATCTTCACATCGCGCGCCGCTCTCGGCTACACAGCTTTTACGGATGCAGAGCGCGCGGCTTTTCCCTCCGCCCGCCACCGCCTTGTCAATCTGCACGTCGGCTCAGGCCGAAAGACGCTGTTCATGGGCTCGCACGCATCCCACATTGCGAATATGCCCGTGCCGGAAGGCAAGCTGCTGCTCAGCGAGCTCACCGAGATGGCGACCGAGCGCCACCTCGTCTACACGCACAAGTGGCGCGTCGGCGACGTCGTCATCTGGGACAACCGCTGCACGCTGCATCGCGGCCGGCGCTACGAGGACACGACGTACAAGCGTGACCTGCGCCGCATCACCACGCAGGACGTCCCCGCAGCAGCCCTTGCCGCCGCGGAGTAAGCCGGACTTCATCGACTTGGGCGAGCTCTCTGCGCGATGTCACGCCTTCGGCAGCATCGCGAATCCCTTGCCGTGCGTGGAAACGCTCTCGCCCCAGCGCCCTTTCTCGACCGCGTGGATGAAATCCTGCACCACGGCATTGAACCCTGCCGGTTCCTCGAGGTTGATGCCGTGGCCTGTGCGCGGAAACACCATCAGCCCGCAGCGCGGTATGGTGCGCTTCATGAACAGCGACACCTCGAGCGTTGAATCGTCCTCGTCGCCGCAAACGATCAGCACCGGGTCCTTGATTGCCCTGAGCTCGGCCTCCCGCTCGAACATCGGCGCACGGCGTGACTGCACTCCCCGCATGGTCAAAGCGCGGCCCGTCGAAGCGCCTTCGACGAATTGCTTGAAGAACTCCGCAAAGCCGCGCGGGTCTTTCAATTTCAATTGCTGGCGCGACGGCGCATTGAGGTAGCGCTCGCCGAGCGCCCACATCCCCTTGGTCTCGATCAGCTCAGCGACACCGACCGCCTCCGCCGCGAACCGCTTCTTCTCTTCCGGATCTCGCGTCGCCCCGCTGCCGGCACCCGCCGCCGTGATGGAGAAGCCCTTGCCCGGATGGCGGATCGCGAACTCAAGTGCCGCGGTCGCGCCCATCGAAAGCCCGACGATGTGCGCTCTCTCGACCCCGATACCCTTCATGACATCGGCAATATCGTCGGCAGCGCGCGCCTGGCTGTAGGACTCGACATTCGGCGGCACCTCTGACGGCGGCCAGCCGCGCGCCTGATACGTGAAGCAGCGGTAGCGGCGGGAAAAATAGCGCATCTGCGTTTCCCACGAGAGGTGATGCCCACCGAACTCGTGCACGAACACGATCGGATCGCCGCTGCCGGCCTCCTCGTAGTAGAGCTTCACGCCGTCGCTGGTGGTGATTGAGGGCATCGCAGGACTCCCGTCGACTGGATCAGTAATGATCTGTGTCACTAAACCGGACGCACTGCCTCGCGTCTATAGTGGACTCTTTTCAGGGAACGCAGGAGCACGCGCAATGACCGAAGGCACCGTCACCTACGCCGTCACCGATCAGATCGCCCGCATCACGCTTAACCGGCCGCCGGTGAACGCGCTGAGCCTGCCGACGGTGCGGGCCGTGGTCGATGCCTACCGGCGTGCGGCCGCCGACCCATCCGCCAGGGCGGTGATCTTCTCCAGCGCGGTTCCACGCCGATTCTCGGCAGGACTCGACATCGACATTCTGCTGGGCAAGTCGTCGGAGGAGGCGCGGCAGTTCCTGCAGGCGCTCTACATCGACCTGGCGGATGCCCAGTACGCGCTCGGCAAGCCGTCGATTGCGGCGGTGGGCGGCACGGCGCGCGGCGGCGGCATGACGCTCGCCATCCAGTGCGACGTGATCCTGGCCTCCGAGAGTGCCACATTCGGTTATCCCGAAATCGACATCGGCCTGCCGCCGGCGATCCATTTCGCGCATCTGCCGCTCATTGTCGGCCGGCACCGCGCTTTCGAGCTGCTCTTCAGCGGTCGATCATTCAGCGCAACGGAGGCCGCCGAGCTGGGTCTCGTCTCGCGCGTGGTGGCGGATCCGGACCTCGACAGCGCAGCCTTGGAGCTGGCCCGAACTTTCGCGGCCAAATCACCGGTGGTGATGCGCATGGCACGCAACGCCTTCATGCGCCAGAACGATCTCGACTGGCGGCGCAGCATCGCCAATGCCGTCGAGGACTTCTGCAATGTCGTGCAGACCGAAGCCGCCCAGGAGGGGCTCCGCGCCTTCGTCGAGAAGCGCAAGCCCCGCTGGTGAAGCGCGGCGCGGCACGGAACGTATCACGCCTGAGGTCAACCGGACTGGGAGCCGCTTGCCTCCACGCGTGCAAGCTGCAACGCTGCATTGGCAAGCAGTCAGTCGCGTTGAGGAGCCCGCCCCATGAAGATCGTCTCGCTCACGGCCTATCCCAGCTCGTTTCCAATGCCGAAAGACCTCGATGTCACCGTCGGGATCGGCCGCATGGTGAAGCGCGACACGGTGATCGTGGAAGTGAAAACAGCCGGCGGCCTCACTGGCTACGGCGAATCGCATCACGGCCGTGCACCTGGCGCCGTAGCGCAGTTGATCAACACCACACTCCGTCAGCTCGTGGTGGGCATGGACGCTTCAGATGTCGTCGGCGTCTGGGCCAAGATCTACAAATTCCAGCTCGGCAGCCACGGCATGGGTGCCGGCACAGCGCTCGCCATGAGTGGCATCGACATGGCGCTCTGGGACATCCGCGCAAAGGCGGTCGGATGGCCACTCTACAGGCTGCTCGGCGGCCGATCGAAGCCGATCCCGGCCTACGCAGGCGGCGTCTCGCTGGGCTATCAGGCTCCTGAATCCCTAATCGACGAGATTCGTCCCCAGGTGGAGCTCGGCTATAAGGCGGTGAAGCTGCGCGTCGGCGATACGCCTGAAAAAGACATCTCGCGCGCTCTCGCCGTCCGCAAGGCCTACGGCGACGGTCTCGTCATTCTTTCCGACGCAAATACGGGCACCACGGTTGAGGACGCGCGCCGCCTGATGCCGGGTCTTGACGAAGCCAAGATTGCCTGGCTGGAGGAGCCGTTTCCCGCGCATGATCACCGCAGCTACCGGATCGCGCGCTCCTTCGGCAAGCTGCCGCTGGCGGCGGGTGAGAACCACTACACACGCTTCGAGTTCAACCGGCTGATCGAGGACGGCATCATCACCATCCTGCAGCCCGATCTGTCCAAGACTGGCGGCATCACGGAAGGCTTGCGCATTGCAGCGCTTGCCTCGGCCTGGAAACTGCCGATCCACCCGCACACGTCGATCTCGGCAATCAACATGGCGGCGACGATCCACTTCCTCGCTTCGATCGACAATGGCGGGTTCTTCGAAGCCGACATCTCCAAGGTGAACCCCTACCGCGAGCAGCTCGGCTCATCGAAACCCTACGAGGTCGATCGCAACGGTAACGTTCACCCTCTGGAGAAACCCGGCATCGGGCTCGAGGTTGACATGGAGTTTGTCAAGAAGCATCCGGTGATCGAAGGGCCGAGCTACGTGTGAGTACTTCTCTCCCTGCAGAGGGTTGCCGTTACTCCCAATAGTTCCCCCCGATGCGTGCATTCGATTCCATAGCTTCAGCCTATTTTCTGAGGCCGAACGTTCTATTGGAACGAGCGATGCCTTCACCACATGTTCCCGGCAGGCCGAGAGCAAGTCCCGCGGACCTGCAAGATCTCGGATAACCTCGACACCTCGGTGAGGAACATGAGCAATCGTTTATCGGAGTCAGCGCAACCAGCCCTTCTGTTGAAACCGGACGTTATACAGCTGACATCCGTTGCTGTTCAGGCGTCATCGTCGGCAATGGCGCCGCGTGTGGTGTGGGCGTCGCCGCACGGGCATGCCCAGGCTTCGGTTGTGATAGTACGCGCGCCTGTCAGGCGTGCTGCGTAAGTTCGTCCCGCGAGTAAGATTTGTATCAATAGGGGCCTTGCCAAAGCGAGTGGCGAGGCTCCTATTGTATCCACGTCAGAACGTCGGACGATGCGGCTTTGGGCCGAGATGCATTTGTCGACAACTGTGTGTGCTATGCTTTTCGACAAACGATGACCTTGGAGAAATAAGACGTCCACGACTGCTCCCACTTGAGCCCCGCGCCCGCGAATACTTTGCTGAGATCGTCGATTGCGTAATTCCGGTAAAACGGCTCGTGAAAGCGTTGCGGAAACGCTTCGAGCAGCCCGTCCCAACCCGGACGGTCGCCCATTTGCAAGCTGTCGATGAACGTCAGAATGCCTCCTTTTTTCAGCACCCGAGCCATCTCGGCCGTAACACGGCGACGCACGTCCGGCGGCAGTTCGTGAAAAAGGAACATCGTCGTGACGATGTCCTGACTCTCGGTCGGAAGTGGAATCTGCTCCGCATTGCACTTGATCCACTCAATGGGACGTAGATCTCCCATATGGCGCCGGGCCTCGTCGAGGTAGCTCACCGACAGGTCGAGGCCTGACAACCGCATCGCCGGGTATGTCAGGCGGACATCGCGCAGGAAACGGCCGGTACCGCACGCAACGTCGAGAAGCGATATGCGCCTTTGGTCACGTCCGCGCATGAACTCGGCAACCGGGCGCAATGCTTCACGCCGCATCGGAGCGGCACCGCCAAGGAACAGTGTCTCGACCTGCACGTCGTAGAGCCTGGCGGACTCCTCAGTCAGATATCCGCCCGTCTGGTAGTGGAAGTCTTGCGTAAAGTACTCCGGCAACCCGCCGACCTTTTCAGGGGCGGCATCGCGAACGGTCTTGGCGTCGCCCGATTCGCGCCGCCGCACAGCATCCGGAATATCGGCAAGCATTGCCCGCACCCGGTCGAGGTGGATCAAGGGGCTCTCGCCGTCCGTCAACGGCGGAAAAATGCCGTCGCGCACTGCCATGGCGTCGCGCAGGAAGAGTTGGCCCAAATCGACCAAGATCTCGCGCTGGCTCGGTACGGGACGTGTCGGTTTCGGGCGCCGGGTCTGCGCCACACGAGAGGCCTGCCAGTCAAGCGTCTGTCTCAGGCCGAAGTACCAGCCAAATCGCAATGCCTGCGCGCCAGCCTGCAGTCCCATGCCGAGCGTATTGGCCATGCAAAAGTCCCTCAGTTGCTCCTCACTATGTTGGCATTCACGGCGAATTGAGCAAGCCCTGGCGCGACAAACCACGAGTAGGTCGCCATATGGCGGCGAGCGAGCGAGCTCCATCAAAAACCAGAGCGAGTGCAATCATGAGCAAAAACGCTTCACCGGTATCCCGTCCATCGAGCGACGTTGCCTTTTCCGAGTCCGTCAAGGCGGTCCAAGTCCGCCGCCACTCCCGGGGCGTGTACGCCAAACGCGAAGCGCAAGGCGGCTTCCGTACGGCGATCACACCCGAGTTGGCCGAATTCCTCCAGACGGTGACAACGAGCTATCTCGCAACTGCCTCGGCCGATGGTCAGCCCTATGTGCAACATCGCGGTGGTCCACCGGGGTTCCTGCGGCTCGTCGACGAAACGACAATCGGGTTTGCAGATTTCGCCGGCAACCGCCAATACATCACCACGGGTAATCTCGCGGAAAACCCTCGCGCGCAGTTGTTCCTGATGGACTACGAGCAGCAGCGCCGCGTGAAGCTGTGGGGCAAGGCGCGGATTGTTGAAGGCGACGCGGGATTGGCCGCGCGGCTATCGCCCGAAGGCTATAAAGCCCGCGTTGAGCAGGTGATCCTGTTCGGTGTCGAAGCGTGGGACATCAATTGCTCGCAGCACATCCCACAGATGATTGCGGCGGCTGACGTCGCACACACGATCCAGCAACTGCAAGCCCGCAACAAGGAGCTCGATCAGGAGAATCAGGCGCTCAAGGCGCGACTGGCCGAATTGAGGCGATGATCGAGTGAGCCGCGAGGCGGGTAACCTACATCAGTTAGAGGCGCTCGCCGCATTGATGACCGCATACACCACCGGGAAGAACTTTCGCAGGCCACAGATGAAGAATGCATACCCGAGGACGACCAGAACGACAGTTGCCGCGTGCAGGGCCAAGGCAGCTCGGGACGACCAATGGTGCTTGTCAATTACCCAAGGGTGGCTCCAACTCTTCTCGAACTTCCCCGAAGAGATTGTGTATAGATACTGCGTGAAATATGCGCCTCCTGACGCTAAAGCCGAGACGAGAAGTCCTGCAGTTAAATACCACAGGGCTGCGCTAATCCCGTCTATCTGCCCCTTCAGCAGTCGTGAATTTGCTGCCACAAACCCCAATAAGGCTGCAATTGCGGCTGCGCCAGCGAGTTGGATACTTCCTGATCCCTCGTCTTCCATGCGTCTTTTGCCATTTCATCGGCCAGCTTGCGCCGATAGTCTGCATCGTCGTCGGACATCACCAACCGCTCATTTTCTTCGGGACCTCAGTGCCCCTTGCCCGAAAGGCTCTTGCCGATCTCCTCGGTCATCTTCTTCGCATCGCCCAGCACCATGACGGTGTTGTCGCGGTAGAAAACCGAATTGTCGATGCCGGCGTAGCCCGAAGCGAGCGAACGCTTGTTGAAGAGCACGGTTCCTGCCTTCCAAACCTGCAGCACCGGCATGCCATAGATCGGCGAGGATTTGTCCTCCTCTGCCGCGGGATTGACCACGTCATTGGCGCCGATGACGTAGACCGCGTCGGTCTGTGCGAACTCCGAATTGATGTCCTCGAGCTCGAACACCTCGTCGTAGGGGACATTGGCCTCGGCCAGCAGCACGTTCATGTGTCCCGGCATGCGGCCAGCGACGGGATGGATCGCGTACTTCACGTCCACGCCCGCCTTCTTCAGATTGTCGGCCAATTCGCGGAGCGCGTGCTGCGCTTGTGCAACCGCCATCCCGTAGCCCGGCACAATGATCACCTTGCCCGCATTCTTGAGCAGGAACGCCGCATCCTCGGAAGATCCGAGCTTGACGGGCTTCTGTTCGGCGCCGCCCGCCCCCGCCGGCCCCGCCACTTCGCCGCCGAAGCCGCCCGCGATCACCGACAGAAAGGCGCGGTTCATGCCCTTGCACATGATGTAGGACAGGATCGCGCCCGACGACCCGACCAGCGCGCCGGTGATGATCAGCGCAATGTTGCCGAGCGTGAAGCCGATGCCTGCGGCCGCCCAGCCCGAATATGAGTTCAGCATCGAGACGACGACGGGCATATCCGCGCCGCCGATCGGGATGATGATGAGAATGCCGAAGAGCAATGAGGCAATCGTGATCAGCCAGAACAGCGTCGGGTTGCCGCCGGACATGCAGAACATGTAGACCAGCACGGCAATGGCTAAGGCCAGCACCAGATTGACCGCATGTCGCGCCGGCAAGATGATTGGCTTTCCGGAAATCCTTCCCGAGAGCTTGCCGAAAGCGATCACCGAGCCTGTGAACGTTATCGCACCAATGGCGACCCCAAGCGACATCTCCAGCAAACTTGCGCCATGTATGGCACCGAGCGTGCCGATACCGAACGCTTCTGGCGCATAGAGTGCGCCAGCCGCGACGAATACCGCAGCAAGCCCCACGAGCGAATGGAACGCCGCGACCAGCTCGGGCATGGCGGTCATGGCGATCTTACGTGCGGTGACGCCGCCGATCAGGCCACCCAAGCCGAGACCACCCGCGATCAGCAGCCACGTCAGCGCGTCATTCGGAGCGCCGACCTGCGCGAGCGTCGTCAGGATCGCAATCGTCATGCCGACGATGCCGTACATGTTGCCGGCCCGCGACGTCTCCGGGCTCGACAGCCCGCGCAGCGCGAGGATGAAGAGCACCCCGGAAGCTAGATAAAGCAGCGCGACGACATTGGCTGACATGTCTCAGGCTCCGGAGCGCGGCTGGGCTTCGACTGGCTTGATCGGGTGAGCACGCTGCTCGACGAATATTGCGGTCATTTCCGCGGCTCTTTCTTCTTGTACATCGCCAGCATGCGTTGCGTGACCATGAAGCCGCCGAAGATGTTGATCGCCGCCATTACCAGCGCCAGAAAGCCGAACACCTTCGCGAGCCAGGAGCCGGACGAAACGAGCGCAACGCCGGTTGCCAGCAGCGCGCCGACCACGATCACTGAGGATATGGCATTGGTGACGCTCATCAGCGGGGTATGCAGCGCCGGCGTAACCGACCATACGACGTAGTAGCCGACGAAGATCGCGATGGCGAAAACCATGAACTGATACACGAAGGGACTGACGTCACCGCCGCTTGCGGCAAGCGCAGCCCCGGGCATCGCTCCAACGGCCGCTGCGGCGACGACGAAAGAGCCAGCGAAGCGTTTCATTGCGAACTCCTTGAGTCGGGGTTTCTACGCCAGCTTCGGCAGCAGATTCGGGTGAACGATCTTGCCGTCCTTGGCAACCAGGGTGCCTTTCACGATCTCGTCGTCCCAGTTCACCGCGAGTTCTTTTGTCTTCTTGTCGAAAAGCGTCTCGAGGAAAGTCAGCAAATTCTTCGCGTAGAGTGAGGAAGCATTGACGGGGACCGTGCCCTGGAGATTGACCGGCCCCCAAATCTTCACACCGTGCGCTTCGATGACCTCGCCGGGCTTTGTCAGCTCACAGTTGCCGCCACGCTCGGCCGCGAGATCTACGACGATCGAGCCCGGTTTCATGGACGAGACCATCTCCTTCGAGATGAGCCTCGGCGCCGGACGTCCTGGGATCAGCGCTGTCGTAATGACCACGTCCTGAGTCTTGATGTGCGAGGCGACCAGCTCGGCTTGTTTTTTCTGGTAGCCCTCGGACATGGGCTTTGCGTAGCCGGCGGCGGTTTGCGCCTGCTTGAACTCTTCATCCTCGACCGCGATGAACTTCGCGCCCAGCGAGGCAACCTGCTCCTTCGTCGCGGGTCGCACATCGGTTGCCGATACGATGGCGCCGAGGCGGCGCGCGGTGGCAATGGCCTGGAGGCCGGCCACACCGACACCCATGATGAAGAACCTCGCGGCAGGTACCGTACCGGCGGCGGTCATCATCATGGGTACGGCCTGGCCGAACATCGAGGCCGCGTCGACCACCGCCTTGTAGCCGGCGAGGTTTGCTTGGCTCGAGAGCACGTCCATGGACTGCGCACGCGTGATTCTTGGCATGAACTCCATGGCGAAAAGGCTGACGCCGGATGCCGCGAGTGCGTCGAGATCTGCGCGCTCGTCATAAGGACTTAGGATTGCCGCCACCAGCGCTCCGCGCTTCAGGGCCGCAACCTCGTCGCGTGACGGACGCCGCACCTTGAGCAGGATTTCGGCACCGCCCAACGCATCATTCGGCGACGCCGCGATAATAGCCCCGGCCGCTTTGAAGGCGTCATCCGAAAAGTGCGACTTGCGACCGGCACCGCTTGCCACTTTGACGGTGCATCCGAGCCCGACGAGCTTGCGCACAGTCTCGGGCGAGACGGCCACGCGCGTCTCGGGCCCAGGCTCATGCGTCACGGCGATCGTGACCATGTCTGTCGGGTCCTTGCAGGGAGCGCTCGCCGCTCGGCGAGCGGCGGCAAATCAAAGAAGGCAGAGGAAAGTCAGACCAGAAAAACCAGCATGCCGAGCAGAATCACGGCGCAGAGCACAACGAGTGCGACCGTGCCAACCAGGAAGCCCTTGTAAGTGCGCACATGTTCCCGGTAATCCATCGCGTGATGGCCGTCGGATGTGTCGATCATGGTCTACCCTCGAAGGTGAGTGGAAAGCTCCTAGTATCGCAAGGGGTTGCCGTCTTCAAGGATTCCGGCGGGGCTGCGCACATGCGCCGCGTCCCGGCGTCGGTCGGGCAACCTCGACAGCGCTCCAACCCCGATGAATTCTTGCCCGAAGCATCATGTAACCCGATGTTTTGCCGTGCTTTGCGGAGAGCGCGACGCCCCGCCGATACCAAGCACGGCCAGTCCTGGAGCAGGCTACGACTTCAGTCGAAATCGATCATCTCGGCGCGGAAGAGCGCGTAGCGCACGTCTCCGCGCGGTCGGGTCTGCAACTCGGCCACTGAGACCAGGCGCCCCGACGCCACACTTACATCTTATCGACACTGGCCGGATTGATGATCTCGATTTGGCGGCTGACGACATGCTCACCAGAGGCGGCTCGCCATACCTTTATGTGTTCGGTCTTGGCGTGTGCCGCCAAATGGTCCCGCGACTCCCACCGCTCGACGAACGTCAGCAGGTTGGGGTCGCTCGCACTGGTGTTAAGATCATAGAAGATACAACCCGCTTCCTTTCGCGTCGCCTCTATGCAGGGTTTGGCCGCAGCCAACACCTGGTCACGCGTTCCCGGCTTGATCGTCATTGTGGCGATCACATAAATCATGAGCAGCCTCCATTCAGCGATGCACGAAGTTTAAGAAAGGACCCGGCGCACCGCCTAGGCGTGTGCGGCATAGCGCATGGTCATGCCATGCATCGCGCACGAGCCCGATCAGAGCTCCAGGCGTCATTGACCATCGCTCCCCGGGCGTCCGACGCTCGCATAGGTGAACCCGAGCCGCTGCATGTCGTCAGGCCGGTAGATATTGCGAAGATCGACGACGATAGGGCTCTTCAGCAGCGATCTCACGCGCCTGAGATCTAGTGCGCGGAATTCATTCCATTCTGTGACGATGACGAGCGCGTCGGCGCCCTCGATGCACGAGTATGCCGAATTGAAGAGTTTGACTCCCGGTAACAGCGGCCTTGCCTGTTCCATGCCTTCGGGATCATAGCCGCGAACGATGGCGCCAGCATCCTGCAACGCCGTGATGATGGAGAGCGACGGCGCTTCCCGCATGTCGTCCGTGTTCGGCTTGAACGTCAGTCCCAGAACCGCAATGGTCTTGTCGCGAATCGCCCCCCCGCATGCCGCGATCACCTTCCGGGCCATGGCCCGCTTGCGCTGATCGTTCACGGCGGCAACCGTCTCAACGATCCGCAGCGGCGCCTCGAAGTCCTGCGCCGTCTTCACCAGCGCCATGGTGTCTTTGGGAAAGCATGAGCCGCCGTAGCCCGGCCCCGCGTGCAGAAACTTGCTCCCGATACGATTATCCAAGCCGATGCCGCGCGCTACTTCTTGCACGTTTGCGCCCACCTTCTCGCAGAGGTCGGCCATCTCATTGATAAAGGTGATCTTGGTGGCGAGGAACGCATTCGCGGCGTACTTGATCAGCTCCGACGTACGCCGCGATGTGAACAGCAGCGGAGGCTGATTGAGGTAGAGCGGTCGATAGACCTCGGCCAGCGCATCGCGCGAACGCTGGTCGTTGCAGCCGAGTACGATGCGATCCGGCCGCTTGAAATCCTCGATCGCCGCGCCCTCGCGCAGGAACTCCGGGTTCGAGGCGGAAACGAGATTGAGATCGGGCCGCGTGGCCTTCAGGATGCGTTCCACTTCGTCCCCGGTTCCGACCGGAACCGTCGACTTGGTGGCGACTACGAGGTCACCTTCGGCGCACTCCGCAACGTCTTTCGCGGCTTGGTAGACATACGAAAGGTCTGCGTGGCCGTCGCCCCGTCGCGACGGTGTTCCAACAGCCAGGAACACAACATCCGCCCCGGGCATGCTGGCCTTGAGCTCAGTCGTGAAGACCAGGCGCCCGGCTTCCCGGTTCGTCGCGACGATCTCTTCCAGCCCCGGCTCGAAGATTGGAATCTCGCCGGCGTTGAGCCGCTCGATCTTCTGCTCGTCCGTGTCGACGCAGACGACATCATGGCCGAAGTCGGCGAAGCAGGCACCGGAGACAAGACCGACGTAACCGGCGCCGATGACAACAATGCGCATGTGCGTTCCCTGTTCACCTTCGAGCGGCGCTGCTCCTGTCGCCCGCTGCTCTTAAATAGGCCGTGACGGCCACTTGCAATTCTCATCGGCGTCCAGTTGACACGCCGAGCACGCTTCTTGCCTTGCGGCGCACTGCGTCACCGTGGTCGCCAGATGTCGAGCCGCCGTTCGCGGTAGGCAGCGATACCGTCGGGATAGCTCACCAGCTCCAGCTGCTGGCCCCACGGTGCCTGGAAATAGAGCCACTGCAATCCCGCGCTCGGTCCTTCGGTCATCGTCACCGGCCCGCTCTGGATGCTGCACCGATGCTGGCGCAGTGCAGCGAGTGATGCTTCCATGTCGTCCACATAGAATGCCAAATGCCAGCCCCCATGGTCACTGTTGCGCGGGTGAGCCGTCCGCTGGTCCGGCGACGTGAACTCGAAAAGCTCCAATACCGGCCCGTTGGCAACCTTGAGGACGCGTAGCTTATTGATCCGCGCACGTGGATGCACAGCGAGATGCTGCGCCATCCAATCGTCCGCCGACTCGAAAGGTCCTATATCATAGAGCACCTCGGCCCCGATCACGTCAGCGAAGAACCGCGTCGCCGTTTCGATATTCGGCACTGTCAGGCCAATGTGCTCGATTCCCTTCAACCCGGGAACTGGCGGATGGCTCATTTCACTCACCCTGGCATTCGTTCACGATAATGGCCGCAGGGACGCGGCAGCGCCGAATGAGGCGTTCGGCTTCGTGCTTGCGATGACGGCCCGTTGCTGGCTAACTGCTCCGGCAGCCGACGGATGTCAAATGGCCAAGAAACCTGCACCGCCACCGGTTTCAACCGGTTACTGGCTCCTCAAGTCGGAGTGGTCGAGCTAACGTGCTGTCAAGATTAATGAATCTAAGAATTTCTTGGTTTTCGCCAACTTCCAATCACACGCATGTCACACACCTAACCTGACTTGGGATGGGCTGCGATGACATAGTCTCGAGTTTGGCTTGCTGATGGTGTGCTCGTGGGCAAGCTCGCCGGCGGCGACAACACCGCTGGTCGTCCTTGTCACTTTGCTTCAGGCCTAAAGCGCCTACGCGCGCAGCGCCCAGTTGCAATACAGGTCTCGACGGATGATGTCGGGCTACTGATTCGCACTTCGCTGTACCGGTCAAAGCGATCGACTGTGACCAGCGCCGCGCTACCGAAGCAGCGGAGCAAGCAACACCAAGCCAGTTGCGATGGGGTGAGCGCCCCGCTCTTTGCGAAACGTTTTGCGAAATAGCAGCCCAAACATTTTCGCACTGCTGACTCGCACGTTTGCTCCTGCAAATTACCTTACTTCGAGAAAAGACAGTCAGAGTTCGCCTTTAGTGCAATACTGCACTGGCCCGGGTCAGGCGACGCCCCATTCCGCGAGCCGCCGACGGGCCGGTCGCGCGCCATCGGCCTCAAGATTGCACGCGATCGTGGAGAAGCCGAGAAGCGCTGCCGGGAGGACAGATGTCGCGCATCGGATTGCGAGTCGGTCCAGCATGGCCGACAACATTGTCCAGCTACGATCACCTGCACGCTTGGAGCCGGCCCGATTTCTCCTGGGAAGCTCTACGCCGGAACGCCGACTACCAGGCCGATGCGATCGCGGCCATGCCCACGCCATGCAGGCAGCGCGAGCTGCCCGCGGGCGGTCGCGTCGTCGAGCTGCTCGAGCCGA